>NZ_JBVJRT010000004.1:0-768932 GCF_055607425.1 Lentzea sp. NPDC037011 | reverse complement strand
ACACCTCTCCGACATCGTCTACACAGCACTCAAAACCGACATGAGCAGCACAAACACCCAACTACCCGCCACCGCTTGACATAGAAGCTTCCAACTCAACATCAACAGGCACTTTTCTACTGCCAACAGCGCCGCCGGCCGTCCGCGGACCTGGAACCTGGTTCGACAGGTGGTGACCGTGTTGGTGGTAGTCAGCGACGGTTTGATCATGTGTTGGTGGTACTTGCAGACGCCTGGGCAGCAAGGAGGGGAGAGGGCGGACAAGACTTCCTAGCCCGCGTCCTGGCCGCGGTGAGAGGGACGCGGGTCAGCCGCGGACGCGGTGGAGCACCAGGTCGATGGCCTCGCTCAACGTGCCGGGTGCCCGCACGAACGACGGCAGCGCCACCTCGGCCCAGCCGGGCCCGGCGACCGCGACCAGGGCGCTCGACCGCTCGGCGAGCTTCGTGAGCGGCACCTGCCGGGCGAGGTCGGGGCGGTGCGCCCACACCAGCACGACGGCCGGGCGCAGCCGCACCACCGCGTCGTACAGCGCCTGGGCGGGTACGCGGGCGCCGAGGTTGCGCCACAGCACGTCCTCCTCGGACAGCGCGGCACCGAGGGCCTCCAGCGCCAGGCCGTGCTGTTCCTCCGGGGCGCACGAGAGCAGCGCGGCCAGCACGCCGGGGCTGCTCGCCACCGGGACGCCGCGCAGCGCGTGCAGCAGGCTGGAGCTCGCCAGGTGCTCGACCTCCACGCCCCGGCCGCGTTCGGTGACCATGTGGCCCAGTTCCACCAGGCACGGCGCGAAGACCTGCTCCCACGCGGCCACCACGCCGTGGGCGGTGAGGAGCTTGCCGGCGAGGTCGAGCATCAGCGGTTCGTCGAGGCGTTTCGCGGCGGTGATGAAACCGCGGCGGACCGACTCGGCCTCGTCGGCGCCGAGCAGGGCGCGCGGGGTGCCGCGCCGGTCAGCCGGTCCGCGTTGCGCCAGCTCGGCCGCGGCCGCGGGGGTGACGCCCTGGCCGGTCAGCGCGACCATCCGGCGCAGCACCTCGACGTCGGCCTCCTCGTACCGCCGGTGGCCGCCCTCGGTGCGCCCGGAGGGGCCCAGCCCGTAGCGCTGGTCCCACGTCCTCAACGTGACAGGGGAGACGCCGAGCATCGCGGCGACAGCGCGGGGTGCGTAGGTCACCGCCGGCGGGAGCGCTCGGAGAGGATCGCCCTCAGCTCGCTCTCGCCGAGGCCGCCCCAGATGCCGAACGTCTCCTGCACCTCCAACGCGTGCGACCGGCACTTCTCCATCACCGGGCAGCGCTGGCAGATCGCCTTGGCCGCGGCTTCGCGCTGGTCGCGCGCGGAGCCGCGCTCGTTGGGCGTGTGGAAGAAGTAGGCGCTGTCCATGCCGCGGCACAGGCCGGAGAGCTGCCAGTCCCACGAGTCGGTGACAGGCCTGGGCAAACGAGACAGTTCGGGCATGGCGCACGTCCTCTTCGGGGTCTGACCGCGCTGACGCCTCCTAGCCTAAATTCGATTCAAAATCGGTGCAAGTCGACTCGCTCAGTCGGGGAACCGCCCGTTTCGCCGAAGGGCGTACCGGCGTTCGGCGTAGGCCAGGTCGTCGCGCCACAACCGGGCCGCCGCCCAGCGCATCATCGGGCGCAGCGCACCGGCCACCGGCCGCGCCAGCGCGAAACCGGGCCGGTCGGAGTGCGCGATGGTCGCCTCCACGACCGCGGTGCGGCCCTCGCGGATCGGGGTCGCGTGCGTCTCGACGACGCTGCCCTCGCCCTCGCCCTCGACGATGTGCATCACCACCGTCCGCGGCTCCGGGCAGGTGAACGCCGCGACCACCGGCACCCCGACCCGGCCGGCGAGCCGGAACGTGACCTCGACGAGGAACCTGTCGTCCTCCTCGGTCGGCGTCTCGACGACCTTGAGGTTCGCGAACGAGTACGGGTGGAACCACGCGCCGTGCCACGGGTCGAGCCGGTTCGCGACCACGTCCTCCGGGTCGCAACGGCCGATCAGCGTGGCCACGGCGTCGATCGCACCGGCAGGCGGGCGCTGCGGCAGCACCGGCGCCGGCAGCGGCTCCTCGCCACCGGCCTCGTCCAGCCGCACCCACACCAGCACGCCGTCGTCGTGCGCCGGGTAGGGCGCCCACGCGCCGAACTTCTTGCCCTCCAGCGCGAGGCCGTGCCAGCGGCAGATCAGCCTGCCCTCGGCCACGGCACCGTCGCACAGCGGCGCACCCAGGTGCGGGCACGACCCGGAACCCGCCATCAGCACGCCCCGCGGCCCGCGCCAGAGCACGACCTCCTGCCCGGCGATCGTGCGGCCGCAGACCTTGCCGCGCTCGACGTCCCCGCTCGCCCCCGCGACGAACCAGTTGCCCGACGGGCGGGCGGTGGCGCGCTTGAGCGCCGCCTCGATCAGCGCGGGCTTGGCGTCCTGCCACGTCGGGCGCTGCTCGCGCCACGGCGGGCTCGAGTAGACGCGCAGTGGAATCCGGTCGCGCATGGCTTTCCCTCCATCAGGCCGCACGGGCGAACACCGCCCTGGCCAGCGCCGGGAGCGCGACGGCGAGCCGCCTGCCGTTGGACACCACGACGCGCCGGGACAGCACGTCGCAGTCCGCCTCCTCCACGAGGTCGAGGATGCGGCCGTAGAGCCGATACGCCGTCAACACACACGGGCGCGAACGCGGCGCGAGCATCGCGATACCCGGCCACGCCTCCGTGTACACCCGCTTCGCCCGCTGCACCTGGTCGCGCAACGCCGCCCGCACCTGCTCGTCGGCCTTGCCGGTCTTGCGCGCGTGCACCAGCCGCTCGCGGTCGACGCCGAACGCCGCGAGCTCGTCCGCCGGCAGGTAGACCCGGCCGCGGTCGAGGTCCTCGCCGACGTCGCGGATGAAGTTCGTCAGCTGGAACGCGACGCCGAGCGCGGCGGCGGCGGGTTCCGCCTCCGCGCGCGGCACGCTCGTGCCGAGCACCGGCAGCACCTGCAGGCCGATCACCGCGGCGGAACCGTGCACGTACGTCTTTAGATCGGAGAAGGTGGGGTAGTCGGTGGTGGTCAGGTCCATGCGCATGGACGTCATGAAGTCGCGGAAGTGGACGTGCGGGATCTCGTAGCGGTGTGCGGTGTCGAGCAGGGCGGACATCACCGGGTCAGTGGAGGCGCCGTCGCGCAGGGCGACCTCCAGGTTCCGCTCGGCCTCGGCGAGGGCGGCCTGCTTCCGGTCGAGTCCACTGTGGAGGTCGTCGACGATGTCGTCGACCCAGCGGGCGAACCCGTACAGCGCGTGGACGGCGGGGCGTTGCTCCGGACTGAGCAACCGTGTTGCGAGGTAGTAGGTGCGGCCGTGTTCCGCGTTCAGCGCACGGCAACGCCGGTACGCCTCACGCAGGGCAGGTGTGGTGATGCCGGCGGCGTCGAGCTCCCGGTCTGCGGACATGTGCCCACGCTAGAACCGGCTGTGTCGCCGTGCACAACGACCACGCTCATCATGCGAAGCCGCTGCGGCGCTGATTAGCTCCATTTACCTGACCAGGACCGACCGCCGAGAGGGGCGACGATGTCGCTGCTGACCAGCGTGGACACCCGCATGTCGCGGGTGGACGACTTCGCCGCCCTGTTCGACGCGGCGTTGCACGAGTTCCTCGCCGACCGCCCGGACGTGGTGCCGGAGCTCGCCGGCGAGCTGCACGCGATGCTCGCCGCGGGAGGGAAGAGGATCCGGCCGCGGTTCGCCTGGGAGGGCTGGCGCGCCGCGGGGGGAGGGGAGCGGGACGCCGTCGTGCGCGCCCTGGTTTGCCTGGAGTTGCTGCAATGTTGCGCTCTGGCGCACGACGACGTGATGGACCGCTCCACGATGCGGCGCGGCCGGCCGTCGGTGCACGAGCTGTTCGCACTGCGGCACCGCCGGTCGCGCTGGGCCGGAAGTGCCCGCCAGTACGGCGACTCGGCCGCGGTGCTCGTGGGCGACCTCGCCCTCGCCTGGGCCGACGACGCGCTCGTGACCGCGGGGCTCTCCCCGGCGGCGCTGCAGCGCGCGTGGGTGCCGTGGCAGGCGATGCGCACCGAGATGATGGCGGGCCAGCACCTCGACCTGCTCGGTGTCGCGCGCCGGGAGGAGTCGCTGGAGCAGGCGCTGCGGGTTGCGGCGCTCAAGACCGCCGCCTACACCGTGGAACGGCCGCTGCAGCTCGGTGCGGCGATCGCCGGCGCCGGTCCGGACACCGTGGCGTGCCTGCGCGAGTTCGGCCGCGACATCGGCATCGCGTTCCAGCTGCGTGACGACCTCATCGGCGTGTTCGGCGACCCGGCGGTCACCGGCAAGCCGGTGGGCGAGGACCTGCGCGAGGGCAAGCGGACGGCGTTGATGGCGATCGCGCTGTCCCGTGCCACGAACGGGTCGGCGGCGGTGCTGCGGCGCAGCCTCACCGGGCCGGTGAACGACACTTTGGTGGAACGGGTGTGCGAGCTGCTGGTCGAGCTCGGTGCCGTCGACGCGGTGGAGGAGCACATCGACGTGCTGTCGGCGAACGCGCTGATGGCGCTCGACCGGGCGGGCATCGACCCCGATGCGAAACGCGAGTTGATCAGGCTGGCCGGCAAGGCCACCGTGCGGAAGGCGTGACCGGGCAGTGGTGAACGTGGTGAAGGGCCGCACCGACCGGGTGGTCGTGGTCGGTGCCGGGCTCTCCGGGTTGTCGGCAGCGCTGCACCTGCGCGGTGCGGGGCACGAGGTGACGGTCCTGGAACGCCTGCCGCACCCCGGCGGGCTCGCGGGGCGGCTCGACGTGGACGGGCACCGGATCGACACCGGGCCGACGGTGCTGACGATGCCGGAGCTGCTCGACGACGCGTTCGCCGCCGTGGGCCAGCGGCGGGAGGACCACCTCGAGCTGCTGCCGCTGCACCCGGCCTACCGGGCGTCGTTCTCCGACGGGTCGGCGTTGGACGTGCACACCGACGGCGAGCAGATGGAACAGGCGGTCCGCGACTTCGCGGGCGGCCGCGAGGCGCAGGGTTACCGCGACCTGCGGGCGTGGCTCAAGGAGCTGTACGAGGTCGAGCGGGACAACTTCATCGGTTCGAGCTTCGACTCCCCGCTCGACCTGGTGGGGCCGGAGCTGCTGCGGCTCACCCGGCTCGGCGGCTTCGGGTCGCTCGACCGGGCGGTGGGCAAGTTCCTGCACGACGAACGGCTGAAGCGGGTCTTCACGTTCCAGGCGCTCTACGCCGGTGTCGCGCCCAAGGACGCCTTGGCCGCGTACGCCGTCATCGCCTACATGGACACCATCGCCGGCGTGTGGTTCCCGAAGGGCGGCATGCGCGCCATGCCCCAGGCGCTCGCGGACGCCGCGGCGCGCGCGGGCGTGGAGTTCCACTACGGCGTCGAGGTGACGCAGCTCGATCGCACCGGCCACCGGGTGCAGGCGGTGCGCACGGCCGACGCGCGGTTCCCGTGCGACGCGGTGGTGCTCGCGACCGGCCCGGCGCAGAGCACGCGCCTGCTGCGCGGCGAACCGCGCCGGGTGGTGCCGTTGCGCTGGTCGCCGTCGGCGGTCGTGGTGCACCTGAGCGCCCGCCGCATCGCCGACGACCTCGCCCACCACACGATCTCGTTCGGCGACCGGTGGAACGAGACGTTCGACGAGATCATCCGGCGCGGCCGGCTGATGAGCGACCCGTCGCTGCTGCTGACCACCCCGTCGCTGACCGACCCCGACCTCGCACCGCAGGGGCGGCACCTGCAGTACCTGCTGGCGCCGTGCCCGAACCTCGACGCGGCGCCGATCCGCTGGGACGCGATGGCCGAGCGCTACGCCGAGGAGCTGGTCGCCGAGATGACCGCGCGCAAGCTCGTCGTGGACGCCGAACCGCTCGCCGTCATCACGCCGGACGACTGGGCCAGGGACGGCCAGGCGGCGGGCACGCCGTTCTCCGCCGCTCACACGTTCGGGCAGACCGGCCCGTTCCGGCCGAGCAACCTGCCGTTCCGCGACGGCAACGTGGTGCTCGCCGGCAGCGGCACCACGCCCGGCGTCGGCATCCCGCCGGTGCTGATCTCCGGCCGGCTCGCTGCTCAGCGGCTGTCGGCGTAGCGGAACCCGGGACTGAGGTAGAACGCCGGGGTGGTCGCGGCGAGCACGGCGAGCAGCAGCATCGCCGGGGTGAGCCCGACCGCCCCGGCGAGCGCCGTCCCGAGCACGGCACCCAGCGGCACCGTGGCGACGGTGACGGCGCCGACCAGCGAGCCCACCCGGCCGAGCAGCTCCGGCGCGGTCCGGCGTTGCCGCAGGGTCAGCAGGATGACCGCCCACGCGGTCGCGGCGGCGCCGAAGACGAACTGGTAGACCGTCAGCACCGGGAACGCCAGGCCCAGCGCCGCGGCCGGGATCAGGAAGAGCGCGGCCGCCGCGACGGCCGCGCACACCGCGCAGGCGAGACCGGCGGTCAGCCTGCGCGTCACCCACGCCGACCCGGCCGCGCCCAGCACGGCGCCGAGGCTGAACGCGGACATCGTCAGGCCGACCTCGTCCGGGCCGAGCCGCAGCTGCTGGTAGGCGTACACGAAGAACAGCGCGCCGATGCCGCTGCCCGCGAGGTTCATGGTCGCCGTGCCGAGGACCGCCCGGCGCAGCACCAGGTCGCCGCGCAGGTACCGGACGCCGTCGCGCAGCTGGTCGGCCAGGGACGGACCGTCCGCCGCGGGCGAGCGCCAGGTCAGCAGCGTCGCGGAGGTGGCTCCGACGAGCACCACCGCCGAGGCGAAGAACGTGCCGGCGGTGACGAGCAGGGCGAGCTCGGAGGCGGCCACCGCGATGATCAGGCCGCCCAGTCCGGGACCGGCGACGCGGACCAGGTTGAGCAGCCCCGACCGGGTGGCGTTCGCGCGGTCCAGCCGGTCGGGCGCCACCAGACCGGGGATCGCGGCCTCGGCGGCGGCGTCGAACACCGCGCCCGCCACACCCAAGACCGCGGCCAGCACGTACAGCACCCAGATGTCCCGCAGCCCGGACGCGACGACCAGCGCGACCACGGCCGGGGCGGCGGTGCGGACGAGGTCCATGGCCACGAGCACGGTGCGCGGCCTCAGCCGGTCGATCAGCACGCCCGCGAACGGCCCGAGCAGCGCCGCCGGCAGGAACTCGGCGACCAGCAGCAGCGTCGCCGAGCCGATGCCGGAGCCGAACGCGAGGATGGCGACGGCGGGGATCAGCACGACGGTGACCTGCGTGCCCGTCGTGCTGATGGCCTGCGCGACGAGCAGCAGCCACCAGTCGCGCTCGACCTTCCCCCGCGCGGTCACAGCCTTCCCGCGTTCTCGTGCAACGCGCGCACGGCGGGGGTGAACGCCGCTCCGCTCAGGTCCGTCGTGACGCCGTCGACGTTCATCGTGCCCCTGCTGGTGACCGCGAAGACCGTCCCCTGCCCGGTCGCCGCGTCGAAGTCGCGCAACCACGGCCCACCGCTCGTCCCCCCGGCCAGGTCGCAGTCCGTCCGCCACTCCGCCATGACGGAGTTGACCCGCAACGACGCCGGTCGCACGCACTCGACCAGCGCCTCGCCCCGGTTCAGCGCCGAGACCGGGTAGCCCAGCAGCGTGGCGCCGACCGGTGAGCCGGCCTCGTCGAACGACACCCGCTGCGCACCCGCCACGTCCCGGACGTGCCGGCCGCCCACCGGGTCGAGCGCGACCACGGCGTAGTCGTCCTCTGCGCTCGACGGCCCGCGGTAGGTGTCCGGCCAGGCGAACGCGCGTGCCGCGAACACCGGGCCCGCTCCGTGGTCGTAGCCGGGGACGAACACCACGGCGCCGATCGTGATCGGCCGGCCCAGCCGGTCCGTGCCGCCGTGGACGCAGTGCCCGGCCGTGAGCACGACGTCCCCGCTCGCGCTCGGCACGACCGTCGCCGAGCAGGAGCGGTCCTCACCCCGGGAGCTCGACGTGAACAACCGCCCCACCCCCGCGGGCGCCGTCCCCGCGTACGGCCTGCCGATCGTCTCGGCCGGTGGGACCTCGCCCTCTCCGACGGCCTTCACGCGCTCCGGTGTCCAGTGCTCCAGCGCGGCTGTCCGGTCGGCTTCCGGTACCCGCGTGACCACCTGGCCGGCGGCGTGGGCGGGGGTCACGAGGGTCGCGCAGAGGACCGCGGTCGCGCCGAGTGCTTTCCACGTCATGATCGGCTGACGTGCGGCGGTGGCGCGGCGTTGCTCCCGGCACGTCCGGATCAGACCAGGGGATGACCTCAGGCGGGTTCCCAGGCGGCCAGCCGGTCGAAGATCCGCGCGTCGCCCTCCAACTCCAGCGCCTGCGCCGGGACACGGCCGTAGAACGCCAGCACCAGCTCGCTCGCCGTGCCCGTCGCGGTCAGGTCGGCCGGGCCCTCGCCGGTGATCACGCGGGCCCCTTCCGCGGAGAGCCGCACCCGCCACGACCGGCCCTCGGTGGCGCGGTAGTCGACCACCGCGGGCTCGTGGGGCCACGGGCTCGTCGTCGCCACGCAGGTGCGCTGGAACTCGTCGACACCGTCGAGCGCCACGTCGGAGGGCAACGGCTGCGGTGCGCCGATGGTGAGCTGCGCGTCGTAGGTGTGCACGGCGAGCTGCTGGAGCTGGTGCCGCGCAACGGCTCCGCAGGTCGCCGGCGACTGCGAGCCGGTCCACCACACCCAGCACCCGCGGTCGGGACCCGCTTCCCGCAGCGCGGCCAGCAGCAGCTCGGTCGACTCGGCGAGCCACGCGTCCAGCTCGGCGCGGTCCCGCGGCGCCACCCCGTCCGCGGGTGACCTCCCCGCAGCACCGGGGCCCGCGGCGACGGTGGCGGCCCAGGCGCGCCGGCCCTCGCCGATGTGCTGGGCCAGGTCGTGCAGTGTCCACTCAGGACAGCTCGGTACCTGCGCGTCGAGGTCGGGTGCGGCGGCGACCGCGGAGCGGAAGGCGGTGGAGCGTTCGTCCATCGACCGCAGCAGTTCGGGGAACGCCGGAGGATTCTGCACGGCGGCTGTCTACCACCGCGCCACGCCACGCGACAGCGAATTTCACGAGCGCCGCACGAGCCCGTTCATGTGCGCGTAGGCGACGGCGTGCACGCGGTCCCGCAGCCCCAGCTTTGCCAGCACCCGCGACACGTGCGTCTTCACCGTCTCGTCGCCGACGTGCAGCCGGGCCGCGATCTCGGCGTTGCTGTGCGCCGCCGCGACGAGTTGCAGCACCTCGCGTTCCCGCGCGGTCAGCAGCGCCAGCTCCGGCGGCGTCGGGGGAGGGGCGAGGCTCACGGCGAACCGCGCGATCAGCCGCTGCGTCACCGACGGGTCGATCAACGCGTCCCCGCGCGCCGCCACCCGCACCGCGGAGATCAGCTCCTCCGGCGGCAGCGACTTCAGCAAGAAACCGCTCGCACCGGCGTTCAGCGCCCGGTAGACGTACTCGTCGGAGTCGTAGGTGGTCAGCAGCAGCACCTTCGTGCGGTTGCCGGGGTCGGCCAGGATCTGCTCGGTCGCGCCGAGGCCGTCGAGCTTCGGCATGCGGATGTCGAGCACGGCCACGTCCGGGCGCAGCCGCGCCACCTCGGCCACCGCGGCCCTGCCGTCGGCGACCTCGCCGACGCACCGCAGGTCGGCCTGCGTCTCGAAGATCGCGCGCATGCCGGAGCGCAGCATCGCGTGGTCGTCGGCGACCAGCACCGACAGGGTCATGACGCCTCCAGGGGGAACGTGACGGCGGTGCGCCAGGTCCGGCCGTCCGGTTCCAGACCTGACTGGGTGGTGCCCGCGAACATGCCCGCGCGGTTGCGGATGCCGACCAGGCCGCGGCGCACGGAGCCGGAGTGGCCGGTGCCGGAGCCGGCGGTGTTCTCGGCGGTCACGGTCAGCGCGCGCGGCGCGTACTCCAGGGTCACCGTCACCCCGGACGCGTCGCCGTGCCGCAGCGCGTTGGTGAGCATCTCCTGGATGATCCGGTACACGGTGACGTCCAACGACTCCGGGATCTCCCGGTGCTGGCCGCGCACCAGCAACCGCGCGGGCGTGCCGGCCGCGCGCACGCCGTCGAACAGCTCGTCGAGGTTGTCCAGCCCCGGCTGGCGCGCGCCCTCCGCGTTGGTGCCGTGTAAAAGGTCGAGCAGGTGGCGCAGGTCCACCATGGCCGCGCGGCTGGCCGTCTCGACCGAGAGCAGCGACGTGGCGAGCTTCGGGTTGCTGCCGACGGTGCCCAGCCGGGCGGCGCCCGCGTGCAGGTTGATGGCGCTGACGTGGTGCACGATCACGTCGTGCAGGTCGCGGGCGATCGCGCTGCGCTCCTCGGTGATCGCCTTCGTCACCGCCGCCTGCGCGTCCAGCTCCTCCACCTCGCGCTGCTTCTCCAGCTCGGCCAGGTAGGCGCGCCTGGCCGTGGTGTAGCGGCCGACGAGCCACGGCAGCACCGCCGCCTTGGTCGCGACCAGCACCGCGATCGTCACGCCGTACTCGTTCACCAGCGGGGCCGTCATGAGACTGGCCGACAGCACGCCGAGCGACGCCCACGCCGGTGCGCCGCGCAGCCACGCCCCCGCGCGGTACCCGGCGATCAGCATGCCCGCGTCGTTGTGGTCGATGCCCCTGCCCATGGTGAGGAGGATGACCACCGGAACCGCCGCCTGCGCCAGCGCCACCCAGCCGGACAGCCGCGCGGGACCGGCCAGCATCGCGTCCACGGCCAGGGTCATGGCGAGCACCACGGCCAGCTGCCCGGCAGAGCAGGCGTCGTACACCACGAACCCGGCATCCGCGACCATGCAGACGAGCGCGACCAGTCGCGACTGGTGCTTCAGGGGCAGTTTGATCGAGTCCATCGCAGTGGATCCTGCCGCATCGCCGCCCTGAGCTCCTCCCGCTGTGCAGGGGTCGGAAATCCCCCGTGCGGGGGACCCGGTTTCCGACCCCGCAGTGACGCGGCCCGCGGGTCATGATCGCTATCTTCGGTCACGATGAAGCGAAGTGGTGCGATCCTGCTGCTGGTGCTGGGGGCGGTCTTCTCGGTCGCGGCCCCCGCGCTGGCCGACGGTGCCCAGTCGGGCAGCGACCTGCACGTCGCGCAGAGCCTGGGCGACCGCGAGCTGACCGTGATCATCCGGCGGGTCGCGGAGGTGCCCGGACCGGTGCACGTCGACGTGGTCACCCACGCCGGCACACCGCCGGGCGAGCTCACGCTGACCGCGCGGGCCGCCGGTGCCCGGTCGAGCACGGCGAAGGTGGTCCTCGGTGCCACGCCGGGCTTCCACTCCGGTGTCGTGGAGGTCGACCGGCCCGGCCCGTGGGAGCTGGTGGTCGACGAGGCGACGATCCCGTTCGTCGTGCCGGCCAACGTCGCACCACCGTGGGAGAACGCGACCTACGGCGGGTTCATCGCGGCCGGCGTGCTGCTGTTCGCCGCGCTGGTGCTGGCGGTGCTGGGAATGCCCTCGCTGGCCCTCGTGCCGGCCGGCGGGATGGTCGCGGCCGTGGCCGTCGCGGTGACGGCGGCGCTGCTCGCACCGAGCATCCCCCCGGCACCGGCACCCGGCGCGCAGCTCGACCCCACCTACGACACCGTGCTCGACCCGTGGCAACGAACGTCCACAACGGACTTCTCCCGGCCGCCGGTGAACCTGGTGCCGCGCATGGACGGCGCGGACCTCGTGCTGGACCTGACCGACGGCTCGTCCGGCCGACCGGTGGACGACCTGCTGGTGCACGACAACGCGTTCGTGCACCTCGTCGTGGTGTCGCCCACCGGGGCGCTGCGGCACCTGCACCCGGTCCGCACCGGGCCGGGCGAGTACCGCACCCGGCTGTCCGGCGCGGAACGGGGCGTGCACGCGCTCGCCGCGGAGATCGCCCGGCGCGGCGGGGGAGTGCAGCTGCTGCGCTCCCGCATCGACGTCGCCGGCACCGGTTCTCCCGTTGCCCACGACGGAAAGGCCGACGTGGCGGTGGACCTCCGGGAAGCGGGCCGGCCCAGCACGCTCACCGCCCGCTTCGGCGAGCGCGACCTGCAACCGTGGCTGGGCATGCTCGGCCACATGATCGTCGTCGGTCCGGTCGGCGACGGTCCCGTCACCGGTGGTGTGGCCGAGGCACCGATCTGGGCGCACGTGCACTCGATGATCCCGCCGGTGCCGGGCATGCCGGACCAGCCCGACGAGAGCGTCGCGGCCTACGGGCCGGACGTGCCGTTCACCTACTCGTTCCCGTTGCCCGGCCGCTACCTCGTGTGGATCCAGGTCGAACGGGACTACTCGATCGTCACCGTGCCGAAGGTCGTCGACGTGCCCGCGGCGAAGGGGGTCGCCACCAAGTGAAACGCACCAGGGGCACCTACGTCGTGGCCGTGCTGGCCGGAGTCGCCGCACTGGTGGGCGTGCTCGTCGTGCTGTGGCCGCGCACCGTCGAGGCGCAGTCGCACCTCGCCGAGACCGACCGGCTGCGGTTCGTCCTCACGCCCACGAGCACGCGGACCGGCACCAACTCGTTCGACCTGCGCATCACCGACCGGTCCGGCAGCCCCGCCCACGGCGAGGTGGTGGTCGAGCCGGCGATGCCGCAGATGGGCCACGCGGTCGCCCCGATCACCGCGGCCCCGCTCGAACCCGGCCACTACCGGGTCGGCGCCGTCGACCTGTTCATGGCCGGGCAGTGGGAGATCACCGTGTCACTCAGCGAGCAGCGGGTCGTCATCCCGCTGCTGCTCACCTGAAGGGGGAGGAACGATGGACATCACGGCGTCGACGGTGGCCGCACCGTCAGCCAGGACCGTCCCGAAGGGGGTGGTGCCGGCGGGTCTCGTGGTCGGCGGCACCCTGATCTCGTTGATCGGCTTGACCTGGGACATCCAGTGGCACACCGACGTCGGGCCCGACACGTTCTTCACGATGCCGCACCTGTTCCTGTACGCGGGCAGCGCGATCTCGGGCCTGGCGAGCCTCGCCGTCGTGCTGATGACGACGGCCGCCGCGAAGCGCGACCGGCACGTCGACCCGATCGTCGGCGGCCGCGCTGTCGGCGTCTTCGGCCGCACGTTCTCCGCACCCGTCGGCTACCTGATCTCCGGCATCGGCGCGGCGCTGTTCCTCGTCTACGGGCTGTGGGACCAGTGGTGGCACAGCCTGTACGGCTTCGACGCGGTGATCGCCTCGCCGCCGCACATCGGCCTGCTGCTGTCGATCTCGATCACGATGGTCGGCGCGGTGATGGTGTTCGCCGTCGCCCGTGACCGGCCGTGGGGTGCCTACGGCGTGGTCGGCGCCTCGGCGGTGCTGCTCGCGTTCAGCATGGTGACCGTCATCGGCCTGCAGGCGCTGCCGAACGGGGTCGTGAACTCGATCAACGTCGGCGCCGCGTTCTTCTCCGTGCTGATCCTGTTCATGGCGGGCAACGCGCTGAACCGCCGCGGTGGGGCGCTCGCCGTCGCGGTGGTGGTCGCGGCGCTGCAGGCGGTGTTCTGGTGGTTCTCGCCGTGGGCGACCGAGGTCTACGCCTCCGCCACCGGGCTGCCGCTGCGCGACTACACCGACGGCGTTCCCGCGCTGCCCAACATGATCCCGATGGCGCTGGTCCTCGTCGGGGTCGCCGCCGAGCTGCTGCACCGACTGCCCGCGTGGGTCCCCGGCGCGCTCGGCGGCGTGCTCATCACGGCCTGCGCGCCGGTGCAGCGCATCCTCGTCTTCGGCGACGGCCGGTTCCCCGCGACCGACCGCTACCTCGCCACCATCGCCGCCGGCGCGGTCTTCGGCGCCCTCGCCGGCCTGGCCGGCCGCCGCTTCGGCCGCACGCTGCGCCACCTGGCGCCGGCAAAGGAGAACAGCCATGCGTAAGACGGTGCTGGGACTGGCCGGTGCGGCCGCCCTGCTGTTCGGTCTCGCCGCCCCGGCGCTGGCCTTCGAACCGGTGAACGTCGTGCACACCGAGAAGGTCAAGGCCGGCCCGTACGACCTGACCGTCGGGTTCAGCACCTGGCCGCTCAAGGCCATGCAGTCGCTGGACTTCACGTTCGCGCCCGAGGACGGCATCACCGGCAAGCAGGGCACGCTGACGCTGGTGCACGCCGACAAGGTGGTCGGCGACGACCCGCTGGCCCGCCACCCCCGCAAGCGCGAGGTGTGGGGACTGGACGTGCAGGCGCTGCCCGTGCCGGGGACGTGGGCGATGCGGTTCGACATCACCGGACCGGCCGGCACCGGCACCGGTGAGCTGAAGAACCTCCAGGTGATGGAACAGCCCGGCCCGCCGATGGGCCTGTCCTGGGCGATCAGCACGATCCCCCTGTTCGGCCTGATCGCGTTGATCGTGGTCGCGGTCCGGCGCACCAGGGACACCGCCGCCTGACCGCCGCGGCGCACGAGAGCTGACCTGGCACAATGCCGGGCGTGCTGCTGGAGGCGAGGCTCCTCGCGACGGTGTCCCGCCTCGCGGGTCCCGTCCGCGGCGCCGGTGTCGTCCTGATCAGCCTCTTCGGCGCGCTGTCCGCGGGCTCCGCGGCGGGCTGGACGCTGTTCGCGTTCGTCGTGCTCACCTCCGCCGCCGACTTCCGCCTGCCCGGTGTGGCCCTGCCGGTGGCGTTCGCGCGGGTGGTGGTGCTGTTCGTCGTGCTGGGCGGCACCGTCGAGCAGTGGACGCTCACCGTCCTCACCACCACCCTGATCACCTGGCAGTGGCAGCACCCGCCGCGGGTCACCGTGCCCGCGACGGCGTTGCTGCTGGTCGTGGCGGTGACGGCGGCCGGACCGGACGTCCTGGTGCGCGCGGTGCTGGAGTCGGTGCTGGCCCGGCTCGCCTACGAGCTCCTGCGCCGCTCCAGCCGCCGCGTCGACGTTCTGCGCGAACGCGCCGCCTCGCAGAACCGGGCGGCGGCCGTGGCGCTGGACCGCAGCCGGCGGGAACGCGAGTACCTGGCGTTGCTGCACGACACGGCGGCGGCGACCTTCCTCATGGCGGCGCATGGCGGTGAGCCCTCGGCCGTGGCCGCGCAGGCCCGGCGGGACCTGGTGGTGCTGGCCGAGCGGGACAACGCCCAGGGGACGGTCGACCTCGGTGCGGCGCTCGTGGCGGTGGGGCGGGACCGGGCCGGGGTGCGGGTGGCGGCCGGGTCGGCGGTGGCCGGGGACCAGGTCGACGCGCGGGGCGCGGTCGTGGCGGTGGGGCGGGACCGGGCCGGGGTGCGGGTGGCGGCCGGGGACCGTGTTGGGGTGCGGGTTGCGGCCGGGTCGGCGGTGGCCGGGGGCCAGGTCGACGCGCGGGTCGCGGTCGCGCCGGTGGAGGCCGTGCCGGTGCCCGCCGTGGTGGCGCTGGCGTTCGTGCGGTCCGTGCGGGAGCTGCTGACGAACGTGGCCCGGCACGCACCCGGCGCGACCGCGGACGTGGTCGTGTCGCGGGTGGACGGTGGCGCCACCGTGGTGGTGCGCGACGACGGCCCGGGGTTCGTGCCGGCGGACGTCGCGCCGCACCGGCGCGGGGTGCGGGAGTCCGTCGTGGAACGGGTGCGCGCCGTCGGCGGGTCGGTGGAGATCGACTCGGTGCCGGGAGCGGGGACGACGGTTCGGCTGGCGTGGACCGCCGGCAAAAGCCCGGCCGACCACGCGGCAGCCCTCGACCGCCCCGCAACCCTCGACCCGCCCGGAACCCCCGACCACTCCGCAGCCCCCGACCGGGCCGGTGGGCGATGACCGATCTCGCCGTCGTCACCACCACCCGCCAGGTCCTGCTGGTCGTCGTCACCGCCATCCAACTGGTCCTCACCCTCCCGTCCCTGGCCATCGGCCCCGGCTCCACCACCGCGTGGACCGCGTACACCCTCCTGACCGCGGTCCTCGCGATCGTCGGCGGCCACGTCGCCGCCGGTCGCGCCCAGCTCGGCACCGCGGTGGCCGCGGGGCTCACCGCCGTGGTCCTGGTGGCGTCGGTCCTCGCCACCACCGCCCAGGCCGCCGGCACGCCGCTCGGGTCGCAGGACTGGGCGTTCGGGCTCATCGGCTGGTACCTGCTGCTCGTCCTCGTCGAACGGCCCCGGCCCCTCGTCGCCGCCCTCGTCGCCCACCTCGCCCTGTCGGTCGGGTGGTTCCTGCACGCCGGCAACGGCGACGGGGGTACCGCGGGGGTCGTCATCCTCAGCGGCACGAGCTTCCAGGTCGGCGTCATGGTGATCACGGGGGTGCTCCTGCGGGACGGGCGGCTCGCCGCGGAGGCGGCCGCCGAGCACGACGCGGCGCGCACGCGGGAGGAGTTGGCGCGGCAGCGGGAGCAGGACCTGCGGGCCGGGTTCGAGGGCCAGCTGGGGGCGGTGCTGCCGCTGCTGGCGGACCTCGCCGACGAGGTCGTGAGCGTCGCGGACGAGCCGACGCGGGTGCGGTGCTCGGTGGCGGCGGTGCAGCTGCGGCGGTTGTTCGCGGAGAACGACGACGTGCCGGACCCGTTGCTGCACGAGCTGACGGCCTGTGTGGACGTCGCGGAACGGCGCGGGGTGGTGGTGTCGCTCGCGGTCAGCGGCACGGCCACGCCGGTGCCGACGGAGGTGCGGCGGGAGCTGGTCGCGCCGATGGCCCGTGCGCTCGCCGTGGCCGGTGGGCGTGCGAAGGTGAGTCTGCTCCGCACGGCCACGGAGGTGCGGGTGGCGGTGGTGGCGGACGCGCCGGGAGAGCTGCCGCACCACGACGGCGTGCCGGAGGTGGTCGCGGTCGAGACGAGCGTCCACAGCGGACTGGTGAGGAGCGAGGCGCGATGGCGGGCGACGTGACGGCGGTCGTGGTGGACGACCACCCCGTGGTGCGGGCGGGGGTCGCGCACTGGCTGTCCACAGCGGAGCCACCGATCGCGCTCGTGGGCAGCGGGGAGGACGTCGAGGTCGCCTGGGCCGCGCCGCAGGACGCCGTGGTCGTGCTCGACCTGCACCTGGGCGGTGTCACGCCCGCGACGGCGGAGCTGCGCAGGCTGGCCGAGGACGGTCGCCGGGTCGTCGTGTATTCCATGCGCGCCGACGACGAGATCGCCCTGCAGTGCCTGGAGCTCGGCGCGCTCAGCTACCTGACGAAGGCCGAGGGCGCCGAGCACCTCGTGCAGGCCGTGCGCGCGGCGGCGGACGGGCAGTCCTACACTCCGCCGGCACTCGCGGGCGCGCTGGCGGGGGACCGGTCGGAGACGCGGCCCGCGCTGTCGCCGCGCGAGACCGAGGTGCTGGTCGAGTGGTTCCAGTCGGAGTCGAAGGAGTTCGTGGCGCAACGGCTCAACATCGCGCTCAGCACGGTGAACTCGCACCTGGAGCGGATCAGGGTGAAGTACGCGGCGATCGGCCGGCAGGCGCCCACGAAGGCGGCGCTCGTGGCACGGGCCATCCAGGACGGTCTGATCGGGCTCGACGACCTGTGAGTCGCGTGTGGTGCGAACGACCGATACCGGACCGTCCACCCGCGACCTAGCCTGCTGGGCAGCCCCAGGTTCCGCAGCGAGGAGTTCCGCAGTGACGCACGCCCGACGTTCCCTGATCATCGTCGCCGCGGCGGGCTTGCTCCTGTCGGCGTGCGGCTCCGAGACCAGCGGCTCTCCCACGCCCGCCGAGACCACGACCGCGGCGGAGACGACGAGCAGCACCACCTCGAAGCCCAGCTCCACCTCGAACGCCCCGATCGCCGCCGGCGGCGAGGTCACCGCGCCCGGTTCGAAGCTCAAGGTCGGCTCCCGCGCGGTCATCCCCTTCACGCTCGGAGACAAGAGCGGCACCGTGGCCGTCACCCTCACCGCCATCGAGCAGGGCGCGAAGGAGGACCTCGCGAAGTTCGGCGACAAGGCCAAGGGCATCACGCCGTTCTACCTGCGGGTGAAGGTCGAGAACCTGAGCGGTACCGACCTGCGCTACATCTCGATCTCCCTGCGCGGTCTCGGCGCCGACGGCAAGGGCACCGGCGTGATCATCAGCGGCGACACCCCGAACTGCGACTCCACCAGCGCCCCGAAGACGTTCACCGCCGCCGGCGAGACGTACGAGACCTGCGTGCTGACCGCGGCCACGGACGGCTCCAAGGTCGTCGCGGGCGAGTACAACCGCGGCGACGACTACGTGAAGTCGCCGATCGTCTGGGAGAGCTGACACCCGTCGTGATCACGACCATGGCTCTGCTCAAGGCACACCGCGGGTTCACCCGAGCCGAGTTCGTCGACTACTACGAGCACCACCACGTGCCGCTCGTCCTCAGCGTCGCACCACCGCCGGACTACTACGCCCGCAACTACCTGCCGGAGTCCGCCGACGTGGAGTTCGACGTCCTCACCCACATGAGGTTCGCCGACGAGCCCACCCGGCAGAGGTGGCTCGCGCTCGCGCTCGCCGAGGGGTCCGGTGTGGCCGCCGACGAGGCGTTGTTCCTGGACCGGTCGCGGACGCGGTCGTGGGTCGTGGAGGAGCACGTCAGCTAGAGCAGCCGAACCCCGGCCCCACCCGATGAGGGCGAAGGCCGGGGTGGCGCGGGTCGCGGCGCTGCGACCCGTGACCGGGTTACGAGTGCGGGCAGGTGTCGCGGTACTCCTCGATCAGGGTGCTGCGGCCCGGTGCCGGGCAGAGGAACTGCTCGTAGCGGGTGTCGTTGTCGATGAACCGCTTGAGCCACGAGATGCTGTACTTCGCGATCGTCGTGTTGTTCGAGTTCGGCGCGAAGTGGTTCGCGTTGTTGAGCTCCAGGTACGCCTTGTCGAGCGTGGACGGCAGCGACGTGTAGAACGGCTCCGAGTGCGACGCGACCGGTGCGATCGAGTCGTCCTCCGCGCCGACCACGAGCGTCGGCACGCGCACCGACGACCAGTTCTTCGTGGTGTGCCAGCCGGTCAGCGGGATCGCCGCCTGCAGGGCGGGGCGCTGGCTGGCGGCGCGCAACGTGCCGCCGCCGCCCATCGAGTGGCCCATGACACCGAGCCGGGTGGTGTCGATGCGGGACCGGACGCTGCTCTGCTGGGTCAGGTAGTCCAGTGCGGCGAGCAGCTGGGAGGCGCGGCTGTCGGGCTGGTCGTAGATCGTGTTCGTGTCGATGGTGAACACCACGAAGCCCTGGGACGCGAGGCGCGGGCCCAGCCACGAGATGCTGGACTGCGTGCCGGTGTAGCCGGGGGAGATCGCGACGGCGCCGAACGTGCCGGAGGCGGTGCTCGTCGGGTAGTAGATCGTGCCGCCGCCGAAACCGCCGACCAGGGAGGACACCGAGGTCTCCGACACGGCGAACGGCCCGCGGAGCGCCTCGATGCTCGCGTTCGTCGGGGCGGGACCGCGTTCGTAGGGGTTGGCCGCGTGTGCGGTACCGGTGCCGGTGACGAGCACCAGCGTGAGCGCCAGGGGGAGCAGGGAGCGGAGTTGCACGGCGTTGTACACCTCATTCGGCAGGGGAAGTGCGAGGACCTCTCGACCCTGCAACCGCCGCGCACAGGTCCGCATCGGTGCAACCACCGGTCTCGCGAAGAACTTCAGCGGTAAAACTAACGCTGGTAGTTGAATTTGTCCCAGACCCCTTCCGCTGGGCCTCCACCGCGGTGAAACTGGCCCGATGTTGCGTGGCCGTGACCGGCAGCGCGTCGCCGTGGACGCGTTGCTCCGACGTGCGCGAGCCGGCCACGGCGGGGTGCTCGTCGTGTGCGGCGAACCGGGCAGTGGCCGGACCGCCCTGCTCGACCACGCCCGCCGTTCGCACGAGGCGGTGCTGTGCCTCGACGACGTGCGCGAGCTCGACGACGACCTGCGCCGGCTCGCCGCCGACGTGACCGGGACGCGGGCGGCGCTGCTCATCGCCACCGAGGGGGAGGCGTTCGGGCTGCCGCACGTGGTGCTCGACCCGCTGGACCGGGCCGAGAGCCTGCTCGTGCTGCACGACCTGCTGCCGGGTCTCCCACCCGCGCTGGCGGTCGACCTCGCCGACCTGGCGTGCGGCAACCCGCTCGCGCTGGTGGAGCTGGCGGGGGCGCTCACGTCGGACCAGCTCGGCGGCATCGCGCCGCCACCGGACGGGTTGCCGCAGGCCAGCTCGTTGCGGGCGCGGCTGCTGGCGCGGTTCGCGGGGCTGTCGGAACGGGCGCGGACCGCGGTGGCGCTGGCCGCCGTGGACGAGGAGCTGACCGCGGACGACCTGGCGCGGCTCACCGGGGACCTGGAGGCGGTGACGGAGGCGGGAACGCTGCTGGACCCGCGGCGGCTGGTGCGGTCGACGCTGGCCGCGGGCCTGTCGCCGGCCGCGCGGTTCCGGGCGCACGCGGAACTGGCCGAGCTGCTGCCCGCGGGCCCGCGGCGCACGTGGCACGCCGCCCGCGCCGGCCGGGCCGGTGACGACGGGCCCGCCGACCTGCTGACCGCCAGCGCCGAGCACGCCCGCCGGTGCGGCGACTTCGCCACCGCCGCCCGCGACCACGACCGCGCCGCCCAGCTGACCGGGGACACCGAGCAGAAGGCCCGCCGCCTCCTCAACGCCGCCGCCGACCACTGGGCCCGCGGCGCACCGCACCAGGCGCGGGCGGTGCTGCGCTGCGCGGTCCGGCTCACCGACACCCCCGAGCTCAAGGCGCTGATGGACCTCGTCGCCGGCGGCATCGACCTGGGCGAGAGCCTCCCGGACGTCGCCGCCGACCGGCTCATGCGGGCCGCGCGCAGCCTCGTCGGCACCCGGCGCGGACTGGCCGTCGCGGCACTCGGGTTCGCGGGCGAGGCGGCGAGCATCGCGGGTGACCACCGCCGCTACAGCGCCGTCGCCGAGTTCGCCAGGGAGATCCGGCTGCCCGACGAACCACCGGCCACCCGGCTCACGCTCGGCCACCTGGCCGGGATGGCCGCCACCTTCGACGGCCGCCACGACGAGGCGCTGCCCGCGTTGCGCGAGGTCGTCGAGCTCGCCCACCGGGTGCCGGGCGCGCAGCCGCGGATCTGGGCCAGCCAGGCCGCCTACGTGCTCGGTGACGCCGTCGGGTCGCACGAGATGGCCACCAGCGCGGTGACTGCGGCGCGCGAGAGCGGGTACACCGCGCTGGTGCCGTGGGCGCTGGTCTACCGGGCGCTGTCGGCGCTCCTGCTCGACCAGCACGCGGCCGCCCTCACCGCGGCCACCGAGGGCGTGCACGCGGCGACGGCGGTCGGGCAGCACAACGCCGTGGTCGACCACCTGACGATCCTCGCCCTGCTGGCGGCGTTGCGCGGGGACTCCGACACGGCACTGCACCGCATCGACACCGCCACCGAGCACATCACGCAGCGCGGGCTCACCCGGCCGGGCACGTTCGGCGCGTGGGCGTTCGCGTGCGTCGACCTGGCCAGGGACCGGCCGGCCGACGCGCTCGACCGGCTGCGCCTGCACCCCGGCCACGCCGGCATCAAGGTCATGGCCGCACCGCAGGTCGTGGAGGCGGCCGTCGCGTGCGGGCAGCCCGGTGCGGGGGACCGGGCGCTGCGGCGGTTCGAACGCTGGGCTGAGGCGACGGGCAGCTCGGCCCGCCTCGCGCTGAGCCACCGCTGCCGCGGGCTGCTCGGAGGCGGCAGCGGCGCCGCCGACGAGCACTTCGAGGAGGCCATCCGCCTGCACCGGGCCAGCGGCACCGCGATGGAGCTCGCGAAGACCGAGCTGCTGTACGGCACCCGGCTGCGCAGGAGCCGCAAACCCAAGCTGGCGCGCGACCACCTGCGCGACGCGGTGCGGATCTTCCAGTCCTACCAGGCCGACCACTGGGTCGCCCGCGCCAGCGCGGAGCTGCGCGCCGCCGGCGACAGCACCGGTGAACCCGGCGACCGGCCGGAGCTGACGCCGCAGCAGGCGCAGATCGCGCGGCTGGTCGCCGAGGGCGCCACGAACCGCGAGATCGCCGCGCGGTTGTTCCTGAGCCACCGCACCGTCGAGCACCACTTGCGCAACATCTTCGCGCGGCTCGGCGTGCGGTCGAGGGTCGAGCTGACCAGGAGGCTCGACTGACGGTGCCAGAACCAGAACAAGGTCCGAACAGAGCAAAGGTGGTTGTGTGCGCGAGCAGTACCGGCACTGGCAGCGGATTCCGACCCGATGGGCGGACAACGACGTCTACGGACACGTGAACAACGTCGTCCACTACGCGTTCATGGACACCGTGATCAACACGTGGCTGATCGCGGCGGGCCTCGACATCCACGAGGGCGCCGAGATCGGCCTGTGCGTGGAGTCCCACTGCAACTACCGCGCCTCGGTGGCGTTCCCGGACGCGCTGGACGCGGGCCTGCGCGTCGGGCACCTCGGCCGGTCGAGCGTGCGCTACGAGGTCGGGTTCTTCCTCGAAGGCAGCGCGGACGTCGTGGCGGAGGGCCACTTCGTGCACGTGTTCGTCGACCGCACGACCCGCAAGCCCGTCGAGATCCCCGCGGGCCTGCGCACCCGGATGGAAGGGCTGGTGGTCGCGTGAAGACCCGCGGCGCGGTGCTCACGGCCGTCGGCGGCCCGCTGGAGGTCGTCGACCTCGACCTCGACCCGCCCGGTCCCGGCGAGCTGCTGGTGCGCGTGCGCGCCACCGGCCTGTGCCACTCCGACCTGTCCGTGATCGACGGTTCCCGCCTGCGGCCGTTGCCGATGGTGCTCGGCCACGAGGCGGCGGGCGAAGTCGTCGAGGCGGGCTTGAGCTCCGAGTTCGCGCCCGGCGACCACGTCGTGCTGTCGTTCGTGCCCGCCTGCGGTGCGTGCCGCCGGTGCGCGTCCGGCCGCCAGGCGCTGTGCGAACCGGGTGCCGCCGCCAACCGCGAGGGCACCCTGCTGAGCGGTCACCGCCGGTGGACCCTCCCGGACGGCACCCGGCCGCACCACCACCTCGGCGTGTCCGGGTTCGCCGAGTACACCGTGGTCTCCGACCGGTCGGCCACACGCGTGCCTTCCGACCTGCCACCCGAGATCGCTGCGCTCTTCGGGTGCGCGGTGCTCACCGGCGCGGGGGCCGCGTTCTACAGCGCCGGGGTCGTGCCGGGGGACCGGGTCGCCGTGTTCGGTCTGGGCGGTGTCGGTCTCGCGGCCGTCCTGGCGGCGGTCACGGCCGGTGCCACGCAGGTCGTCGCGGTGGACGTCGTCGAGCACAAGCGGCAGCTGGCCCGCACCCTCGGCGCCACGCACGACGTGGCGGGCGGCCCGGACGTCGTGGCGCACCTGCGCGACCTCACCGGCGGCGGCGCGGACAAGGTCATCGACACCACCGGCGTCGCGGCCGTGCTGGAACAGGCCTACGCCGCCACCGCGATCGGCGGCACCACCGTGACCGTCGGCCTGCCGCACCCCGACCGGACCGTCACCCTGCCCGCGCTGAACCTGGTCGCCGAGGAGCGCACGCTCAAGGGCAGCTACCTCGGTTCGTGCGTGCCGCGCCGGGACGTGCCGCGCTTCGTCGACCTCTACCGCGCCGGCCGGCTGCCGGTCGACGGCCTGCTCTCCGGCCGGCTGACGCTGCCGGAGATCAACGACGGCTTCGCGCGGCTGGCATCCGGCGAGGCGGTGCGCCAGGTGGTGATGATGACCTGATTGCCCGGTTGGGACCGTTCGGTCAGGAATCGGGCAGGACAGGAGCTTTGTCAGCGGTTGACCGGCCGGTGTCGGCTGCGTCACTGTGAGAGCGCTCTCATGTTCGCGCCTTCCGCAACGGGGCGGGAGGCGACCCCTGACGGACAAGGAGAAGAGCGTGCGTCTCAGCGTGTCCAGAATCGTGCCCGCGCTGGCCCTCGTGCTGGTCGGGTCCACCTTCACCGCTCCCGCCCAGGCCTCGGCGCAGGAGCTGTCGCCCGGCCTGCTGTCGGCGATGAGCTCGGCGTTCGGGCTGACCGAACAGCAGGCGCGGCTGCGCCTGGAGAAGGAACACCGCGCGTCGGTGCTCGCACCGCGCGCCGAGGCCGAGGCCGGCACCGCCCACGCGGGCAGCTGGTTCGAGGACAACCGCCTCGTCGTCGCCGTCACCGACCGGGCGGCGGCCGGCCGGGTCGAGGCCACCGGCGCCGTGGCGAAGCTCGTCACCCGGTCCGCCGGGTCGATGAACGCCCACAAGAACCGGCTCGACGCCCTGTCCGCGACCGGTGCCGTGCCGGCCGCGGTCGCGAGCTGGCACCCGGACCCCAGGACCGGCACGGTCGTCGTCAACGTTGAAGCCGGCAAGCAGACCGCCGAGGTCGCCGCGTTCCTCGACAGGGCCAGGCAGTTCGGCGCCATCAGCGTCAACACCGACGGCGTGCGGCAGCCGCAGCCGTTCGCGGCCGGCACCGTCGGCGGCGACCCGTACTACACCGGCAACGTCCGATGCTCCATCGGCTTCTCGGTGCACGGCGGCTACGTCACCGCCGGCCACTGCGGCGGCAACGGCGCGGCGGTGTACGGCTGGGACCGCTCCTTCCAGGGCAACTTCGCCGGCTCCTCCTTCCCCGGCAACGACTACGCCTGGGTCCGCACCGGCGGCGGCTGGTGGACCGTGCCCGTCGTGCTCGGCTGGGGCCGGGTGAGCGACGTGCTGGTCCGCGGCTCGTGGGAGGCGCCGGTCGGCACCTCCGTGTGCCGCTCGGGCTCGACGACGAAGTGGCACTGCGGCGCGATCCAGAGCCGCAACGAGACGATCCGGTACGCCCAGGGCGACGTGCACCAGATGGCGGGCACCAGCGTGTGCGCCGAGGGCGGCGACTCCGGCGGCTCGTTCATCACCGGTGACCAGGCCCAGGGCGTGACGTCCGGCGGCTACGGCAACTGCTCCAGCGGTGGCCGCACCTGGTTCCAGCCGATCAACGAGATCCTGAACGTCTACGGGCTGCGGCTGCACACCGCCTGATCCCGTGCCGACCGGCTGCCCACCGCGAGTCAGCGGTGGGCAGCCGGTCCCGGCGACAGCACGCGGACGGGTCCGCGCACATGTGGCACGGCCTATTCAGCAGGGCCGAAAGTAGCGACCAGCTTCGCCAGGCCGTGCTCGAACCGCTCGTCGAACGACTCCTCGGTCAGGAACGGGAGCACGCGCCGCAACGCGGGCCGTTCACCCAGCACCAGACCATCCGCGGAGCGTCCCGGCAATGCCTGCTCCTCCTGCGTGAGCCCGAGGACGAAGTAGATGACGTCCCACAACGTCCACGCGGCGTCCCGTTCGGACAGCCCGCCCTCCAGCAGTGCCGCGCACAGCGCCTCCGCGACGTCCAAAGTGGCCGGTTCGGCGGCGTAGGTGCCGGCCACGACCACGGCCCCGTCGCGGTGGGCGAGCAGGGCCCGGCGGTAGCGGCGCGCGATCTCGGCGGCCCGCTCGCGCCAGTCGGCCGGCAGGCCGGTGAGCGACACGCCCGCCACGATCGCGTCGGCCATCAGCTCCTCCAGCCGGGCCTTGGTCTTCACGTGCCACAGGACGGTGTTCATCCGCACGTCCAGGCGCTGGGCGATGGCGCGCAGCGAGACCGCGCCCGCGCCGTGCTCGTCGAGGATCTCCAGGGCGGTGCGCACCACGTCCGCTTGACTCTTGGTCACTGACCTAGTCTACTCACGGCACCGAGTGTTGGTCAGTGACCAAGAGGAGTGGGTTGATGCTGGACGTCGTCATCGTCGGCGCGGGGCCGACCGGGTTGTGGCTGGCGGGGGAGCTGAGGCTGGGCGGTGCCTCGGTCGTGGTGCTGGAGGCGCGGCTGGAGCGGGACCGGAACTCGAAGGCGCTCACGATCCACCCGCGCACGGTCGAGGTGCTCGACTGCCGCGGGGTGGTGGAGCCGTTCCTGGCCGAGGGCCTGCGCATCCCGAACGGGCACTTCGGCGGGCTGCCGGACCGGCTGGACTTCGCCGTCCTCGACACGCCCTACCCGTTCACGCTGGCGTTGCCGCAGGTCAGGACGGAGGAGCTGCTCGAAGAGCGAGCGGTCGGGCTGGGGGCGGTGGTGCGGCGCGGCTGCCGGGTCACCGGGCTGACCGAGGGCGGTGTGGTGCTGGACGACGGCGAGGTCGTCGGCGCGCGCTACGTGGTGGGGTGCGACGGGACCCGCAGCACCGTCCGCGCCGCCGCGGGCGTCGACTTCCCCGGCACCGACGCCACGACCTGGGGCTGGCTGGGCGACGTGGTGCTCGACGACCCGCCCTCGCGCGGGTTCACCAGCGCCACCGGGGCCGACGGCGGCCTGATGGTCGTGCCGTTGCCGGGTGGGGTGCACCGGATCGTGGGCGGTGATCCCGCGAGCAACCGGCCGGAGTGGCCCGGCGAGCTCACCCTCGACGAGCTGCGCGCGGTGGTGAAGGCCATCGCGGGCACCGACTTCGGGATGCGCGACCCGCGGTGGCTGTCCCGGTTCGGCAACGCCACCCGGCAGGCCGCCGCCTACCGCGCGGGCACGGTGCTGCTCGCCGGCGACGCCGCCCACATGCACTTCCCGACCGGCGGGGTCGGAATGAACGTCGGCATCCAGGACGCCCACAACCTCGGCTGGAAGCTCGCGGCCGTCGTCACCGGGCGCGCGGACGAGGCGTTGCTCGACACCTACCACGAGGAACGCCACCCCGTCGGCGCCGCGCTGCTCACCCACACCAGGGCGCAGACCGCGTTGATGACGGCCTACACGCCGGAGGGGCAGGCGCTGCGGGCGTTGCTGAGCGGCCTGATCGCGTCGGCGCCGGACATGTCCCGCGAGCTGGCGGAACGGCTGTCCGGCCTGGACGTGGCGTACGCGACCGGCCGCAGGGTGCCGGACCAGGTGCTACCCGACGGCGGGCGGTTGTTCGAACGGCTGCGCGGGGGTGGGCACGTGCGAACGGCGGCCGGGGTGGTGCGGCCGGACGGGCACCTCGCCTGAACGCGGTGCACGCCGGGCGGTGTCAGCCCTTGCCGGGCCCGCCCTTGCCCTTGCGGTCCTCCCGCTTGCGCTCGTCGCCCTTGCGGTCCTCCGGCTTGCGGTCGGCCGGCTTCACGTCCTCGCGCTCGGGACGGTCGACCTTCCCGCCGGCTTGCACGGGCACGGCCGGAGCGGTCGTGGTGGTCACCGGCGGGACGGAGGCGGCCACGGGCACGGCCGACGTCGCCGGAGCCGTGGTGGTTGGCGGCGCGGACTCGGCCGGCGGTGTGGACGCGGTCAGCGCTGCGGTGACACCGGCCGTGGCGACCGCTGCGAACGCCCCCGCGGCCAGGAGCATCCGCACCGGGTGGCGGGCCTGCAGCGGGATGCCGGGCCTGGTCGCCGGCTGGACGTGCCGCAACGCCCGCGCGCACTCCGCGGCGGTGGGGCGGCGCCGGGGCGTCAGCGAGGTCATCGTGTCGAGCAGGCGGCGCAGGTCGGTGGGCAGGTGGCGCGGGATCTCCGGGCGGCGGTGCAGGCGGGCGACGGCGGCCTCGACCTCGCTGCCCTGGTACTCGCGCCGCCCGGTGAGGCACTCCAGCAGCAGGAGCCCGAGCGAGTAGATGTCGACCGCGCAGGTGAGGGCCTCGCCGCGGACCTGCTCCGGCGAGAGGTAGGCGGCGGTGCCCACCAGCTGGTCGGGCCGGGTGAGCCGGGTCGCGTCGACCAGCGTGGCCAGGCCGAAGTCGGCGAGGTGGGCGTTGCCGTCGCGGTCGAGCAGGATGTTCGACGGCTTGATGTCGCGGTGCATCACACCCCTGGCGTGCACGTAGTCCAGCACGTCGGCGAGCTCCGCGCCCAGCCGCCGCACCTCGCCGACCTCCAGCGGCCCGTCGGCGATGCGCTCGAACAGCGTCTGCCCGTCGACCATCTGCAACACGACGAACGGCGTGCCGCCGGTGGTCCCGGCGTCGTGCACCTGGACGAGGCCGGGGTGCGACAACGCGGCCAGGGTCTTGACCTCGTTGTCGAACCGGACCGCGTCCGCGAGGTCGGAGCCGGCGCGGAAGAGCTTCACCGCGACGTGGCGGTGCAGCCGGGTGTCCCACGCGCGGTGCACGTCGGCCATGCCGCCCGAGCCCAGCAGGTCGTCGAGCTCGTAGCGGTCAGCGAGCAACCGCTCGTGCGCGGACACGGACATGGCGGCCTTCCCCTCGGCGATCAGCTCCCACCCGTATTCCCGCTCGTGGCGATCACCAACCCTCAGCGGGCCAGCAGATCGCGCACCGCGCCCACGACGACCCCCGGTGCCTCCTCGGCCATGAAATGTCCACAGGAGACGGTGCGGTGGTCGAGGTCGGAAGCCCAGGCCCGCCACAGCTTCTCGGCCTCGAACCCGAGCGCGGAACCCCAGTCCTGCTGCAGCACGGTGACGGGCATCCCCAGCCGGTTGCCCGCGCGGAGGTCGGCGGTGTCGTGCTCGACGTCGACCGTCGCCATCGCCCGGTAGTCGGCGACGATCGACGTGACCGCCTCGCGGGAGGCGCGCAGGTACTCGGCGCGGACCTCCGCCGGGAACGACGACCCGCCCCAGGCGTCGAGGAAGTGGCCGAAGAACACGTCCGGGCGGGCCCCGATCAGCTCCTCGGCCAGACCGGGCGGCTGCGCCATCAGGAACAGGTGGAAGCCGACGACGCCGGACGTCCCGCGCATGACGTCCCACATGTCCAGCGTGGGCAGGACGTCGAGCGAGGCCAGGTGCGTGACGTGCGCGGGGTGGTCGAGCCCGGCGCGGAACGCGACGTGCGCGCCCCGGTCGTGGCCGACGAGCGCGAACCGGTCGTGGCCCAGGTGCCGTGCGACGGCCACGACGTCGGCGGCCATGGTGCGCTTCGAGTAGGTGGAACCGGTGTCGGCGGGCTTGTCGCTGTCGCCGTAG
This sequence comes from Lentzea sp. NPDC037011, assembly GCF_055607425.1. Classification (NCBI taxonomy): domain Bacteria; kingdom Bacillati; phylum Actinomycetota; class Actinomycetes; order Pseudonocardiales; family Pseudonocardiaceae; genus Lentzea; species Lentzea sp. NPDC037011. The sequence continues at coordinate 740,254 of NZ_JBVJRT010000004.1, read as the reverse complement.
CCGCGCAGGTCGGGCATGATCACGGTGTGGTCGGCGGCCAGGTCGGCGGCGACGTGCCGCCACATCAGATGCGTCTGCGGGAAGCCGTGCAGCAGCACGACCGGGGTGCCGGAGCCGGTGGTGGCGACGTGCAGCTCGACGCCGTCGGAGACTTGGACGCGCTGGTGGTCGAAGTTCGTGAGGTTCACGCCGACACCTTGCGCGCGCCCGATCAGCAACCGATCAGTGCCGGGGTCAGCGGGTGGTGACGTTCGGGGTGCTCGGCCCGCTGACCGCGGGCGCGGCCCGGCTCGGCGGCCCGAAGCAACGCGCCGTGCTCGCCCGGCTGCTGGTGGCGCGGCGGCGTGTCGTGCCGGTGCGCACCCTCGTCGCGGACCTGTGGGAAGACCCGCCGGACGGGGCGGTCGGCACCGTGCAGACGTTCGTGGGCGCGCTGCGCAAGGCGCTCGAACCGGACCGTCCACCCCGGACCCCGTCGACCCTGCTCGTCACCGAGGGCACCGGGTACGCGCTGCGCGCGCAGGACGTGGACGCGTGGCGGTTCGAGGAGATGCTGGGCGGCGACCTGCCGGTGCTGGACGCGGCGCTGGCGTTGTGGCGCGGCCCCGCCTACGCCGAGTTCGCCGACGAGCACTGGGCGCGCGCGGAGGTCGACCGGCTGGAGGAGCTGCGCCTGGTCGCCGTCGAACGCCGGGCCGAGGCGGCGCTGGCGGCCGGTCGTGCCGCGGAGGTCGTGGCCGACCTGCGCGCGCAGGTCACCGCGCACCCGTGGCGGGAGAAGGCGTGGAGCCTGCTCGCGCTGGCGCTGTACCGGGAGGGCCGGCAGGGCGACGCGCTGGCGGCGGTGCGCTCGGCCCGCACCGCCCTGGCGGAGCACCTGGGCGTCGACCCCGGCCCGGAGCTGCGGGCGCTGGAGTCGGACGTCCTCGCGCGGTCGCCCCGCCTGACGCCGTCGCCGCCGATCGGCCTGGTCGGGAGGTCCGCCGAGCTGGCCGTGCTGGCGGACGCCGTGCCCGCGGCGGGCCTGGGGATCGCGGTGGTGACGGGCGAGGCGGGCGTGGGCAAGACGGCGCTGGCGGAGGCGTTCAGCGCGGTGCTCGCCGGCCGCGGCTGGCGGACGGTGTGGGCCCGGTGCCCGGAGGACGCGCCGGTGGCGTGGCCGTGGCAGCAGGTGGTGGAGGCGCTGGGCCTGGAGCTGGCGGCGGACGACCGCTTCCGGCTGCGCCGGTCCGTGGTGGCGGCGGTGTCGTCGGCGGCACCGGTGCTGGTCGTGCTGGACGACCTGCACCAGGCCGACGAGGAGACGCTGGCGGTGCTGGCGGCGTTCACGGTGGCGCCGCTGCCCGGCCGGGTGCTGGTGGTGGCGACGTCACGGGTGCCGGTGGCCTCCGAGGCGCTGGCCCGCGCGGAACCGGTCCGCGTGGAGCTCACCGGCCTGGGCGAGGAGGCGGTCGGCGCGCTCGTGCGGTCGATCGCGGCCGGCGCCGACGTGCGGCTCATCGCCGAACGCAGCGGCGGGAACCCGTTCTACGTCAAGGAACTGGCCCGGCTGAGCGCGGCGGGCGGCGATCCGGGCGCGGTGCCGGCGGGGGTGCGGGACGTGCTGCGGCACCGGTTGGCGGGGCTGCCCGCCGGGGTGCGCACGGTGCTGCGGCAGGCGTCGGTGCTCGGCCGTGAGGTGGACGTGGACCTGCTGGCCGCGGTGGCGGGCGGGGACGTGCTCGACGCGCTGGACGTGGCGTTGGACGCGGGGTTCGTGGTGGAGGTGGCGCCGGGGCGGGCGCGGTTCACGCACGTGCTGGTGCGGGACACGCTGTACGAGGAGGTGTCGCTGACGCGGCGGGCGCGGTGGCACGGGGTGGTGGCGCAGGCCCTGGAGTCCCGGATGGGTGACGCGGTGGCGGGGGCGAGCGGTGCGGCACGGCCGGGCGAGGTGGAGTTGCTGGCGCACCACTACCTGGAGGCCGGTGCGCGCGGGGAGGCGGCGGTCAGGGCGCTGGCCGCGGCGGCGGGGGTGACGCGGTCGCCGCGGGACGCCGTGCGGTTGTGGCGGGCGGCCATCGCGGCGGCGGACGGCGTGCGGGTGGACCTGCTGACCGGACTGGCGCGGGCGCTGGCGGTGAGCGGGGACCTGGAGGGCGCGCGGGAGCAGCGTTCGGTGGCGTTGCGCGCGGCAGGCGGGGGAGGACCGCAGCGGCTTGCGGACCCGCCGACTGCCCCTCCGCTGGTGCCCGCGGACCCGCCACCCGCCGATCCGCAAGCCGTGGCCGACGTCATCGGCTCCTTCGACGTCCCCGGGATCTGGACCACCAACGACGACCCGGCCCACTCCGCCGAGCTCGTCGCGGCCGCCGAACGCGTCCTGCCCGCGTTCCCCGGCCCGACCGCCACCCGCGCCCGCCTGCTCGCCACCATCGCCATGGAGGACCGCGGCACCGGCGCACGCCTGCCGGAAGCGGAGGAGGCCGAGGCCATCGCCCGCGAACTGGACGATCCGGGGCTGCGGGCGTTCGCGCTCAACGCCCGGTTCATGCACACCTTCCACCGCACCGGGCTGGCCCCGCACCGCGCCGCGATCGGTGCGGAGATCGTCGCCCACGCCGCCGAGCACCGCCTGGTCACCCACGAGGTCCTCGGCCACCTGGTCCTGGTCCAGGCGCACGCCGCACTCGACCGGCTCGGCACCGCCGACCGGCACGCCGAGGAGGCCGACGACCTCGCCCGCCGGTACGACCTGCCGCTGGTCGGGGTGTTCACCGGCTGGTACGCGGCGCTCAAGCTCGCCGCCGCCGGAGACGTCCCCGCCGCAGACCGCGCCTACCGGGCCGCCGCCGCCCGTGTGGAGGGCACCGGCATGTGGGGCATGGAGCGCGGGCTCCTGCCGCTGGCGCTGCTGAGCCTGCACGGTCCGTCGGTGGTGGACCTGGACGACGACTGGGGCCCGCACCGCGACTGGGTGCGCCCCCTCGTGCTGCCGCACGACGAGGCGCTCGCCGCGGCGAGGGACCTCCCGGCCGGGCCCGCGGACCTGCTCACCGAGACGCGGGCCTGCCTGCTCGCGATGGCGGCGATCCGCCTGGGGGACCGGGGGCTGGGAGAACGGGCCCGCACGACACTGGCACCGGCGAAGGACGAACAGGCCGCCGGCACCGGCCTGTTCACCTTCGGGCCGATCAGCCGCTTTCTGGCCGCGCTGAGCTGACCAGCGGCATCCGGCGCAACGCCGGTTTGAGCACCTTCCCCGAACCCGTGCGCGGCAGCTCGGCGACCACCTCGACGTGCACCGGGATCTTGTACTTCGCCAGGCGCGGAAGCAGGAACTCGCGCAGTGATGGTGCGTCCAGCGAAGCACCGTCGCGGGGCCGCACGAACGCGCGGCCCACCTCACCCCACCGGTCGTCCGGCACGCCGACCACCGCCACCTCGGCGACGTCCGGGTGGTCGGCGATCGCGTTCTCCACCTCCGCCGGGTACACGTTCTCCCCGCCGGAGATGTACATGTCCTTCAGGCGGTCGACGACGTGCAGGTGGCCGTCGGTGTCCAGGCGGCCGATGTCGCCGGTGCGGAACCAGCCGTCCGGGGTGAACGCGGCCGCGGTGGCGGCCGGGTCGTTCCAGTAGCCGGGCGTCACGTTCGGGCCCTGCACCTCGATCTCGCCGGTATCGGCCAGCCGCAGGTCGCCGAGGAACACCGGCGGACCGGCCGAGCCCGCCTTGCGCACGCTGTCGGCCGCCTCCAGGAACGTGGCGCCCGGCGCGGTCTCGGTGAGGCCGTAGCCCTGGCAGAACACCAGCCCGCGGTCCTGGTAGGTGTGGATCAGCGCGTCCGGTATCGCCGCACCGCCGCAGAGCAGCACCCGCACCGACGACAGGTCCGCCGTGTGCCAATGCGGTGACGCGGCCAGGTCGGCGTACATCGTGGACACGCCGAACAGCCACGTCACACCGTGCCGCTCGATCAGCGACACGCACTCGTCGACGTCCCAGCGCGGGGTCAGCACGCTGTGGCCGCCCTTGACGAACGTGGGCAGCAGCGTCTGCGTCAGCGCGGCGACGTGGAACAGCGGCGCGGCCACCAGCGCCACCTCGTCGGCGGCGATGTCGACGCCGACCATCAGGTTGAACGTGTTCCACAGCAGGTTGGCGTGGGTGAGCACCGCGCCCTTGGGCCGCCCGGTCGTGCCGGAGGTGTAGAGGATCAACGCGGGGTCGTCGACCGCCACCGGCACGTCGAGCGGGTCCGCCGAACCCCCGGCCAGCCACTCCTCGTAGCCGTCCAGCGAGATGGCGTGTTCGTGCGTGACGCGGTGCGAGGCCGCGTGCACGAGCACGCGGGCCCCGCTGTCGCCCAACTGGTAGTTGACCTCCGCGGGGGTGAGCCGGAAGTTCAGCGGCACGAACACCGCGCCGAGCAGGTGCGCGGCGAACATCGTCTCGGCGAACGACGGGTGGTTGGGCCCGAGGTAGGCGACCCGGTCGCCGTGCCGCACCCCGAGCTCCTCCAGCCGCCGCGCGAGCCTCGTCGTGCGCTCGTCCAGCTCCCCGTAGGTCGTGGTGACCCCCTGGTGGGTCAGCGCGTCACGCTTCGGCGCCATGCGCGCGCGGCGGTGCGGCCAGCTGCCCAGACCCGAGTTCCGCATCCCTGTCTCCCGTCAGGCTGGTGTGGCTGGTCTCCCGCAACACGACCGTGCAGACCACGGTCAGCAGGCAGAAGGCCGCGAGGATGAACGGGATCGCGCCCGTCCCCGCGCTGTTCTGCACCTGCGCGAACAGCAGCGGGGCGAGGCCCGCGCCGAGTCCGGCGAGCTGGTAGCCCAGCGACGCGCCGGTGTAGCGGCTCCCGGTGGTGAACAGCTCGCTGTAGAGCGCGGCGAGCGGCCCGTACATCATCGGGTGGACCACCGCCTGGCCGAGCACCAGCGCGAGGACGACGTACCCGTTGTCCACCAACGGGAACAGCACGAACCCGAACACGGCCATCAGCACGGCCCCGGCGAGCACCACCGGCCGGCGCCCGAACCGGTCCGAGGCCGCGGACCAGCCGAGGATGCCCAGCACCGCGAGCGCCGACGACAGCGTGAGCGCGTTGAGGATCGCCTGCCGGCTGTTCCCGGCCTGCACGCCGTACGCGAGGATGAACGTCGTCAGCGTCGACTGCGCGACGAACGCCGACAGGCCGACCCCGACACTCAGCAGCAGCGTGCGCGGGTGGTTGCGCAGCACGTCGACCAGCGGCGTGGACGTCCTCCTGCGCTCGGCCCGGAACACCGGCGTCTCCTCGACCCGCATCCGCACGAACAGGCCGACCGCCAGCAGCGCGAGGCTCAGCAGGAACGGCACCCGCCAGCCCCACGACAGGAACGCCTGCTCGCCCACCAGCGCCGCGGTACCGGTCAGCGCGGCGGTCGACAGGACCATGCCGCACGGCGCACCCGCGTTGGTGAAGCTCGCCCACAGCCCGCGCCGCGAGGTGGCGTGCTCGGCGGACATGAGCACCGCGCCGCCCCACTCGCCGCCAACGGAGATGCCCTGCACGACCCGCAGCAGCACCAGCCCGGCCGGTGCCAGCCAGCCGATCTGCGCGTAGGTGGGCAGCAGGCCGATCAGGAAGCTCGCCACACCCATCAGCGTCATGGTCAGCACGAGCATCTTCTTGCGGCCCAGCAGGTCGCCGTAATGTCCGAAGAGGACACCACCGAGCGGGCGGGCCAGGTAGCCGGTGGCGAACGTGCCGAAGCTCGCGATCGTGCCGACCAGCGGGTCGAGCGAGGAGAAGAAGACCTTGTTGAACACGACCGCGGAGGCCGTGGCGTAGAGCAGGAAGTCGTAGTACTCGATCACACTGCCGAGGAAGCTGGACGAGACCGCACGGCGTAACTGCGTTGTTGTCGCCATGACCTCACCTCACGCGTAGTGGCGGTAGACGGCGCGTGCGACGCACGCGGGCTTTTCGGAGCCCTCGATCTCGACGGTGAAGTCGACGGTCAGCTGCACGCCGTCGCCCGTGACGTCCTCGACGGACGCGACGCGGCCGGCCAGCCGGATCTTGGCGCCGACCGGGACGGGTGCGGGGAAGCGGGCCTTCTCCAGCCCGTAGTTGAGGCTCATCCGCACGCCGGAGACGGTCAGCAGCTGCCCCATGAGCGGGATGAGCAGTGCCAGCGTCAGGTAGCCGTGCGCGATCGTGGTGCCGAACGGGCCGGTCGCGGCGCGTTCGGGGTCGACGTGGATCCACTGGTGGTCGTCGGTGGCGTCGGCGAAGGTGTCGACGCGCTCCTGGGTGACCTGCAGCCAGTCGGTGTGGCCGAGGTCGGCCCCCGCCAGCGCCTTGAGCTCGGAGATCCCTTGCACGGCGGTGGTCATGCGTCCTCCTTGACGAGTCCGAGCAGGCGTGCGGCGTTGTGCTTGAGGATCTTCGGGCGGACCTCGTCCTTGATCTCCAGCGCGGCGAAGTCGGCGAGCCAGCGGTCCGGGGTGATCACCGGGTGGTCCGAGCCGAACAGCACCTTGTCCTGCAGCACGGTGTTGGCATACCGCACCAGCTGCGGCGGGAAGTACTTCGGTGACCAGCCGGACAGGTCGATGTGCACGAACGGCTTGTGCGTCGCGACCGCGAGCGCCTCGTCCTGCCAGGGGAACGACGGGTGCGCGAGGATGATCCGCAGGTGCGGGAAGTCGACGGCGACGTCGTCGACGAGCATCGGGTTGGAGTGCTTCAACCGGATTCCGCCGCCACCGGGCACGCCGGCGCCGATCCCGGTCTGCCCGCTGTGGAACAGGGCGGGGACGCCGAGCTCCTCGATCGCCTCGTAGAGCGGGTAGGCCATCCGGTCGTCGGGGGAGAAGTCCTGCAGGCTCGGGTGGAACTTGAACCCGCGCACGCCGTGCTCCTCCACGAGCCGGCGCGCCTCGCGGACCGCGGCCCTGCCCTTCCACGGGTCGACGCTCGCGAACGGGATGAGCACGTCGGCGTGCTCGGCGCAGGACGCCGCGACCTCCTCGTTGGCGATGCGCGGGTGGCCGGTGGCGTGCTCGGCGTCCACGGTGAAGATCACCGCGGCCATCCTGCGCTCGCGGTAGATCGCGGCGGTCTCGGCGATGGTGGGCTGGCGGTGGGCGGCCTTGAAATACCGGGCGGACGCCTCGACCAGATCGGGGCTGAGCGAGCTGTGGCCGTCCTTCGAGATCTCCGCGTGCGTGTGGACGTCGATGGCGACGATCTCGTCCAGGTCGATGCCGGTCATGGCGCCACCGGAGCCGGGATGCCGTAGGTCTCGGGTTCGAGCTCGCCGAACCGCTCGGCGATCGCGGCCGCCGACCAGCCGCCGTCGGCGAACAGCACCTGCTTCTCCGCGGGGTGCGCCCACAGCGCGAGCCGGTCGCCGCCGATGCCGATGGCCTGTCCGGTGATGCCCTTCGCGGCGTCGCTCGCCAGGAACACGACCAGTTCGGCGGCGTCCTCGACGGTGCCCATGCCCTCGTCGCGGCGCACCCAGTCCGGCAGCGGCGTGCCGGTGCGTTCGGACTCCTCGATCAACGGGGCGAACGCGGGGATCGTCCTGGTCATCTCGGTGGCGGCGACCGGCACGACCGCGTTGACCGCGACGTCGGCCCTGGCGAGCTCCAGCGCCCAGGTCCGTGCCATGGCGGCGATCCCGGCCTTGGCGGCGGCGTAGTTGGTCTGCCCGAAGTTGCCGCGCTGCCCTGCCGGTGACGACACCAGCACGAGCCGGCCGCCCGTGCCCTGCTCCCGCATCCGGACCGCCGCCGCGCGAGCGCACGTGAAGGTGCCGCGCAGGTGCACGTCGATGACGGCGTCGAACTCGTCGTCGGTCATCTTCCACAGCACCCGGTCGCGGAGGATGCCCGCGTTGGTGACCAGCACGTCGAGCCGCCCGAACGCCGCCACGGCGGTGTCGACGAGCCGTTGCGCGGTCTCCGCAGGCCCCACCGGCGCGACGACCGCCGTGCCGCCGATGGCCGCGGCGACCTCCTCCGCGCTCTCGTCCACGTCGTTCACCACGACCGCGGCCCCGTTGCGCGCCAGGGCTTCCGCGTAGGCCCGTCCCAGTCCGCGACCGGCGCCGGTGACGATCGCGACCTTGCCAGACAGCTCCATCCGACGAGTCCTCTCCGTTGGGATCGCGACCAAAAGTAAGGCATATTCGTGACGCTCGTCTAGATGTTGCCCAACATGTATCGTGAGCAGCGTGACGCCCCAGTCCTTGCTGCTCAACTTCCTCGGCCTGTACGTGCTGGGCCGGGACATCGCGGTCTACTCGGGCAGCGTGATCGACGTCTTCGCACGCGTGGACGTCTCCGAGGAGGCCGTGCGGTCGACGCTGACCCGGATGACCTCCCGCGGCCTGCTCACCAAGCACCGCAACGGCCGCAAGGTCTACTTCGGACTCACCCCGCGCGCGAACGACGTGCTGCACGACGGTGAGCGCCGCATCTGGCAGCGCGGCGCCGTGAACAGGGACTGGGACGGCACCTGGACGCTCGTCGGGTTCTCCCTGCCGGAGGGCCGCCGCTCCACCCGCCACGACCTGCGCACGCAGCTGCAGTGGGCGGGCTTCGGCCCGGTGCAGAACGGCCTGTGGATCACGCCGGGCACCCACGACGTGACCGAGATCGTCGCGGGCCTGGGCCTCGCCGATCACATCACCGTGTTCACCGCCCAGCACGCCAAGCCGACGGAGGCCGCCGACCTGGCCGCGCGCGCCTTCGACATGGCCGCGATCGCCGCGCGTTACCAGGACTTCCTGGCCCGGTGGCGCACGCCGGACGACACGTTGCCCGACGACCTGGCCCGGCAGCTGGTGCTGCACGGCGACTGGCTCGACCTCGTGCGGCAGGACCCGCACCTGCCGGCGGAGCTCCTGGCGCACGACTGGCCGGCGATCGCGGCGGAGCAGCTGTTCCGCAAGCTCGCCACCCGGTACGCCCAGACGGCGGCCCCACTGGCAGCCGCGGCAATCGAGTCACTCGCCCTCTGACCCCTGCTGCTCCCGCATCTGCAAGTACCACCAACTCAAGATCACCCAGCACTTTTCTACTGCCGACTGCCTCGGGGGCGGCCCGCAGCCGGACGCGCGCTTCGGCGTGCGGCGAAGCGGTTGGTGGTGGTCAGCGGCGGTTTGATCAAGGGTTGGTGGTACTTGCAGATGCCTGGGCAGCAGGGGGCGTGGTCAACTGGGGGCGTGCGGGTGGTTGTCGTTTCCGGTGGCGATCCGGGGCATGTCGTTCCGGCGATCGCGTTGTGCCTGCGGTTCAGGGAGGCCGGGGACGCCCCGGTCTTGCTGACCGGCGACCGTTGGGTGGACGCGGCGGTGCGGGAGGGCGTGCCGGCCGCGCGGGTCACCGGGCTGGCGTTGCGCGACCTGCGCGACGAGGCCGACCTCGGGAAGGCGTTGCACGACCAGGCGGCGGAGCTGGCCCTCGCGCTCGGGCCCCAGCTCGCCGAGTCAGAGCCTGACCTGGTCGTGTGCGACGTCCTGGCGCTGGGTGCGGGCATGGCCGCGGAACGGGCAGGCGTCCCGTGGGTGCAGCTGTCGCCGCACCCGCTCTACGCGCCGTCGAAGCACCTGCCGCCGATGGGCAGCGGACTGGCGGCCGGGGTCGGGGTACGCGGGAAGCTGCGGGACGCGGTGCTGCGCGCGCTGACCGCCCGTTCGCTGAAGCAGGGCGAACGGCAGCTGGTCGCGGCACGGCGGCGGGTCGGGCTGAGCGGCAGGGGAGCGGGCCCGGTCGCACGGCTGGTCGCGACGTTGCCCGCGCTGGAGGTGCCGCGACCGGACTGGCCGGCCGACGCGCACGTGGTCGGGCCGCTGCTGTGGGAGGCGAGCCGGGAGCTCATGACCCCGCCACCGGGCACCGCGCCGCTCGTCCTGATCGCTCCGTCGACGGCGTGGACCGGGGCGGCCGGCATGGCCGAGATGACGCTGGCGGCGCTGGACGGCCTGGGCGTGCGGGCCGTGGTGTCCACGTTCGCGCCGCCGCCCGGGACGTTGCCGGACTGGGCCAGGTCAGGACCGGGACGGCAGGACGAGCTGCTGCGCGACGCGGCGGTCCTGGTCTGCGGCGGCGGGCACGGGATGCTGGTCAAGGCGCTGCGGGCGGCCGTTCCGGTGGTCGTGGTGCCCGGCGGCGGTGACCAGTGGGAGATGGCGAACCGGGTCGCGCGGCAGGGCAGCGGCGTGCTCGTCCGCCCGGCCGCGGTGGACGGTCTGCGGGCAGCCGTCACGCGCGTGCTGGACGATCCGTCGTTCGCCGCCGCGGCGGCCTTGGCGGCGGCGGGTGTGCACGAGGTCCGCGATCCCGTCGAGGTGTGCCGCACCGCCCTGGCGTGACGGGAGCGGTCCGGTCAGCCGGAGGTCGCGCTCACCCTCGCCCGCCTGCGGCGGTCGACCAGGGAGGTGCCCAGCAGCACCACCGCGAACAGCACCCAGCACAGCCACATCGGCGGTCCCGCGAGCAGCGTCACGAGCAGCACGGTCACCCCGCACAACGCCGTGACGACACGCGCGCGCACCCCGTCCGCCAGCTTGGCGAACGCCGCCGCGCCCACGCCGTAGAGCACGAAGTAGATCCCGCCCGACACCACGAAGAGCGCCTCGAACGACACCAGCCCCAGTGCGCCGAGCACCGCGATCACGGTCAGCACCAGCCCGACCACGACCACGGAGGTCACCGGGTTCGCGTCACGGGTCCGCACCCGGCTCAGCGCGGCGGGCAGGTAGCCGCTGCGGGCCATGCCGAACACCAGGCGGGACAGGGCGAGCACCGAGGCGCAGACGTTCGCCGTGATCGTGACGATCACCAGCAGCAGCGTCATCGGCCGGCCGACGCCGCCGAGCGCCCGTTCGGCGAGGAGCAGCAGCGGTGCCGAGTTCAGCGCCGGGTCGCCGGAGTCGACCACGGCGAAGATCCCCAGCAGCAGCAACGCGTACAGCGCCACCACGACGAGGTAGGAGGTGACGAAGATGCGCGGGATCGCGTCCGAGCTCTTGTGCTCCTCGAACGTGAAGGCGACCGTCTCCCAGCCGGTGAACGCCACGTAGACCGCGGTGAGCGCGGTGCCGAGCGCGGAGAACTCCGGCAGGCGCGTGCTCGGGACGGCCGGGCCGTGCGAGCCGATCGCGATCACCGCCGTGACCACGACGAGGGCGAACAACGCCAGCAGCAGGGTGACCTGCAGCCGGCCGGAGACGTTCGCGCCCAGCAGCGCCACGGCGGTCGCGGCCGCGAGCACCACCACGGGGAACGCCCAGGTCAGCGCGGCGGCGCCGGAGAACTCGGCGAGGTAGCGGCCACCGGTGATCGCGGTCGCGGGAATGCCGGTGACCAGCGCGAACGTGGCGAGCATGCCGGAGGTGCGGCCGGTCGACCGGCCGAGCGCGACCTCGGCGTAGTGGGCCACACCGGACGCGGCCGGGTACCGCCGGCCCAGCCAGGCGTAGCAGTACAGCAGCGGCACGACCGACAACGCCGCGACCGCCCACGGCATCCACGCCGACAGGCCGAGCTGGTAGTAGCTCGTGCCGGGCAGCACCATCATGCCCGCGCCCAGGATCGTGGACAGCGCCACGAAGGTGCCGACGAAGACGCCCGTCGACTTGCGGAGCTCGCTCATTCAGGGGTTCCTCAACGCCGACACGACCGAATCGACCGCCTCGCGGAGCACCTCCGGCGGGGTTCCGTCGAGCATGTGACCCCCTTCGGCCTCGACGAGGCGGAATTGACCTGATACCCGATCACGCCAGCGGGCACACATCTCCGTTCCGATGAAATTGTCGCCACGGGTCGCCACCACGTGCAATTGGTCGATGTCCGCTTCCTGGTTCACCCATTCGGCGAGCCGATCGGCGACCTCTGCATCGGTGCGGACACCGGCGGCGATCTCGGCCAGCAATTCCGGGTCCTCGAGAACGTCCGGCGGAAATCCGTCGGCGGCCAGCACGTCCGCTATCTCGGCGTCCGTCGAGTGCGACATCGTCGGGATGCGGCCGGCGGCGTCCGGGTACGGCGTGTTCACCAGCAGCACCCCCACGGGCACCCCCAGCGCGGAGCGCAGCGCACCGCGCAACCGGAGTGCGGACAGCCCGCCCATGCTGTGCCCGACCAGCACGACGTGCTCCGCGGCGGACTGCCGAGCCGCCCGCACGACCTCGGCGACCGTGTCGTGCTCCCACCGGCCCGACAGCAGCTCGCCGACCCCCGCCGCGTTGCCGCACGCGACGTGGTCCGCGCCGGACAGCCAGCGCAGCCCGCGACCGGCACCGGCGGCGGGGAACGACGCGATCATGCGCCCGGCTTCCCCGCCTCGACGACCTCGACCTGCAGCTCGGTGAGGCCCAGCATGAAGTTCGACCGCAGCCGCTGCGGCGGGGCGACCACGGCGAACGCCTTGTCCCACGCGGCCAGCTCCTCGACGAACATCTGGACCTCCAGCGTCGCCACGGGAGCACCGATGCAGCGGTGCACGCCCGCGCCGAACGCGATCTGCCGGTTGTCCTGGCGGTCGACCAGGAACTCGTCCGGGCGGTCGAAGACGGCCCGGTCCCGGTTGGCCGACATGTTCCACAGCGTCACGAAGCTGCCCTCGGGAACGACCTCGTCACCGACGGGGAAGTCCTGCACCGCGAGACGTTGCACGTAGCTGTTCGTCGAGGTCCAGCGCAGGAGCTCGGCGGTGGCGACAGCGGAGGACACCTCTCCGGCGGTGACCCTGGCCCACTGCGCGGGCTCGCGGTTGATCGTGTCGATGGTCAGGCTGGCGGTGTGCGGGGTCGTCTCGTTGCCGCCCACGGCGACGTTCAGCCCGTTGAGCAGCGCGACGTCGCGCGGCATCTCCCCGGACGCGACGAGCTGCGCGAGCACGCCGATCATGTCGTCGGCCGCGCCGTCGGCGATGCGCTTGTCCACCAGCTCGTTCATGAAGTCGAGCACCTCGATCTGCGCGTCGACCAGCGCGTCGAGCGGTGCGGTGCCGGTGTAGGCCTGGTCGCGGTAGCCGATCATGATCCGGGTGGCCTCCAGCAACGAGGCCGCGTCCTGCCTGCCGATGCCGAAGAGGATCTCCAGCACGCCCTTGGGCAGTTCGGGCGCGACGACCGTCGTGAAGTCGACCCGGTCGCCGACGGACAGCGAGCCGAACACCTCGCGGACGTTGCGGCGGACCGTCTCGCCGATCCGCGCGACCATCTCCCTGCTGAACCCGCTGGTCTTGATCGGCCTCTTGAGCGCGCCGTGCGCAGGCTCGTCCGCGACGATCAGCATGCGGCCCGACGCCGAGTCCTTCTCCGGCCGGTACGAGCCGTCGATCATCGTGCCGTAGGCCGAGCTCAGGCGGTCGTGGTCGACGTAGGCCGCGTACACGTCGTCGTAGCGCGTCAGCGCGTAGAACTCGTAGCCGTCGGAGCGGCGGTGGTGGGACACGGGGTTGTTCTCCCGCAAGTCGGCCAGGTATGCCCACGGGTCGTCCTCGGCGAAGAAGTCGGCCGAGTAGAGCGGGCTGTTCTCAACGACCAGCATCGCCGGCTCCGATCAGGTCGGCGATCCCCGCGGGGGTGCGCCCGCCGAAGAAGACGTGTCCGGGCACCTTGACCCCGGTCTGCTCCTTGAGCAGCGCCCGGCACCGCAGCACGGCCAGCGAGTCGAACCCGGCCGCGAAGATGTCGGTGTCCGCCGCTATGTCCTTGTTCGAAATCGTCCGCACGCACTCGACGATCATGGCGGTCGTGATCTCACTCATTCAGACTCCCGTTGTGCGCAGGTGGCGGCCCAGCAGCGCGGCGGTGTCGACCTTCCCGCCGGGCTTGACCGGAAAGCTGTCCACGAGGTCCACGGCGATCGCCGCGGAGCAGCCGCGGACCAGTGCCTCGACCGGGGCGCGCACCTCGTCGCCGGGCACACCGGGTTCGAGCTGGACGAACGCGATCGTGTGCCGTTCGTGCTGGGCGACCCGGCAGGCCGTGACACCGGGCAGCCCGGCCACCGCGTGCTCCAGCGCGGCGGCGTCGACCCGCGTCCCGTTGACCTTGATCCGGCTGTCCGAGCGCCCGGCGAAGACCAGGTCGCCGCCGCCGTCGGTCCACACGAGGTCGCCCGTGCGGTACCGGCCGTCGAACCGGGTCGCGAGCACGCCCCGGTCGAGGTAGCCCAGGCAGACGAACGGGCCCTCCACGACCAGCTCCTGCCGGTTGCCGGCGGCCTGCAACCGCTCCACGCACCCGTCGAGCGGCCGGCCGATCGGGACGGTGTCGCGGTCGAAGCGGTCGGGCAGCACGTACCGGTGGGTGGCGAACGTGGCCTCGGTCGGCCCGTAGAGGTTGACGAACCGGCTCGTGAGGCCGGCCTCCCTCGCGCGCCGGTAGGTCGAGACGTGGAACTGCTCGCCGCCGCTGAACAGCCACGGCACACCGGCGATCGCCTCGGGCAGCACGTCGAGCAGCGTGGCGACCACGGCGGCGGGCAGCAGCAGCCGGTCGACGCCGTGCCGGCGCACGAGGTCCGGCCACTCGAACACGTCCTCGTTGACGTCCGGCAGGCACACCACCTTGCCGCCCGCGGCGACCGCGCACCACGTGTCGAACCACCAGCCGTCGAACGCCGGGGTGGCGAAGCTGCCCGCGGTCAGCCGGTGGTCCACCGGCACCCGCAGACCGCGGCAGGCGAACAGCGCCAGCAGGTTGCCCCTCGACACGGCGACGGCCTTGCGGCTGCCCGTGCTGCCGGAGGTGAAGTTGACCGACACCATGTCCTCCGGCAGCGCGCCGTCCGGTGCCGCGGTGCCCGTGTTCGCGGTCACCGTCACGTCGCCGTGGACCGACAACGTCAGGCCGGGGCGCACGCGGTCGAGCTCGTCCGGGCTCAGCGTGCCGTCGTCGGTGACGGCGGCACACCCGGCCCGCCACACCCCGAGCTGGCCCGCGAAGAAACCGAGCTTGCTGCCGGCGCGGATCAGCACGACCCGCGCTGTGCCGTGCGCTCGGACCGCCCGTTCGACCGAGGCGGCGAGGGCGTCGACCTCGCGCCGGCTGTGTTCCTCGTCGTCCTCCACCCACACCGGGTCGTCCGACCGCCAGTGGTCGCCGTGGATCAGGTCGTGCCAGGTCCTGTTCATCACCGAAGCCCCAGTCCGTCCATCGCCCTGCCGCTTTTCCGGTCCCGACGAGGAATCAACCCGAATACCGCCCAGTCACGCATCGCTGGTTATCCAGCTCTATCTCGGGGCAATCCGACAAAACGACCGACCACTCGGATGGCGCAACGGTTAACACTTTTTCGAATGGTGAATTCCCAGCTCGTGAGACCGGAAGTTGCGTGCAGATGAATCGCGGAAACTTATGCGCACTCGCACGGAATCAACCGGTCGCGTGAATTGCCCGGCCCCTCAGGGGCGGACGGTCACGAGCCCCGGCTCTGCGAGGTCCTCCGGCAGTCGCTGGGGCGCGTGCAACGGCACCAGCTCGGACTGCAGCACCATGGCCGCGGCGCCGATCGCGGGCGCGGTGGCCGCGGTGTGGGAGAGGCGGACGTCCACGGGGTGCGCGCCGCGCGCGTAGAAGCTCCTGGCCAGCTCCTCGCGCACGACCGGCAGGTACACCGAGCCCGCGATGGCGAAGCTCGGGCCGGTGAGCACGACGAACTCGACGTCCATGACGTTGGCCAGCGTCCGCGCGGCCACGGCGATGTAGCGGGCGGAGCGTTCGAGCAGGGCGAGGGCGGCGGGGTCGCCACGCCGGGCCGCACGGCCTACGGCCGCGAAGCCGGCTGCGGGAGAAGCCGGCGTCCGGTCGCCGTCCGCGCCGGGATCGCCGGCCAGTCCGATCCGTTCCGCCAGGGCCCGATCGGCCCGCGCCGCGGCCACCACGGCCTCAGGCCCGGCGAGCACCTCCACGCACCCCCGCGCGCCGCACCAGCACTCCGGCCCGTCCACGTCCAGGCACACGTGCCCGATCTCCCCGGCGTTGCCGCTGGTCCCGCGGTAGGTGATGCCGCCGATCACCAGGCCGGCGCCGATGCCGGTGCCCATGTAGAGCGCGGCCGAGGTGGAGGCGCTGCCCATGCCGCGCGACCAGTGCTCGCCCAGTGCCGCGGCGGTGGCGTCGTTGTCGACCACCACCGGCAGGCCCGCGGCGGCGGCGAGCTCGCGGTCGACCGGGTAGCCCGCCCAGCGGCGCATCACGGGCGGGGCGATGGCCGCCGTGGTCCTGGCGCCCAGCGGGCCGGGGGAGACGAGACCCAGGCCCAGGACCCGGTCGTGGTCGACGCCGACGCTCGCGATCAGGGTCTTCGCCTCGGCCGCCATGCGGTCGACGACCTCGGCCGGTGCCCGGGTGCCCGCGCCGGGTTTGGTGATCCGCGCGACCACGCCGCCGGCCAGGTCGGTCAGCACGTAGGTGATGCCGCTGTGGTCGAGGTGCACGCCCAGCGCGAACCGGGACGTGGGGTTGAGCTGCAGCAGCACCCTGCGCTTGCCGCCAGTGGACTCGGCGTGGCCGGTCTCGGCGACCAGACCCTCGTCGAGGAGCTTGCGCACGGCGGTCGAGATCGTGGCGCCGGTGAGGCCGGTGGCGTTGATCAGGCCGACGCGGCTGATCGTGCCCGCGGCGCGGATGACGTCCAGCACCGCTGCCTTGCTGCTCGCGTGGGGGGTGCCCCGGACAGGGCCGCTCACGGGGCCTCCTCTCGCCGCACGAAGGTTAGCCGTCGGAGTAACGGCGGTGCTACGCGCAGATGTTGACTTACTTTCTTAAGTTACTTAAGAATGTCCTCCGTTGGTGTGATCCAGCCCACTGAAGGCCTGCGAGAGGATCCACGATGAACCCGAAGTCCCTGCGCGTCGCCGCCGCGGTCGCGGCGTTAGCCCTGACGGCCACCGCCTGCGGACCGTCCGGCGGGAGCTCGGCCGACGCGGCCACGCTGGTCGCCTTCACCGGCCAGAACGGTGACTACCAGGGCAACTTCAACCCCTACTCGCCCACGGCGAACGAGGGCATCGGCACCATCTTCGAGCCGCTGTTCTTCTTCAACGCCATGCAGCGCGACGCCAAGCCCCGGCCCCGGCTGGGCAGGGAGTTCTCCTGGAACGCCGACGGCACCGAGCTGTCGGTCGCCCTGCGCGACGACGTGAAGTGGTCCGACGGGCAGGAGTTCACCGCCCGCGACGTCGTCTTCACCTTCGACATGGTGCGCAAGAACGGCACGATGAACTCGACCGGCTTCAAGGGCACGACGACCGCTGTCGACGACACCCACGTGGTGGTGAAGTTCGACGAGCCGTCGTTCATGGAGGGCCCGCAGGTGCTCGGCCGGCTGTGGATCGTGCCCGAACACCTCTGGAAGGACCTCGCCACCCCTGCGACCGACCCGGTGAAGAACCCGGTCGGCACCGGGCCGTTCCAGCTGGAGGAGTTCAAGCCGCAGGCGATCACGCTCAAGGCCAACCCCGGCTACCACGGCGGCGAGCCCGCGGTGAAGAAGGTCCGCTACCTGTCGCTCGCGGGCAACCAGGGCGGTGCCGACGCGCTCAAGGCCGGCAAGGTCGACTGGCAGACCGGTCCGGTGCCCGACATCAAGAACGTCGAGAAGACCTACCCCGGCTACCGCGCGGTCACCGTGCCGCAGAACCAGATCGCGCTGTTCACCTGCTCCAGCGCCGAGCTCGGCTGCACCGGTCCGCAGACCGACCCCGCCGTGCGCAAGGCGATCCACCACGCCATGAACCGCTCACAGCTCAACGCGCTCGCGTTCCAGGACACCGGCAGCCCGATCTCGCCCGGGTTTGCCCTGCTCCAGCGCGACGAGCCGTACATCGCGGGCACGCTCGAGGAGAAGTCCGCTGCGATGAGCCCGGACACCGCGAAGGCGGCCCAGCTGCTGGAGGCCGCCGGGTACCGCAAGGGCGCCGACGGCATCTACGCCAAGGACGGCAAGCCGTTGTCGCTCACCGTCAAGGTGGTGACCGGGTGGACCGACTACATCACCGCCGTGAACACCCTGGCCCAGCAGCTCCAGCAGGCGGGCATCAAGGTCACGCCACAGCAGCTGTCGTGGAACGAGTGGGCCGACGCGCGCAGCCAGGGCGGGTACGAGCTGCTAATCGACTCGGTCTACCAGGGCCCGGCGGCCGACCCGTACTACACGTTCAGCTACTTCTTCGCCGGCTACACCACCGCACCGGTCGGGCAGGCCGCGAACCCGAACTTCGGCCGCATGAAGGACCCGCAGGTCGACGCCGCACTCGCCGCGCTCAAGCGGATCAACCCGGAGGACGCCGCGGCCCGCAAGCCGCACTTCGACGTGATCCAGCAGCGGGTGGAGGAGGTCATGCCGTACATCCCGGTGCTCACCGGCGGCACGACGAGCGAGTACAACGCGAAGAAGTTCACCGGCTGGCCCACCACCGACGACCTCTACGCGTTCCCCGCCGTCTGGTCGCGGCCGGAGAGCTCCGAGGTCCTCATGAAGCTCAAGCCCGCGGGCAGCTGATGCGGTACTACGCGCGCAAGATCGCCTTCTACCTGGTCGCGCTGTGGGCGGCGGTGACGCTGAACTTCGTGATCCCGCGGCTCATGCCGGGCAACCCGGTCGACGTGCTGATCGCCCGGCTGCAGCAGCGCGGCGGCTCGGTCGACCCGGCCGTGCGCCGCTCCTACGAGCTGCTGCTCGGCACCGGCGGCGACCGGTCGGTGCTCGGCGAGTACTTCTCCTACCTGGGCAACCTCGCCCGCGGCGACCTCGGCGTCTCGGTCAGCGCGTTCCCGGCGCCGGTGTCGGAGGTGATCACGGCGTCGCTGTGGTGGACGATCGTGCTGGTCGGCATCGCGACGCTGGTGTCGTTCCTGCTCGGCGTCGCACTCGGTGCCGTGGTCGGCTGGCGGCGCGGCACCTGGCTCGACACGCTGGTGCCCTCGACGACCGTCCTCGCCGCGGTGCCGTACTTCTGGCTCGCACTGCTGCTCGTGGCACTGCTGTCGTCGGCGCTGGGCTGGTTCCCGTTGCTCGGCGGCTACGACGTGGTCCTGTCGCCGGGCTGGAACGCCGAGTTCATCGGCTCCGCGCTCTACCACGGCACGCTGCCCGCGCTGACGATCGTGATCTCGTCGGTCGGCGGCTGGCTGCTGGGCATGCGCAACATGATGGTGTCGGCGATGTCCGAGGACTACGTGCTCACCGCCCGCGCCAAGGGACTGCGCGACAGCCGGGTCATGATCCGCTACGCCGCGCGCAACGCCGTGCTGCCGTCGGTGGCCGGGTTCGCCATCTCGCTGGGGTTCGTGGTGGCCGGCTCGATCGTCACCGAGCAGGTCTTCTCCTACCCCGGCATCGGCGGCCGGCTGCTGCAAGCGGTGCAGAACAACGACTACGCGCTCATGCAGGGGATCTTCCTGGTGATCACCACCGCGGTGCTCGGGGCCAACCTCGCGGTCGACCTGCTGCACGCGATCGTCGACCCGCGCACCCGCGCGACCGGCTGAGAGGAGCGGACCATGGGCAACTCCGGCACGGGCTGGGGCGCGCTGTTGCCGCGCTGGTCGCCGAAGCTCGGCTTCGGCCTCGGCCTGATCGCGGTCATCACGTTGTTCGGCCTGGTGGGGCCGTTGCTGACCGGCGACCCGAACGCGGTGCGCGACATCGGCCTGACCCCGCCCGGCGGCGAGCACCTGCTGGGCACCACGCAGACCGGGGAGGACGTGCTGGCCCAGCTCACGCACGCCACCCGCGGGTCGTTGCGGATCGGGCTGCTGGTGGGCGTGCTCGCCACCGCGCTGTCCGCGTTCTTCGGCGTGCTCGGCGCGTACGCCGGCGGTGTCACCGACGAGCTGTTCTCGTTGTTCTCCAACGTGGTGCTGGTGATCCCCGGCCTGCCGCTGGTGATCGTCGTGGCCGGGTTCGTGCCGGCCGACCAGCGCGGCGCGTGGACGATCGCGGTGGTGCTGGCGCTGACCGGCTGGGCGGCCTCGGCACGGGTGCTGCGCGCGCAGACGCTGTCGGTGCGCAACCGCGACTACGTGGCGGCGGCGCGGGTCGCGGGCGAGAAGCCGTGGCGGGTGATCACCGTGGAGATCCTGCCGAACCTGCTGCCGCTGGTGGCCTCGCAGTTCGTGTTCGCGGTCATCGCGGCGATCCTCGGCGAGGCCGGGCTGTCGTTCCTCGGCCTGGGCGCGTCGAACTCGCTCACGCTCGGCACGATGCTGTTCTACGCGCAGAACGGGTTCGCGCTGCAGCTCGACGCGTGGTGGTGGTTCGTCCCGCCGGGGCTGGTGATCGCGTTGTTCGGGTGCGGGCTCGCGCTGGTGAACTTCAGCATCGACGAGATCATCAACCCGAAGCTGCGCAGCGAACCGCGCCGTGCGCCCGACGCCGTGGTGCCGCGGGCCGAGGCCGTCGAACGGCCGGACGTGGACGCGGTGCTGACGGTGCGGGACCTCTCCGTCGTGTACCAGGGCGCCGAGCCGGTGCTCGCGGTGGACGACGTGTCTTTCACGCTGCGGCGCGGCGAGGTGCTCGGCATCGCGGGGGAGTCCGGGTGCGGCAAGACCACGCTGGCCCACGCGGTCAACCGGCTGCACCGCCCGCCCGCGCAGGTGACGTCCGGCTCGGTCGTGTTCCACGACGCCGACGGCACCGACGTGGACGTGCTGGCGCTGGGACCGGAGGAGCTGCGGGCGTTCCGCTGGACCAAGCTGTCCATGGTGTTCCAGGGCGCGATGAACGCGCTGAACCCGGTGACCACCATCGGCGCGCAGCTCGACGACGTGCTCACCACCCACCGGCCCGCCATGGCGAGGGAGGACCGGCGGCAGCGGTGCGCCGAGGTGCTGGAGCTGGTCGGGGTCGACCCGCGCCGGCTGGGGTCGTTCGCGCACGAGCTGTCCGGTGGCATGCGGCAGCGCGTGATGATCGCGATGGCGCTGCTGCTCGAACCGCAGGTCATGATCATGGACGAACCGACGACGGCGCTCGACGTGGTGGTGCAGCGCGGCATCCTCCAGGAGATCCTGCGGTTCCGCGACGAGCTCGGGTTCGCGGTCGTGCTGATCACCCACGACCTGCCGCTGCTGCTGGAGATCAGCGACCGGGTGGCCGTGATGCGGGGCGGCCGGGTCGTGGAGCACGGCACCGCCGAGCAGGTCCACCGGGCCGCCACCCACCCGTACACCCGCGAGCTGCTCGGGTCGTTCCCGAGCCTGGAGGGCGAACGCGGCGCGTTCGGCCGGGAAGGGGCGCTGCGATGACCACCCTGCGCGCTGACGAGCTCGTGAAGGACTTCCCGGTGCGGACCGGGCTGCGACGCACGTCGTTCCGCGCGGTCGACCGGGTCTCGTTCACCCTCGACCCCGGCCGCACCGTGGCGCTCGTCGGCGAGTCCGGCTCGGGCAAGTCGACGATCGCGCGGATGATCGCGCGGCTCGAGAAACCCAGCGGCGGCACCATCACCGTCACCGGACCGACCGGCGCGCCGGTGCCGGACCGGGAGTACCGCAACCGGGTGCAGATGGTGTTCCAGGACCCGTTCGCCTCGCTCAACCCGTTCCACACCGTCGAGCACCACCTGACCCGCCCGCTGCTGCTGCACGGCAAGGCCCGCGACCAGGACGAGGCGGTGGAGCTGGCACGGGAGCTGCTCGACCGCGTGACCCTGCCGCGCGACTTCGCCCGGCGCCGGCCGCACGAGCTGTCCGGCGGCCAGCGGCAACGCGTCGCGATCGCCCGCGCCCTCGCACCGGGAGCTCAGGTCGTGGTGGCCGACGAACCGGTGTCCATGCTCGACGTGTCGATCCGGCTCGGCGTCCTGAGGCTGCTGGCACGCTTGCAGGCCGAGGAACGGCTGGCCGTCCTCTACATCACGCACGACCTCGCGACGGCCCGGCACTTCTCCGACGAGATCCTCGTGCTGCACCGCGGCCGGGTGGTGGAACGGGGACCGTCCGACGCGGTCATCCTCGACGCCCACCACCCGTACACGAAGCTGCTCGCCGCCGCCTCGCCGAACCCCGACGCCCGCGGCCGCGTGCTCGACGTGCGCCGCGACGTCGTGGCGCGGGCGGGTGCGGCCGCGGCGTACGACCACCACACCGGGCAATGGGCCGACGCGGCACCGGTTTCCGGCTGACGCTGGGGAATGGGGACATGATGGAGCGCCAGACGTTGCACGACGGGTGGCAGCTGAGCGTGGTCGCGGGACCCGCGCCCGACTCGTTGCGGGGCGTGCGGGTGCCGGCCGCCGTGCCCGGCAGCACGCACCTCGACCTGCTCGCCGCCGGGCTGATCGAGGACCCGTTCCTCGACCGCGCCGAGGAGTCGCTGCGGTGGATGCACCGCACAGAATGGCGCTACGACACCGAGTTCGAGGCGTCGGCCGTCGCCGGCGAACGCGCCGACCTGGTGTTCGAGGGCCTCGACACGATCGCCGCTGTGCAGCTCAACGGCGTCCTGGTCGGCACCGCCGCGAACATGCACCGCACGTACCGGTTCGACGTGCGGCCGTTCCTCGCCGACGGCACCAACGAGCTGGTGGTGACGTTCTCCTCCGCGCTGACGCGGGCGCAGGAGGTGGAGGGCCGGCTGGGACGGCGCGACCACGCCTACCCGCACCCGTTCAACATGATCCGCAAGATGGCCTGCTCCTTCGGCTGGGACTGGGGACCGGACCTGCAGACCGCGGGCATCTGGAAGCCGGTGCGGCTGGAGCGCTGGCACACCGCGCGGCTGGCGTCGGTCCGTCCACTCGTGACGGTCGACGCCGACGGCACCGGCCGGGTCGAGGTGCACGCCGACGTCGAGCACGCGGACCCCGCGGCACCGAAGGCCCTGCGGCTGCGCGTCGAGGTGAACGGCGAGACGTTCGAGGCGGACTGCGAGGGCGACCGGGGCGTGGTCACCGCGCTGGTGCCGGACGCCGAGCTGTGGTGGCCGGTCGGGTACGGCGAGCAGCCGCGCTACGACGTGACCGTGTCGCTGCTGGGCCCGGACGGGCTCCTCGACGGGGCGCAGCACCGGGTCGGGTTCCGTACGGTCACCGTGGACGTCGAACCGGACGAGGTGGGCACGCCGTTCACGTTCGTCGTCAACGGCCGGCGGGTGTTCGCCAAGGGCGCCAACTGGATTCCCGACGACCACTTCCTCACCCGCGTCACCCGCGACCGGCTCGCGCGCCGGGTGGACCAGGCCGTCGAGGCGAACCTGAACATGCTGCGGGTCTGGGGTGGCGGCATCTACGAGTCCGACGACTTCTACGACGTCTGCGACGAGCGCGGTGTGCTGGTGTGGCAGGACTTCCTGTTCGCCTGCGGCGCCTACCCGGAGGAGGAGCCGCTGTGGAGCGAGGTGGAGGCCGAGGCGCGCGAGCAGGTCGCGCGGCTGGCCGGGCGCCCGTCGCTCGCGCTGTGGAACGGCAACAACGAGAACCAGTGGGGTTTCGCCGACTGGGGCTGGCCGGAGCAGCTCGGCGGCCGGACCTGGGGCCTGCGCTACTACACCGAGCTGCTGCCCGCGGTCGTCGCCGAGCTCGACCCGACCCGGCACTACTCACCCGGCAGCCCGCACAGCCCCGGTGAGCGCCACCCCAACGACGCCGACCACGGCACCCGGCACGAGTGGGAGGTGTGGAACCGGGTCGACTACACCCGCTACCGCGACCACGTGCCGCGGTTCTGCTCGGAGTTCGGCTTCCAGGGACCGCCGACGTGGACGACGCTGACCCACTGGGTTCACGAGGAACCGCTGACGTCCACCTCGCCCGCGTTCCTCGCGCACCAGAAGGCGGAGGACGGCAACGGCAAGCTGGACCGCGGTCTCGCGCCGCACCTGCCGGTGCCCGAGGAGTTCGCGGACTGGCACTGGGCCACGCAGCTCAACCAGGCCCGCGCGGTGGCGTTCGGGATCGAGCACTTCCGGTCGTGGTGGCCGCGCACGGCCGGTGCGCTGGTGTGGCAGCTCAACGACTGCTGGCCCGCCACGTCGTGGGCCGCGGTCGACAGCGGGGAGCGCCGCAAACCGCTCTGGTACGCGTTGCGGAGGGCGTTCGCGCCGCGATTGCTCACCGTGCAGCCCCGCGACGGCCGGTCGGCGCTGGTCGTGGTGAACGACCACGACGAGCCGTGGAGCGGTGAGCTGCGGGTGGAGCGGCAGGCGGTCGGGGGAGCGGTGCTGGAGAAGGTGTCGCTGCCGTTCGCCGTCGCCGCCCGGTCCGCCGCGGCGGTCGAGCTGCCCGATTCCGTTGTGGTGCCGGGAGATCCGGTGCGGGAGGTGCTCGTGGCGACCGCCGACGCCGAACGGGTCGTGCGGCCGTTCGCCGAGGACGTGGACCTCGACCTCGACCCGGCACCGCTCACCGCGGAGGTGGTGGCGGTCGAGGGCGGATACCGTGTCGACGTGCGCGCCCGTTCCTACGCCGGGGACGTGGTGCTGCTGGCCGACCGGGTCGCCCCGGACGCCGTCGTGGAGGAGATGCTGGTGCCGATGCTCGCCGGGGAGACGCGCTCGTTCGTGGTGCGGACTGCGGTCCGGCTGCCCGACCAGGACGCGCTGACCGGTCCCGCGGTGCTGCGCTGCGCCAACGACCTCGGCCGGGCAGGGGCCTGATGGGCACCCCGTCCTCGGGTGCGGTCGGGCTGGTGCTCGCCCGCCCGGCCCGGCTGCTCGGCACCGAGCCGTTCTTCATGGAGTTCATCGCGGGCATCGAGGAACGCCTCACGCCGCACGACCTGTCGTTGCTGCTGCACGTCGTGCCCGCGCACGACGCCGAGATCACCGCCTACCGCCGGTGGGCGAGCGGTGGCCTGGTCGACGCCGTGCTGCTGGTGAACCGGACCGTCGTCGACCCCAGACCCGCTGTGCTGCGGGAGATCGGGCTGCCGACGGTGGTCGTCGGCGAACCGGCGCCGGAGCTCGCCGCACCCGCCGTGCGCACCGACGACGCCGGCCCGATCGAGCAGGTGCTCGCCCACCTGCTCGCGCTCGGCCACACCCGGATCGCCCGGATCACCGGTCCCGCCGGCCTGCTGCACACCGCGGCCAGGACGACGGCGCTGGTCGACGGCTGCCGCGCGGCCGGTCTGGTCCCGGTGATCGTGGAGGGCGACTACTCCGAGGAGGCGGGCGCCAAGCTGACCGCGGCGCTGCTGAACCGGCAGGAGCCGCCGACCGCGATCCTCTACGACAACGACGTGATGGCCGTCGCCGGGCTGGCCACCGCGAAGGAGCTGGGCGTCGCGGTGCCCGGCGAGCTGAGCCTGGTCGCCTGGGACGACTCCACGCTGTGCCGGCTCGCGACGCCCGCGCTCACCACGATGAGCGTCGACGTGCACCAGTTCGGCGTCTCGGTCGCGGAGTCGGTGCTGGAGCTGATCGGCGGCGGCCCGGTCGCCCCGCGCTGGTCGCCCACCGCCGTGCTCGTCCCGCGCGACAGCTCGGCGGCCGCTCACTGATCTCCCGTCGCCCTGCACGGGTTGTTTCGGCGCGCCCATTTCTGGGAGCGCTCCCAGTCGGACCGCAAGAGAGGACCGCACCGTGAAACGACTGTTGTCGCTGATGAGCACAGTGCTCGTCGGCCTGTCCCTGCTCACCACACCCGCGGTCGCGCAGGCCGCCACCGGCTTCCACGTCAGCGGTGGCCGCCTGTACGACGCCACCGGCGCGGAGTTCGTCATGCGCGGGGTGAACCACGCGCACACCTGGTACACCTCGCGCACCACGCGGGCGCTCGCCGACCTGAAGGCGTTGCGCTCCAACACCGTTCGCGTCGTGCTCTCCAGCGGCGACCGGTGGACCCGCAACGACGCGGCCGACGTCGCGAACGTCATCGGCCAGTGCAAGGCCAACCGGCTCATCTGCGTGCTGGAGGTGCACGACACCACCGGCTACGGCGAGCAGAGCGGTGCCGTGAGCCTCGCCAAGGCCGTCGACTACTGGATCAGCGTGCAGAGCGCGATGACCGGTCAGGAGGCCTACGTCATCCTCAACATCGGCAACGAGCCGTGGGGCAACACCGGTGCCTCCGGCTGGACCGCCGACACGAAGTCCGCGATCAGCCGGCTGCGCGCCGCCGGCTTCACCCACACGATCATGGTGGACGCCCCGAACTGGGGCCAGGACTGGTCGTTCACGATGAGGGACAACGCGGCGTCGGTCTTCGCCGCCGACCCGCAGCGCAACACCGTGTTCTCCGTCCACATGTACGGCGTGTTCGACACGGCGGCCGAGATCACCGACTACCTGGGCCGCTTCGTGGCCGCCGGGCTGCCGATCGTGGTGGGGGAGTTCGGCCACAACCACTCCGACGGCGACCCGGACGAGAACACGATCTTCTCCTACACCCAGTCCCAGCGCCTGGGGTACCTCGGCTGGTCGTGGAGCGGCAACGGCGGCGGCGTCGAGTACCTCGACATGGCCACCGACTTCGACGCCTCCCGGCTCACCGCCTGGGGCCAGCGGATCTTCACCGGCGCGGGCGGGATCGCGGCGACCTCGCGGGAGGCGGCGGTGTTCGGCGGCGGCGGCCAGGACACCACGGCACCCACGACCCCCGGCGCCCCCGCGGCCTCCAACATCACTGGAACCGGTGCGGCACTGGCGTGGGCGGCGTCGACCGACGCGGTCGGCGTCACCTCCTACCAGGTCGTGCGCGTCGTCGACGGCACCGAGTCCCCGTTGACGTCCACCACCGGCCCGTCGGCGACGCTGACCGGCCTCACGCCCGCCACGGCCTACGCGGTCGCGGTCTACGCCCTCGACGCGGCCGGCAACCGTTCGTCCCGGTCGCCGGTCACGACGTTCACCACCGGCACCGCGCCCACCGGCTCGTGCGCGGTCGCGTACCGCGTGACCGGCCAGTGGCAGAGCGGGTTCCAGGGCGAGGTGAAGGTGCAGAACACCGGCACGGCCGCCGTGAACGGCTGGGCGCTGCGCTGGACGTTCGGCAACGGCCAGACGGTGACCCAGATGTGGAACGCCGTCGCCGCCCAGTCCGGTGCGGCGGTGACCGCGACCAACGCCTCCTACAACGCGGCGATCCCCGGCGGCGGGTCGGTGAGCCTCGGGTTCACCGGCACGTGGACCGGGTCCAACTCGGTGCCGGGCGCGTTCACGCTGAACGGGGCGGCCTGCTCGGTGGTGTGAGCGGATCGTGCCGGGCACCCTCAGGTGCCCGGCACGAGCTCCCGGTGGAAGACCAGGAAGTCGCACGGGCAGGCCAGTTCCGGCACCAGGTGCGGGTGGTCGTCGGCCAGGTCACCCCTGTGCACGACCTCGTAGCCCATGCGGGTGTACCAGCTCCGCAGGAACTCCTTCACCGGGTGCTCCCAGTTCTGCGGCACCAGGAGCTCCAGCTGCATGCGGGAGAGGCCCCTGTCCCGCGCCCACTCCTCGGCGTGGGCGACGAGGTCGCGGCCGAGCCCGGTGCCGCGCACCTCCGGCGCGGCGACGAGCATGCCGAACTCGCCGGTGCGGTCGTCGAGCTGCCGCAGCCGCACCGCGCCGATCACACGGTCCTCGTGCAGCGCGACCACCACCTGTCCGGCCTCGACGAGCCCCGCGACCTCGGCCTCGCTGGTGCGGGTGGCGCCGTCGCGCCACAACCCGGCCTCCGCCTCGGCGTAGACGCGGTTGACCAGGGCGGTGATGTCCGCGACCTGCGCGGGAACGGTTGCGGTCAGGATCTGCGCCTTCCGGGTCCTGAGCTGGCCCGATGCGGCCTCGTGGCCGGTGCTGAGGCTGGCCTCGTCCGTGCTCACCCAGGGGTCTCCGTCCGTTGCGCGACGCGCGGAACCCTACCCGGCCACGCCGGGTGGACCTCATCAGGTTTTTTCATTGACACTGTCATCGTGACAGTGTCACTATCATGGGGTGTGGACGCTTGACGAGCTGCTGGAACGTGTCTCCGCCGCGCTGACGGCGGAGTACCAGGGCGCGCCCAACGGCCGGGTTCGCGACGTGCCCGACCGGCGAGCGGTCCGCTGGTACGCGACGACGGGGCTGGTCGACCGGCCCTCGGCGATGCGCGGCCGCACCGCGCTGTACGACCGGCGCCACCTGCTCCAGCTGGTGGCGGTCAAGAGGCTGCAGTCGGAGGGGAGGACGCTGGCCGACATCCAGGCCGAGCTCGCCGGTGCGACCGACCAGGCGCTGCTGGCGATCGCCCGCGTGCCCGACGGGTTGCTGGAGGTGGCGGAGGACGCGCCGGCGGGGGAGGTGCGGCCGCGGTTCTGGGCCGCGCCGGCAGCACCACCGGCACCACCCGCGCCACCGCCGCTGCCCGCACCGCCCACGCCACCGCCGCCACTAGCGGGCACGCCTTGGCCAGCGGTCGCACCGCTGGCTCCGCCGCCCGCAGGTGCCGCGCCGCCGTCTGCGCCCGCGCCGCCTGCGGGTGCTGCGCCGCCGCCGTCGCTCATGCCGCCCGCGGATGCCGTGCCGCCGCCCTCGCCCGTGCCGCCCGCGGGTGCCGCTCCACCACCCGCACCCGCCGCACCACCGAGCCCGCCCGAGCCCGTCGCCCCATCCAGCCCACCCGCCCCGCACGACGCACCGGCACCACCCGCACTCCTCACCGGCATCCCCCTCACCGGCGGCGCCGTCCTCCTCACCCCCGGCACCCCGACCCCCGCCGACCTCGCCGACATCGCGGCCGCCGCGCGGCCACTGCTCGACCTGCTCGCCGCCCGCGGCCTGCTCACCGACGAAAGGGAAACGCCATGACCATCACCGTCACCCCGTTGCAGCCGGCCGAGGTGGACCGCGTCGGCCGGACGACCGAGGACGCGGGGGTCGGCGCGCTGCTCACCGAGCGCGGCAACCTGCCGTTGGAGAGCGTCGACGTGCGGGCGGTGGTCACCGGGCTCCTGGGTCGCGCGGTGTTCACGACCGGGTTCGTGAACGCGCACGACACCGCTCTCGAAGCCACCTACGTCTTCCCGTTGCCCGACCGCGCCGCCGTCACCGGCATGAAGATGACCGCAGGCGACCGGACCGTCGTGGCCGACCTGCAAGAGCGCGGTCAGGCACGCGAGGCCTATGACCAGGCGATCGCGGCGGGGCGAAGAGCGTCCATCGTGGAGGAGGAACGGCCGGACGTGTTCACCATGCGGGTGGGCAACATCCCCGCGGGCGAACGGGTCACCGTCGAGCTGAGCGTCGTCGGGCCGCTGGTGTTCGAGGACGGCGCGGCCACGTTCCGGTTCCCGCTCGTCGTGGCGCCGCGGTACGTGCCGGGTGCGCCGCTCGACGGTCCGTCGGTCGGGGACGGGCACGCGCAGGACACCGACCTCGTACCCGACGCCTCCCGGATCACGCCGCCGGTGCTGCTGCCCGGCTTCCCGAACCCGGTGCGCCTGGGCATCAGCGTGCAGGTCGACCCGGCCGGGCTGGAGCTCGGGGAGGTGCGGTCGAGCCTGCACGCCGTCACCGCCGAGGGCAACACCGTCACGGTCGTTCCCGGTGAACGCGTCGACCGCGACTTCGTGCTGCGGCTGGCCTACGCGGGCACCAGCTCCGCGGTGGTGTGCGTGCCCGACGCCGACGGCGAGGAGGGCACCTACCAGCTCACGGTCCTGCCACCGCAGCCGCGGGCGGCGGTGCGGCCGCGTGACGTCGTGCTGCTGCTCGACCGGTCCGGCAGCATGTCGGGCTGGAAGATGGTCGCGGCACGGCGTGCGGCGGCGCGGATCGTCGACACGTTGACGGCGGACGACAGGTTCGCGGTGCTCACGTTCGACGACCGCGTGGAACACCCCGCCGAGCTCGGCACCGGCCTGGTCGCGGGTACCGACCGCCACCGGTTCCGCGCGGTCGAGCACCTGGCGAAGGTGCAGGCGCGCGGCGGCACCGAGATGTTCCAGCCGGTGCGCGACGGGCTGACCCTGCTCGCGCAGGCCGAGGCGGACCGCGACCCGGTGCTCGTGCTCGTCACGGACGGCCAGGTCGGCAACGAGGACCAGCTGCTGCGCGACATCGCACCGGTCCTCGGCCGCACGCGGGTGCACGCCGTCGGCATCGACTCCGCCGTCAACGCGGGCTTCCTCGGCCGCCTGGCCGCGCGCGGCGCCGGGCGGTGCGAGCTCGTCGAGAGCGAGGACCGGCTCGACGAGGCGATGACGCACATCCAGCGCCGCATCGGCGCGCCGGTGGTCACCGACGTGGTCGTGACACCGTCGTCCGACCTGCCGAAGCTGCCCACCGCGATCTACCCCGGCGTGCCGCTGGTGGCGTTCGGCCGGTACCGGGGTGCCGCGCCGGAGTCGTTCACCGTCCGCGGCCGCACCCGCGAGGGTGGCGCCTGGGAGGAGGCGGTGCCCGTCCTGGAGCACACCGAGCCCGCGGTCCGGTCGCAGTGGGCCCGTGCCGCGCTGCGCGACCTCGAAGACCGCTACGCGACCGGCGAGCGCGCCGTGGAAGCGGAGATCGTGCGGACCTCGCTGCGGTTCGGGGTGCTGTGCCGGTTCACCGCGTTCGTGGCGGTGGACGAACGGGTCGCGGGCGACGGCGAGGTGCACCGCGTGGTGCAGCCGGTCGAGCTGCCGTCGGGCTGGGACCCCGCACCGCCGCCCATGCCGCGCGCCGGTGGCGGATACGGCGGTGGTTATGGCGGTGGGGCGGTGGGCTTCGCCGGACCGGCGCCGTTCCCGTTGGCCGCACCGATGGCGGGCGCGCCGATGCCCGCCGCTCCGATGCCCGCCGCTCCCGCCAGGTCGGCCGGCGCGCCCGCGCCGGACGGCGTCCCGATCCCGCCGGGGGCACCCGTCCCGCTCGGCGTTCCGACTCCGGCCGGTGCCCCTGTCCCGCCCGGCGCACCCGCCCCGCCCGACGCCCCGAAGCCGCCCGCACCTCCAGCACCGCAGAGCCCTCCGGTGCCGCCTGGAGCCCCGGTCCCGCCCGGCGCCCCGGTGCCACCGCCCACCCGCGGCCGAGCCCGGATCTCGGCCACCCTGCGCGGCTCGGCCCGTCCGGCACCGCCCCGGGACGCCACGGCCGAACTGCGCGAGATCGCCGCGCTGGAAGCCGACCGCCTGGACCAGGCCACCGGTCTGCCGGAGTGGGAACGCCGCGACCTGCTCGCCGACCTCGCCAGCCGGCTCGGCACGTTGATCGCCGGTGAGCAGGGGCAGGCGTTCGAACCGTTGCGGCGCTTGCAGGACGAGCTCACCGCGGGCGGTGACGTCGACCGGCTCTGGGCCCGCGCGCGGGAACTGCTGCGCCAGTTCGCCCAGCAGGAGGCGAAGGAGCGCCGCCGGTCGTTCTGGCGCTGAGCGGGCCAGCGCGCCACCTGCGCCGCGACCGGTGACCCGACGGCGGTTCAGCGGTCGCCGCGCAGGTAGCGCGTCACCATCCCGACGAGCTCGTTCTCGAACTTCTCGACGGTGGTGTTCCGCGGAAAGGCCATGAGCCGGTGCGTGTTCACCTCGACGGTGAACACGATGAGCTCCGCCGCGGTGTCGAGGTCGGCCACGCCGACGTCGGGGTGGCGGGCGAACAGGTCGCGGACCTGGGCGACCCGCTGCTCGCCGTGCCGGGCCACGGCCTCGGTCAGCTCCCGGGAGTGCTGCGCCTCCTGGATCATGATCCGCAGCAGCCGCGGGTCCTCGTCGTGGTTGTCGATCGCGTCGCGGACCAGCGCCCGCACCGTCTGCGCCAGCGAGCCGGGGGCGAGGTCGAGCTGTTCGGCCTGCGCCCACCGGCCGCGGTCGACGTGCCGCACCAGCAGGGCGGCCAGGACCGCGTCCTTGTTCGGGAAGTACTGGTACAGCGAGCCGATCGAGACGCGGGCGTGCTCGGCGATGCGGTTGGTGGTGCCCGCGGCGTACCCGTGCTCGACGAAAACGTGAGCAGCCGCCGTCAGAATCCGGTCGCGGGTGAGCTCCGCGCGCACCTGACGCGGTCGGCGACGTGGGGCGAGACGATCGTCCGGTGACGGCACGGCGGTCCTTCCAAAAGCGAGTACCCAAGAGCTGAGCAAAACCTCACAATAGTGTCATGAGCTGGGGAAACAAGCCCGTCATGATCGACGAAGCCCATCGGTTGCGGACGGTGGCCGAGGTGGAGGCCGTCGTCGGGCGGCCCGCGTCCATGATCGTGCTGAAGCAGGTCGGCGCGCTCGACGAGGGCTGCGCGGCCGTGCTCGCGCGCAGTCCGATCGCGGGCTTCGGCCACCGCGCCGCCGACGGCACGAGCCGGACCGCTGTCGTCGGCGGCCGGCCGGGTTTCGCGCGCCTCCTGTCACCGACCCGGCTCACCTTCGCCCTCGACGGCACCGCCGCCGGACCGGCGTCGCTGGTGTTCCTGCTGCCGGGCGTGGGGGAGACGCTGCGGGTCAACGGGACCGCGTCCGGCACCGGCGAGGTCGTGTTCGACGTCGAGCAGGCCTACGTGCACTGCGCCCAGTCCGTGCTGCGGTCCGGCCTGTGGCAGCCGCCGGTACCGGCCGGACCCGCCGCCGCGCAGGTCGGTGAGGGCCCGCTGGCCGCGCCCGGCGTGGCCGACTTCCTCGCCGCGGCACCGTTCCTCGCACTGTCCACATGGGACTTGAAGGGTGGCTCCGACACGAGCCCGCGCGGGGAGGCCGGACCGGTCGCACGTGTACTGGACGGCCACACGCTCGTGATCGCCGACCGCAGGGGCAACCGGCGCGCGGACACCCTGCACAACCTGCTGGAGGACGACCGCCTCTCGTTCGCCGCACTCGTCCCCGGCCGCACCGGCGTCCTGCACGGGCGCGGCCGCGCTGTGATCACCGTCGACCCGGCCGTGCTGGAACCGCTGGCGTTGAAGGGAGTTCCGCCGCACGCGGCGCTGCTCGTCCACGTCGAGGCCGCGGAGCTGAGCACGAGCGACGCCGTGACCCGCGCCCGCCTCTGGACCTCGGCGCCGGTCGACGACACCCCCGACCTGATCGCGCTGGCGAGCGGGCACCTCACCGCCAACACCGCGAGCCGGCCGCGCCGTGCACTGCTGAGGGTGGCGGGCCTGGTACCGGCCAGGTGGCTGCGACCGGTGCTGGACCTCGCCTACCGCTCCGGCCTGCGCAAGGAGGGCTACGCGATCGCCCCTGCCGGTACCGCCGCGCCCACACCGGACCCGCTGCGCGAGGTCGGGGTCGTCGAGGTGCGCGCGGAGACCCCCTGTGCGGTCACGGTCGTGCTGGCCGACGGCGCGCCGTTCGACTTCCGGCCGGGCCAGTTCTTCACGCTCGTCGCCGACCTCGACGGCGAGCAGGTGCGCCGGCCCTACTCGGCGTCCTCCGCGCCCGGCACCACCCGGTTGGAGCTCACCGTCAAGCGGGTGGCGGGCGGCCGGTTCTCGGCGCACGTCCACGAGCGCCTCGCCGTCGGCGACCGGGTGGCCGTGCGCGGCCCGTCCGGTTCCTTCCGGCTCGTCCAGGGGCACGAGGTCGTGGCGATCACGGCCGGGAGCGGCATCACACCGGTGATGAGCATGGTCCGCGCGCTGCTCGCCGAGCCGGCCGGACCCCGGATCGCCCTGCTGCACTGCGACCGCAGCGAGGAGGAGGCGATCTTCGCCGCCGAGCTCGCCGAACTGGGGGAGCGCCACCCCGGCCGGCTCGCCGTCACGCACGTGGTGACCGCCCGCGCCGGACGCCTCGACGGCCCCGGTGTCCGGCGGTGGGTCGGGAGTCTCGCGCCGTCGCCGGACGCGCGGTACTACCTGTGCGGCCCGGAGGCGTTCATGGACGTGGTGCGCCAGGCGCTCGACGTGCCGCCTGAGCACGTCCACCAGGAGCGCTACACCAGCGGACCGGTCAGGGCACCGGGATCGGCGACGCCGCAACGGGTGGTCGTCGAGGGGCTCGGCACCGCGGTCGCCGAACCCGGCCAGACGCTGCTCGACGCCGGGCTCGCGGCCGGCCTGCCCCTGCCGTACTCCTGCACGGTCGGCAGCTGCGGCGAGTGCGTGGCGCAGCTGGTCGGCGGCGAGGTGTCCCGGCAGGAAACCGGTTGCCTGACCGCGGAGCAGAAGGCCACCGGCCGGGTCCTGACCTGTACCAGCGCACCGCTCACGGATGTCACGCTGCGCATCGGGCGGTGATCACGGGGTGAGGTTGTGTCCCGGTCCGAAGAGGCATAGCGTGGACTGGAGTACCTGAAAACCGATTCACTCATTGTGAGGTCATCTACAGGTTCTCCGGGTTGGGCTGCTGCAGTCGGCGCTTCGCACGGTTTGCCGATGGGAGCGCGGGCCATGAGCCAGCAAGCCGGCGGCGCGGTCGTGCAGACCGCCCGCACAGTCCACCACCACGGGATAGCCGTCGTCGTCGTGTCCGGCGAGATCGACCGGATGACCGACGACCCCGCCCTCAACCAGGCCGTCGAGGCCGTGCGCGGTGCGCCCACCGGTCTGGTCCTGGACCTCGGCGGGGTGAGCTTCTTCGGCTCCGCGGGCATCAACATGGTCGTCGCCGTCCGGCGGGAGGCCCAGCGGGCGAAGGTGCCGTTCCGGGTCGTCGCGGCGAGCAAGACCGTGCTGCGCCCGCTGGAGCTGTCCGGTGTCAACGTGCTGCTGACGGTGCACCCGAACCTGGCGGAGGCCCTGTCCGGTCTGGGGACGCTGCCCCGGCAACGCCGCGTCTGAGCGTTCTCCCGACGATCTTCCAGCGGGGTTCAGCAGGTCTCCGGGCACGGCACGACCGCCCACACGGTCTTGCCGGCGTTCCGCGACAGCACACCCCACTTCGCGGACAGCTGGTCCACGAGCACGAGCCCGCGGCCCCGTACCGAGTCGGGTGAGGACGGCCTGAGCTGGGGCGGCGTCGTCGAGGCGTCCTCCACCACGACCTCCACGCCGTCGTCACCGCCGCGGCGGTGCAGCCGCAGGCGCGCCGGGAACCGGCCGTGGTCGTACACGTTGGAGACGAGCTCGGTCACGACCAGCTGCACGTCGAGCAGGTCGTCCTCGTGCAGTCCGGGCAGCGCGGACTCCGCCCACCGCCGGACCCCGGGGATGTCGGCCACATCACCGTTCAGCTCCAGGACGTGCGGGGTATGAGGAGGGTCGCCGCCGGTCGTCAAGGGGTGCCTCTCTGTCCAAGTTGTGCAGGGGTGACTTACCTCGGGCGGGAGCACCCTAAACGCAGCGACCACCTGAAGGTTCGACCGCGCCCACGACTACTGTCTGCAGGGTTGTACCACCGCCTGAGGAGGCATGAGTGACTGCAGACGCAGGACACGCCCCGCGCTTGACGGAGCTGCTGCGGACCAACGCCGACCCCTTGATCGACAAGTGGGTGGGCGCCGTGGCGGCCCTGCTGCGCGGGCGGTCGACGCGGGCGGAGCTGGAGACCGACTTCCGCGAGTTCTTCGCGGCACTGCTGCCCCTGGTCGGCAACGACGGCAGGAACGTGAGCGGGCCGGAGTTCGGCGAGATCAAGGCTCAGCTGGAGGAGTACTCGCGGTCCAGGGTGCGCGCGGGCTTCACGCCGTCGGAGACCGCGTCGAGCGTGTTCTCCCTCAAGCGCGAGGTGTTCTCCCTGGTGGAGAACGACGAGGACCCGGAGATCCACCGCCAGGTCATGGCGTTCTCCGGCCTGCTGGACGCGCTCGGCCTGCTGACGTTCGAGTCGTACGCGCGGGCGCGTGAGGAGATCATCCGCGAGCAGTCGGAGCAGTTGCTGGAGCTGACCACGCCGGTTGTCAAGATCTGGGAGGGCGTCCTCGCCGTGCCGCTGGTGGGCACGCTGGACTCCGCGCGCACCCAGGTGGTGATGGAGAAGCTGCTGGAGATGCTGGTCGAGACCGGCTCCGAGCACGCGATCATCGACATCACCGGGGTGTTCGCCGTCGACACGCAGGTCGC
The DNA here is from genome assembly GCF_055607425.1 of Lentzea sp. NPDC037011. Lineage (NCBI taxonomy): Bacteria > Bacillati > Actinomycetota > Actinomycetes > Pseudonocardiales > Pseudonocardiaceae > Lentzea > Lentzea sp. NPDC037011. The sequence goes on along the minus strand of NZ_JBVJRT010000004.1, from coordinate 704,440 downwards.
GCAGCACCTGCTCAAGACCGTGGTCGCGGCCCGGCTGATGGGTGCGGAGTGCATCGTGTCCGGCATCCGCCCGCAGATCGCGCAGACGATCGTCGCACTGGGCATCGAGTTCGGCGACATCGTCACCAAGGCCTCGCTCGCCGACGCCCTGCGGCACGCCCTGCGTCGTGAGGGCGTCGACGTCGTGCGCCGCGAGGTCGGCTGATGGAACGCGTCCCGATCCTGAAGATCGGCGGCGTCCTGCTGGTCTCCATCCAGATCGACCTGCAGGACCAGAGCGTGCTCGCGCTGCAGGAGGACCTGGCCGAGAAGATCAGCTCGACCGGCGCCCACGGTGTCGTCATCGACATCTCCGCCGTCGAGATCGTCGACTCGTTCATCGGCCGGATGTTCGCCACGATCGCGTCCATCTCCCGGCTGTTCGACGCCGACACCGTCGTGGTCGGCATGCGCCCGGCCGTGGCGATCACGCTCGTCGAGCTGGGCCTCACGCTCGGCGGCGTGCGCACCGCGCTCGACCTCGAACGCGGCATGAAGATCCTGGGACAGCTCGGCCGGCAGCGCCGGGGTGTGGTCGCGCACTCCGACTTCGAGCGGGACGACTGATGCCGCCCCGGTCCGGCGGGCCGGAAGAGGTCGCCATCAGCGGTGACGACGACGTCGTCCGCGTGCGCCAGCTGGTGCGCGCGTACGCGCAGCAGACCAAGCTCTCGCTGGTCGACCAGACGAAGCTCGTCACCGCGGCCAGCGAGCTGGCCCGCAACACGCTGATCTACGGCGGCGGCGGCTTCGCCAGGGTCGAGGAGGTCGACGACGGGCGCCGGCTCGGCGTGCGCGCGTCGTTCCACGACGAGGGACCGGGCATCCCGGACCTCACGCTCGCACTGGCCGACGGCTGGAGCAGCGGCAGCGGCCTCGGACTCGGCCTGAGCGGCGCCCGCCGCCTGGTGGACCAGTTCGACCTCGACACCGAGGTCGGCAGGGGCACGGTCGTGACGGTGGTCAAGTGGAAGAGATGACCGCGGCGGACTGCCTCCCGCACGTGCGGGACGAGGCCTGGCTGCCGGTCGAGGAGACCGCCCAGGTCGGCAGGGCGCGCCGCACCGCGACCGCGCTGGCCGAACGGCTCGGCTTCGGGGCGACCCGCATCGCCGAGATCGGGCTCGCGGTCACCGAGATCGGGTCGAACCTGCACAAGCACGCCCGGCAGGGCGTCGTCGTGATCCGGTCGGTGCGCGGCGAACGGGACGCGGCCGTCGAGGTCGTCGCCGTGGACCGCGGACCGGGCATCAGCGACATCGCGCTCGCCTGGCAGGACGGCCAGTCCACGACCGGCACCCTCGGCGTCGGGCTGGGCGCCGTGGCGAGGCTCGCGACCACCTGCGCCATGACCTCCCGCGTCGGCCTGGGCACCGCACTGGTCGCCCGGTTCGCCCCTTCCGCCGACTGGGCACCCGAGTGGGGCGCGGAGAGCGCGGCCGGCCTGACGAGGCCGATCGGCGGCGAGGACGTCTGCGGTGACGCCTACGCGGTGTGCCGGCGCGCCGGTCGGCTGACGCTGCTGATGTGCGACGGGTCCGGACACGGCCCGCTGGCGGCAGCGGCCTCCGACGCCGCCGTGCGGCTCTTCCGCGACCTCCCGCACATGCCGCCCGAACAGGTGGTCACCCGGCTGCACGCCGCGTTGCGGGGCACCCGCGGTGGCGCGGTGGCGGTCGCCGACGTCGACCTCGTCGCGCGGACAGTGCGGTTCTCCGGGCTGGGCAACATCGCCGCCGCGGTCCTCACGCCCGACCGCAAGCAGGGAATGATCTCGGTGCCCGGTGTCGCCGGCCACCACGCCCGCACGATCAGGGCGTTCGACTACCTGCTGCCGGACGGGGCGGTGGTGGTGCTGCACTCCGACGGCCTGACCGAGCGCTGGGGCCCCGGCCACGGCAGCGACCTCACCACCGACCCGCCGGTGCTGATCGCCGCGACCCTGCTGCGCGAGGCCGGCGTGCGCAAGGACGACGCCTGCGTGCTCGTGGCCAGACCGGCATGACCACGACCGAACTGCTGCGCCTCGTGGTCGGCGACGAGCGGGACGTGTTCCTGCTGCGTCAGCGCGGCCGCCAGGTCGCGGCCGCCGCCGGGCTCGACGGGCAGAACCAGGTCCGGCTGGCCACCGCGCTCAGCGACGTCGGCCGGGAGCTGGTGCGGCAGGACGTGGCCGCGACCGCGGTCTTCCGGCTGCACCGCGACCCGGTGCCGGTGCTGCTGGTCGAGCTGACCTGGCAGGCCGGCGGTGCGGGTGTCAGCGACGCGGGACCGGGCTGGGACACCGCGCGCAGGCTGATGGACGAGCTGCGGGTGAGCCCCACCGGCGTGACGCTCGCGAAGAACGTGCAGCACGCGGTCGTGCTCGACGAGCGCCTGCTGCGGGACCTGCGCGAGACCGCCGGTGCCAGCGCGCTGGACGAGCTGCGCGCGCAGAACCAGGAGCTGCTGGAGACGCTGGAGCACCTGGAGGCCAAGAGCAAGGAGCTGGAACGGGTCAACGCCGAGCTGGAGGAGACCAACCGCGGCGTCGTGGCGCTCTACCAGGAGCTCTCCGACGAGCTGGAGCAGACCAACCAGGGCGTGGTGGCCCTCTACGCCGAGCTCGACGCCAAGTCCGCCGAGCTGCGCGACGCGGCTGCCGCCCGCATCCGGTTCTGGTCGAACATCAGCCACGAGCTGCGCGCGCCGATCAACTCCGTGGTCGGCCTGACCCGCCTGCTCAACGCACCCGGCGGCGACCCGATGACCGACGACCAGCGCCACCACGTGGACCTCATCAACGAGTCGGCCGCCACCCTGCTCGCGCTGGTCAACGAGCTGCTCGACACCGCGAAGGCCGAGTCGGGCAGCCTGCAGCCGCGGCCGGCGCCGGTCGCGCTCGACTACGTGCTCACCCAGCTGCGTTCGGCGGTGCGGCCGTTGCTGCGCACCGGCGACGTGAGCCTGGTGGTCGAACCGACGCCGGAGCTGCCGTCGCTGGTGACCGACGAGACGATGCTCGTGCGGATCCTGCGCAACGTGCTGTCGAACGCGGTGAAGTTCACCCAGCGCGGCGAGATCCGCTTCACCACCGAGCCGGGACCGGGTCCCGACGAGGTCCGGTTCGTGGTCACCGACACCGGCATCGGCATCCCGCTCGAAGAGCAGGACCGGGTGTTCGAGGAGTTCTACCAGGTGCCGAACGCGCTGCAGGCGGGCGTGAGCGGCACCGGCCTCGGCCTGTCCTACGCCCGCAAGCTCGCGGAGCTGCTCGGCGGCACGCTGGCGCTGACCAGTACGCCCGGTGTCGGCACCGAGGTCGTGCTGACCTTGCCGACCGCGAAGGACGAGCTCGTCCAGCCGGCCCCGGTGGCGTGCGCGCTGGTCGCGGACGGCGACGAGAAGGCCCGCCGGCAGCTGCGGGACGCGCTGGCGGGCATCGCGGCCGAGGTGGTCGAGGCCTCGGACGGCCGGTCCGCGCTGAACCTCGCCAAGGCCCGGCAGCCCGACCTGGTGCTCGTGAACGCCAGCGCGCCGCTGATGAGCGGCAGCGCGGTGCTGTCGGTGCTGCGGCTGGACCCCGACCTCCGGTGCGTGCCGGTCGTGATCGTGTGCGGCGACGACCCCGGCGGTCTCGCCCGCAGCGTGCACGGCCTCGGTGCGGTGATGCTGCACGAGGAGCGGATCTCCCCGGAAACGGTGGGCAGGGCGGTCAGGGACGCCCAGCTCACGGCGCGCAGAACGGAGGACCGATGAACCCGACAGCCATGGGCGGTGGGCCGGCCAGGGTCCTCGTGGTCGACGACCTGGAGGCCAGCCGGTTCATCGCGTGCAGCTGGCTGCGCCGCAGCGGGCACACCGTCGTCGAGGCGGCCACGGCGGCGCAGGCGCTGACCGAGCTGGACGACGGGTTGTTCGACCTGGTCCTGCTCGACGTGCACCTGCCGGACATGAGCGGCTACGACGTCACCGAGCGGATCAAGGCCGACCCCCGGACGAGCTCGATCCCGGTCGTGATGCTCTCGGCGACCTACATCGAGCCCGAGGACAAGGTCACCGGCCTGACCCGCGGCGCGGACGCCTACCTGACCGAACCGCTCGACCCCGGCGAGCTGCTCGCCAACGTCGAGGCCGCCCTGCGCTACCACCGGGCCCGCGCACTGGCCGAGCACCTCGCCGCCCGGCTCACCCGGCTCACCACCGCCACGTTCGCGATCAACGCGGCGCCGACGTTCGACGCGCTGGCCGAGGCCGCGGCGGTCGGTGCGGCCGAGGTGCTCGACGCCGAGGCGAGCGCGGTCCTGACCGCCCCCTCCGGCGAGGTCTCCGTGGCCACGGCACGGTCCAGCCAGCCGGAGGTCCTGCCGCGGCCCGACATCGCCGACGTCGAGCGGTGGACGTCGGCACTGGGCACCGGCGTCGGCGTGACGCTGGCCGAGGCCCGCGACGTGCCGTGGCGGCCAGGTGCCCCGGTGACGGCGGCGCTGGCCCGCACCAAGCCGCGCCGGCCGCCGATCTGCATCGCGGTGCCGCCGGAGTCCGTCGTGGACGACGCCGACCGCAACCTGCTGCGGCAGCTGGCACAGGCCACCGCGCTGGCCGCGGAGGGGCTGCACACCTTCGCCGAGGAGCACTCGCTCGCGCTCACGTTGCAGCGCAGCCTGTTGCCGCGGGTGCTGCCGCAGCACCCCGAGCTGCCGATGACGGCCAGGTACCTGCCCGCGTCGAGCAACGCCGAGATCGGCGGTGACTTCTACGACGTGGTCGAGATCGACGGCCGGATGCTGATCGCCATCGGCGACGTGTGCGGGCACTCGATCCAGGCCGCGACGGTGATGGCCGAGGTGCGGCACACGCTGCGCGCCTACGCCGTGGAGGGGCACCGGCCGGCCGAGATCCTGCGCCGGGTCGACACCCTGCTGGAACGCTTCCACCCCTCCGGCGGTCTCACGACCATGTGCCTGCTGCTGGTGGACCTCGAGGAGGGGACCATGGCCGTCGCGAACGCTGGCCACGTGCCGCCGCTGCTGGTCGACGACCAGGGCGCCCGGTACGCCGACGTCAGGGGCCCGTTGCTGGGCGTCGGGCTGGAGCGGCCGGAGGCCACCGAGCTGCCGCTGCCGCGCGCCACCCTCGTGCTGCTGACCACCGACGGCCTCGTCGAACGCCGCGGCGTCGACCTGGACGAGGGCATGGAACGGCTGCGCACCGCCGTGTCGCACACCGCCGACATGGACGAGCTCGCCGACCGGCTGCTGGCCGAGCTGGGCGAGGGCAAGCAGGACGACATCGCCCTGGTGCTGCTGCGGCGGTGCCCGTGACCGCACTCGTGGTGGACCTCCCCGTCGCGCCCGGTCTCGCGCTGTCCGCGCTGCGGCGCGAGGTCACCGCCGCCCTGCACGTCCTCGACGAGGACCACCTCTACGACGTGCAGCTCGTGGTCACCGAGCTCGTCACGAACGTCTTGGACCACACCCCCGGCACCGGCCGGCTGCGGATCCTGCACCGGACCGACCCGTGCTCGATCACCGTCGAGGTGGACGACGAGTCGCCGTTCGAACCGGTCTACGGACGCTCCCGCCTGGGCGAGCACCGCGGACGCGGGATCGTCGTGGTGGACCGCATCTCCCGCCAGTGGGGTCACCGCCCGCGCGAGGGCGGCAAGACGGTGTTCGCGCTCGTGGACTGCGCCGCGCCGGAGTGACCGGTCAGGGCCGGGTGCCGTGCTCCAGCCCGGACAGGTGCAGGATGCGGGCCGGTGCGCTGCCGGCCGCCGCCAGCAGGGTCAGCGCCCGCCCGTGCGCGGCCGCGGATGCCTTGGCGTGCAACAACAACGCGATGCCCGAGCTGCTGAGGTAGTCGAGGTCGGTGAGGTCGACCTGGACCGGCCGGTCGTCCGCGGCGCCGACCCGCGCGAGCAGCGGGGTGCGCAGGTTCTCGACCGTGGCGATGTCGAGGTCACCGGTCAGCGCGATCCGCTGCACGTCGCCGTCCGCGTGCTCGGTCAGCCCGGTCACGGCCGGGGGCGGTGCGTGGTGCGGTCTCGCGCCGGGCTTCACGTCCGGTGTGGACTCCAGCGGCACGAGCGGCACGTGGAAGCGGATGGTCGTGCCCTCCTCTCCGGCGGAGAGGTCGACGGTGTCGCTGAGCTTGCGGATCATGTCGAGGCCGCGGCCCCGGTGGCCGCGGTCGGCCGGCTGCGGGCGCCAGCGGCCCCGGTCGGTCACCGTCACCCGCACGCCGCGGCCGGTGGACTCCAGCCGGGTCTCGAACGTGCCGCCGCCCTCGGGGTAGGCGTGGTCGACGACGTTCGCCGCGGCCTCGCCGATCGCGAGCTCCAGGTCGTAGACGGAGTCCTCGGACAGCCCGACGACCTCGGCCCACCTCGTGGCCGTGTGCCGCAGACCGGCCAGCTCCGCCGGCACCGCGGGCACGGTGAGCCGCAGCGGTGCGGGCAGGTGCCGTGCGACGACGAGCGCCACGTCGTCGTCCTGGCCCTTGGCGAGCAGTGCGTCGATGATCAGCTGGACCAGCGCGTCCGGTGCGAGGTCCGCCGCCGTCTCGGTGGCCGAGACGAGCCGGTGGACGCCCTCGTCGAGCACCTCGTCACGGCGTTCGACCAGCCCGTCGGTGTACAGCACGACCGAGGCGCCCGGTGGCAGCGGAGCCGAGTGCTGCGGGACGGGGCTGGTCCCGGCGCCCAGCACCGCACCAACCCCGTCCGTCAGAGGCCGGGCGCCGGAGCGGTCGACCACCACGGGCGGCGGGTGGCCCGCCGAGGCCCAGCAGAGCTCGCCCGCCTGCCAGTCGAAGACGATGCACACGCACGTGCTGCCCGCCGCACCGTTCACGCGCGCCGCGAAGACGTCCAGGCGCCGCAACGACTCCGCGGGGGAGTGCCCGTCGAGCAGGAACCCGGTCAGCGCGCTGCGCAGCTGTCCCATGACCGCGGCGGCGGCCGGTCCCTTGCCCACGACGTCGCCGACGGTGAGCCCGACGCGCGACTCGCCGAGCGGCACGACCTCGTACCAGTCGCCGCCGATCTGCGAGTGCTGCGCGGCCGGCAGGTACCGCGCGGCCGTGGCGAGCCGGGGCAGCGCCGGCAGCTGCCGCGGCAGCAGGCTCTCCTGCAACGCCGCCGCGATCTCGTGCTCGCGGTGCAGCAGCAGCTCGCGCTCGGCCTCCGCGCGACGGCGTTCGGTGACGTCCCTGCCGATCGCCTGCAGCCCGGTCGGGGTGGCCTGGACGCTCAGCTCCAGCACGATCTCGGTGCCGTCGGCGTGCCGCAGGGTGACGACCTCGGACCCGGACAGGTCGGCGGGCAGGCCGTCGACGAGCAGGTCCGTGATCGGCGTGCCGAGCAGGTCCTCCGGCCGGTGGCCGAGCAGGTGCCCGGTCGCGGGGTTGGCCGACACGAACCGCATCTCCTGGTCCAGCAACCAGATCGCGTCCGTGGCCCGCTCCACGAGCTTGCGGTGCCGCCGTTCGCTGTCCCGCAACGCCCGGTCGGCGTGCACGCGCTGCATCGACTCCCAGCACCGGTTCACCACGACCGACACGAGGTCGATCTCGTCGCGCGTCCAATGCCGCACATGGGCCTGGTGCACCGCCATCGCCGCCACGAACCGTCCACCGCGCAACAACGGCAGGCAGATCACCGCACGTATGCCCGTGACACGGTAAGCGGCAAGGTCGTCGCTCTCGATCCGTGTGTCGTTGAACGCGTCGTGCACGACCCACGGCTCACCCGCGCGCATGGCCGCTAACGCACCGGCGCCGAACCCACGCATGGCGAACCGCCCAGGCAACGGCGGCAACCCTGTGGCGTGGTCACCACTCATGACGAAGTGGTTCTCGTCAGCCTCTGCGCGCGCGTAGGCACACCGATCGACACTCATGTGCTCGCCGAGCATCCTGGTCGCCAACGCCATGAGCTCCTCGGCGTCGTCGAGCCGCTGCAACTCCCGGTCGAGGTCGTCGAGGAACCGCTGCCGCTCCGCCTCGGCCTGCCGCGCCGTGACGTCGACGAGCACCCCGCTGCGCACCGGCCCGCGCACCCGCGCCTGCTCCATGACCCACATGAACTCGCCCGCGGCCGTGCGCACCCGGTAGACCGTCTCGTAGTCGGTCTCCGCACCCCAGCGCCGCCGTTCGCTCTCCTCGCGGTCGTCGGGGTGCGTGACCTGCCCCCAGAACCCGGGGTCCTCGCGCCACCGCCGCGCCGGGTACCCGAGCAGCCGTTCGACGTTGCCGGACAAGAAGGTGACCGCGCGGCCACTCGCGTCGCCCTGCCACACGACCACCGGCAGGTCGTCCACCAGCGCGGAGAGCCCGAGCTCTCGATCACTCATCTTGCACAGCCTCCACAGGCGCGGTCCTGACGCCCGCCCACCGCATCGTACGGCGCCCGCCTGGCCGACGAAGGTCGCGAAGCTCGCGATGGCTTCAGTGTCGGTCAAAATCCAGCTGCCGGGGTAGACGGGCGGGAACCGGAAGCGCGGTGGACGGACGAGCGGCGCCCGGAGCCGGCCGGGTGCCCGCCCCGGTTCGAGGCGGGCACCCGCTCCCGGTCAGCCGCGCGCCTTGCCCAGCCGCAGCGCCGACACCAGGTAGAAGATCCCGCCGATCCCCGCGTACCCCGCGAGGGTGGTCAACGTCGCCCCGTCGCTGCCGGCCTGGACGATGAACGACGTACCGGCGAGCGTGGAGATCGCACCGCTGAGAATCATCGGCCACTGCCCGCCGAGACCGCGGCGCACCACGGCGACGACGAGCTGGGTCACGCCGGACACGACGGCCCACGCGCCCCACACCGTCAGCACCGCCGGGATGCCGGAGGTCACCGCGACGACCAGCCCGGCCGCGGCGATCGTGCTGACGGCGATGTTCGCGTACAGGCCCCACGACGCGCGTCCGGTGCGGGACGTGCGGCTGTCCACCACGACCGCCGCCACGTCGAACAGCGGGTAGAGGACCAGCAGCGTGCCGCTGATCGGTCCGATCGTCGTGGCGGTGAGCATCAGCAGCACCGCCCACACCAGCGCGAAGCCGAAGCGGGCGAAGTACAGCGTGCGGAGTGCGGGGGCGAGGGTGGCCGGTGACGCGGTGCTGGTGCTCACGGGATCGTCCTTGAGGTAGGGAGAACGTTCTTTCTACTTTTTGAAGACTGGCAGGACCGGCACGCGGTTGTCAAGAACGAACGTTCTCTCTGTTAGCGTCGGGAGCATGACCCGCGTGTCTGATGCCCGCACCCGCCTGCTCGGGACCGCCGGCCGGCTGTTCTACGCCGAGGGGCTGCACTCGGTCGGCGTGGACCGCGTGCTGGCCGAGGCGAAGGTGACCCGCGCGACGATGTACCGGCACTTCGCCGGCAAGGACGACCTGCTGGTCGCTTACCTCGGTGAGGCGGACCGGGCGACGCGGCAGCAGCTCGAAGCCGGTGTGGCCGCTGCGGCCGACGACGTCGAGGCGGTGCGGGCGGTGGCGCGGGGGATTGCCGCGCACATCCGCTCCGAGGGGTTCCGCGGGTGTGCGTTCCTCAACGCCGCGGCCGAGTACCCCGACCCCGCGCACCCCGTGCACGTCGCGGTGCTGAACCACCGCCAGTGGTTCCACGACACCGTCGCGGAGCTGCTGTCCCGGGTCGGCGACTCGCCGGTCGAGCTCGACGCGCGGCACCTCGTCATGCTGCGCGACGGTGCGATGGCGGCGGGGTGCCTCACCGATCCCGGGCCGGTCGGGGAGACGTTCGTCGAGGCGGTCGAGGGAATCCTGCGGGCGCGGCTCAGCCGCTGACCTGTGCGGACAGCACGGCCAGTGCTCGGAGGAACGCCTCGCGGTCGGCGGGTGGGAGCTGGGCGAGCACGCGGTCCTCGTTGCGCTGGATGTCCGCCTGCACGGCGTGGTGCTTGCGGCGCCCCTCGTCGGTGATCGCGACGAAGCGTGCGCGCCGGTCTGCCGGGTCGCGAGTGCGTTCCAGCAGGCCTGCCGCCTCCAGGTCGTCCAGCACGGCGATGATGCGGCTCTTGTCCGCGCCGATGAACTCCGCCAGCGCGGCCTGCGTGCGCACCGCTTGGCCGTCGAGGGCGTCGAGCACGACGTAGCCCCACATGCTCAGCCCGTGCGCGCTCAGCACCGGCTGCTCGGCGGCGATCAGCGCGCGTTGCAGCGGGGCGATCATCGCCGCGAGGTCCCGCCGACCGGTCATGATCGACATCATAGCCTTGCGCATATGATAAGCGTCTGCATATCGTATGCGTGTGCTTACTGATTTGCTCGAACTCCACCGGACCGCCGTGCTGGACAGCGTCCGAACCGTCGACCAGGTCCGGGACGACGACCTGGAGCGGCCGACGCCGTGTGCCGGGTGGACGGTCGCCGACCTGCTCGCCCACATGACCGCGCAACACCGCGGGTTCGCCGCCGCCGCGCGAGGCGGGGGAGGGGACCGCACGGCGTGGGAGGCCCGCCTCGCGAGCCCGTCCGACCACGCCGCCGCCGCACGCGACCTCCTCGCCGCCTTCGCCGACCCGGTGGAGGAGTTCGAGCTGCCGGAGTTCGCCCCGGTGACGAGGTTTCCGGCCGTGCAGGCGATCGGGTTCCACCTGATCGACTACGTCGTGCACGGCTGGGACGTGGCGCGCTCGCTCGGGCTCGGCCACCGGCTCGCACCGGAACTGGCCGAACCCGCGCTGCGGATCGCGCTCGCCGTGCCGGACGGGGAGGGCCGGCTCCAGCCCGGTGCGGCCTTCGCGCCCGCGCTGGTCACCCGGGACACCGACCCGATGCGCCGCGTCCTCGCCCTGCTGGGCCGCTCGCCCGACTGGACGCCCTGATCAGGACGAGGTCAGGCGGCGACCACGATCTCGGTCGCGGGGTCGTGCGGCAGCTCCGGGGTCCCGTTCACGACGACCGCGGCCCTGAGCCAGGGCTGTTCGCGCTCCAGGAACGGCACTTCCTCGGCCAGCCACGCGGCAACGTGCCGCTGCTGCTCGGGCGAGTCGCCGTCGCGCGCCACGAGGCGGCGTTCCTGCTCGTCGAGGTCGCCCTGCACCCAGACCGAGGCGTCGAGCCACGGCCCGAGCTCCGCCCGGACGACGCCCGTGCCCTCCACCCACACCACGTCGGCCCCGGCGGGGACCACGACCGCGCCCGGCCGGTCGTGCGCGACCCAGGCCGGTGGGCGGAACTCCACCGCCTCGCCGCGGTGCAGGGGCCGCAGGACGTTCTCGGTCAACAGTCCGGCCCAGTCGAAGTACGCCTGGTTCCAGGCGATGTCGTCGGTGTGCACCACCCACGACCGCGGCACGGCGTGGTGCAGCCGCTCGGCCAGGGCGGACTTCCCGGCGCCACCGCGGCCGTCGATGCCGACGATCACGGGCCGCGGGACGAGGCCGGGCTGGTGAGCGCCGGAGGGGCCGTCAGCGGTCGGTCGCACACCGACCTCCACCGCCGACCCGCCGCCCCCGACCCCGACCAGTCGCCGGACCACCTCACCGAGCGGCACGACCCGCCAGCCGGCCGCCTCCACCTCACCCGGCCGCAGGCGCATCCTCACGCTCCCGTTCCACCGGGACCTCCACGCGGTCCGAATCCCGCACGCCCCGCGTGCGCGCCGCGTGCTCGTGCCAGCCGCGCTGGTCGCGGCGGAACACCGGGAACACGAACGTCCCGACGACCACCAGCGCCACCACGACCAGGTCGAACCGGCCGGCACCGAGCCACGGCGACACCACGGTCGCGTAGGTCACGAGACCGGTCACGCCGAGCAGTTCGCGGATGGCGATCTGCAGCGGGTTCGCGCGGGTGCCGTCCTCGCGGCGGGTGCGGTAGCGCAGCAGCCAGCTGCCGGGGGTGGCACCACCGGTCGCCGCCGGCAGCACGACGCGCAGGACCACCAGGGCCAGCACCGCCCAGCGCGGGTCCGGGAGCACGAGCTTCGCGAGCAGCAGCACCGGGAGCAGGTCGACGGCAAGCGCCAGCAGCCGGCGCGGGACGGTCACCGTGCCGGTGGGGGCCGCGGAGTCCTCCGAACCGGGCACCGTCGGTACCACCAGTGCGACGGGGGCGAGCATCCAGCCCACCAGCGCACCGGCCGTGTTCGAGATCAGGTCGTCCACGTCGGAGATGCGGTACGGGCAGGGGTAGTAGCCGAAGTTGCCCGTGTACTGCACGACCTCGACGGCCAGCGAGATGCCCATGCCGATCGCGATCACGGCCAGCGGGCCCCTGCGGTACGCCTTGCGCAGCACCACGCCCAGCGGCACGAACAGCGCGACGTTGAACATCTGCTGCATGAACGCCTGCGACGTCACCATCGCGACGATGCCGGAGCGCCCGTTGGCCGACAGGTTGTTGTTCATGTCGGTGACCCACTGGAACGGCACCAGCGAGAGCATCTGCTCGCCCTGGCAGACCTCCACGCGGTTCGCGGGGAACGGCAGGAAGATCAGCGCCAGAGCGACGAGACCGTAGGCCAGCAGGCCGTAGAGCACGAACGCACGGCGCGGCTCCACGCGCCCGAAACGCAGGTAGTGCAACAAAACCAGGGGAGCGAGCACCAGCAGGCCGACGCCCACGAACGCGGTGAACCCCGTTCGAGCGGTCTCCCAGTACGACGCCATCATGTTCTTCACCGCTCCGGGATCGATCCGCACACAGGTGCTCTCCAGTGCCCGGTGGCGTCCCCCGTTCAAACCCCGGTTCGGGAAGATCCATCAGACGGCCCAGCGCCCTGCCGCCGATCAGTCCCCGATGGCCGAGGGGCGTGCTCACGTGCTACCGGAGCCCCACTACACTCGGCACTCGGGCACGGGGAGTGCCGGCTCAGCGAAGAGCGAAGGGAACGGCGGGTTCCGGCATGATCGGCGAACTCGTGCAGGCGAGCACACCGGTGCTGACGACCGCAGCGTTGACGACCACCGGGCAGCACCCGGTCACCGTCCCGCTGACCGAGCGGGGCCTGCTCATCGGACGCGGACCCCACTGCGACATCGTCCTCGACGACATGACCGTCTCACGGCGGCACGCGCAGGTGCGGTGGGAGGACGGCGTGGTCGTCCTCGAAGACCTGGGCTCGCTCAACGGCACCTACGTCAACCGCAGCCCTGTGCACGAGGCCGTGCTGCGGGACGGCGACTCCATCTGGATCGGCGAGCACCGGCTCGCGTTCAGCGCGGCGGCCGAGCGGCCCGCGGGTGGCTGCACCGTCCACTCCGGACCGCAGGCCGGGCGTGCCGCCGACCGGGTCACCCGGCCGACCTGGCGCTCCGGCCAGCGGAAAGGGCTTGCTCCACGTCCGGGTACAGCGCCAGCAGCTGATCCACTCCGGATGCCGTGATGGGTCGCAGCACGATCCGGTGAGCGGCGGCGACCCGCAGGGGAACGCCCGCGGTCCGCGCGGCGCGGTGCTGGACCACAAGCTCGTTGATGCCGGCCGAGCCGAAGAACGTGACCCGGCTCAGGTCGACCACGACCGGGAACGGTGCCGTCGCCATCGCGAGGGCGATCTGGAGCTCGTTGTGCAGCGTCTCGACTGTGTCCTGGTCCAGGTCCCCGTCGGCGCGTACGACGATCGCGAGCCCGTTGACCTCTCTTTGCACGTGCAGCGGGCAATGGAAAGTGTTCGCCATGGCAGAGCCTCCTCGCCGTGGAGCGACCTCCTGCTGGAGGAAGGACGCAGCTGCAGGCTCAACCGCTTCCTTGGACTGTAGTCCTCGTTTCAGGTTTTTCGCACGGCGAAAGTTCCTGATCACAATGTGGGAGCACCGGGAATGCCTGCCGTGGACGGTCGGCGCGGGGCTCAGACCGGGGTCGTGGCCGCCGCCTCGCCGCCCTTCTGCTGCCGCCTGCGGTCCAGCAGCCACATCACCGGCGACGCCGACAGCCCGTGCACGAGAACGGAACCGATGACCACCAGCCCGGCGATTCGCCAGATCGTGTCGTGCCCGGTGAAGTTCCCCTCCTGCAAGGCGTAGGTGATGTAGAACAGCGAGCCGACACCGCGCACGCCGAAGAACGCGATGACGGTCCGCTCGCGCGAACCCGTCTTGCCGCCGAGCAGCCCTATCCACCCCGCCAGCGGCCTGACCAGCACCAGGGTCACCGCGGCGACCGCGACCTCGCGCCAGTCGAGGCCCGCGAGCAGCCCGCTGACCGCGGCACCGCCGAGCAGGAAGACGATCACGACCGTCAGCATCCGCTCGGCCTGCTCGACGTAGCGGTGCAGCACCTGGTGGTAGCCGTGGTGGCGTTCCGCGGCCCTGATCGTGCAGGCGCACACGAAGACCGCGACGAACCCGTAACCCTCGGCCAGCTCGGTGACGCCGTAGGCGAGGAACGTGGCGGCGAGCGCCACGAACCCCTCCGCGTGCTCGGCGAGGCGCAGCTTCTCCGACGGCACCGAGAAGAACAGCTTGCCCAGCAACCAGCCCACGGCGACGCCGACGGCCAAGCCGCACGCGAGCCGCCACAGCACGTCCACGGCGAGCCAGTGCCCCAGCCACGCCGAGGGCGCGGCACCCGCGATGCTGATCGCGACGGCGGCGTAGGTGAACGGGAACGCCAGACCGTCGTTGAGCCCCGCCTCCGAGGTGAGCGCGAACCGCGCCTCGTCCTCGCCGGTGTCGTCCTCCGGGTTCTCCGCCGGTTCCGCGACCTGCACCTCGCTGGCCAGCACCGGGTCGGTCGGCGCCAGCGCGGCCGCCAGCAGCACCGACGACGCGACACCCAGCCCGAGCGCACCCCAGCCGAGCAGCCCGACGGCGAGCATCGACAACGGCATCGTGATCGCGAGCAGCCGCCAGGTCGTCGCCCACCCGCGCAGGCTCACCGCCCGGTTGAGCGCGAGCCCCGCGCCCATCAACGAGATGATCACGCAGATCTCGGTGAGGTGCAGCAGCACCGTGGCGTGCTCGTCGGGATCGGGGTTCGGCAACGTGTCCACGACGGAGAACGTGAGCGCACCCGCCCCGAGGAACAGCATCGGCATCGAGACCGGTGCGCGGGCGAGCAACCGCGGTAGCAGCGCGGCGGCCAGTGTCGCGAGCCCCGCTCCGGTGTACAGCAGGGAGCTGGGTTCCACTGTGTGCCCTCCGATCGCCGAAAGGCTCGTCCTACCCGGTGGCCCCACCCGCAAACCCCGACGCGAATGAGGCATACCGCGCGTTTCGCGCTGCTCCGCCGATGAAAGACCTGGTCAGAGTCGTGCAGGAGCTCGTCAGGCGGCCAGTGCCGGCCCGAGCAGCAACCCGCCGTCGACGACGAACTCCGCACCGGTCGTGAACGACGCCTCGTCCGAGGTCAGGTGCAGCAGCACGGCGGTGATCTCCGCGGGCTCGGCCAGCCGCGGCACGGCGTAGCCGGCGGGGGAGAAGAGGTCGCCGATCGCGGGCTGACCGGGTGCGACGGGCTCGGTGATGAGCGGGGTGGCCACGACACCGGGGTGGATCGAGTTGACCCTGATCCGGTCGCGGCCCAGTTCCAATGCGGCGGTGCGGGTGAGACCGCGCAACGCCCACTTGCTGGCCGCGTACGGCGCGTAATAGGGCGATCCGACGTTGGCCATCGTCGAGGCGATGATGGCGATCGACCCGCCGCCCGCGCGCCGGATGGACGGCGCGACGTGCTTGACACCCAGGAACTGGCCGGTCAGGTTGACGTCGAGCGTGCGCTGCCAGACCGCGCGGTCGGTGTCCTCGACCAACGCCGCCGGGTGCTGCACCCCCGCGTTGCCGACCAGGACGTCGACCGGCCCGAACCGCTCCTCCGCCGCCCGCACCGCCGCCTGCCACGCCTGCTCGTCGGTGACGTCGAGGCGCACGGACAAGGCGCGCTCACCCAGTTCGGCCGCGAGCGCGTCGCCGTTGCGCGCGGCGACCACGACGTTCGCGCCCTCGGCGTGGTAGCCGAGCACGTGGCTGCGCCCCATCCCGCCGGTCGCCCCGGTGATGAACACGGTCTTGCCCTGGAAACGCATCGGTACCTCCGTTAATGGTGAGTCGAGTGACTCACCTCGGAACGGTAGGCTGCGGTCCGGTGGTGAGTCAAGTGACTCACCTCGTGGCACAATGGCGAGGTGTCGACCTACCACCAGCGGATGGCCGAGCAGAAGCGGGCGGCGATCGTCGACGCCGCCACCGCGCTGTTCCTGGAGTCCGGCTACGACAAGACCTCCCTGGCGCGCATCGCCGACGCGGCCGGGGTGTCGAAGGCGACGCTGTTCAAGCAGTTCCCGACCAAGGCCGAGCTCTTCGACGCGATCGTCACCGACTACTGGCGGAGCGACGACGGCGCGCTCACACCACCGCCCGGCGACCCGGGAGCCGGGCTGACCGCCCTGGGCAACCGGTACGTGGCGCTGCTGACCCGGCCGGGCATGGTCGCGCTCTTCCGGATCGTGATCGCGGAGGCGCCGCGGTTCCCCGAGCTCGGCCAGACCCAGTTCCGGTTGGGCAAGCAGCCGTTCTTCGACGCCGTGCTCGACTACCTGGCCGCCGAGTCCGGGGTGGGCACCCTCACCGTGCCCGACCCGGTCCTCGCCGCCACCCAGTTCCTCGGCATGATCTCGAACTTCGCCTTCTGGCCGCGCATGCTGCTGGTGAACTGGGCGCCGACCGCGAAGGCGATGGCGCACTCGGTGGACGAGGCGGTGCGGACGGTCCTCGCCCGCTACGCCCCGTCCTGACCGGGCCGCGCGGGGCGGTTCACAACGCGCCGATCGCCTCGCACGCCTTGCGCACGCCCTCGCCGTACGCGGGATCGGCCTGGCCGCAGTGGAAGACGTGCCGTTCGACGGTCTCCCTGCGCGCGCCCTTGATCGCCCGCGCGGTGTTGTCGAACAACCGCTGCTGCTCCTCGCCGGTCATCAGCCGGAACAGGTCGCCGGGCTGCTCGAAGTAGTTGTCGTCGTCCGCGCGGAAGTCGAACCGGTCCGCGGTGGCGCCGACGGCCTGGGCCGGCTCGGTGTAGGCGGGCTGCTCGGACCAGCGGCCGTGGTTGTTCGGCTGGATGCCGGGCACGCCGCCCTGGTTGCCGTCGACCCGCATGGCGCCGTCGCGGTGGTAGGTGTTCACGAGCCGCGCGCCGTTGGGGTGGTTGACCGGGATCTGGTGGTGGTTCACGCCGAGCCGGTACCGCGCCGCGTCGCCGTAGGAGAACAGCCTGCCCTGCAACATCCTGTCCGGGCTCAGCGAGATGCCGGGCACGACGTTCGCCGGGGTGAACGCGACCTGCTCGACGTCGGCGAAGTAGTTGTCCGGGTTGCGGTCCAGGCGCAGCTCGCCCGCCTCGATGAGCGGGTAGTCCTTCTTGCTCCACACCTTGGTGAGGTCGAAGGGGTGGAAGCGGTAGCTCGCGGCGTCGGCCTCCGGCATCACCTGGAGGTAGAGCGTCCAGGCCGGGTGCTCGCCCCGTTCGATGGCGTCGTACAGGTCGCGCTGGTGCGACTCGCGGTCCCGGCCGATCAGCTCACCGGCCTGCTGGTCGGTCAGGTTCTCGATGCCCTGCCGGGTGCGGAAGTGGAACTTGACCCAGTGCCGCACGCCGTCGGCGTTGACCATGCTGTAGGTGTGCGAGCCGAAACCGTGCATGTGCCGGTAGGAACGCGGGATGCCGCGGTCGCTCATCACGATCGTCACCTGGTGCAGCGCCTCGGGCAGGTTCGTCCAGAAGCCCCAGTTGTTCTCGGGGTCGCGCAGGTTGGTCCGCGGGTCCCGCTTCACGGCGCGCGCGAGGTCGGGGAACTTGAGCGGGTCGCGGAAGAAGAACACCGGCGTGTTGTTGCCGACCACGTCCCAGTTGCCCTCCGCGGTGTAGAAGCGGGTGGCGAAGCCGCGGATGTCGCGTTCGGCGTCGGCGGCGCCGCGTTCGCCCGCCACCGTGGAGAACCGCAGGAACGTCTCACACCGGTTGCCGACCGCGCTGAACAACGCGGCGCTGGTGTAGGCGGTCAGGTCGGCGGTGACGGTGAACGTGCCGAACGCGCCGGAGCCCTTCGCGTGCATCCGCCGCTCCGGGATCACCTCGCGGTCGAAGTGCGCGAGCTTCTCCAGCAGCCACAGGTCCTGCAGCAGCACCGGGCCGCGCGGACCCGCGGTGAGGCTGTTCTGGTTGTCGGCGACCGGTGCGCCGGCGGCGGTGGTCAGCGGGTCGGTGTTGTCCTCGAACGCCATCAGGGAAACCTTCTCGGGTCAGGGGTTCTGGGCTGCGAGGTGGCACGGGGAGCACAGCCCCCGGTGCACGACCTCGGTCTCGTCGACGCGGAAACCGTGCGTCTGCGGGAACTGCGGTGGAGCCGGGTGCTCGCCGCGCTCGACGTCGGCCACCGCGTCGCAACCGCGGCACACCAGGTGGTCGTGGTCGTGACCGCGCAGCTCGAAGCGGGCCGGCGCGCCGGTGTCCAGCCGGCGCACCAACCGTGCGTCGGTCAACGCCGTGAGCACGTCGTAGAGCGCTTGGGTGGACACCGATCCGATGTCCGCGCGGACGGCCCGGCCCAGCTGCTCGACGTCGGCGTGTGGATGGCTGCCGAGCGCCGACAGCACGGCGAGCCGTTGTTTCGTGACCCTCAACGAGGCTCCGCGCAACGCGGCGACCAGGTCGTCAGCGGTCAAGGCGGGCTCCTCATCGACAACAATAGTTAGGACTCCTAGCAAGATTGTGGCATGCTCGGCCCGCTTCGATCAACCAGTCCGGATCAGTTCAAGAAAACGGGGGAGACCCGATGAGCGACGCTCACGTGGTGGTCGTGTCCACCGGAGTCGTGCGGGAGCTGCCGTGGCGGGGGCGTGCGGTGATCACCGCCATCGCGAAAACGCCCACGCCCCACCGGGTGGAGGTCGGCCGCCTCGGTCTGGCGGGGGACGAGCAGGGGGACGTGGAGAACCACGGCGGGCCGAACAAGGCGGTCCTGCTGTACTCCGCCGAGCACTACACCGCCTGGAGCGAGGAGATCGGTGAGCTCGCGATGCCCGCGTTCGGTGAGAACCTCACGACGTCAGGACTGCTGGAGAGCGACGCGGTGATCGGTGCGGTGTACTCCGTCGGATCGGTGCTGCTGCAGGTGTCCCAGCCCCGGCGGCCCTGCTTCAAGCTCGCCGCCCGGCACGGGGTGGACGACCTGGCGGTGCGCGCGCAACGCAGTGGCCGCACCGGTTTCTACTGCCGGGTGCTCCAGCCGGGACACCTCGTGCACGGCGACCGGCTGATCCCGGTGAGCACGCCGATGCACGGCATCACCGCCGCGGAGGTGCACCGCGTCGTCAACCTCGACCGCGGTGACCGGGAGGGTGCCCGGCACCTGCTCCGGCACGCCGGGGTGCTGCCCGAGTCGTGGGCGGGGATGCTGCGGCGGCGGCTCGACGGGCGGCTCGACTCGCAGTCCGAACGCCTGCACGGCTGAGCCGACCGGCTCGGACCGCAGGCTCAGGGTGCGGTGGTGCGCTGCCTGCGCCGGACCGCCGGCGTCTTGGCCGGTTCCGCCTCGTGCTCCGGGCAGTCCGTGCGCAACCCGGCCAGTGGCAACGGCATGCGCAGCAGGTGGCAGTGGTGCGGCGCGTCCGGCTCGGGGTGTTCGTTCGGCCCGAAGAAACGGCATGTCGTGCATGTGCGCGACACGGTCACCACGCCCGTGCGCTGCAGGTCCGCGATCACCCGCAGCAACGTGTGCAGCGTGGTCGCGCGGTCCGCGTCGGGCAGTGCGCCGAGCGCGGCCGTCAGCGGGTCGTCCCAAGAGGACAGTCGACGCGCGACCTCCTCGCCGCCGGGGGTCAGCGCCAGCGACCGCCTGCGCCCGTCCGTGCCGGGGGAGCGGGTCACGAACTCCTTGCGCTCCAACGCGGCCACCGCGTCGGACATCGTCGGCGTGGTGACGTCGAACTCCTGCGCCAGTGCGGCCACCTCGCGCCGTGCCTGCGGTTGCTGCGCCAGTGCCAGCACCGCCTGCTGCTGCAACGGCGTCAGCCCGTGCTCCCGCGCGGTGCGCTGGGCCAGCGACCGCATGCCGTGCCCGATCCGCTCGATGGCGTCGGCGAGCCGCCGGTCGAGGCCGGCCGTGCCGTCGGTGTCAGTCATGCGATCCGCCCTGTGACTAGTGCTTTCCCGGCGATCGTACGCACCGGGCGCAAATCGCCCCGGCTGAGACGTGGGTCACCTGAGCGAAGAACTAGGTAGGAGTCCTACCTAGTTTGTGACAGACTGACGTTCACCTCCTCCGGGACCGCTCCGGTCCCGGAACCTCGCCCCACTGGGGACGAGCGGACTTCTCCGTCCTCGCGAAGGAAAGCGACATGATCACTCCTGAACCCGTACCGGGCTACACCCACGACGACCCCGGTCTGGCCCCGTCCCCGGTCACCCCGACCGACCTGGAGCTGCTGCTGGCCACCGTCCTGTTCGGACCGGAGGACCGGGAGGCCCTGCTACTGGCCGGTGAGGTCCTCAGTGGACAGATCGAGCAGGTCCTGGACGTCTGGTACGGGTTCGTCGGCTCGCACCCGCACCTCGTGGCCTACTTCGCCACGCCGGACGGCACGCCGATCCCCGAGTACCTCGCACGGGTCCGCGCCCGGTTCGCCCGCTGGATCACCGACACCTGCACCCGCCCGTACGACGAGCGCTGGCTCGCCTACCAGCAGGAGATCGCGCTGCGGCACACCGTGCCGAAGAAGAACGAGACCGACCACGCCGACTCGGTGCCGCACATCCCGTTGCGCTACATCATCGCGTTCGTCTACCCGATCACCGCGACGATCCGGCCGTTCCTCGCGGCGGGCGGCCACGACGAGCAGCAGGTCGACGCCATGCACCAGGCCTGGTTCAAGGCGGTCACCCTCCAGGTCGCGCTGTGGTCGCAGCCCTACGCCGGGCGGTCGTGGTGAGCCCGCTGCCGGCACCCGCGTCCGATCCGCTCACGCAGGCGCCGCCGTGGGAGACCACCGAGTGGTTCAACAGCGAGCCGCTCGACCTGGCCGGCCTGCGCGGCCGCGTGGTCGTGCTGGAGGCGTTCCAGATGCTCTGCCCCGGCTGCGTGAGCCACGCGCTGCCGCAGGCCGTGCGCCTGGCGAAGACCTTCGGCGACGACCTCGCCGTCATCGGCCTGCACACCGTGTTCGAGCACCACGGCGCGATGACCCCGGTGAGCCTCAAGGCGTTCCTGCACGAGTACCGCATCCCGTTCCCGGTCGGCGTCGACGCGGCGAGCGGCGACCACCCGGCGCCGGTCACGTTCAGCCGCTACCGCATGCGGGGCACGCCCACCACCGTGCTCATCGACCGCGACGGCGTGCTGCGCGGCCACCAGCTCGGCCAGGTCGACGACATGTCGCTGGCCTCGGCCGTGACGCGCCTGCTCGACGGCGCCGTCCCACCCGCCGTGGACGGCACCACTCCACCCGCCGTCTGCTCCGTCGACGGCACCTGCACCTGATCCCGTTCCACAACATCAAGGAGAGAACCATGTCCCGCATCGAGCTCACCGACCCCGACCAGATCACCGACGAGCGCGCCGAGACCCTGGCGCAGATCAAGGGCGCCTTCGGCCTGGTGCCGAACATGTTCCGCGCGGTCGCCAACTCCCCGGCCGCACTGCGGAGCATGTGGGCCCAGTTCGGCGCACTGGGCGGAGGCGTGCTCGGCGCCAAGCTCGGTGAGATGGTCGCCGTGGCCGTCGCCGACCGCAACCACTGCGACTACTGCCTCTCGGCGCACACGATGCTCGGCAAGAAGGCCGGCGCCACCACCGCCGAGATGACCAGCGCGCAGAGCGGCCAGTCCGACGACCCGCGCGCCGCCGCCATGCTCGCCCTGGCCGTGACCCTGGTCGACAAGCGCGGCCAGATCGCGGACTCCGACGTGCAGGCCGCGCGCGACGCCGGGCTGAGCCAGGAGGAGATCGTGGAGACGGTGGCGCACGTGGCGCTGAACGTGTTCACCAACTACATCAACGTGGCGCTGGACGTGCCGGTGGACTTCACCCGCGTGTCGCTGACCCGTTGACGGACACCGGAGGCCGGGGAGCGGTGCCAGGCTCCCCGGCTCCCGGTCACGGGTGCAGCCCCGGTCCCGGTTCGGCGCTCGGCGCGATCGGCGTCGGGCTCAACGCCGTGTCGTCCTCGCCCTCCTCCAGCAACGTCGCCGCGGCGCCGACGACCCGGACGTCGGGCGTCCCGACGGCCTCGACGTCCTTGTCGGCGTAGTCGAACCGCGCCAGCACGCTGCGCATCGCCTCGATCCGCGCGCGCTTCTTGTCGTTGCTCTTCACCACGGTCCACGGCGCGATCTCGGTGTCCGTGGACCGGAACATCGCGACCTTGGCCTCGGTGTAGTCGTCCCAGCGGTCCAGCGACTTGATGTCGTTGGGGCTGAGCTTCCACTGCCGCACCGGGTCGATCTGCCGGATCACGAACCGGGTGCGCTGTTCGTTGCGCGACACCGAGAACCACAGCTTCACCAGCAGCACGCCGTCCTCGACGAGCATCCGCTCGAACTCCGGCGCCTGCTTCATGAACAGGTCGTACTCGTCCTTCGTGCAGTAACCCATGACGTGCTCGACGACGGCCCGGTTGTACCAGGACCGGTCGAACAGCACGATCTCGCCCGCGGTCGGCAGCTCGCGGACGTAGCGCTGGAAGTACCACTCGCCGCGCTCGCGCTCACTCGGCTTGCCGAGTGCCACGGTGCGCAGGCCGCGGGGGTCGAGGTGTTCGCTGAAGCGCTTGATGGTGCCGCCCTTGCCGGCGGCGTCACGGCCCTCGAAGAGGATCACGAGCCGTTGCCCGGTCTCGGTCACCCAGTGCTGCAGCTTCAGCAGCTCGATCTGCAGCAGCCGCTTGACCCGTTCGTACTCCGGGCGCGACATCCGCTCGGTGAACGGGTAGTTCTCCCGCCACGTCAGCACTTCGCGCCCGCTGGCGTCGCGCAGGATCGGTTCGTCCGCGTCCGAGTCGGGGAACTCGGCGGTGTATCCCTCGGCGAGCAGGTCCGCTGAGTCGACAGTCAGGTCCGTCACGAAATCGTACATACCCGGCGGAACGGAAAAGAAACCGCCATTCATGTTCTGGCGGGGCCCAAGGATGTCTTAGCTCACTATAAGTTCAGTGCAGGCTGAAATAAAACGTAGACAGCAGTTCCGGCAACACCGAATGCCACCATCACCACACCGGCCTGGACCGAGTCCGGCGGCGCGACCAACCAGCTGTCGGTGAAGAACGTGACGGCGAACGCCGCGCACGGCAGCGGCCAGGCCAGGTGCCCGCCGAAGAACGCGGCGCCCAGCGCGGCAAGTCCCGCCATGCCGACGCACCCGCGCAGCACGAACGGCAGCGGCGCGGTGCCGGCGACGAGCACCACGGCCACGACGGTGATCGCGGCGACGTGGCCCAGCCGGTACAGCGGCCACGGCCAGGCCGCCGTCCGGTCGAGGTCCGCGTCCTGGCCGGACAGTCCGGTGGCCAGGGCGCAGACGGCGGCGGTGATGGCCAGCGCGGGCCACCTCGGGTCGGGCGCAGACGGGGCCACGACCCGGACGAGCAGGCAGCACACCACCGCTGCCAGTCCGGACGCGGGCACCTGCCGGCTGCGCGCGTAGAGCAGGAGGGCTCTCACAGCACCCCGCCGGTGAGCGCGGTGAGCTGGTCGCCCCGGCACGACAACCCGACCGCGCGGGCCGCGCTCACCTGACGCAGCTGCTGCTCCGGCGGGAGGGCGCGGAGCAGGTCCCAGGCCTGGCGGGCGGGTTCGGCGGCGGCTTCGCGCAGGAAGCGGTAGTTGTGCAGGTCGGTGAGCCGGCCGGTGAACCAGGCCGCGGTGGCGGTCCTGGCCGCCGTCTCGCGGACGGTGGCGCGGTCGCTGTCGAGGTCGGTGAAGCAGGTGGGGGTGCCCGCGCCGGCCACCAGCTCGGTGTGCCAGTCAGCGGGTTCGAAGTACTCGAACGCGCCGCCGGTCAGGTGGATCAGCACGACGTCCGGGGTGCGCGGGACGGTGTGCAGCGACCGGCTCGGCTGTGCGGCGTCGCGCACGGACGTGGGTGGGTCGGGGAGTTTCCGCAGCAGGCGCAGGGCTTCCTCGGCCGCCGGTGCGAGCTTGTCCAAAGAGGACTGGTCGAGCCGCGCCACGCACGCGGGCCCGCGACACACCAGTGCGGACACGGCCTCGTTGCGCACGAAGGTGCGGGCGGGCAGCACCGGCAACGCGACCGCCGCCCCGACGACGACGGGTACGAGCGCCGCCACCCGCAGCCGCGCGGACGGGGCGACGAGCAGCCAGAAGCCGGTCAGCGCCAGCCCCGTCAGCCAGATCGCCTGACCGAGGTGGACCGCGCCGGAGACGGTGGCGTAGACGTTGCGCACCGCCCACAGCGCCGGTGACAGCAGCACGACCTGGTTCGGCAGGACCTGCTCCGGTTGTGTTCCCGGGTCCTGCGAGATGGTGAGGAACACCAGCGCCACCATCGCGCTCACGGCGAGCAGCGGCGGTGTGAGGACGGACGGGAACACGCGGGCGAGGCCCATGCCCAGCCAGCCGCCCGCGACGACGGCCAGCGCGCCGACGGCGGTGGTCGGCAGCCAGGCGAGGTGGAAGATCCCGCCGTGCCACACGGCCTGGGCCGCGCCGAGTGCGAAGACCGCCAGGTAGCCGAGCGCCAGGCAGATCGCGAGGGCACCGGCGGTGGCCGCGCCGCGGTGCCAGGTGGGGCGGGCGGTGGTGGCGAGGAGGTCCCGGGTGCCCTCGCGGTGGTCGCGCAGGCCCGCGACGGCGCCCGCTCCCACGGTCAGCGGCCACAGGAAGACCAGCAGGAACCGCAGCCACTCGGCGGCGGTGTGCCACTGCGCGTCCCACGCCTCGCGGCCCTTCCACCACGGGGCGCTGAGGCTGTAGAGGACGGCCACCGCGCCGGCGACGAGCAGCAGGCCGGCCCAGGGGGCGAGGGAGCGCCGGAGCTCCAGGCGCAGGGCCCTCACCGCCGCCACCGCCGGGGTGAGGGCCTCACCACGTCCCACGCTGCCGCGGCGAGGCGAGCAACGCGCTGTAGCCGCGTTCGATCGGGCTGTCCCCGGCGTGTCCGGCGGTCCCCGCCGCCGCGAGCTGCGCCGGCGTGCCCTGGAACACGAGCCTGCCCTCGGCGAGCAGCACGACGTCGGTGCACGCGGCGGCGACGTCCTCGACCAAGTGGGTGGACACGACGACGCACGCGTCGGTGCCCAGTTCGGTGAGCAGGTCGCGGAACCGCAGGCGCTGGGCCGGGTCGAGGCCCGCAGTGGGTTCGTCGAGCAGCAGGACCTCCGGGTCGTTGACGATGGCCTGCGCGATGCCGGCGCGGCGGACCATGCCGCCGGACAGCGTCTTGAGGCGGTCGTCGGCGCGGTCGGCGAGCCCGGCCCGCTCGACGGCGCGCTGCACGGCGGCCGGGATCTCGGGGCCGGGCACCTCCTTGAGCCACGCCATGTACTCGACGAACTCGCGGACGGTGAACCGGCGGTAGTGGCCGAACTCCTGCGGCAGGTAGCCGATGCGCCGCCGCAGCGAGCGCAGGTCGGGGTCGCCGAGCAGGGACAGCGTGCCGGAGGCGGGGCGCAGCACGGTGGCCAGTGCGCGGATGAGGGTGGTCTTGCCGGCGCCGTTGGGGCCGAGCAGGCCGTGGACGCCGCGGCCCATGGTGAGCGTGACGCCGTCGACGGCGGTGCGGCGGCGGCCGACCTTGACCACGAGGTCGCGCGCCTCGATCTCCCAGGCGTAGGTGGTGGGTGCGGTCATCGGTAGGCCTCCAGGCGCGTGAAAGCGGTCCTGCGCAGGGCGATCAGGAGCAGTCCGAGTGCGAGCACGGCGACCCAGACCGGGGTGACGGCGGGGTCGAGGACGGGGGTGCGGCTGAGCGCCACGGTCGGTGCGGCGATCACGGCGGCCCACAGCACCACCAGGGCGGTGGCGGCGCGGGTGACGCCGATCAGCCCGCCCAGGGCGAGCGTGCCGGTCGTGAAGGCGAGGCACGGCAGCAGCCACTGGGCCGGCGAGGCGCCGGTGAGCCACCCGGCGACGGCCAGGCCGGGCAGGACGACCACGAGCACGCCCGCGGTGCGCCTGAGCACCAGCGGCAGACCGGCGCGCGGCGTGGCGGCGACGAGCTCGTAGGCCGGGTCGAGAGCACGCCCCCACGCCGCCGCCACGCCCAGCACGGGCAGAACGGGGGCGATGAGCAGCACCAGCGAGATGTCGTCGGGTGAGGCCGCCCCGAGCTGGTCGAGCAGGACCGAGGCGAGCGTGACCAGCATGATCATCGCGAGCCACGGACCGGCGACGGGGGAGGTCCACGTGGTGAGGCGGCGGCGCCACATCCGCGCGCGCGGCATCTGCGGGGTGTGGTCGAGCAGCGGGGCCAGCTGGGCCCACGCCGCGTCGGCCACGGGGTCGGGAGCGAGGCGGCCGCGGCACGGCGCGCAGGTCTCCAGGTGCGACTCGACCGCCCACAGCTGGTCGGCGGGGAGGTCCTGGGCACCGCGGGCGTACCGGCGCAGCAGCTGCTCCGCGGGGTGGTGGGCGGTCATGACAGTGCCTCCCGCATAGCGATCCTCGCCCGCCTCGCGCGGGTCTTGACGGTGCCCTCCGGCAGCCCGAGCAGCACCGAGGTCTCGCGCACCGACAGCCCGTCGAGCACCATCGCCTGCAGCACCTGCCGCAGCTCCGGCGCCAGGGTGCGCAGCGCGTCGCCGACCTCGTCGCCGACCACCCCGTCGAGCGCCTCGTCCTCCGCGGCGCGCACGACCGGCTCGACCGCGGCGGCGGTGGGCGGCTGGGCGTGGTGGGCGCGACGGCGGAAGGCGTCGACCAGCCGCCGGGCCGCGATGGTCCACAGCCAGCCGACCGCGCTGCCCCCGGTGGCGGCACCGGCGAAAGCGTCGGCGGCCCGCCAGACCGCCAGGTAGGTCTCCTGCAGCACCTCGGCGACGATCTGGTCGTCGGAGCACCGCCGGCGCAGCCGGATCGTGAGCCACGGCGCGGTGCGGCGGTAGAGCTCCTCGAACGCACGGCGGTCACCCCGTGCGACTCGGCGCACGAGGTGTTCCTCGTCGAGGACGGCGGGCTCACCCCGGATTGCTCTCACACTCCGCAAGACGTCGGGATCGCGGAACAGGTTCTCACGCTGGTGTGGTCTGCGTCACAAATCAGGCCGTGGAGAACCGGTCGCGGTGCCGCCGTCGTCTGGCCGCACAAATCCCGGCGAAGACGAAGCAGGTGCGATGACGGTGTCTCCAACGTCCCCAGTGTCCCGAGCGGAGGTCCGCGGGGCGGTGTCGTCACACGAACTGGTGAAGACCTACGGCAGCGGTCCGGCGGCGGTGCGCGCACTCGACGGCGTGAGCGTCGCGTTCCGCGCCGGCGAGCTGACCGCAATCATGGGCCCGTCCGGGTCGGGCAAGTCCACGCTGCTGCACTGCCTGGCCGGCCTGGACCGGGCCGACGCCGGCACCGTCCACATCGGAGATGCCGAGCTGACGGCGTTGTCCGACAACGGGTTGACCCGGTTGCGGCGCGACCGGGTCGGGTTCGTGTTCCAGTCGTTCAACCTGCTTCCGACGCTGTCCGCGCGGGACAACATCCTGCTCGCGCTGCGGCTGGCCGGTCGCGAGGTGGACCGCGAGTGGTTCGCGGCGGTCGTGGACACCCTCGGCCTGGGCGACCGGCTGCGGCACAAGCCCGCCGAGCTCTCCGGCGGCCAGCAGCAACGCGTGGCCTGCGCGCGGGCGCTGGTGGGCAAGCCGGACGTGGTGTTCGCCGACGAACCGACCGGCAACCTCGACTCCCGCACCGGCGCCGGCGTGCTGGAGTTCCTGCGCACCTCGGTGCGGGAGCTGGGACAGACCGTGGTGATGGTGACGCACGACCCGGTCGCCGCGTCCTACGGCGGCCGCGTGGTGCTGCTGGCCGACGGCCGGGTCGCGGGCGAGATCCACGACCCGACACCGGAGTCCGTGCTGGGCGTGCTCTCCAGGCTGGGGGCGTGATGCTGCGGACCACCCTGGCCGGGCTGCGCGCCCGGTTCGCGCGGCTGGTGCTGTCGTCGCTCGCGATCGTCGTCGGCGTCGCGTTCGTGTCGGGCACGGCGGTGCTGGCCGACGCGCTGCGGGCGGAGATGAGCGACGAGTTCGCCCGTTCGGCCCGCGGTGTCGACGCCGTCGTGGAACCGGTCGAGCGCGCGTTGCCGGACGTCGCCGCCGTGCGCGCCGTCGACGGTGTCGCCTCCGCCGAGCTGCGGCGCACGGTGCCCGTGCCGATCGTCGGCGCGTCCGGCCGTGCGGACGAGGCCGGCCTCGTGCCCCTCGCCGCCGACCCGGCACTGCGGCCGCAGGAGGTCGTGCGGGGCGCGCTGCCCGGCGCCGGGCAGGTCGCGGTCAGCGAACAGACCGCCCGCGACCGCGGCCTCGCGGTCGGAGCCGAGGTCACGCTGCTCGGCACCGACTCGGCGCCGGTGCGGTTCACCGTGAGCGGTGTCTACGACAGCGGCACCGCCGAACGCCCCGGCAGCGCCCAGGTCCTGCTGCCCGACGTCACGCCGTTCGTCGACCCGGCGCGACCGCCCTACGACGCCCTGGTCGTGGTGCGCTCGGCCGGAGCCGGCCAGGGCGAGCTCGTCGAGCGGCTGCGGGCCGCGCTGGGCGAGGAGTTCACCGTCTCCAGCGGCGCCGCCTACACCGAACGGCTGCTCGACCGCAGCGGCGGCAACGACGAGGTGGCGCTGGCGATGAGCCTCTTCGCGGTGGTCGCGCTCGTGGTGGCGGCGATGGTCGTCATGAACACGTTCACGATCCTCGTCGCCCAGCGCACCCGTGAGCTCGGCCTGCTGCGCAGCATCGGTGCCGGCCGCGGCCAGGTCTTCCGCTCGGTGCTGCTGGAGTCCGCCGTGCTCGGGCTGGTCGCCTCGGTGCTCGGCCTCGCAGCCGGGATCGGCCTGGCGGCGGCACTGCAGGCGGTGCTCGGGTCGTCGCCGGTGCGGCTGCCGGTCGGTGGTGCGGCGGTCGCCGGGGCGTTCGCCGTCGGGCTCGGCGTCACGCTGGTGGCCGCGCTGGCGCCGGCCCGGCGCGCGACCCGGATCTCCCCGATGGAGGTGCTGCGCACCCAGGCCGACAGCCGCGAGGAGGTCGCGCGCACCGGTCGGGCCCGCACCGTCGTGGCGGTCGTGCTGGCGGTCCTCGCCGCGCTGTGCGCCGGGCTGGCGCTGACCCAGGCCTCGGGGCCGAAGCTCGCCATGGTCCTCGCGGTCGCCGCCGGCATCGCCCTGCTCGCCGCGGTCGTGACCGCGGGCCCGCTGATCATCGGGCCGGTGCTGCGGGTGCTGGGCGCCCTGCCGCGGTCGCTGTTCGGCGTCCCGGCCGCGCTGGCGACGGCCAACGCCACCCGCAACCCGCGCCGCACCGCGGCCACCACGGCCGCGCTGCTGGTCGGCGTGGCGGTCGTGACGATGCTGACCGTGGTCGCGACCAGCGTGCAGAAGACCAGGGACACCGAATTGGCCGAGCGGTTCCCCGCCGACTACGAGGTCCGCAGCGCCGTGAGCGACCGCCCGCTGCCGTCGGCGTTGCTGGAGCGGATCAGCACCGCACCCGGTGTCGAGGCGGCCGGCGGCCAGACCTGGCTCCCGTTCACCTTCGGGCCGGGGGAGACCGGCCGGTGGGCCAACATGACCGCCGTTACCCCGGAAGCGCTCGGCACGCTGATCCGCCCCGAGGTCGTCCGCGGCGACCTGGGTTCGATGCGCGGCAACGGGATCGTGCTCACCGAGGAGACGGCCCGGAGGATCGGCGCGGACGTCGGCAGCGAGGTCACCGGCACCGTCGAGGAGACCTCCCGAGTCCTGCGCGTGGCCGCGGTGGTGAAACCGGCTGGCGGCGCCGACGCCTACACCGACCGTGCCGCCTGGCCCGGTACCGGCGTGGACACGATCGCGGTCAAGACGGCACCCGGCACCGACGGCAGGGCCGTGCTGGCCGCGGCGACCCAGTCCGTGCCGACCGCGCAGGTCGTGAGCTTCGCCGACGTCAGGGCCGGCTTCACCGCGCAGGTCGACCGGCTGCTGGCGTTCGTCTGGGCGATGATCGGGCTGGCGGTGCTGACGGCGTTGCTCGGCATCGCGAGCACCATGACGCTGTCGGTGCTGGAACGGCGCTGGGAGTCGGCCCTGCTGCGCGCGCTGGGGTTCACCCGCGCGGAGCTGCGCAGGGTGCTGCTGGTCGAATCGAGCCTCATCGCCCTCGCCGGTGCCGTGCTGGGCGCCCTCGTCGGGGGCACGGCCGCGGTGCTGCTCGTGGTGGCGCTGTCGCGGGACGACGAGCTGCGGATGGTCGTGTCCGTGCCGTTCGGGCAGCTGGTGGCGTTGTTCCTCGCGGTCGGCGTCGCGGGTGTGCTCGCGGCGGTGCTGCCGGCCCGCCGGGCGGCCTCCGCGTCGATCGTGGCCGGTCTGTCCGACCACTGAGCCGGACCGGGGCCCGGCCCGCGTGCTGCTCCGGGTCGGCGCCTGACCGTGTTCGGCGGCGACGAGCAGTTGCGGGCCTTCACGCCGGTCAGCCCGATGTGCGCGGACCGGCGGGTGGCATCACCCGGTGTGCTGCGGAACCCGGTTCGCCACCGGGGTCCGCAGCACCACCAGCAGCGGCAGCACCATCACGGCGGCGGCGGCCGCGCCCAGTGCGGTCGGTTCGGTGTCGAGGACGAGGCCGCCGACGGTCGCACCGCCCGCCACGGCCGCGTTCCAGGAGGCGATCGTCAGCGACTGCGCCGAGTCCGCCGTGCGGCCCGCTACCAGTGCCGTGACCGCCTGGAACGCGGTCGGCGCACCACCGAAGGCGAAGCCCCACAACGCCATCGCGAGCAGCAGGGGCGCGGAGCCGTCGGCGAGCGGCACCAGCGCGATGGCCACCGCCGCCGCGGCCGGGCACGCCACCAGCACCCCGCGCGGGAACCGGTCCAGCGCACTGCCCACGGCCAGGAGGCCCATGACCGCGGCGAGACCGAACACCAGCAACGCCGTGCTGAGCAACCACTCCCTGCCCACCCGCTCCAGCGCGGGACCCAGGTACGTGTAGAACATGTTGTGCGCCAACGAGAACGTGAGCACCATCAGCACGACCGGGACCATGCCGGGCACGCGCAGCGCGGCGGGGATGCTGACCCGCACCGGTTCGGGCGCCACCGGGGGCACCGCCGCCGACACCCACCCGAGCAACGGCACGGCGATCACGCCCATCAGCACGAACGCCCACCGCCACCCCACCAGCTCACCCAGCACGGTGCCCGCCGGCACGCCGACGGCGAAGCCCAGCGGGGTACCGGCCATGGCGACCGCGAGTGCGCGCCCGGACAGGTGCGGTGGCGCGAGCCGCATCGCGTACACCGCGACCAGCCCCCACATCACGCCGGTGATCGCGCCGGAGGCGATCCGCATCGCCAGGACGAGGCCGTACCAGGGGGAGACGGCGATGACGAGGTTGGTCAGGCCGAAGCCGAACACGAGCCCGAGCAGCACGGGCTTGCGCCGCAACCGGGAGGTGAGCGCGGTCAGCGGCACCGCGGCCAGCGCGGTGGTGAGGGCGTAGCCGGTGACCAGGTGACCGGTGGTCGAGGGCGGCACGCCGAAGTCGGCGGACATGCCCAGCAGCAACCCGGCGGGCAGCACCTCGGTCAGGCAGCCGAGCAGGACGATCACGGACAGCGCGAGCAGCGCGCGGTACGGGAGCACGGCCGGCTCCTTTCGCAGGGAAACGCGGCGGCAGGGGCGCCGCGGTGGCCGGGTGGGCGAACGGCCGGCGCCCTGGCACGAGGGCGCCGGCCGGCCGCGTCAGCCCTTGGCGAGCTGGGCGTCGATCCACGACCGCAGCGCGGCCTCGCCGCGGTACCCGACGTTGCGCGAGCCGGGGAGCTCCGCCGCGTTGCGCATCGGGACGAGCGTGGGCAGGTACTGGATGCGGTACTTGGAGGACAGGTCGCGGCTGACGTCGACGTCGACCTCACCGAGCAGGAACCGGCCGTCGTACTCGGCGGCGAGCCGTTCGATGACCGGCTTCATCTGCCGGCACGGACCGCACCAGGTGGCCCCGAAGTCGAGGACGACCAGCTTGGTCCGGGAGATCTCCAGGATCTCGGCGTGGTTGGCGGAGGTGACCTTGACGACGTTCCCGTCGGCCGTGACCGACGGGGCCGCGGAGGCGGGTGCGGCCACCAGCAGGGTGGCGGCGACCGCGACGAGGGCGACGCCGACGTGGCGCAGCCGGGTGAGCAGGGACATGGGTGAACTCCTCGGGTGTGGCAGGGTGAGGCGGCGGAACGTCTCGGGAGCGCTCAGGCGCTGGAGGTGTCCGAAGTGGACGTCGGCAGGCCGGCACCGACCCAGTCCTCGATGCCGCCGCGGTACTTGCGCACGTGGGCGTACCCGAGCTGGGCCAGCCGGGCGCCGACGAAGTCGCTGTTGCGGCACGGGGCGTTGGCGCAGTAGACGACGATGTCCGCGGACTTGTCGGGCAGCACGTCGGGGGCGTGCCGGTCGGTGAACGCCGCCGCGTCGTCGTAGGGATAGCCGGGGATGTTCACCGCACCCGGCAGGTGCTCCCTTTCGTAGTACGCCACGGGCATGGTGTCGACCACGACGAGCGTGCCCGTGTCGATGCCATTCCTGAGCTCGTCGCGGGTGATCAGCGGCAGCATGGCAGAAGTCCCTTTCCGGCTCCTCGGCGCAATTGCGGCGGTCCACCGAGTGTGTCCACGCCGTGCCACCGCGCCCAATGCCGCTCGGCTATGCCGTGCCGTTATCCGCCTCCAGCCACGCGCGGTAGACCGCGTTGTCGCGGGCGAGTTTCCGGTAGGAGCTCACCGCGGCGGCGTGCACTTCCTCGAATTGCGCGGCCAACGGGTGGTCGGTGCGCCACAACAGCAGGTGCTGCACCGTCATCGGCGTTCCCGTCAACGGCCGCAGCACCATTCCCGGCGTTTCCGGCGTGGTCGGCTGGACCAGGCACACCCCGTGCCCACCGGCGACCAGGCGGAACCGCAGCGTGTCCACGTCGTGCGCGATGCGCGGGGTGAACCCGTGCGCCAGGCACATCTCCCTGAACACGATCCGGCAGCCGTCGCCGCAGCTCGACACGATCCACCGCTCGTCGGCGAGGTCCGCGAGGTCGACCGCGGCCGCGCCGGTGAGCCGGTGCCACGACGGCAGCGCCACGAACGACGGCTCGGTCACGACCCGCGCGGCTCGCACCGCACCGGGCACCGCCAGCGTCCGCGGCCCGCAGACCAGCACCAGCGCCAGGTCCACGCACCGGTTCACCACCTGCTGCACCAGCCGGCTGTGCGACATGTCCGCCCTGGTCGTCAGCTCGTGACCGGGCATCAGGTCGAGCACGCAGCGGAACACGTCCGGTGCCAGCGCGCTGTCGTTCCAGCCCACCCTGACCCCCGTGGCGGCCTGCTGGTGGGCGCGGAAGTCGCGGTCCAGCTCGTCGAACGCGGGGATGATCGCCTCCGCGCGGGCCAGCACGAGCGCGCCGATGCGGGTCGGTCGCACCCCGCGCGGGTCGCGGTCGAACAACCGGTCGCCGACGAGTTGTTCGATGCGCCGCAGCTGGTGGCTGACGGCGGGCTGCGGGAGGCGGAGCTCGCCCGCAGCCCGGTTGAGGCTGCCCGCGCGTGCGATGGCGAGCAGCACGCGCAAATGCCGGACCTGGAGTTCCATGCACCTCATTACGCTCGGTCCGCGGCGCCCTGTCACCAGACCGTTCAGCTCAATCCTGGACAGCGCATAAGGCCGCGGCATGACCGTTCGGCATTACCTGCCGGGTGGACTGCTCCGCATAGTGGTCGGAATCCGGACTTTCCGGTTTCCCTGCACCCCTGTGAAATTCCTCGGAGCCAACGGTGTTGCTGACAACCCCGCTGACCGAGCACTGCGCGCGGCCGTTGCGAAGCGGCCGGCACGTGTGCGTCGGCGTCAGCCCGTTCAACAGCTACTTCTCGGTCGAGCGCATCACCGCGCTGGCCCGCTGGGCGATCGCCGAGTTCGAGCGCTTCCACTTCTTCATCCCCGACCACGCGGCGGCCTTCACCCTGGAGGCACTGGGCTACGACCCCGCACGCGCCAGGACGAAGGCACGCCGTCAGGGCCAGTACGTGGTCAACAAGGTGTGCCGCGCGCTGTGGGACGTCGGTGTCGCCCGCCCGGAGGACCACGTGCTCGACGGCACGACCCTGGCCGAGAACCCGTGCTACCTGCGGCTGCTGACGAACGGCCACGACCTGTTCGACCACGACGAGGAGTTCGCCGGCCACTGCCTGGACGCCACCCGCTGGGTGCTCGACCGCAAGCTGCCCGACGGCGAGGTGCCCACGGAGGTCCAGCTGCGCAGCGCCGTGCGGTACTTCCTGGCCGAGCTGCCCCTGTTCGTCGACACGCCCGCCATCACCGGGACCGAGAGCTCGGTGTTCGCCTACCACCAGCGGGTCAAGTTCCTCGAGCTGCTCTACGCCCGCGAGCTGACCTGGCAGCCGCACCCGAACCAGGGCTTCGTGCTGCTGCAGTCCGACGACGAGGAGAGCTGACCCCGTGCACGACGACTACTCGCTGCGCCGGCTGCCCGACTCGGCGCGCTGCTCCTGGGTTTCCGTGGCGGTGCAGCGGTTCGGGCAGGTCTCCTCGTTCCACCAGTTCCTGCTCGGCGCGGTCCTGGGCTTCGGCATGACGTTCCGGGACGCCGTGCTGGCCATCACGCTCGGCGCGGTGATGCTGGAGGTCGTGACCGTGCTGATGGGCGTGGCCGGCATGCGGGAGGGCGTCTCCACGTCCGTGCTCGCCCGCTGGGCCGGGTTCGGCGGCCGCGGCTCCGGCCTGGTCGGTCTGCTCGTCACGCTGAGCCTCGCCGGGTGGTTCGGCGTGCAGAACGACGTGTTCGCCCACGGCCTGCACTCGTTGATGGGCGGCCCGCCGGTGTGGGTGTGGGCGGTGTTCGGCGGGATCGTGGTGACCGGCATCGTCGTCGCCGGCTTCCACACCATGGCCTGGACCGCGTACCTGACGGTGCCGGCGTTCCTGCTGCTCGCCGGGTACGCGATCACGCAGGAGTTGCGCCGCCACGACCTCGCCGACCTGGTCGCCATGCCGCCGCCGGGCCCGGCGCTGTCCGTCGCCCAGGGCACGACCCTGGTCGCGGGCGCGTTCATCATGGGCGCGGTGATGACGCCGGACATGACCCGGTTCAACCGGCGCGTGAGCGACGTCGTCAAGCAGACGCTGATCAGCGTGACGCTGGGGGAGTACCTCATCGGCCTGACCGGGGTGCTGCTCGCGCACGCCGCCCGCAGCGCCGACGTGGTCGCCGCCGTCACCTCGACCTCCGGTGTCCTCGGCACGCTCATCCTGGTCACCGCGATCATGAAGATCAACGACTGGAACCTGTACTCGGCCTCGCTCGGCCTGGTCAACACCGTGGACGTGCTGCTGGGCCGCACGCTCACCCGCACGCGGGCCACGCTGGCGCTGGGCGCGCTGGGCACCCTGCTGTCCGCGCTGGGCATCCTCGACCACTTCACCACGTTCCTGACGTGGATCGGGATCATCACGCCACCGGTCGCGGGCATCGTGATCGCCGAGTACTTCGTGGTCCGCACGTGGCGGCGCGAGCTGGCCGAGTGGGGCGCGGTCGGCGAGCTGCCACCGGCCCCGCCGGACTGGGTGCCCGCCTCCCTGGTGTGCTGGGCGGTCGGTGCGGCGGTGGGCGCGTTCGTGCCCGTGGGCATTCCGACGATCAACTCCGTCGTGGTGGCGTTCGCGCTCTACGCTGCGATCGGGAGGACCGCCGGCATCCTGCGACCGCCCGGCCCCCGCGTCACCACCCCCGGCTGACCCGGCATCTGCAAGTACCACCGCAACCAGCAGGGGATCAGGGAACGGAAGAAACACGTAAAGGTGTGGACGGGGTGTGACGGCATGGAGCTCGACGTCCACCACCTCCGGCTCGTGCGGGCGATCGGTCAGACCGGCAGCCTGTCCGAGGCGGCGGTGGTGCTCGGCATCAGCCAGCCCGCGGTGAGCGGGAAGCTCAAGCGGCTGGAGAACGCGCTGGGACAACGCCTGTTCGACCGCGGCCGCGCGACGGCGGTGACCCCGACCCCGACCGGTGAGCTGCTGATCAGCCGGATCGCCGCCGTCCTGCCGCTGATGGAGGGGCTGGTGCACGACATCGAGTCGCGCACCAGCCCCGGTTCGTCGCGGGTGCGGGTGGGCGGGGCGTGTTCCCCGATCCTCGCCCACCTGCCGGCGATCGCCGCGGCCCGGCTGCCCCGCGGCGAGGGCGCGTCGCTGCTCGACAGCGAGTGCCGCGACCTCGTGGTGGACCTGGTGGCCCAGCGGCGGCTGGAGATCGGCGTGGTCAAGGACTACCCGGGGTTCGAGGCGGCGGTGCCTGCCTGCGTGGACACCGCGGTGATCGCGCTGGACCCGACGATGGTGGTGCTGCCGGAGGACCACCCGCTGGCACGCCACAAGGTCGTGCGGCTCGACCAGCTGGCGCAGGAGGAGTGGGTGCTGCCGCCACCGGACTCGGCGCGGTTCCACGAGTACTTCCGCGCCACCTGCCGGGCCGCCGGGTTCACGCCCAGGGTCCGGCACGTCGCGGAGAACTACTCGACGACCGTCGC
The DNA here is from genome assembly GCF_055607425.1 of Lentzea sp. NPDC037011. Lineage (NCBI taxonomy): Bacteria > Bacillati > Actinomycetota > Actinomycetes > Pseudonocardiales > Pseudonocardiaceae > Lentzea > Lentzea sp. NPDC037011. Next base: position 667,750 of record NZ_JBVJRT010000004.1, on the reverse strand, counting down.
CGCGGTCCGCACCGGCGCGGTCGGGTTGTCGCAGGCCATTTGCGAGGGGCACCAGCAGGTGGCGGTGCGGCTGCTCGCCGACGACGCGTTGGAACGGCGGTTCCTGCTGCTGTGGCACCGGGAAGGCGTCGTGGCCGAGCACGCGCGCCCGGTGCTCGCCGACGCCGCGGCGGCTTACCGGGCCGAGTGCCACGCCTCGCCCGTCTACTCGCGCTACCTGGCCTGACGCCAGGTGTGAGCCGGCCGGTCTCGGGGATCCGGCCGGCTCACGGTTCCCCGGGCCGGGGTCGTGTGGTCAGCCCGGGAAGCCGGTGGGCGCGGTCGTGCCGTCGACCCAGGCCGCGAAGAACGGCTCCAGGTCCATGTCGGCCACCGCCGCCGTGTAGAGCTCCCAGTCGTGCCAGCCCTGGTTCCAGTTGTCGTTGATCTCCGGGAACTCCCGCAGCACGGCGAAGAACTTCTCGTCACCGATGTGCTTGCGCAGCGCGTGCACCATCAGCACGCCCTTGTCCGACACCGAGAACTCGCGGCCCCTGCCCGGATCGGACAGCTTGCGCGCCCAGAACGCCGCACCCGCCCGGTCGACCGCGGCCCGGTAGCGCTGCTCGACGTCGACACCGTGCCGCTGCTCGTCCCACAGCCACCCGAGGTAGCGCGCGAACGACTCCGGCAGCGGCTGGTCCTTCCACATCTTGATGGCGAGCTTGTTGCCCCACCACTGCGCCGCGACGGCCCGCACGAGCGCGGACTCGTCGGCACCCGCCCCGAACACCGCGCGGCCCTGCGCCGGGTGCGCGTAGCCCAGCCGGTCCGGCACGTACAGCCCACCGGTCGACGCGTACGGGAACGGACCCAGGTAGGTGGTCAGGAACTCCACCACCGCGGGCAGCTTCGCCGCCGGCTCCGTCGCGTTCGCACCGGGCGCGAAGGCGTCGAGGACCGGTGTCCGCCCGGCGACCGACTCCCGCACGGTGTACCGGTCGATGCCGATCATCGTGGCGGACGGGGCGATCGGGGTGTTCTCCGCCCACGTGACGGTGGACCCGGAAACCGACTCGCGCACGCCGTTGGACACCGCGGTCCACCCGCCGGGAACGGTCGCGGTGACGCGGAACGTGGCCTTGTCCGCGGTGGTGTCGTTGACCGGGAACCACGTCGTGGCCGAATGCGGCGCACCGGCCGCGAACGCGCCACCGGTCACCGAGGTCCGCCACCCGGTCCAGCCGCGCGGGGTGAGCTCGGCCTGCGGGCGTCCGCAGTAGACGACGGTGACGGTGAACTCGGCGCCCTCGGTGAGCACCTCCTTCGGCGTCACGACCAGCTCGTGCTCCCCGGTCCGGCTGAACGCCGCCGCGACGCCGTTCACCTGCACCCCGCTCACGGTCAGGCCGCGCAGGTCGAGGTTGAACCGGCTGAGCCGCTGCGTCGCGACCGCCCGCACGGTGGTCCTGGCGGTGAGGAAGCGGATCGCCGGGTCGTAGGTCAGGGTGACGTCGTAGTGCGCCACGTCGTACCCGCCGTTGCCGTCGGTCGGGTAGTACGGGTCGACGCCGAGCACGGTGCCGTTGGGAGCGACGTGGACGTAGCCGTCCGTGCCGATCGTGTCGTCCTGCGCCGCGGCGGTCGCCGGGCACACGGTCAGGCCGCACAACAGCAGGGTGACCGGCGACGCGAGCCGCCGGATGCGCACAGCCATGGGGAAACCTCTCGGGATCGGGTTCGAATCCCCGTCAGTCTCTGCGGCCGTCGTCCCGCCGCCCACTGCCGTTCACCCATGCCGCCGCGTTATCCCGACCCGCCATGCTCAGGCTGCCGCCGGAGGCCCGCAACCGGTGCCCCGTCCGAAAGTACTAGATCCGAACCCGTTGTGCTGCAATGCTTTCCGCCACGTCCTACGGTCGTGATCATGACTACTGCAACGGGCAGGACCACGCCGCCGGGCACCATCACCGCGGCGTTCGCGGGGTTCCTCGTGTCCAGCGTCTCCGCTGTCGCGGCCGTGGGCATGTTGGTGGGCACGCACGACGAACTCGTCGAGGCGCTGCGGGCCGCACAGCCGTCCCTCACCGAGGACCAGCTGCAGAGCACCGCCACCGCCACCCAGGTCGTGTTCGCGAGCATCGCGCTGGTGATCGCGCTGGTGCAGCTGTGGCTCGCGTTCAAGGTCAGGTCGGGGCGCAACTGGGCCAGGGTCGTGCTGACCGTCTTCACCGTGTTCCAGGTGGCGGCCGTGCTGTTCGGCGAGGGCACGACGCTGCCGGCCTACGGGGGTGCGCTGGCGGCAGCGGCGGCGGTGGTGGCGAGCTACCTGCCGGCGTCCAACGCCTACGTCGACGCGGTCAAGCGGGCGGGGTAGCGGGATCACCGCCGGGGGACGGGGCCAGAATGCCGGTATGACCGCAGGCGTACCGACGGCACGGCGGAGCGTGTTCGTGGCGGAGGTCGGCGCGCTGCTCGCGGCGCAGGCCGTGGACGCGGTGCTGGTGGTGCAGGCGGACGCCGTTCCGCGTGGGATCACCGGGTCGCTGCTCACGGTGGTGCTGCCGTATGCGGGCTCGGCCACGGCCGTCCTCGCCGTGCTGCGGCGCCGGTTCCCGCGCAGGGTCGAGCTGCTCGCGGGCGCGGTGGTGGGGCTGTCGCTGCTCGGCACCGCGGTCGCGGGCCTGGCACCGCGGGCTCCGCTGCAACCGGTGGTGACCGAGGTGCTGGCGGTGCTGCTGGTCGCGGCGGCGGGGTGCCGGCGGCTGCCGGTGTGGCGGGCCGCCGCGCTCGCCGTCGTCGCCGGTGCCACAGTGGTGCTCGCACCGAGCGTGCGCTACGGCCTGGACTACCCGGCGGCTTTGTTCCCGGTGGCCGCCGCGCTGGCGTGGGGAGCGGCGCTCGCGCTCGGCCTGATCCTGCGCGACGCGGACGCCCGGCACCGCCGGGAGCTGGAGCGCATCCGCACCGAGGACCGCCTGCAGCTCGCGCGGGACCTGCACGACCTCGTCGCGCACCACGTGACCGGGATCGTGGTGCGCACCCGCGCCGCCCAGGCGCTGGCCCAGCAGCCCGTCGAGGTGTTCGACGAGATCGAGCACGCCGCCGCCGAGGCGCTGACCGCCACCCGCGGCTTGGTCGGCGTGCTGCGCAGCGACGACCCGCTGCCGTCGCCGAGCCTCGTGCTGGGCGACGTGGTGCGGGCGGCGGCGGGCACGGACGCGGCGGTGCACGTGGCCACCGACGTGGAGGCGCTGCTCGTGCCGGCACAGGTTTCCGTGGCGCTGCACCGGGTGTTGCTGGAGGCGCTGACGAACGTGCGCCGGCACGCGACCGCCACCGAGGTGCGCGTCACGGCCAGGTCCGACGGGGACGAGCTGGTGCTGGAGGTCGAGAACGACGGCGTGACCGGGGAAGCAGCGGACGGCGGGCACGGTGTGCTCGGGATGGGAGAACGGGTGGCCGCGCTGGGCGGGGAGCTGGTCGCGGGTCCACGGGGGAGTGACCGCTGGGTGGTCACCGCACGGGTGCCGCTCGCGTTCGACACCCTGCCGAGGGGTCTGATGACCATCCGCGTGCTCATCGCCGACGACCAGACGTTGGTGCGCACCGGTTTCCGGCTGGTCCTCGACGCCGAACCGGGCATCAAGGTGATCAGCGAGGCCGCCGACGGCGAGGCGGCCGTGCGGATGGCCCGGCAGCTGCGCCCGGACGTGACGCTGATGGACATCCGCATGCCGAAGCTCGACGGCCTGCGGGCGACCGAGCTGCTGGCCGGTCCCGGCGTCGAGGACCCGTTGCGCGTCCTGGTGGTCACGACCTACGACCTCGACGAGAACGTCCACGCCGCCCTGCTCGCCGGTGCCTGCGGCTTCCTGCTGAAGGACGCCCGCCCTCGGCTGCTGGTGGAAGCCGTGCACGCGGCCGTCAGGGGAGAGGCCCTGGTCTCGCCCGCCGTGACGGTCCGGCTGCTCGCCCACTTCACCGGCACCGGCGGCCGCGAGCAACCTCCGACCCCGCTGACCGGCCGCGAGCTCGACGTGGTGCTCGCCGTGGCCCGCGGCTGGACCAACGCCGAGATCGCCGACCGCCTCAGCGTCTCGCTGTCGACGGTGAAGTCGCACCTCACCAACGTGCAGGCCAAGCTCGGCGCCCGCAACCGCACCGAGATCGCGATCTGGGCCTGGCGCACCGGCCTGCTCAGGTGACCGCCCGCACCACCACGGTCCCGGCCACCACGTCGCCGAGCCGCTGGTGCCGCGGCGTCACGGCGATCAGCACCGCCCCGACCAGGCCGAAGAACATCCCGTCCACGGCCATCAGCACCCACCGCACCAGGTAGTCCCGCAGCGACGGCTGCCCGCCGCGCAGCGTTGTGATCCGCAACCCCAGCCACCGCATGGCCGGGGTTGCGCCGCCGTGCCGGTGCGGGTACCAGATCTCCACCCACAGCACGCCCAGCAGCGACACCGTCACGAGCACGCCCGTCGGCAGCACGAAGAACACCTCTCCGGGTGCGCCGAGCTTGATGAGCGCCATCGCCAGCAGCAGGCCGAGCACCATGCCCAGCAGGCCGGCCACCACCAGCAGCGCGAACTCGATGAGGTGCTGCCAGTACCTGCGCAGGACGATCGATCGGGACTCGGCGTCGGTGAGCACCCGGAGATGGTGCCAGGGGCGAGTTCTCGGTGGTGCGGTGCCTGGCGCCGGTGCGGTCGTGGCGTTCGGAGGGGTTACCCGGGCCGGGCCGTCAGCCGGTCGAGCGGTCATCGGCGGCCGCGGTCTGGGTGAGCACGGCAACGGTCTCCTCGAGCCCGCGCTGCACCTCGTCGCCCTTCGCCTCCCGCACGCTGTGCAGGCTGACGGTGATGCGCGACCTCCCCGGCGCGACCTCCTCGACGTGCAGCTCGCCGTGGTAGTCGTCGGGGCCCTCGGCACCCCATTCCAGCCGCCGCTGCTCGGTGTCGGGCCGCACCCACGCCTCGCCCTCGACGTGGTGGCCGTGCACCTCGGCCTCGACGTGGACCTGCTCGCCGCCCTCGGGCTCCGCCGCGGTCATCTGCGGGAAGTAGCGGGGGAGGTTCGTGGGGTCGGCGAGGAAGCTGAACAGGGTGTCGGCGGGGATGTCGGCTTCGGCGGTGTGCGTGTAGGTCGTCATGGCAGCGGGGGTACCCGCTGACCCGCCCGTCTGCACGTCGTCACGCTCCGGCAACGTGAACCACCTTCGGGGGAAGAGGTGTCACTGGATGGGCGGTATCCCGGGACCTGCCACCGGTGGCGGGGTACCTCGCGATCACAGAGACGCCAGCGACGCGAGAGGAAGAACGATGATCGATCGGACCCAGCTCGAGGCCCTGTACGACTGCGACGTCATCGACAACAAGGGCGAGCGGATCGGCTCGGTGAAGCAGTTGTGGCTCGACGACGAGGACGGCCAGCCGACCTGGGCCCAGGTCCACACCGGACTGTTCGGGCTGCGCGAGAGCTTCGTGCCGATCCAGCAGGCGCGGGTCAGCGCGGGCGCGATCACGGTGCCGGTGGACAAGGAACTGGTCAAGGAGGCGCCGAAGATCGACGTCGACGGTGACAAGATGTCCGACGCCCAGCAGGAGGAGCTCTACCGGTACTACGGCATGATCCCGAGCGCCAAGACCGGGGAGCACGACCGGCTCAGCCACGAGACCCGCGGCACGCGCGACAGCGGCATGAGGGACAGCGGCACGAACGACAGCCGCACGAGGAGCGGCCGCGAGGGCGACGGCATGTCCGTCACGCGGTCCGAGGAGCACCTCGAGGTCGGCAAGCGGCAGGTCGAGGCGGGACGGGTGCGGCTGGTCAAGCACGTCGTCACCGAGCAGCGCAACGTCACCGTGCCCGTGTCGCACGAGGAGGTGCGCGTGGTGCGGGAGCCGGTGGACGGCCCCGTGAAGGACGCGTTCGAGGAGGAGGCGGCCGAGGTGACGCTGCACCGCGAGGAGCCGGTGGTGCAGAAGCGCGCCGAGGCCGTGGAGCGGGTGCGGCTGGAGAAGGACGCCGTCACCGAGCAGCGGCAGGTCAGCGGTGAGGTGCGCAAGGAACGCGTCGACGTCGAGCGCGACGACCAGAACCGCCGCTGAGGAGCAGCACCGGAGCGGACATCAGCCGCGCGCGTGGAGCACGGCCAGTGCGTGCTCCCGCGCCGGTGCGCTCAGCGTGGTGTTCAGCTCCTCGAACAACGCCTCCGCGGTCACGCCGTTCCACCCCGGCGGCAACAGGGCCAGGGGAAGGCCGGGATCGCTGTAGGGCAGGCGGCGCCACTGGGTCAGCATCGGCACGTAGGTCCGGAACGCCCCCAGGGCTCCGGCCGGCGGTGTGTCGAGCACGGGCCGGTGGCGCCGCACGAAGTCGGCGTACAGGTCGGCCAGCTCGTCGAGGTCCCACCACGACCGCACCTTCGAGCGCAGGTCGCCGAACGCGAAGTGCCGGCCCGCGAAGATGTCCACGTACTCGGACAGGCCACGGCGCTCCAGGGTCCTGCGGGTCTCCACGGCGAGGTTGCCCGGCGCCACCCACACGCCCGGCGAGGCGGTGCCGAAACCCAGCTGGGTCAGGCTGGTGCGCAGCGCGTGGCGCTTGTCGCGTTCGGACTCCGGCACGGAGAACACCACCACCAGCCAGCCGTCGTCGGTGGTGGCGCGCCTGCGTTCGAAGATCCGGGCGTCGCCCTCGGCGAGCGCCTCCAGGGTCGGTTCGGCCAAGGCGTAGCCGGCGGCGCCGTCGCGGCGGTCGCTGCGGACCACGCCGCGGCGCTTCAGCCGGGAGATCGACGACCGCACGGCCTGGCCCTCCACGCCGAGGTCCGCCATGAGCTGCACGACCGACGCGACGGACAGCCAGTTGTCCTCGCCGCGCGCGTAGAGGCCGAAGATCGTGACGATGAGCGGGCCGAGCCGGTCACGACCGGCGGGTGCCACGTCCGCGTCACTGTTCACCGCGAGGTTCAGCGCCCTCTCCTTCCCGGCTGAGATCCGTGAGGGTGACAGTGTTGCGCAGCTCGCCGAGACCGCTCGCACGTGTCACCACCAGGTCGCCGTCGCACAGGAAGAGCTGCGGGTCACGGGCGCTGCCGATGCCGCTGGGGGTGCCGGTGAGGACCACGTCCCCTGCGCGCAGGGTCATGCCGCGGCTCAGCTCGGCGATGATCCGCGCGAACGAGAACGCCATCTGCGCGCTGGAGGCGTTCTGCAGCAGCTGCCCGTTGACCTCGCACTGCACCTGCATGGCCGTGAGGTCCACGGAGTCGGTCGTCGTCACCCACGGGCCGAGAGGCATCGTGCGGTCGATGCTCTTGCCCTTGAGCCACTGGCCGCCGTGCGCGCGTTGCAGGTCGCGCTGGGAGACGTCGTTGGCGACGAGGAAGCCGAAGACGTGGTCGAGGGCCTTCTCCTCCGGGATGTTCCGGCCGTCGCGGCCGATGACCAGCGCGATCTCGGCCTCGTAGTCCCACTGCACCGACAACGCCGGGTCGTAGGCGATCGGGTCGGTGGGGCCGATCACCGTGTCCGGGCCCTTGGTGAAGAACGTCGGCCGCTCGGGCACCGCGACCGGGTCCTGCCCCTCCCGCCTGCCCCGCGACTCCAGGAAGTGGTCGAGGTAGTTCCAGCCGGTGCACAGGACGTCGCGGTTGAAGCGGTGCAGCGGCGACTCCAGCCGCACCTCGGACAGCGGCAGGACCTCCCCGCGCTCACCCGGTGGTGCCCCGCGCACGACGTCGTCGACCGCGGTGGCCAGCAGCGTGATCGACTGCTCGGTCTCGTCGACGAGACCGGCCCTGCGGACACCGTCCACGGTCACTGATGCGAGCTTCACTATCGCGCCTCCATTTCGCTGATCATGGAAACGCTATTTCTGAATTGGCGTGATCAGGCGGTCTTCGGGGATCACCGCGACGCCCAGGATCTCGATCATGGCCTCCGGTTGCCACAGCGCGGTGCAGCCGATGCCGGCCATGGCGGGGTAGACCGGGCCGGCGAGCTCGCGCCACACCGCGCCGATCTCCTTGCCGTTGGCCTGGTAGTCGGGGACGTCGGTGAGGTAGATCGTGATGCTGACCAGGTCCTCCGGCACGCCGCCCGCAGCGCGGAGGGTGGTCAGCACGTTGCCGAACGCCTGGCGGAACTGCGCGACGATGCCGCCCGGCACGATCTTCATCCCGGCGTCGGTGGCCGTCTGCCCACCCAGGTGCAGCGTCGTGCCCGCCAGGGTTCCGTGGGAGTAGCCGCTCGGCCGGGGGAGCTCGGCGGGGTTCACCGCTAGAGGCCTCATGCGTATTGACAATATCTGACGGAGGTGAAGAATGCGATATATGGAGCCCGACCTGAGCAGGTACCAGCTCGAAGGCGACAACTCGACGTACCGACTGCCCAGCGGCCTGGTCGCGCCGGTGGTGACGCGGGGCGGCAGCGAGAACCCGGACACCGCGAACTCCGGCGGCGCGATCCGCATCTCCGGCGTGAGCATCCAGCACACCCCGGCCACCCGGCTGTGGTTCGGCAAGGTCACCAACGAGCCTGGCTACCGCTCGGTCACCCACCACCACGGCGAGGCCGAGACCGGCGGGTACGTGCTGTCTGGCCGGGCGCGGATCTACTTCGGCGACAGGTTCGAGGACTACGTCGACATGGAGGAGGGCGACTGGGTCTTCGTGCCGCCGTTCATGCCGCACATCGAGTGCAACCTCTCCCGCAACACCCCGCTGACGTGGATGACGACGCGGACCCCGGAGAACATCGTCGTCAACCTCGACGACGTGCCCGACGAGGACCTGCGTGACTGGCTGACCCGATGACCGCGGGCACCTCCGCGTTCTTCACCTCGGCGATCACACTGGAGCGGGCCGAGCCGGAGCACTTCGACCTGGCGTTCACCGCCGTCACGCAGCCCTGCCCGTGGCCCAAGGCCTACGGCGGCGACCTGGTGGCGGCGGCGGTGGCCGCGGCCGTGCGGTCGGTGACCGACGGCAAGGTGCTGCATTCGATGCACAGCTACTTCCTGCGCCCGGCCGACATCGGTGCCGAGGTGCGCTACGAGGTGGAGCTGCTGCGCGACGGCCGGGGCTACAGCACCCGGCAGGTCCGCGGCTACCAGAACGGCAAGCCGCTCTACGCGTGCCTCGCGAACTTCGCCGCGGGGGAGACGGGCGGCACGTTCGCGGCCGGGCTCACCGACGACCTGCCCGGCCCTGAGGAGCTGCCCAGTTCGGCGGCCTACCTCGCGGACCGCGCCGGCGGCACCATGACCGAGGAGTCGAAGCACTACTGGTCAGCCGGTCGCAGCTTCGACGTGCGGCACGTGCCCGGCCCCGTCTACCTCGCCGTCGAGGGCGACCGGGTGCCGCACCAGGCCGTGTGGCTCAAGCCGTTCGACCCGCTGCGCCCGGTCGAGGGGCTCACCGACGCCCAGCGCGATGTCGCCGCATTGGCCTACATGTGCGACTACACGATCCTGGAGCCCGTCCTGCGGGTGCTCGACCTGCCGTGGGCCCGGCCGGGACTGGTCACCGCGAGCCTCGACCACGCCATGTGGTTCCACCGCACCGGCCCGGTCGACGACTGGCTGCTCTACGTCCAGGAGGCCGTCGCCGCCGACGACGGCCGCGGCCTGGGCTCCGGCCGCTTCTTCACCCGCGACCGCAGGCACCTCGCCACCGTCGCCCAGGAGGGCATGATCCGCGCCGCTTGACCCCGCCGCCGCCGGAAGGACCCGCCATGGACACCTTCGCCCGCGACCACCTCCCGCCGCCGGCGCTGTGGCCGACCATCGAGTTCACGACGCCCGAGCTGGCCTACCCCGACCGGCTCAACGCCGCCGCGGAGCTGGTCGACGTCGCCGCCGCGCGGTTCGGGCCCGGCCGCCCGGCGCTGCGCACCCCGGCGGGCGAGGTGTGGTCCTACGGCGAGCTGCGGACCCGTGCGAACCAGGTCGCCCACGTGCTCGTCGACGACCTGGACCTCGTTGCCGGGCAACGGGTCCTGCTGCGGTCGCCGAACAACCCGTGGACGGTGGCCGCGTGGCTCGGGGTGCTCAAGGCGGGCGGTGTCGTGGTCACCGCCATGGCCGCGTTGCGCACCCGTGAGCTCACGCCGGTCGTCGAGCGGACGCGTCCGTCGATCGCGCTGACCGATCCCCGGTTCGCCGCGGACGTGCGGGCCCTGCCGGGGCTGACCGTGGTGACCCACGACGACCTCGCGGCCCGCGCCGAGCGCAAGCCGGCGGAGTTCACCGCCGTGGACACCGCCGCCGACGACGTGGCCCTGCTGGCGCCGACCTCGGGCAGCACCGGCTCACCCAAGATCACCGCGCACTTCCACCGCGACGTGCTCTCCATCGACAACACCTTCGGCCGGCACGTGCTGCGGCTGGTGCCGGACGACCTCGTGGCGTGCACGGCGCCGTTCGCGTTCACCTTCGGCCTGGGCATGCTCGTCGTGTTCCCGTTGCGCGCCGGTGCCTGCGCCCTGCTGACCGAGACCGCGACACCGCCGCAGGTCGCGGACCTCGTCGCGGAGCACGGCGTCACGGTGCTCGCGACGGCACCGACCGCGTACAAGGCGATCCTGCGCGACGGCGCCGAGCAGAAGCTCGCGGGCCTGCGGGTGGCGGTGTCGGCCGGTGAGCACCTCCCGCTGGAGACCTGGCAGCGGCTTCAGGACCGGCTGGGGCTGCGCGTGATCGACGGCATCGGCGCCACGGAGCTGTTGCACATCTTCATCTCCGCGGCCGGGGACGACATCCGCCCCGGTTCCACCGGCAGACCCGTGCCCGGCTACCGCGCCACCGTCCTGGGGCTCGACGGCGAGGAGCTCGGCCCTGGCGAACCCGGCCGGCTGGGCGTCATCGGCCCGGTCGGCTGCCGTTACCTCGACGACCCGCGGCAGGAGGACTACGTGGTGGGTGGCTGGAACGTCACCGGCGACGTCTTCCACCGCGACGAGGACGGCTACTTCCACTACCACGCCCGCAGCGACCACATGATCGTCTCCTCCGGCTACAACATCGGCGGCCCCGAGGTGGAGGAGGCCATCGACACGCACCCGGACGTGCTGGAGTCCGCCGTCGTCGCCAAGCCCGACGAGGAACGCGGCTCGATCGTGTGCGCGTTCGTGGTGCTGCGCGAGGGCGTCGAGGCCGGTGCGGCGAAGGCCCGTGAGATCCAGGACCACGTCAAGCGGACGATCGCGCCGTACAAGTACCCGCGCGAGGTCCGGTTCCGCACCTCGTTGCCCCGCAACGCGAGCGGCAAGCTCCAGCGGTTCGCGCTCCGCAGGATCGTCGAGCAGGAGGTGCCGGCGTGAGGATCGCTGTCGTCGGTGGTGGGCCCGGCGGGCTGTACTTCGCCGCGCTGATGAAGCAGCTCGACCCCGCCCACGACGTCACCGTGTGGGAACGCGACGCGGCCGGCGTCACGTTCGGCTTCGGCGTGGTGTTCTCCGACGAGACGCTCGGCGGGATCGAGAACGCCGACCCGGAGTTCGCCGACGCGATGGCCAGCCGGTTCGCGCGCTGGACGGACATCGACATCCACTACCGCGGCGAGAGCCACACGGTCGGAGGTCAGGGGTTCGCCGCGATGAGCCGCAAGGAGCTGCTCGGCCTGCTCCAGCGGCGGTGCCACGACCTGGGGGTGGCCGTGCACTTCTCGGCGACCGCGCCCGACGTCCGGCTCCTGCGCGCGGACCACGACCTGGTCGTCGGCGCGGACGGGGTGAACTCGCTGGTGCGCCAGACCGCCGGGGACGTCTTCGGCTCCACCGTGGACCGCCGGCGCAACAGGTACATGTGGCTCGGCACCGACCGCGTCTTCGAGGCGTTCCAGTTCTTCATCAGGGACACCGAGTGGGGCACCGTGCAGGTGCACGGCTATCCCTACTCCGACAGCGGTTCCACGTTCATCGTCGAGATGCACGAGGACGTCTGGCGCCGCGCCGGGTTCGACACCGGCGAGCAGTTCGCGCCGGGTGCGTCCGACGACCGCGCCGTCGACCGGATCCGCGAGCTGTTCGCCGAGGAGCTGGGCGGCCACGAGGTGTTCGCCAACAACTCCAAGTGGCTCAGCTTCGCGACCGTGCGCAACGAGCGCTGGCACGACGGCAACCTCGTCCTCGTCGGCGACGCCGCGCACACCGCCCACTTCTCGATCGGCTCCGGCACCAAGCTCGCGATGGAGGACTCCCTCGCGCTGGCCGCCTGTCTGCACGAGCACCCGGACGTCGGGACCGCGCTGGCCGCGTACGAGGCCGAACGCCGTCCCGTCGTGGAGTCCACCCAACGCGCCGCGCAGGCGTCGCTGGAGTGGTTCGAGAACATCGGCATGTACACCGGCCAGGAGCCGACCCGGTTCTGCTTCAACCTGCTGACCCGCTCGCGCCGCATCACCCACGACAACCTCCGCACCCGCGACCCGGAGTTCGCCGACCGCGTGGACGCCGCGTTCGCCGCCGCCCAGGGCCTCCCGGCCACCGCGCCGGCGATGTTCCAGCCGTTCCGGCTGGGCGGGCTGGAGCTGAAGAACCGGGTCGTCGTCTCACCGATGGACATGTACTCGGCTGTCGACGGCGTGCCCGGCGACTTCCACCTCGTGCACCTGGGCTCCAAGGCGATGGGCGGCGCTGGCCTGGTGATGACCGAGATGGTGTGCGTGTCGCCGCAGGGCCGCATCACGCCGGGCTGCACCGGTCTGTGGAACGACGAGCAACGCGACTCGTGGGCGCGCATCGTGTCGTTCGTGCACTCGCGCAGCACCGCACGCATCGGGTTGCAGCTCGGCCATTCCGGCCGCAAGGGCTCGACCCGGCTGATGTGGGAGGGCATGGACGACCCGTTGCCGGAGGGCGGCTGGGAGACGGTCGGGCCCTCGCCGCTGCCGTACGGTCCCGCCTCATCCGTTCCGCGCGAGCTCACCCGCGCCGACCTGGACGAGCTCACCCAGTCGTTCACCGAGGCCGCCCTGCGCGGTGCCGAAGCGGGTTTCGACCTGCTCGAACTGCACTGCGCGCACGGCTACCTGCTGTCGTCGTTCCTGTCGCCGCTCGCGAACCGGCGCACCGACGCCTACGGCGGCTCGCTCGCGAACCGGTTGCGGTACCCGCTGGAGGTCTTCGGCGCCGTCCGCGCGGTGTGGCCGGCCGGGCGCCCGATGATCGTGCGCATCTCCGCCACCGACTGGGCCGACGGCGGCACCACCGAACACGACGCCGTGGAGATCGCCCGCGCCTTCATCGCCCACGGCGCGGACGCGATCGACGTCTCCTCCGGCCAGGTCACCGCGGACGAACGCCCGGCGTACGGCCGCTCCTACCAGACCCCGCTCGCCGACCGGATCCGCCACGAGGCCGCCGCCACCGGCACGGCCGTCATCGCCGTCGGCGCCATCGCGTCCCACGACGACGTGAACTCCATCCTGCTGGCCGGTCGCGCCGACCTGTGCGCACTCGGCCGCACCCACCTGTACGACCCGCACTGGACGCTGCACGCGGCCGCAGAGCAGGACCACCGCGTCGACTGGCCGGTGCAGTTCCAGGCCGGCAGCCGGAAACCACCGTCGGCGCGCACCGACGCGGTCCGCCCGCGGCTGTCGCTGCTGCGGGCGGACCCGCCGGAGCGCACCGTGCACCTGCGGTGGACACCGCGCAGCGCACCGGAGCGGGTCCGGGACGAGCCTCCGGCCACCGGCACCCGCGTCTGACCGGCGTCAGCCCGCTACCTGCCGCCGACGGGTCCTGCGGTGTCGCAGCCGTCGCTCACCACTCGGTCGCCGCGGCGAACTCCGCGAAGGTCCGCGCAGGCCGCCCGAGCGCCCGCTGCACGCCGTCGGAGAGGTACGCGTCGGTGCCGTTGCGCAGCGGCTCGACCATGTCCGCGAACGCCCGCGCGTCCTCGGGCGCGAAGCCCTGCGCGGTGAGCTCGGCGATGTGGTCGTCGACGTCCAACGGCACGTAACGGATCTCGCGACCGGCGTGAGCGGAGATCGTGGCCACCGCCTCGGCGAGCGTCACGACCGCGGGCCCGGACAGCTCGTAGACCTGCCCGTCGTGCCCGTCCTCGGTGAGCGCGGCGCCGACCACGGCGGCGATGTCCTCGGCGTCGACGAAGCTCGCCGCACCCTCACCCGCGGGCAGCCGCAGCTCACCGGCCTCGACCGCGGCCGAGAAGAACCCCTCGCTGAAGTTCTGCGCGAACCAGCCCGGCCGGGTGATCGTCCACTCCAGACCGCTGGTGCGCACCGCGTCCTCGCTGTCCAGCAACCCGTCGAGGACCCCGCCGCTGTCCGTCGCGTAGTCCGGGTCGTCGATGCCGCGACCGGACGCCAGCACGACCCTGCGCACACCGAGCTCCTGCGCCCGTCGCACGAACGGGCGCACGAGCCTGGTCCCGTCGACCTGCACGACGTAGACGGCGCTCACCCCGTCGAACGCCGCGTCCCACGTCTGCTGGTCGGTCCAGTCGAACACGTGCTCCCCGCGCCGTGACGCCGCGCGGACCCGCACCCCCTGGGCCCGCAACCGCCGCACCACGCGCCTGCCCGTCTTGCCGGTCGCACCGGTGACGAGAACTTGATCAGTCATGGGCCCAGCCAACCTCGGTCCGGTGAGACGATCCATGGCTCTGGCACTCTTCTGGATGTTCGATCGTCTACGGTGGGGCTCGTGGATGTCGTCTCGCAGCTGCTGGCGGACGTGCGAGCGCGTGGCGCTGTGTTCCGGCAGGCGGCCCTGACCCCGCCGTGGGCGCTGCGGATGTCGAGCGGCGCCCCGCTGACGCTGGCCGTCGTGCTGCGCGGTGAGGCGTGGATCGTGCCCGACGGCGCCGACGCGGTGCTGCTCGAACCGGGCGCCGTGGCCCTGGTCCGCGGCGACGTGCCCCACACCGTCGCCTCCACACCGTCCGCCACGCCGACGCACGACGTGACCGCCGCCGACTACTGCCCACCTGGCCCGGAACCGGCCACCTGCGGAACCCCTGACAACAGCGCCGCCGTGCTGCTCAGCGGCGCGTTCGAACGCCGGGGTCAGCTGAGCGAACGCCTGCTGCACGCGTTGCCGCCGGTCCTCGTGGTGCCCTTCGGATCGCCGCCGGCCGTCGCGGAGGCGATGGCCGCCGAGATCGCCGGCGGACGCCCCGGCCATCACCTGGTGCTCGACCGCATGCTGGACCTGCTGCTCGTGTCCGCCCTGCGCACCTGGTTCGCCGACCCGGCCGCGAACCCTCCCGCGTGGTGCCGTGCGCTGGACGAGCCGGTGGTGGGCGACGCGCTGCGGTTGATGCACGCCACGCCGGCCCGGTCGTGGACCGTGGCGGTGCTGGCGGCCGAGCTGGGCGTGTCGCGGGCGGCGTTCGCGCGGCGGTTCAGCGCCTCCGTCGGGGAACCGCCGATGGGCTACCTCACGCGGTGGCGGATCACGTTGGCGGCGGATCTGTTGCGGGGCGGTGGGGAGACCGTGGGTGCCGTTGCGCGGAAGGTGGGGTATTCGGACGCGTTCGCGTTGAGCGTGGCGTTCAAGCGGGTGCTGGGAGTGCGACCGAGTGACCACCGCGATGGTTGAGGTTCGTCCCAGTGGGCACCCCGGTGTCACGACAACGCAGGGAACCCAGCTGTCGGGGAGGACCACATGGGCACCGACGACAAGATCGACCACAAGGCCGACGAGCTCAAGGGCAAGGTCAAGGAAGGCGTCGGCGACGTGACCGACGACCCCGGCCTGGAGACCGAGGGCAAGGTCGACCAGGCGAAGGGCAATCTCGGCCAGGCGGCGGAGAAGGTCAAGGACGCCTTCAAGAAGGACTGACGAAGCCGCGAGGACCGACCAAGGGGCGCGCACCCAACACGAGGTGCGCGCCCCTTGGCGTGCAAGAACGTCAGGACACGGAGTCGGTGCGCCCGAACTGGTGCGACTCGTTGCGCCGCATCACGCGGTCGAGCAGCTCGGCGTCCTCGCCGCCCTCGTCACCGGAGGACGTGAGGGCCAGCAGGAAGATGATGACCACGCTGACACCGGCACCGCCGATGATCAGGGACGTGATCAGCTCCGACGAGTTGTCGACGACCAGCGGGGCGTTCGGGGTGAGCATGACGTGCATGGCGTGCATGCCGGTGTAGTGCATGCCGGTGACCGCCACGCCCATCACCAGCGCGGCGCCGGCGACGGCGAGCCAGCCGCGGACGTTGGCGGTGGCCCAGAGAGCGGCTGTCGCGGCCGCGACGGCGATCACGACGGAGAGCACCACCAGGCCGGGGTGGTAGGTGACGTCGGCGCCGATCACGATGCCCGCCATGCCGGTGTAGTGCATGCCGGCCACGCCGAGGCCGGTGATCAGGCCGCCCGCCAGGAACGGCCAGAGCCGGGTGTTGTCGCCGCGGCGGACCACGAGCAGGCCGAGGGCGACGACCACGATGGCGACCACCATGCTCGCCAGGGTGATGGGGATGTCGTAGGCGACCTTCGCGCCCATCCAGGTGCCGAGCATCGCGGTGAAGTGCATGCCCCAGATCCCGAGCCCGCCGATGGACACCGCGGCGATCGCCAGCCACCCGTTGCGTGACGCTCCGGTCGCCGTCCGTGCGCGTTCGGCGGACAGGAGACCGAGTGCGGAGCCGACGCACGCGACGAGGTACGCGGTGATCAGAGTAGAGGTCCCCATGTCCATGGGCCGAATGCAAACATTCTTCACCTATATGTGCAAGGAAACCTCCGGTGTCACATGGGCAACGAATGTCCACTGCGGACAGAGGGCCATCGGCCGGTCACCGAGCGCACTCCCGTCCGCAGAAGTGCTGCGTGCCGTGCCAGGTCGGCGACGCTGCGTCAGCGCGACTCCAGGACGCTCGCGGCCAGTGCGTCGGCCGCGGCACGGGTGCCGATGTCGACGACGGCGCGCAGCACGGCGGGGCGGCGTTCGGTGCGGCCGACGCGCAGGCTGCCGAGCGGCGGGCGGATCTGCAGGCACGCGGGGTGGGAGGCGAGCACGGCCTCCTCGACGAGCCGGTCGTCCTTGCGGCGCAGGAAGGTCTCGACGACGCCCGGTGCGTGGCGGGCGAACCAGCGCCGCAGCACCAGCCGTTCGCTGCGGGTCGGCGGCATCGGCACCTCGTCGGAGCGGACCGTGCGCAGGACGACCAGGTGCGTGGCCTTCTGGGCCAGCGCGGTGCGCACCGGGACCATCTCGCTCATGCCGGCGTCGACGTACGGGCGGCCGTCGATCACCACCGGCGGGCCGGCCAGCAGCGGCATCGCGGTCGAGGCCCGCAGCGCGGCCTGCAGGCTCGGCACGTCGTGGATCCGCCCGTGCAGGTCGGTGGACTCGCCGGTGAGGGCGTCGGTGGTCATCGGGTGGAACTCGACGGGGTTGTCCAGGATGTCCTGGAAGCCCATCGGCACGACCTGGGTGTAGATGGTGTGCACGAGGTGCTGGGTGTCCACGACTGGCAACCGGCGCAGCGCGCGCATCGGGTTGATGGTCGTCCGCATGACCGCGGGGTCCCACCAGGCGTGTTTGCTGCTGTCGGCACGCCCGCACAACAGCCACGCACCGTTCAACGAGCCCGCCGAGCTGCCGTAGACCGCGTCGAACGCCGGCAGCAGCCCGAGCTGTTCGATCGCGACGGTCATGCCGCTCGAGTACGCGCCGCGCGAGCTCCCGCCCTCGATCAGCAGCACGAGGCGTGCGTCGTCCGCGCGGTTGCCCGGTGTGCTCCCTTGCCGCTTGCGGTCGCGCAGCAGCTGGAGGACGGACTCGGTCACCTTCCACCCCTTTCCCGGCACGGGTACACCACCGATGATCCACGAACACCGGACCGGCGGCCCGGCCGCGGCGACATGCGGGACGAAGATCCGCGCATATCCGCAACGACCGCCCTCCGCGGGCACTACGGTGGCGGTCGGTGGATCAGCGAGGTGTGAGGGGTTCGGGGACATGACGTCGTGGGCCGAGGTCGTCAGCTACGTGCGGCTGCGCTACGAGGTGCTGGAGGAGCAGGACGCGTGGCTGCGGTTCCGCCTCGACACCGAGGACGGCCGGTCCCAGCAGGTCACGGTGCACCACCTGCCCGACCTCGACGGCGCGCAGTGGCTGGAGATCTCCTCCGCCGTCGGCCGCGCGGACGAGATCGACCTGCGGCGGCTGCTCGAGCTGGCCGGCGGGGTGGACGTCGGCGGCGCGGCCGTGGTGGACGGGGTGGCGCTGCTCAAGCACACGATCCCGCTGGAGCACCTCAGCGTGCAGGAGGAGTTCGGCCGGCCGCTGACCCTCCTGGTCGCCCGCGCCGACGCCTTCGAGCACGAGCTGACGAGCACCGACCACTTCTGACACCCGACCGCTCCCGTTGTGCCGCAACGGGACTCGTCACGGCACCGCGGGTGGCGCGCTCACACCGCGGTAGGTCATGGTCTGGCTGTAGACGATGCTGGTGGTGGTGCTGCCGAACGCCATCAGCTCGTCGACCACCCGCTCCAGGTGCGGCATCGACGTGGCGGCGACCTTGAGGGTGTAGCAGTCCTCGCCGGTGGTGCGCAGGCACTCCAGCACCTCCGGCCGCTCGGTGAGGAACCGGTGCAGTGGCTGGTGCCGGTTGCCGGGGTACTTCAGGCGCACCACGGCCAGCACGCCGTAGCCCGTGCTGGCGAGGTCGACGGTGGCCCGGTAGCCGGTGATGACCCCGGCGCCCTCCAGCCGCTTCACGCGTTCGGTCGTGGCCGAGGCGCTGAGGCTGACGCGGCGCCCGAGCTCGGTGATCGGCACGCGGCCGTCGCGCTGCAGCTCGGCGAGGATCGCCCAGTCGGTCGCGTCGAGCGTCTCGGTCATCGGGCGAATGTAGCGGGAAATCCACGGCCGGACCGCGCAGATGCCGTGAAGATCCCCTTCAGCGGACTCGGTCCGACGGCCTAGCCTTGATCACGTGTTGATCGGCGTGAACGTCCCCAACTTCGGCCCCGGCACCAGCCCGGCCGTGCTGCGCGACTGGGCGCGGACGGTGGAGGGCCTGGGCTTCGACCTGCTCATGGTGTCCGACCACGTGGCGGTGACGCCGGACGTGGCCGAGCAGTACCCGGCGCCGTTCTACGAGCCGTTCACCACCCTGTCCTGGCTCGCCGGGGTGACCGAGCGGATCACCCTCGGCACGACCGTGCTCATCGCGCCCTACCGGCACCCGCTGCTGGTCGCGCGGATGGCGGCGAACCTCGCCGACCTCAGCGGCGGGCGGCTCGTGCTCGGCGTCGGGATCGGCTGGGCGCGCCAGGAGTTCGCGGCGCTGGGCGTCGAGTTCGGGCGCAGGGGCGAGCTCACCGACGAGCTGATCACGGCCGTGCGCACGGCGTGGGAGGACGACGGCTACCGCGCGGGGCACATCCCGATCTGGGTGGGCGGGCACAGCGACGGGGCGTTGCGCCGCGTGGTCCGGCTCGGTGACGCGTGGCACCCGCTGCGGCAGACACCGGACGGGTGGCAGGAGTCGTTGGCGCGGTTGAAGAAGACGGCTGCCGAGCAGGACCGGCCGGTGCCCGGTCTGGCGCCGCGGGTCCTGCTCCGGCTGACCGACGACCCGCCGGCGGAACGGCGGCTGGGGGAGGGCACCGTCGAGCAGGTCGTCGCGGACCTGGAAAGGCTGCGGGCCGACGGCGCGCACGCGGTGGTCCTCGACCCGTTCATCGGCGACCCCGAGGAGACGCGGCGGCCCGAGGCCGCGTGGCACGCACTGGCAGCGGTACGGAAGGAGTTCCGGTGAACGAGGAGCATCTGCGGCGGGCGCTCGCACTGGCGGCCGAGGCACGGGCGGGCGGCAACCCGCCGTTCGGGTCGCTGCTGGTCGGCCCGGACGGGTCGGTGCTCGCCGAGGAGCGCAACACCTGCCTGACCGACGACGACATCACCGCGCACCCCGAGCTCAAGCTGGCCAGGTGGGCCGCGCGGTCGCTCGACGCGGACACGGCGGCCGGGACCACGATGTACACCTCCTGCGAGCCGTGCGGGATGTGCGCGGGGGCGCTGGCCCGCTCGGGCATCGGGAACGTCGTGTTCGCGCTGTCCACAGAGCAGCTCAACGGGCTGAAGACGACGGGCGGGTTCGCCGCCGTGCCGAACGACGGCCCGCACCTCTACGACGAGGCGAAGGTGCCGGTGGAGGGCTACTACCCGTAGCCGATGCCCCGTGGGCATCGAGGTGGTTGGCTGGACGGTGTGGAGTTGCGACAACTGCGGTACGTCGTGGCGGTCGCCGAGCACCGCCACTTCCGGCGCGCGGCGCACGCGCTCGGGATGACCCAGCCCTCGCTGTCGCGGCAGGTGGGCGCGGTCGAACGCGAGCTCGGCACGGCGTTGTTCGAACGGACCGCCCGCGGCGTGGTGCCGACCGCCGCGGGCGAGGTCTACGTCGTGCACGCCCGGCAGGTGCTGGAGCAGGTCGAGGCCGGGGCGACCGAGGCGCGGCGGGCTGCCCGCGGCCAGACCGGGTCGCTGCGGCTCGGGTTCGTGGGGGAGGCGCTGGTCGAGCTGCTGCCCTCGCTGCTGGCGCGGTTCCGGTCGGTGCACCCCGGGGTGGGCCTGGAGTGCCGTGAGCTGTCGACGGCGCAGGGCGCGGCTGCGTTGCGCGCGGGGGAGGTCGACCTGGCGTTCTGCCGCGGTGCGCCGGCCGGGGACGGCGCCGAGCTGCTGACCTCCGTGCCGGTCGCCGGCGACCACCTCGTGCTGGTGTGCCACCGCGGCCACCCGTTCGCCGGGCTGCCCGCCGTCTCCGCAGAGCAGCTGCGCGGTCAGCCGCTCATCGCGTCGTCGGCCGCCGACGAACCCGCCGCGGCGCGGGTGCTGGCACCGCTGCTCGGCGCCTCCTGCGGGGTCACCGCGACGCGGGACGTGCACACCGTCATCGGCCTGGCCGCCTGCGGGCTGGGGGTGGGGCTGCTGCCGTCGAGCGCGCGGCGCCTGGCCCGGCCGGAGACCGTCGTCGTGGAGGTCGACCCGGTGCTGCGGCTGCCCGACCTCACCATGGCGTTCCGCTCCACCGACGGGTCACCGCCGCTGGCCGCGTTCCTCGCCGTGACGAGGGAGCACTGCCCCGGAACCGGGAAGCTGCTGGCCAGGGTGATGCCCCGCAGGCATCGTCGGTCGGGTTGACGGGCATCACGCGCGCCGGGGGCCGCCGCCGGGGGTGACATGGGTGCATGTCGATCACTTCACAAGCGGTGCGGTACGGGGTCACGTTGGCCGGTACGGGCGGGGACGACCTGGTGGCGGCCGCCGTGGACGAGGCTCGTGAGGCCGCCGGGTTCGGCGCCGACTCGGTGTGGCTGGGGCAGCGGCTCGACTACGACGCCATCGGCCTGGCCGGGCTGGTGGGCGTGCAGGTGCCGGGCATCGACGTCGGGGTCTCCGCGGTGCCGGTGTTCGCACGGCACCCGCTGCTGGTGGGCAGCCAGGCCCAGACCGCGCAGGCGGCCACCCGCGGCCGCTTCCACCTCGCGGTCGCACTGGGCGCGCCGCCGATCGTCGAGCAGGCGTTCGGGTTGCCGTGGGAACGGCCGGTGACCCGGCTGCGCGAGTTCCTGACCGCACTCGGCCCGTTGCTGCGCGGCGAACCCACCCAGCACGAGGGCGAGCTGCTCACCGCGCGGTCGCTGCTGCCGACCCACGTCCCCGGTGCGGCGCGGACCCCGTTGCTCGTGGCCGCCATGGCACCGCGGGCCCTGCGCGTCACCGGCGAGCTGGCCGACGGGACCGTGCCGTACCTCGCGGGGCCCAAGGTGCTCGCCGAGCACATCGTGCCCGCCGTCACCGCCGCCGCGGCAGCGGCGGGCAGGCCTGCTCCCCGCGTGGTGGCGCTCGTTCCCGCCGCCGTCACCACCGATCCGCAGGACTTCCGCACCATGGCCGACGGCCTGTCGTTCTACCCGCAGTTCGCCTCCTACCGCCGCGTTCTCGAGCTGAACGGCACCGAACGACCGGAGGAGCTGGCACTGCTCGGCGACGAGGACACCGTCGCAGAGGGGCTGCGCCGCTACGTCGAAGCCGGCGCCACCGAGGTCGTCCTCACCGCGCACCACGACCTCAGCCCCGCGGTGCAGACCAGGACGCGCCGGTTGGCGGGAGCGCTTGCACGTGCTGCGAAGGAGAGTGTGATCAGCGGCTAAACCTGGTGGTAGTTGATTTTGAACCGGTTTGCGATGATCAGACCGGGTCGGCTCGCCGCACGACTCCGCCAGACGTGGGAAACTGTCCGTCGCACTGCGAGACGGAGGTGGGATGGCGGAGGACAGGACGTCGTTGCGGATGCGCGTCCTCGACGCCATCACCGACGGAGCGCTCAAGGAGCTCGACCTCGACAAGGTCCTGCACGTCCTGCTGGACCGCACCCGCGAGCTGCTCTCGGCCGACACCACCACCGTGCTGCTCGTGGACCGCAGCGGCACCCAGCTGGTGGCGCGGGCGAGTTCCGGTCTGGACGAGGAGGTCTTCCAGGGCGCGCGCGTTGCGGTCGGCAGGGGTTTCGCCGGTCGCGTCGCCCAGTCCCGGCTGCCGCTGCAGATCGAGCACGTCGACCCGTCCACTGTGGTCAACCCGCTGCTGTGGGAGCACGGCCTGCAGGTCATGCTCGGCGTCGCGATGATCGCCGAGGGCGAGCTGACCGGCGTCGTGCACGTCGGCCGCACCACCGCCGACACCTTCTCGGAGGAGGAGGTCGACGCCCTGCAGCTGATCGCCGACCGCCTCGCCGTGGCCGTCTACGTGAACCGCTTCCGGTCCGAACGCGCCGCCGCGACACTGCTGCAGGAAAGCCTTCTCCCGGCTCGGCTGCCGAGCACCGAGGGCTGGGAGCTGGCCGCACGGTACGTCCCGGGCGCGGAGAGCGGCGTCGGCGGCGACTGGTACGACGTGTTCGACCTGCCCGGCGGGCGGATGGGCGTGGTGATCGGCGACGTCGTCGGCAACGGCCTGAAGGCGGCCGTCGTGATGGGACGGTTGCGCAGCGCGTTGCGCGCCTACGCGCTGGAGTACGCCGATCCCGCGGTCGTGCTGGCCAAGCTCGACCGGAAGGCGAGCCACTTCGAGCACGAGACCATGGCCACCGTCGCCTACGCCGTCATCGACACGGCGACGCACCACATGAGCCTCGCCGTGGCCGGCCACCTGCCCCCGGTGATCGCGCAGCCGGGTGCGGAGGCCTGCTTCGCCGATGTCCCGGTGGGACCGCCGGTCGGCTTCGACCTGGGCAGCTCCGGCCGCCGCGCCGCCGAGGTGGAGCTGGCGCCGGGGTCGCTGGTCGTGCTCTACACCGACGGGCTCGTCGAGCGGCGCGACCAGGACCTCGACGACGGTCTGGAGCGGCTGCGCGGCGTCGTGACACCGCTGGAGCCGGAAGAGCTGTGCATCCAGGTGATGGCGACGATGGTCGGTGACCAGCCGGCGACCGACGACATCGCGCTGGTGGCGATCCGGCACAGCCCCTGACGCACGTTCATCCGCGCCGGGACCGGGTAGCCGAGCGGTATGACCACTGAACGGCGTGACAACGCGGAGCAGGACTACGACAACGCGAGCCGGACCTCGTTGCAGGAGGCGGGGGCGGACGTGGTGGACGAGGCGGAGACCGTGCCGGGCCGCAGCGGCTCCGGGTCGGCGCACCCGGAGCCGAACCCGACCGGGAACGTCGGTCTCTCCGACTACTCGGTGAGCGACGACCCGGACCGGGGCTGACCGGTGACCGGCTCGCTGCACTTCATCGGCAACGCCACGACGGTGCTGCGGCTGGGGCCGTTCACGCTGCTGACCGACCCCAACTTCCTCCACAAGGGACAGTGGACGCACATCGGGCAGGGCGTGGTGTCGCGCCGGCTCACCGACCCGGCCGTCGAGATCGCCGACCTGCCCGAGCTGGACGCCGTGGTGCTGTCGCACCTGCACGGCGACCACTTCGACCGGGTGGCGAGCCGGGAGCTGGCCCGCGACCTGCCGGTGCTCACCACACCACACGCGGCGAAACGCCTGGCACGGCGAGGTTTCCGCGAGGCGCAGCCGTTGCGCACGTGGGAGACGACGACGCTGACCCGCGGCACGGCGCGGCTGACCATCACCTCGTTGCCCGGCCGGCACGCGCTGGGAGCGGTGGGCCACCTGCTGCCGCCGGTCATGGGCACCATGCTGGAGTACCAGGAGGCCGGTGGGCGGCCGTTCCGCGTGTACCTCAGCGGCGACACGCTCGTGCACCCGTCACTGCGGCAGATCCGCGACCGCTTCGCCGACATCGACCTGGCGGTCGTGCACCTGGGCGGCACCAAGGTCCTCGGCGTGCTGCTCACCATGGACGGCGAGCAGGGCGCCGACCTGGTGGAGCTGCTCTCGCCGCGCACCACCGTCCCCGTGCACTACGAGGAGTACGGGGTGATGAAGTCGCCGCTGTCCGACTTCACCGCGGAGATCGCCCGGCGCGGCACCGGCCTGGACGTGCGGGTGGTGCCCCGCGGCGACACGGTCCCGCTGCCGGTGCGGCGGTGAGATCGGGCACCATCGCGCCGCACGGGGAATGCCCGCGCGCCGGTGCACGTTCCCGTGGCACAGGCGGAAGCCCGCCGTGCACCGGCTACCGGACGGAAGTGTTGGGCAGGACATGAAGAAGATCGGTTTTCTGTCGTTCGGGCACTGGTCGGACAGCCCGCACTCGCAGACGAGGTCCGCGGCGGACACGCTGCTGCAGTCGATCGACCTCGCGGTGGCGGCCGAGGAGCTGGGTGCCGACGGCGCCTATTTCCGCGTGCACCACTTCGCGCAGCAGCTCGCGTCGCCGTTCCCGCTGCTCGCGGCGATCGGCGCCAAGACCGAGCGCATCGAGATCGGCACCGGCGTGATCGACATGCGCTACGAGAACCCCATGTACATGGTGGAGGACGCGGGCGCCGCCGACCTGATCTCCGGTGGCAGGCTCCAGCTCGGCATCTCCCGCGGATCGCCCGAGCAGGTCGTGGACGGCTGGCGGTACTTCGGCTACCAGCCCGCCGAGGGCGAGACCGAGGCTGACATGGCCCGCAAGCACGCCGAGGTGTTCCTCAAGGTGCTGGAGGGCGAGGGCTTCGCACGCCCCAACCCGCGCCCGATGTTCCCGAACCCGCCCGGTCTGCTGCGCCTGGAACCGCACTCGCCGGGCCTGCGCGACCGCATCTGGTGGGGCGCCGGCTCCAACGGCACCGCCGTGTGGGCGGCCGAGCAGGGCATGAACCTGATGAGCTCGACCCTGAAGTTCGACGAGGGCGGCGCACCGTTCCACGTCCAGCAGGCCGACCAGATCCGCGCGTTCCGCAAGGCGTGGACCGAGGCCGGCTGGGACCGCGAACCCCGCGTCTCGGTGTCGCGCAGCATCTTCGCGCTCACCACCGACCTCGACCACATGTACTTCGGTGACGACGGCGAGAGCCGCGACCAGATCGGCTTCATCGACGGCCCGAACAAGGCCATCTTCGGCCGCTCGTACGCCGCCGAGCCGGACGTGCTCGCGAAGCAGCTGGCCGAGGACGAGGCCATCGCCGAGGCCGACACGCTGCTGCTGACCGTGCCGAACCAGCTGGGCGTGGACTACAGCGCGCACGTGGTGGAGAACATCCTGCTGCACGTGGCGCCGGAGCTCGGCTGGCGGTGATCCCGGCGGTCCGGTGGCGTGTTCCGCGCCACCGGACCGGCGCGTCACGTGCAGTACCAGGAATACGGGTTGTTGTAGCTCGTGTAGCCCGCCGTGCTGTTCGACCCGTAAGTGCGGCGGCACGCCGCATTCATGTCGACGGATTGACGGCCGCCTGGGTCCTGGCCGTACTGGCAGGCCCAGCCGAACACGTGGAAATGGACGAGTTCCGCGTGCCACGGGTTCTGGAAGGTGGCCACGCACCACCCGTTGATGTCGACGCCACCGCCCGCTGCGGCTGGTGCGGCGGTTCCGGCGAGGGTTCCCCCGACCAGCAGCACCGCTGCGACTATTCGTTGAATTCTTCTCACGGTTCTCCCGACTCGGTTTCGCTGAGCTGTCGTCCCATCGGTACCGGGTGCCGAACAGCGAGGTCAACCGGACCGTCGGAAATTGCCGCAATCTGCCGGTTCCGGTGCTGATTTCGTCAATTCACTGGCCGATTCCTGTCCAATTCGCGGAAGTGGGCGGTCGTGAATCCGCCGGGCCGGATCGGGCTGCTGCGCCGGTGCGTCGGTGCGAGGATGGCCGCGTGCCTTCCCTGGTCGGTCCCGCCCGGTCCGCGGGCTCCCTGCGCGCCCTCGCTCAACCGCACCTCGACGTCGACGACGGCCTGGTGCTGCGCCCGTGGCTGGCCGCTGACGCCGACGTCGTGAAAAGGGCGTTCGACTGCCCGGACGTCCAGCGGTGGCACGTGCGGCGGATGGACGGGCTCGCCGAGGCCCGCGCGTGGGTCGGGGAGTGGGCGCGGCGGTGGGAGGCCGAGACCGACGGCAGCTGGGCGGTGGCCGGCCGGGCCGACGACCGACCGGTCGGGCAGGTCGGCTTGCGCATGATCTCGCTGGGTGTCGCGTCGGCGCACCTGTCGTACTGGGTGGTGCCCGAAGCGCGCGGTGCCGGGGTCGCGGTGCGCGCGACGCGGGCGGTGGCGCGGTGGTCGTTCGACGTGCTCGGCCTGCACCGGCTGGTGCTGCAGCACTCGACGGCCAACTCCGCGTCGTGCCGGGTGGCCGCGAAGCTGGGGTTCGCCGTCGAGGGAACGGAACGCGGAGCCGCCCGGCACGCGGACGGCTGGCACGACATGCACGTGCACGGCCGCCTGCGCACCGATCCGCCGTTCTAGGGGGTCGCGGCACCGACCGCGGGCACCGCGACCGGCTCCACCCGCTCCCGTTCCGCGCGGACCGCAGCGATCCCGGCGAGGATCAGCGCGCCACCGGCGAGCTGCAGCGGGGACAGGCCCTGGCCGAGCAGCAGCCAGGCGAACACCGACGCCGACACGACCTCCAGCAGCGCGATGAACGACGCCAGCCGCGAGCCGAGGATGCCGGACGCCGTGATGCCGCTCGCGTAGGCCAGTGCGGTGCCGACGACCGCGACGACGAGCAGCGGCGCCCACCACGGCGTGCTCGTGCCGAACAGCGGCAGGTCGCCGAACGTCGCCGTGAACGGCAGCAGACCGGTGGCGCCGACCAGTGCCAGCACCGGCACGGCGAGCAGCAGGCCCGCACCGGCCAGTGCGACCGGCGGCAGCCCCTCGTTGGGGCGTGCGGCGATCACGAAGTACACCGAGCAGCCGATGGCCGCGCCGAAAGCAGCGGCGACGCCGACCGGGTCCACCGCCTGGAGTGCGCCGGGCCCGATCACGAGCACCAGGCCGCCGACGGCGAGCACCGAGCCGACGAGGACGACGGGTGCGGGTGTGCGGCGGCTGGCCGCCCAGGTGAACCCGACGAGGATGATCGGCGCGAGGAACTCGATCAGCAGCGCCGTCGCCACCGGGATGCGCTGGATCGCCGCGAAGTACAGCACCTGCGTGACCGCCACGCCGAGCACGCCCATGCCCACCACGGACCACCGGGCGCGCACCAGCGACGACCACCGGCCGCGCAGCGAGAGCAGCACGAACGGCAGCAGCACCAGCCCGGCGGTGAGCGCGCGGGCCGTGACCGCCGCGGTCGGCGACCAGCCGTTGTCCAGCAGCGGTTTGACGAACGCCCCGGAGGTGCCGAAGGAGAGGAACGAGACCGCTGCCGCGATCAGACCCGTGGACTTCGACGGGACTCCCATGCGCGCCTCCCGGCTTCCGAGCGTTGTCATGGCCTAACCTGGCCGATGCCCCTGACGCTAAGCCGCTTCGGATAAGGAGTCAATTTGCGTTTTGCCCCTGACACGGAGGTGTCGCTCGCCTTCGTCGTGGACCTGTGCAACACCGACCCGTCGGCGTCCCGCAGCGGTGCCGACGAACTGGCCACGGTCGAGCAGCTCTCGGAGCTGGTGACCCGCGTCGGGTTCACCGGCCGCATCGACCGCGACGAGGCCGAGCTGCGGGAGGTGCAGGAGGCGCGGGCGCAGCTGCGGCACGCGTGGACGCTCAGCCGTGACGACGCCGTCGAGGTCGTCAACAAGATGCTGCGCGACGCCAAGGCGCTGCCTCACCTCGTGCGGCACGACACGCAGGACTGGCACATGCACGCCACCGAACCCGGCTCGCCGCTCGCGGAACGGATTCGCGTGGAGGCCGCGCTCGCCCTCATCGACGTGATCCGGATGGACGAGGTGGACCGGCTGCGGATCTGCGCGGCCGACGACTGCGCCGGTCTGCTGCTCGACCTGTCGCGCAACGGGCTCAAGCGGTTCTGCAGCGTGCGGTGCGGCAACCGGATGAACATGATCGCCTTCCGGGAGCGCCGCGCGCAGGAGGGGCGGGAGTAGGGGTCAGCGCGGTACGGCGACCCCGCGCTTCCACACCCCGGCGATCTCGCGGGTGGCGCTGATGTCCCGCGTGGGATCGCGGGCGACCAGCAGGAGGTCCGCGCGTTTGCCCGCGGCGATGACCCCGCGGTCGTGCAGGCCGAACGTGGTCGCGGCCCGGGAGGTCGCGGCCGCGAGCGCGTCGGCCGGGGTGAGCCCGGCGGACACCAGCAGGGCGAGCTCCTCGTGGACCGCGCTGCCGTGGGCGACCCTGGCGGGCGAGCTCGGGTCGGCGTTCGCGTCCGTGCCGAGGACGATCGGCACCCCGGCGGTGTGCAGGGCGGTGGTCGAGGCGACGGTCTGGCCGAAGTGCAGCGACTTCGGCTTGAACGGCACGCGGAGGTTCTCCAGGACCGTTCGCATCATGACCATCGTGGGGGACACGGCCGTTCCCGCGGCGGCGATCCGGCCGGCCAGGTCGGCGGGGAGCGCGGCGCTGACGGGGGCGTGCGTGATGACGTCGGCCCCGGCGGCGAGCGCGGCGGCGTAGGCCTGCGGTGAGGCGGCGTGGACGACCACCTTCTTCCCGGCGCGGTGGGCCTCCGCGACGAGGGCGGTGACGGTGTCCTGGCTGAGGGGCCTCGGCTGGAACGGCAGCAGCCGCTCCTCCAGCACGACCTTCAGGTAGTCCGGGTCCTGCCGCAGGCGTTCCGCCACCCAGCGGGCGGCGTCGAAGGGGCCGCGCACCGCCGTGGAGGCCGGGAAACCCATCTTGCGCACGGCGGTGCCGCGCACGGCACACGCCGGGTGGGAGACGCCGCGGACGTCGGCTCGGGTGTCGGACTCGGTGTCGCGCAACGACCTCAGGTCGTCCCACCGCTTCGACCCCATGTCGAGCGCGGTGGTGACGCCCCAGTGCAGCGCGGTGGTGAGCTCGTCGGCGTGTCCGATGTGGACGTGCGTGTCGATCAGGCCGGGCAGCAGGTAACCGCCCCGTCCGTCGACGAGCTCGCCACCACCGGTGCTTCCGGTGATCACGCCGTTGTCGACGGTCACCGAACCGAGCGGGCCGAAGGTGTGCGCCGCGGTGAACGGGTGGATGTTGGTGATCGTGAACCGGGACATGTCACGCCTCCGTCGCCGCGAGCAGGGCCGTGAGCGCGGCCACGGCGGCCCGCACATCGGCGGGCTCCGCCTTGCCGACCAGCTCGTGCTGGGCGGCGACGACCGCGCGGACGACCTCCTCGGCCAGTTCGGTGCCCTGCCGGGTCAACGCGATGCGCTTGCTGCGGCCGTCCGTCGCGTCCGAGGCCGGAACGGTGAGCCCGCGCCGTTCCAGTGACCGCAGCACGTTGCTCAGCCCGCCGGTCGTGAGCAGCAGCCGTGCCGACAGCTCCGACGGCTTCAGCGTCGGGCGGTCCGCCGTCAGGAGCGTGCCGAGCACGTCGTACTCGGCCCGGCTCAGGTCGAACCGGCTCAGCACGGCGACCGTGACGCGGTCCGTGAGCGCGTGCAGCCGTGCCACCCGCTTGGTGAGCTCGATCGTCTGCGCCGGCAGCTCCGGGGCGTGGCGCTGCCACCACGCCACCACCCCGCCCACCAGGTCCGTCTCCACATGTCCTCCTCGACTAGTTGCCTTTCAATATAGCTTTCTAGAAAGGCAACTGGCCGGGGCGGGTGTCAGGCGGTCTTCAGCTGCCCGCCGTGGACGGCCCAGTTCGACCCGACGGCGCTCGGCATCGTCGGGGACGACAGCAGCACGACCGCGCGGGCGATCTCACTCGGGTCGATCAGGTCGCCGGTGACCATTCCCAGCTGCTCGGGCAGGCCCTGGAAGAACGCGTCGCGCTCGACGCCGAGGTGTTCGGCGATCCCGGCCGCGTACCCGTCGTCGCCGACCAGCAGGTCGGTGCGGGTGGCGCCGGGCGTCACGGCGTTGATCCGCACACCCATCCTGCCCGTTGCCTCGGCCAGACCGCGGGTGAACGCGTTGAGCGCCGCCTTGGCCGCGGCGTAGGGCAGCGGCGCGGTGTGCGGGTCGCGGGCGCTGCTGGAGCTGATGTTCACGACCGCGCCGCGCGACTTCGCGAGTGCGGGCAGTGCGGCCCGCGTCGCGCGCACGGCCGCGTTGAGGTTCAACGCGAACACAGTCGCCCAGGCGTCGTCGTCGCCGCTGAACGGGTCCTCGAACATGCCCTCCGCCCGATCGCCGCCGCCGGCGTTGTTGACCAGCACGTCGAGCCGCGGGTCGCGGGCGAGCACGGCCTCGACGAGCCGGGCGGGACCGTCCGGGGTGGACAGGTCGGCGGGGACGAACACGGCACCGGTGGCGGCGAGGTCCGGGGTCTCGCGCCGGGCCGTTGCCACGACGGACGCCCCTTCGGCGATGAAGGCGCGCACGACGGCGAGCCCGATGCCCTTGCTCGCACCGGTGACGAGCACGCGCTTGCCTTCGAGCTGCAGGTCCATGACGTGGTTCCTCTCTGTGGTGATCCCTTTCAAGTGATACACACCTGTCGCACTTAGCGCAACAACTGCGACAGTGTCGTATCGTTTGCGGTGACGAGAGGGGCAGCACATGAGCACGTCCACGGGGGCGCGACGACTGCGGGCCGACGCGGAGAACAACACCGCGCGGATCCTCGCGGCGGCCGCGGAGGTCCTGGCCGTCGATCCGGCGGCGTCGCTGGAACGCATCGGTGAGGCCGCGGGGCTCGCGCGCGCCACCGTCCACCGCCGGTTCGCCTCCCGCCAGGCGTTGCTCGACGCGCTGACCGACCAGCTCAACCAGCGCTACCTCAGCGCGCTCGACCAGTCCAGGATGGACACCGCCGCGCCGCTCGTGGTGTTCCTGCGGCTCACCGAGATCCTCTTCGAGCTCAAGGTGAGCCACCGGTTCGCGATGGAGCTGATGGGCCAGTCGGACGGCTGCCGGGACGGCCTGAGCCCGGAGGTCGCGGCCGGGCTCGAACAGGTCTTCGCCCGGCTGCGCGCGGCGGGGGACATCACCGCCACCGGTGCCGACTGGTGCCGGCAGGTGTTCCTGGCGCTGGTGCACGAGGTGAACCGGCTGCCCGACGACGCACCGGACCTCATGGCAGCCGGTTCACGCCCGCAACTGCTCGTGCAAGCCGTAACCGGCGCGTTGGGCGGCACCCCTCGCTAGCCAGGTTCGCCCTCCGCCCGCCCGGCTGCCTCAGGACTGGTTCAGCGGACGGCGAACCGGTTGGTGGTGGTCAGCGGCGATTTGATCATGGGTTGGTGGTACTTGCAGATGCTGTCAGCAGCAGGGGAGGGGATGGCGGGCTGACTTGGCGTGACCGGTTGCACCGAACGGGGGTCATCCGGCGGTTTTCGCGATGGCCCGGGAGGGTATTCGGCCGCTGGTCGCTGCGGGTCTGCCGCGCGGCCGTTTCACGAGCGCGGGACGGGTGAGCCAGTGGAGAAGCCGCCATCGGAGCGGATGTGGAGTCCGACAGTCGGTGTGGAGGAGGAGTTCCTGCTCGTCGACCCGGAGACCGGTGTGCCGGTGAACCGGGCAGAAGAGGTCGTCGCGATCGCACGCGAGCAGCACGGCCTGGAGCTGGAGCACGAGCTGACCGGCGCGCAGGTCGAGATCAACACCTCTGTCTGCCGCGACGTGGAACAAGCGCGCGACGAGCTGCTGGAGACACGCCGCAAGGTCGCCGCCGCCGCACGGGCGGCCGGGTGCCGGGCCGTGTCCGTCGGCGCGCCACCGCTGGGTGACGGCACGGGAGAGATCACCGACAGCGCGCGCTACCTCCGGATCGCCGAGCAGTTCGGGGTGCTGGCCGAGCAGCAGCTGATCTGCGGCTGCCACGTGCACGTCGCCGTGCCGGACAAGGAAACCGCCGTGCAGGTGTGCAACCACGTGCGGCCCTACCTGCCGGTGCTGGCCGCGCTCACCGCGAACTCACCGTTCTCCGGCGGCGAGGACACCGGGTTCGCGAGCTGGCGCACCACCGTGTGGTCGCGGTGGCCGGTCTCCGGCCCGCCGCCGTTCTTCCCCGCGTTGCAGGACTACGAGGACGCGTGCGAGGCGGTGATCGAGGCGGGCACGGCACTGGACCGGGCGATGGTCTACTGGGACGTCCGCCCCGCCACCGATCTGCCGACGGTCGAGGTGCGCGTCGCCGACGTCGCCGTGAGCGTGGACGACGCGGCACTGTTCGCGGCGCTCGTCCGCGCGCTGGTGGCCAGGGCCGTGGTGGACGTCGGCCGCGGGGTGACCGCCGAACCGGTGCCGCTGGAGACGTTGCAGCAGGCGTGCTGGCGCGCGGCCAAGGACGGTTACGACGGCAGCACGACGGACGTGCTGTCCGGCGAGCTGGTTCCGGTGCGCGACCAGCTCACCGCGCTGGTGCGGGACCTGACGCCGATCTTCGAGGCGAACGGTGACCTGCCCGTCGTGCAACGGGGTCTGCGGCTGCTGGAGGAGCAGGGTTGCGGTGCGGATCGGCAGCGCCGGGTCTTCCGCGACGGTGACGTGCAGGAGCTGCTGGCTCTGGTCGACGTCGACGCCGCCGACCGCGGTGCCGCGAAACCCGTTGGCTGACCGGGTCAGCACTGCCGGCCGGCCGCGGGACGGAGTCACAACCGCGGCCGGCTGAGCAGCCTGGAGAGCACGATCGTGCTCTCCGTCCGGTCCACCGGAGCGGTGGCGCGCACCCGCTGGATGGCCTGCTCCAGGTGCGGGATGTCCCGCGCCAGCAGGTAGAGGAGCGCGTCCGCCGCGCCGGAGACCGTGCAGGCCTCGACGACCTCGGGGATGCCGTCCAGCGCGCGCAGCAACTCGGCCGGGGTCGGGTTGCCGGTGCAGTACACCTCGACGTACGCCTCGGTGTGCCAGGCCAGGGCCTGCGGGTCGACGAGCGCGGTGAAGCCGCGGATGGCACCGGAGTCCACCAGCCGGTCGAGGCGGCGCTTCGCGGCGGACGGGGACAGGCCCGCCTCCTTGCCGATCTGGGCGTAGGTGGCGCGGGCGTTGCGCACCACGCAGCGGATGATCGCCTCGTCGATGGTGTCCATGGCGCAATGATCCGGCAACGGGGCCGGAAGATTGCAAAGAACCGGGGCCAGTTCGGCGAAGATGATGATTGTTTGCGCGCCAAGATCGAACCTACTGTCACGGCTCGTGAACCTGAGCAACGTGGAAGCGGCCGCACTGGCCGCCGTGGACGAGACGGCGATCGGCCGGACGCTGGTGGAGCTGCTCGCGGTGCCGAGCATCACCGGCAGCGCGGCGGAGTCCGAGCTGCAGCACCTGCTGGCGCGCCGGCTGGAACACCTGGACCTCGACGTCGACCTGTGGTCGATGGACCTGGCGGAGCTGAGATCCGACCCGCTGTTCCCCGGCGGCGAGGCCCCGCGCGACGAGGCGTGGGGCCTCGCCGCCACCACCCGGCCGCGTGGCGACGGGCCGACGCTCGTGCTGCAGGGCCACGTCGACGTCGTCCCTCCCGGCGACCTGGCCCAGTGGGAGGGCGACCCGTTCCAGCCGCGCGTCGCGGGCGACGTGGTGCACGGGCGCGGTGCGTGCGACATGAAGGCCGGTCTCGTCGTGGTCCTCGCCGCGCTGGCGGCGATCCGGTCGTCGGGGGCGCGGCTGCGGGGAACGCTGGCGGCGCACTTCGTCGTCAGCGAGGAGGACGGCGGGCTCGGGGCGTTCGGCACGTTGCGGCGCGGCCACACCGGCGACGCCTGCGTCATCACCGAACCGACCGGCGGCGTGCTGATGACCGCGAACGCCGGTGCGCTCACGTTCCGCGTCGAGGTACCGGGCAAGGCCACGCACGGCAGCACCCGTTACGCCGGGATGAGCGCCATCGACGCCTACCTGCCGATCCACCACGCGCTGGCGCGGCTGGAGTCCCGGCGCAACGAGGACGCCGACCCGCTGATGGCCGAGTACCCGGTCCCGTACCCGTTGTCCGTCGGCACGGTGCGGGCGGGCGACTGGGCGAGCAGCGTGCCCGACCTGCTGGTGGCGGAGGGGCGGCTGGGCGTCCGCCTCGGCGAGGACCCGGCGCTGGCGCGCGCCGAGCTGGAGCAGTGCGTGGCGGAGGCCTGCGCCGCGGACCCGTGGCTGCACTCCCACCCGGCCACCGTCACGTGGCCCGGCGGTCAGTTCGCCAGCGGCCGGTTGGCGGCGGGCCACCCGCTGGCCGCCCTGGTGGGCGCCGCGCACGCGGACGTGACCGGCAGCGCCCGCCCCGCGGAACGCGGTGCCCCGTACGGCAGCGACCTGCGGCTCTACGCCGCGGCGGGCATCCCGACGCTGCAGTACGGGCCGGGCGACGTGCGCCTCGCCCACGGCCCGCGCGAGCAGGTCGGCGTGGCCGAGGTCGTCACCGCCACCCGTGCGCTGGTGCTGGCCGCGCTGCGCGCGGTCGGCTGCGAGTAGCCGCCGCGCGCAGCGGTGGCCGGCTCAGCCGCTGACCGAGGCGGAGAAGTTGCCGACCGCGAGGCCGACACCGCCGTTCCACGGTTCGAACCCGGCCTGGATGCTGGTCAGGTACCAGGAGCTGGTGATCGCACCGCGGTTGCGCACGTCGTTGATGAAGTCCATGACGTTGAACGACCACGAGCTGATCGCCGACGGGGCGACGTACGAGATCACGTTGTTCGACCCGTTGCTGCCGCGCCACACCTGCCAGCTCCGGCCGCCGATGTTCGTCGTGCCGACGGCGCTGCCGATGGGCTGGATCGAGCCCTGGCGGTTGAACCAGATCATGATCTCCATCTGGTTCACGCCGTTGGTCTTCGGCGTGGGGTCGAGCCAGATGTCGTACGAGGCGTTGTACGTGCCGCCGGCGAACCGGTAGTCGATCGACGACGTGGCACTGCGGATGCGGCTGACCTGCATCGGCAGCGTCGAACCGGGGGAGCAGTTGGTGTAGTGGCACCCGAGGAACACCGACGGGTACGACACCGGCGCCCCGTTGGTCGGGCTGGAGCCTTGCTGGGAGGTGATCTGGAAACCGGACGACGTGACGTTGATGCACTGCTGCGCGGACGTGCCCCACCGGTTGTTCTGGACCACGTAACGGCCCTGGATGGTGGTCGACCCGTATTGGTCGCAGATCGTCACATCGGCCTGTGCCGGTCCCGCTGTCGCAACGACCGTGCTTGCGACCAGCAGGGCGGCAGCGGCGAAAGAACGAACGGCCCTTCGCATGAAGACTCCTCTCGCAGGTCTGGGAGCGCTCCCAGATTACCGGAGTGTCAACAGCCGGTCACACGATGTGCTGACGCGGGCCCCGGAGGCGAACCGAGGCGGGCCCGTCGTGCGGACGTCGGGTGCGCGGATCCGCCAGATGCGGTTCAGCCGGTTCGGGACGGCGCCGCGCCCGTGCGCCCCGCCTCGCCCACCGCGGGGCGGGGCGCACGGGGCCCATCGGGTGACAGACCAAGCCGCACGGCTGCCCGCTGCGAACCACCCGTGTGAAGGCAACCCGAACCGTCCTGATCGGACTGGTCTCCGTGGTGGCGGCGCTGGCCGCCGGACACCTCGTGGCCGCGCTCGTGAACCCGCTGGCCTCGCCGTTCCTCGCGGTCGGCAACACCGCCATCGACCTGACGCCGCACCCGGTCAAGGACTTCGCCATCCGCACGTTCGGCGAGAACGACAAGCTGGTGCTGCTGGCCGGCATGGCGGTCGTCCTGGCCGTCATCGGCGTGGTGGCGGGCCTGCTGTCGCGGCGCAGCCCGTGGCCCGGCGTGGGGATCGCCGTGCTGCTCGGCCTGCTGGGCATCGCCGCCGTGGTGGCCCGGCCGACGACGACACCGCTGTCCGTGCTCGCGCCGGTGACCAGCCTCGTCGTCGGGGCGGTGGCGTTCCGCTGGCTGTACTCGCGTGCGGCCGGGGCGGGGGCGACGTCCGCTGCTGGGACGGGGGCACCGGACGCGACGCCTGCGAGCACCCCGGACCCGGCGCCCGCGCAGCCCGCGGCCACGCCGGACCGGCGCCGGTTCCTGCTCTCCACGGCCGGTGTGGCGGTGGGCGCGGGCATCGCCGCGTCCGCAGGGCAGTTCCTCATCGGACGGGTCGACGTGGAGTCGTCGCGGCGCGCGATCCGGTTGCAGCCGGGGGTGAAGGCGCCGGAGATCCCGTTCAACGCCGACTTCGCCCGCGAGGGCACGCCGACGTTCATCACGCCCAACGACGAGTTCTACCGCGTGGACACCGCTCTCACCGTGCCGAAGCTGCGCGCGGAGGACTGGCGGCTGCGCCTGCACGGCATGGTGGACAACGAGATGGTCCTCACCTACGACGACCTGCTGCGCCGCCCGCTGGTCGAGAAGACGATCACCCTGGTGTGCGTCTCGAACGAGGTCGGCGGCCCGTACATCTCGACGTCGAACTTCATCGGTGTGTCACTGCCGGACCTGCTGCGCGAGGCGGGGGTCCGGCCCGGCGCTGACCAGCTGGCGACCCGCAGCGTGGACGGCTGGACCTGCGGCACGCCGGTCGCGTCGATCATGGCGCCGGGCAGCGGTGCGTTGCTGGCGATCGGGATGAACGGCGAACCGCTGCCGGTGGAGCGCGGGTTCCCCGTCCGGATGGTCGTGCCCGGTCTCTACGGGTACGTCTCCGCGACGAAGTGGCTGGTCGACGCCGAGCTCACGACGTTCGACGCGTTCGACCCGTACTGGGCGCAACGCGGGTGGGCCAAGAAGGCGCCGGTGAAGCCGATGTCGCGGGTGGACCGTCCCAAGCCGTTCGAACGGGTCCCGCCCGGCCGGTTCGTCGCGGCGGGGGTGGCCTGGGCCCAGCACACCGGCATCGACAAGGTCGAGGTCCGCGTCGACGGGGGACCGTGGCAGCAGGCGACCCTCGCCATCGAGGTCAACATCGACACGTGGCGGATGTGGCGGATCGAGCTCGACCTGCCGGAGGGCGGCCACACCGTCGAATGCCGGGCCACCGACCGCACCGGGTACACGCAGACCAACGACCGCGCCGCCCCGGTCCCCGACGGTGCCACCGGGTGGCACTCGATCGTCTTCTCGGCGGTGGCGCAGTCGTAGCCCGGTGAACGGGTGGTGCCGGAAACGCCTGCCTCACAGGCATTTCCGGCACCCGGACGTCAGCCGGGGAGGTGTTCGGCACCGCGATCCGCGGCCACCTCAGCTCAGCAGGCAGAGCAGCGAACAGGCCTTCGCCGAGGACCAGTCGCTGTACAGCCGCGTGCCGTTCACCGGCGTGTACTTCGCCTTCGCCTTGTTGGTCAAGGGGAACAGCGACAGCAGCGCGTACGTCGAGCAGTGCACCTGCTTCGACTGGCCCGGCTGCAACGTGAACGGTCCGGTCTGGCAGGACGGTTCCACGTCGTCCACCACGTACGCGTCCGTGATCGGGATCGGGCCGTTGTTGGTCACGGTGATGCGCCAGTAGGCCGTCGCGTTCAACAGCCCGAGCACGCCCACGGGTGCCTCCTTCAGCCACGGTCCCGAACCGCCCGCCGTGCAGTGCGCCAGGGTGTGCGAACCGCAGATCTCCTTGTTCACCACCACGTTCGGCAGGCACGCCGGGCCGGGCGCGATCTGCCGGGTCACGGTGTTGGACGAGAACGAGCCGGTCGCGTCGGTGCCGCCGGCCGTGTTGGCGACCGACGTGACGGTGCACTCCGCGGCGATCGTGGTGCGGAAGCACACCTGCGGTGCGTCACCGGTGAACTCCACGACCAGCGCCGGCTGGTTGCCGCCACCGAAGTCCGCCGCGTTGTTCAGCACGAGCGAGGCCGTGACCGTGACCGACGTGGCCGTCACGCCGCTCAGGTCCACGGTGCCGTCCGGTGCGAAACCCGGTGTGGCGACCGGGTTGCCGTCCTGGTCGACGACCTTCGCGCTGGACGCCGCGAAGTTCACGTTCGCCGGGGTCACGCCCGCCAGGCGTGCCCTGGTGTACGCGACCGGGTGCGCTTTGCCGTCGCAGTAGAACTGCGCCGGGGTGAGCGACACGGAGGCGCCGCTGCGAACGCAGGGCGACGCCCCCGTGTCAGGATCCATCGAGAACAGCACACCCGCGTCGCCCAGCCCGATCAGGCAGCCGGTGGGGGTGTCGTAGGCGTACCCGTAGTCCCTCGTGTCACCGCCGTTGACCGTCGGGTGCGGGATGCGCGCCGGCATCCCGGCGCACGACGTGCCGGTGCTCCAGTCGTGGCAGACCGTCGCGCCGAGGTACGGGCCGCGCCAGATGCCGAGGTAGCTGCGCACCCGGTTGCCGGTGCGGATCACCTCCGGGTTGAACACGATCACGCCGTTCTCCAGCCCGGTCGGACCGGCCGGAGCGGCCAGCGGCGACCCGTCGACGGCGTAGCAGACCGTGGTGTTCACCCCGGTCGTGCTGGAACACGCGCCGACCTCCGCACCCGTTGAGCTGTAAGCGGTGTAGGCGTTGTAGGTGTAGTTGCCGGAGGAACCGACCGGTTTCGCGGTCGCCCAGCCCGCGCACGCGGTGGTGGTGGCGGGGTCGAAGCAGCCGAGCACGGGAACGGTGCCTGCGGGCTGTGACGACGACGCGAACACCTTGCCCGCGGCGACGGTCAGCGCGCCCAGGTAGTAGCCGCCGCTGTTGCTCGGCGGCACGACCGGCGCGTAGGGCTGACCGGCGCACGCGCTCTGCGTGGCGACCGTCCAGCACACCACCTGACCGGACGTCGCGACGCCGTAGAGGTTCCCGCCGACCTGGACGAGCCCGGCCATCTCGAAGACCTGTGCGGACCGCGCCGCGAGCGGCCAGTACCCGCAGTTGCCCGGTGCCGCGAGGTCGAGGCAGCCGACGCCGATCGAGGTCGCGGTCGTGGCCGAGTAGTAGACCCGCGCCGGGTTCGCCTCGTCGCGGACGTACTGCGGTTCCAGCGGGCTGCCGATGTCACCGGTCGCACCCGTGCCGAACGGGCCGGGCGCCGTGTTGAGCGGCCGCGGCCACGGACCGCCGGGGCAGGGCGAGTTGGTGGTGAGGTCGGTGCACACGAGCTTCGGGTTGGCGGGCGCCAGGTGGTGGTAGACGTTCCACGACTGCAGCCGTCCGTCCGGCGTGCGGTGCAGGATCGGCGTGAAACCGTCGCCGCCGGTGGCGTTGGCGCTCGCCTGCACCGGTGGCGTGAGCAGGCTGGAGAGAGCGGTGCCACCGTTGCGCACGTTCGGGTTCGTGGCGGTGACCGGGTTGCCCTCGGTGCCGGTCCAGCCGGGGGGAACGCGCAGCGAACCGGGCACGAGGGCCTGGCCGGCTCCGATCGGGTCGGTGATGGTGGCGGCACCGTCCGCGCCGCCGGCGTAGGACACGACCCAGGTCGCGGTGTCGCCGTGCGCCGCGGGGTCGGACACGCCCTGGACGGTCTTCGTGAGGGTGGAGGCGAGCGGCTGGGCGACCGCGGTGGTGGCGGTGAGCGCGCTTCCGGCGAGCACGGCCGCGAGCAGCGTTGCCGGCAATCGTCTTCGCACGGGCGGATCCCTTCTGCGGTGGGATGTTCCCGGTCCGGGAACAGACCGCAGACGCTAGGGAGACCGGCGCGGCAGGGCACTCCCCGTCACCCGCGTGCGCGGGACGTCCGCCCCAACAGCTCAGCGGGTCGGGTGGAAAACATCTGACCGGGAATGCGATTCCACTCCGGCGGCGACTCGGGGATCACCTGATCGCCGCCGAAGTGCCCATCGGGCACCCTCCCATCGGGGCACCGGTCAGGTGACGTGTGCCCCGGGAACGGGTGCGCCGCGGTCAGGGCTGCTGCGCCACCTTGATCTTGCCCTCGACGATCTGCGCCTTGTACGCCTCCAGGACGCCCTTGAGCTTCTCGTCGACCTTCCCGCCCGACGTCGCGTAGCCCATGCCGTCGACCTTGAGGTCGAAGACCTTCGGCAGTGACGCGAGGTCGTTCTTCGCGGCGGCGCGGTAGAAGTCGTACACCGCCACGTCCACGCGCTTGAGGCTGGACGCGACGATCACGTCCCGGTTGGCGGCCAGCGCGGGCTGGTTGTACTGGTCGGCGTCGCAGCCGACGGCGAGGACACCCGCCTGCTTCACCGCGGCGAAGACACCGATGCCGGAGGCGCCCGCGGCGGGGTAGAGGACGTCGGCGCCCTTGTCGATCAGGCCCTTCGCGACCTCCTGGCCCTTCGGCGGGTCCTGGAAGCCGGTGAAGTCGCCGGCCGGGGTGATGTACTTCTTGTCCAGCTTGACCTTCGGGGCCGCGGTGCGCGCGCCCTGGGCGTAGCCGGCCTCGAACTTCTGGATCAGCGGGATGTCGACACCGCCGACGAAGCCCACGTGGCAGTTCTTGCTCTGGTACGCGGCCACGACGCCGGCCAGGAACGCGCCCTCCTGCTCGGCGAACACGAGCGGCGTGACGTTGGGGGCACCCTCGACGGCCGAGTCGACCAGGCCGAAGCGGACGTTCGGGAACTCCGGGGCCACGACCTTCAGCGACTCGGTGTAGGCGAAGCCGACGCCGACGATCGGGTTGAAGCCCTCGCTCGCGAGCTGGCGCAGGCGGGTCTGCTTGGCGGTCTCGTCCTCGTTGGGCGCGGCGGAGAGCTCGCGGGTGTTCTCCTTCTTCACCCCGAGGTCCTTGATCGCCTGGTCGAAGCCGAGGGCGGCGAGGTCGTTGAACGACGCGTCGCCGCGGCCGCCGATGTCGTAGGCCAGGCCGATCTTGAGCGCGCTGCCGTCGACCTTCTCACTGTTCTTCGCGCTGGTGCTCGCCGCGGGGGGTGCGGTGGGCGGGGTGGCGAGCTCGCAGGCCGCGCCGGTGGACGTCGACGCGGTGCCGCCGCTCCCGGAGTCCTTCGCGCAGGCGCTCACCACCATCAGGCTGGTCAACGCGATCGCGGCAACGGCGGTGCCACGCATACGACGGCGCACGGCTCGTCTCCTCACTGCTCGGCGAACGCACCCCGATGGCGGTACCGGGGGCACAGCGACGGACGCTACCTCGCCTCCCGATCGTTCCGGGTGAACGCTCACCTGCTGGGACCACCCCGCTCAGCGGGAGGGGCCGATCCCCGCCACGGCGAGCGCGAACAACCGGTGCGCCGCGGCGGCCGGGTCCTGGTGCCCCTCGGTGGCCATCGCGATCCCCACGACCAACGTCACCAGCTC
The DNA here is from genome assembly GCF_055607425.1 of Lentzea sp. NPDC037011. Classification (NCBI taxonomy): domain Bacteria; kingdom Bacillati; phylum Actinomycetota; class Actinomycetes; order Pseudonocardiales; family Pseudonocardiaceae; genus Lentzea; species Lentzea sp. NPDC037011. The sequence goes on along the minus strand of NZ_JBVJRT010000004.1, from coordinate 626,261 downwards.
GACGACCGTGACGTCCCGCGCGACCGCGCCGTCCTCGATCGCCTTGCGCAGCAACGGTTCCGCCGCCTCCTCCAGGGCTCCCGCGCACGAGTTGCCGTGCACCGGGTCGCCCTCGTAGGCCAGTGCCGTGGCGAGTCCGCGTGCGGTGACGCAGTACGCCACCACCTCGGTCAGCCACGCGAGCAGCGCGTCCCTGCTGTCACCGGTCCCCGTCAGCTCGCGGGCGCGGTCGCACAGTGCCTGGACCCGGTGCCACGACACGGCTTCCAGCAGCGCCTGGCGGGTGGGGAAGTGGCGGCGCACGGTCGCCGAACCGACGCCGGCGACGCGGGCGATCTGCTCCAGCGACGCGCTCGCGCCGTGGGCGGCGACCTCCTGCTCGGCCACGGCGAGGATCCGCTCGTGGTTGCGCCGGGCGTCGGCGCGCTGGTTCTCGACCATGGGAACCTCGTGCTTGCGTAAACGGCGGGGGCCGCCATATCGTAGCCGAGCGATAAACGGCGGGCCCCGCCGTTTACGTTCTCGCTGTTGAGGAGTGTCATGTCCGCACCAGTTCTGGTGACAGGAGCCACCGGCAAGCAGGGCGGCGCCGCCGTCCGTGCGTTGACCGCGGCGGGTGTTCCGGTGCGCGCGCTCGTCCGCGACCCGGACGCCGATCGCGCCAAGGCACTGGGGGTCGAGCTCGTGGCCGGCGACCTGGACGACCGCGAGTCGCTGTCCCGTGCCGCCAAGGGCGTCCGCGCGGTGTTCTCCGTGCAGATGGCCGCGCTGACCGAGCGGGGGTTCGACTTCGCGGGCGAGCTCGCGCAGGCGGTCACCCTGATGGAGGTCGCACGGGAGCAGGGCGTCCGGCAGTTCATCCAGACCACGGTGGACGGTGCTGACCGGGAGGTCGTCGACGAGCGCTACCCGATCAGGGCCGCGGCGATGACCACCAAGGCCGCCGTCCAGGACCGGTTGCGCGCGGCCGGGTTCGAGCGCTGGACGCTGCTCAAGCCCGGCTTCTTCATGGAGAACTTCCTGCCGTCGTCGGCGTTCCTGTTCCCGCGCGGCGTCGAGGGCGGCCTGGTCAGCATGGTCAAGCCCGCGACCCGGCTGTCGCTGGTCGCCGTGCGGGACATCGGCACGGTGGTGACCGCGGCCGTCGCGGACCCGCAGCGGTTCGACCGGGTGGAGCTGGAGCTCGCGAGCGACCACCTGTCGATGACCGAGATCGCCGCGGTCCTCTCGGAGGTGCTCGGCCGGGAGCTGGCCGCGCCGGACCTGACGCAGGAGCAGGCGTTCGCCGCCGGGATGCCGGAGATGGGGGCCGGTCACGACCGGTTGAACGAGACCCCGATGGTGGGCCGTCCCGAGTTCGCCCGGGAGCTGGGGCTGCCGCTCACGAGTTTCGCCGAGTGGGCGCGGCAGGAGTTGCGCTGACGGAAGTGGACCAGTGGCGGAAGTCCTTTTCTGTCACTGAATTGTCCATTCGCCGGCACCGCCGGTAGCACTAGCATCGAATGCCGTGAAGGTGCGTTGGCGGCGCCGCAGCCTGCCGCGAGTCTCGTTGCCCGGCAGGTCCCCGGTCCGGTGGCTCGTCACGGCGTGTGGTCTGGGCGTCCTGGTCGTGGCGCTCATCGGTGGTGCGGAGCCCTACCGGCAGACGCGCGAGTTCCGCGCGGTCGCGGCGTGCGAGCAGGGTGGGGGCGGGTGCTTCGAGACCGAGCGGGGTTCGATCGCCGACCGGCGCACTTACACCACGACGTCGACCCAGACCGACGCCAACGGTCACTCGACCACCACGACCACCACCCACTTCGAGGTCACCTGGCAGCGGGCCGACGGTTCCCGGCGGGCCCGCGACGTGCCGTCCGACTTCTACTCCAAGGCCCGCGAGGGCGACGCGGCCGAGCTGCGGCTGTGGCGCGGCGAGGTGGTCGGCGTGCAGGTGACGGGCGCGGAGGCCTGGTTCCTGCCCACGTCCGGCTCGACCCTGCGCTGGTGGCTGCACTTGGGCTTCCTCGGCCTGGGTGTGCTGCTGTGGGGGTTGTTCCTCGGGTGGTGGGACGGACTGTTCATGCTGGCGTTCCGCACGTTCGCCTGGATGTTCCTGAGCTTCGTGCCCGTGTCCGCGACGACCCACGCACTGGCGTACGGCTGGCCCGGCGGCTGGGGACTCGTGGGCGAGCTCGCAATGGCCGGGGTGTTCACGGCCATCGCGGGCGGGATGCTCTACACCTCGCTGGACGGGTGGTGAGAGCGGTCAGGTGCAGGCCGGGAACAACCGGCGGTGCCGGGACCGGTGTGGGCGGCGCGGTCGGTGAACCGGCAGCCGAACGCGGCGGCGGCGACGGTGCCGCGGTCACCCACCGCGTCACCGGCCGGTCGCGTGCCCCGGCCTGCCCACGCCACGAGGTCGTCCCACGCCGTGTCGACCTCGGCCGGCGAGAACTCGCAGTGGTCCACGGTCCGGATCGCCCGCTGCACCAGCCACCGCGACTGGCCGTTGCGGGCGACGTCCGCTCGGTAGTCCTGCTCCATCGAGAACGGCACGAACAGGTCGCCCAGACCGTGCAGCGAGATCACCGGCGCACCGGGCCTGCCGGTGATCCGCGGCACCTCGGTGAGCGCGGGGGACAGGCGCGAGCGCCAGTCCCGCGGCGCGACCCGCTGCACCGCCCGCTCACCGCCACCCAGCAGACGCTGGGCAACGGCAGCGGGCCGAACGTCGTGGTCGCCACCGCACCGGCCGGGTCGTCGTCGCAGGCCGCGCTGGCGCTGCTCGCCCAGCTGACGGCGGCGGGCAGCACGCCGGACCGGACCGCGCGTCCCGGCCGCGTCGTCAGCGGGTCGGACCCGTCCACCCGGCGGTGATGCGGGCGATGCGGACGCGCTGCGGGTGGTCGCCGACCGGCACCGAGACGATCTTCTGCCCGGAGGCGAAGTCGATCGCGGTGATCTGGTCGGAGCCGCTCTCGGAGATCACGCACGCGCGGCCGTCCCCGCTGACCGTGGCCCAGTAGGGCTTGGCGGCGGTGACGAGCGGGCCCTGGTCGAGCGTCGCGCGGTCGACCACCGCGGCGTAGTCGTCCATCGTCCCGGCGACGCAGAGCTTGCTGCCGTCGGGGCTCATGGACAGGCCGTGGTGGCGCGAGTCGTTGACGAACGTCTTGCGGTCGTCGCTCGTGTTCGGGTTCTTCGGCAGCGTCTTCACGCGGGTGACCCGGTCGGTGGCCACGTCGTACTCGACGAAGCCGTTGAAGAACGACACCTGGAAGTACAGCTTCTGCTGGTCCGGGCTGAACACCGCGGGCCGCACCGAGTTCGACAGGTCGCCGCGGCCGAACGCGTCGAGCCGGGCGCGCATGTCGATCGTCTTGACGGTCTGGAACGTGGTCGTGTCGACCACGGTGATGTGCCGGTCGCCCTTCAGCCAGTCCTGGTCCGGGGCGTCGAAGTCGTTGTTGACCTCGCCGATCGACATGTTCCAGAGGTAGCGGCCACCGTTGGTGAAGACGTTCTCGTGCGGCTTGTCGCCGGTGCGGAACGAGCCGAGCTGGCGGCCGGTGTCGATGTCCAGCACGTGCACGGTGTTGGAGGTCGACGCCGACACCGCGACCCTGGTGCCGTCGGGGGAGACGGCCATGTGGTCGGAGCGGAAGCCCGACACCGGGAACCGCCACCTGACCCGGCCGGTGGCGAGCTCGATCGAGACGACGTCGGCGAAGCTCGGGCGGGAGACGACCATGGCCGTGCCGTCGGGCGTGGCGTACATGTCGTCCACGAACTGGTCGTGGCCTTCACCCGGTCCCTGCCGGATGCCGAGGAAGAACGCGAGCTTGATCGGGTTGAGGTAGATCTCGGTGAGCCGCTGGGTCTTGTCGGGGATCACGTTGAGGCGACCGATCCTCGCGAAGTCGCCGGTGGACTTGACGACGTCGGCGGTGCCGTCCCAGTTGTTGCCGACGAACATCACCTCGCGCAGGTCGGGGGCAGCGCCCGCGGCGGCGGCCGGCGTGGTGACGCAAGCGGCGAGAACGGTCACCGCGGCGGCGACGCGGGTGACGCGGCGCGTGAGAGCGCTCCCGGAAAGGGCTTTCCGTGCAAGGTCGGAACTGGCGGTCATCGCTTCTCCGAGTGAAGTCGGTGCCCCGGGAGGGGCGGGAACGCGGGCGGGCTCCGCGGCCGGGACGAGGTTCGCAGGGTCTCGGAGGGGAACTCACCCCGTGGGAAGATCTGAAATCGGCCGAGTTCAGATCTTGCTACTGGATAGTAGGGTCGGAGTGACGCCGACCACAAGACCTGCGGGGCGCAACCGCCGCGGGCCAGTCGACGGAGGTGCCGTGGCAGGCAGGATCACCCCGGCGGAGGGGCGCTACGGCGGCAAGGACGCGGCGCAGCGCCGGGAAGAGCGGCGCGAGCGGTTCCGGCAGGCCGGTCTGGAGATGTTCGGCGCGGGGCCCGGTTACCGGGGCACCCGGCTCGGTGACCTGTGCAAGGCGGCGGGGCTGTCCAGCCGCCAGTTCTACGAGGAGTTCCGCACTCTGGAGGACCTGCTCGCCGACCTGCACCTGCACGTCAACGACGTGGCGGCGGGCGCGGTCGCCGAGGCCCTGCCGCGGCTGCTGCACCTGAGCACGGCCGAGTTCCTGCCGCTGGCCGTGCGCGCCTACGTGAAGGGCGCGTGCGCCGACCTGCGGCACGCCCGCATCGCCTACGTCGAGGTGGTCGGCGTCAGCCCGCGGATGGACCGCCAGCGGCTCGAACGGCGCGCGCTGTGGGTGGAGCTGATCGACCGGCTGGCGGGGGAGGCCGTCGCGCGCGGCGAGATCCCGCCCGGCAACCACCGCACCACGGCCGCGGCCATCATCGGCGCCGTCAACGGGCTCATGCACGACTGGGTCGTCGGGTGGGTCGACGCGACGCTGGACGAGGTCGCCGACGAGCTGGCCCAGATGGTGCTGGGCCGGTACCGGGTCGCCGGATGATGTGAGCGCTCACAGCGCCGCGTCGAGGATGTCGAATCGATTCGATGGTGACAGGCCCGCGTTCTTGACGTGACCCGGCGCGGCTCTGCAATGTTAACGCTCACTTAACGTTGTGCTGCGAGGGGAGAACGCGATGCCGAGGAAGTCCTGGCAGGCCGTCTGGGCGGCTGCCGCGGTGGTCGCCGCCGCGCTGCTGCCCGCCACACCGGCGGTCGCCGAGTCCAACGGCGGCACGCGGGTGATGCCGCTGGGCGACTCGATCACCGAGGGCACCCAGGTGCCCGGCGGCTACCGGATCGGGCTCTGGCAGCGGTTCGGCGGCGGTGGGTACCGGGTGGACTTCGTCGGCTCGCAGTTCAACGGCCCCGCCTCGCTGGGCGACCACGACCACCAGGGGCACCCCGGCTGGCGCATCGACCAGATCGACGCGAACATCACCGGCTGGCTGCGCAACACGACCCCGCGCACCGTGCTGCTGCACATCGGCACCAACGACGTGCTCCAGAACTACAACGTCGCCGGCGCACCCGGCCGCCTGTCGGCGCTGGTCGACCGGATCACCGCGACCGTGCCGAACGCCGACGTGTTCGTCGCGACGATCATCCCGCTGGCCAACCAGTCGCAGGAGGCGGCGGCGCGCTCGTTCAACGCCACGATCCCCGGCATGGTGCAGAGCAAGGTGAACGCGGGCAAGAAGGTGCACCTCGTGGACATGCACGCCGCCCTCACCACCGGCGACCTGATCGACGGCGTCCACCCGACCGCGACCGGCTACGACAAGATGGCCGCCACCTGGTACTCCGCGCTGCGGGCCGTGCCGGGCGCCATCGGCGACCCCGTGGCCGCGGGCAAGCGGCTGGTGGGCGTGCCCTCGGGCCGCTGCGCGGACGTGCCGGGGTCGAGCACGGCGAACGGTGCCCAGGCGCAGCTGTGGGACTGCCACGGCGGCGCCAACCAGGGCTGGACGTACACCGCGGGCAAGCAGCTGGTCGGGTACGGCTCCAAGTGCCTCGACGCCTACGGCTGGGGCACCACCAACGGCACGAAGGTCGTGACCTGGGACTGCTCCGGCGGCGCGAACCAGCAGTGGAACGTCAACGCCGACGGGACCATCACCAACGCGGCGTCGAACCTGTGCCTGGACGCCTCCGGCCGGGCCACGGCCAACGGGACGCTGCTGGTGCTGTGGTCGTGCTCGGGGCAGCCGAACCAGCAGTGGCGGCTCGGGTAGCCGCTGCGGGGCGGGTCGCGGCCGGACGGGTCCGGCCGCGGCTCACAGGTCGGCCAGCGGCACCGGCCGGCCCAGCAGGAACCCCTGCGCCTGGTCGCAGCCCAGCTCGCGCAGCACGTCGAGCTGCTCGGCCTGCTCCACCCCTTCCGCGATGACGCTCAGGTCGACCGCGTGGGCCATGGCGATGATGCTCGTGACGATCGCCTCGGCCTCCGCGGACCGGCCCAGGCCCGACGTGAACGACCGGTCGATCTTGAGCGTGTCCAGCGGCAGGGTGAGCAGCTGGGCGAGCGAGGAGTAGCCGGTGCCGAAGTCGTCGATCGCGAGCCGCACGCCCAGGTCGCGCAGCGCCGACAGGGTGCGGGCGGCCAGTGCGGGGTCGCGCATCAGGGCGCTCTCGGTGATCTCCAGGCAGAGCGACTCCGGGGGCAGGCCCGCCTCGTGGGTGGCGTGCCGGATGGCCGAGACGAGCCACGGGTCGTCGAGCTGGCGGGCCGACAGGTTCACGGTCAGCTGCAGGTGCGGGGCCAGCACGGCGAGCTCGCGGGTCGCGGTGTGCAGCATGTGCGCGCCGATGATGTTGATCAGGTCGCTCTCCTCGGCGAGCGTGATGAACTCGCCGGGGGAGATGAGGCCGTAGCGGGGGTGCGTCCAGCGCAGCAGGCCCTCCACGGCCGTGCGGCGGCCCGTGGCGACGTCGATGATCGGCTGGTAGGCGAGCCACAGCTGGTCGCTCAGCGGCGCGCGGCGCAGGTCCTGCTCCAGCTGCAGCCGGCGCTGGATGCGGTCGCGCAGCTCCACGTCGAAGAACGCGATGCGACCGCGGCCGTCGGTCTTCGCCCGGTACATGGCGAGGTCGGCGTCGCGCAGCAGGTCAGCACCGTCGCGGGCGTCGCTCGGGTCGGCGAGCACGATGCCCACGCTCGCGTCGACGTGCAGCTGCCGGCCCTGCACGGTGATCGGCCGGTTGAGCTCGGCGCGCACGTGGCCGGCCAGTGCGTGCGCCTCCTCGGGGCCGGCCACGCCGTAGGCGATGACGGTGAACTCGTCGCCGCCGAGCCTGCCCACCACGTCACCCCGGCGGGAGCTGCGGCTCAGCCGCGTGCCGACGACCCGCAGCACCTCGTCGCCTGCGCTGTGGCCCAGCGAGTCGTTGATGACCTTGAACTTGTCCAGGTCGATGAACAGCACCGCGGTGAGCCCCGAGCGGTGCGCCCGCGCGGCCGGGCTGAGCCGGTTGATCGTCACCGTGCGGTTGCACAGGCCGGTCAGCGCGTCGTGCGTCGCCTCGTGCTCCAGCCTGCTGTCCATCAGGCGGCGCTCGGTGATGTCGGTGAACGACACGACCGTCGCCGACGGCAGCCGGCCGTCCTGGTTGAGCGCGCGGGCGCTCAGCGACAGCCAGACGCGGGTGCCGTCCGGCCGCAGCGCGCGCAGGATGCGGCCGTGCTGCGAGCGGCCCGTCGCCCTGGTGATCGCGGACGGGAACTGGTCCACCGGCACCGGACGGCCCGCCTCGTCGTGCAGCTCGGTCAGCGACGCCGCCTGACCGATGGCGTCCTGCGCGCGCACGCCGAGAATCCGTTCGGCCGCCGGGTTGACCGACTCGACCAGGCCGGTCGGGCCGACCACCAGCACGCCCTCCTCGATCGCGGCGACCACGGCCGTGAAGTGGCGCTCGGCCCGGCGGCGCGCGGTCTCGTCAGCGCAGATCAGCACGTAGCCGTCGGCCATCCGCGCCACGGACACCCGCACCGCCAGCGCCTCGCCGTCGGAGCGGTGGTGCTCCGCCTGGGCCACGCCACCCGCCTCCAACACGGCGGCCGGGTACAGCGCGGCGCCGACCACGGCGCCGATGGGCTGCCCGATCGCGTCGGCCGCGCGGTGCCCGTAGACGTGCTCGGCGCTGGGGTTCCAGCTGGTCACGACGCCGTCCGCGGTGGTGGCGATCAACGCGTCGCTGACGTGCGCGACGAGCGCGGCCTGGTAGGTCAGCGCCGCGGCGGCCGCCTTCTGCTCGGTGACGTCCCGCATGATCACCTGGAACGCCGGCCGGCCCTCCCAGGTCGTGCGCACCGACACCGACTCGACGTCCAGGGTGCCGCCGCCGCGCCGCAGCAGCACGGCGTCCGCGGGGTCGCTGGTCGCGCCCGGCACGGTCAGCTTCTCGATCCGCCGCAGCATGTCGGACTGCGAGTCCGGGTGGACGAAGTCGGTGATCGGCCGCCCGAGCAGGTCGCCCTCGGACTGCGCCCGCACGAACCGGACCGCTGTCGGGTTCGCGTACACGAGCACACCGGCCTCGTGCACCACGATCGCGTCCGGCGACAGGTCCACCAGCAGCCGGTAGCGGTCGGCGAGGTCGGCCAGCTCCTGCTGCTGGGCGTGCCGCCGGGTCACGTCCGCGGCGACGCCGACCAGCGCCCGCTCACCACCGCGGGCCGAGACGCGGGCGTGGAACAGCAGCCAGCGCCGGCCGCCGGGGGTCTCCAGCGGCTGCTCCAGCTCGAACTCCTGCCACGCCGAGGCCGCCCGCGCCGCCACGGTCAGCGGCGCGACGAGCTCGGTCAGCCGGGCGCGCACGGCGTCGGCGTCCGCACCGGGCAGGCCGAGCACCGAGTCGAGGCCCGCCGTCCAGCCGAACCGGTCGGTGCCCAGGTCCAGCCACCACGCCACGGCGGCACCGACCGAGAGCGCGAGGTCGGCCAGCAGCTCGTGGTCGAACTCGGCGTCGCCGGTCAGGCCGCTCACGTCGTCGCTCCCAGATCCGATCGTCCCCCGGACTCGCGGTGGCGTGGCCATCGTGAAGTCCTACTACACACCGTGCCAGAGCCGCACCCGTCTGGCGTGAACACGGTGAGCCGTTATATCCGGTCGCCGGGAGCGACGGGCGGCCAGGGGTCCCGTCAACAGTCCATTGTAGACTGCCGATTGATGTGTTCGCGAGCCGACCGACCCGTTTATGCTGGTGTGAGGTGTCGGCCCTCGGTGTGGGGGAGCGGGATATGGTCGCGCGTGGTGTGGGTGTCTGCGGAATCGGCGTCGTCAGCGCGTACGGCTGGGGCCGCCAGTCGCTCTGGGACGGTCTGGTGAGCGGGAGACCGGCCGCCGTCGTGGTGCCTGAGCTGGCCCGTTTCCCCGGCGACACCGTCTGGGCGGCGTGCGTGGGCGAGGGCGGTGACCCGGCCGACGGGCCGAGCCGGTTCACCCAGGCCATGCGGGCCGCGGCCAGGGAGGCGGTCGAGGACGCCGGTGCGCGCGGCTGGCAGCCGGGGCGCCGGGTCGGTCTGCTGCACGCCGTCGTGCTCGGCGAGGTCGACCTGTGGCGCGAGTTCTACGTCACGCGCGGTGGCGATCTGCCGGTGCACGACTACCTGGCGTTGATGCCGTCCACCCCGATGTCGATGTTCATGCAGGAATACGGTTTCCACGGTCCGGCCATGAACGTCTCGGCGATGTGCGCGTCCGGCAACGCCGGGCTCATCACCGCCAAGGCCTGGCTGGACGCCGGAATCGTCGACGACGTCGTGTTCGTGGCGACGGACCTGTCCCTCACCCCGGAGAACGTGGCCCACTTCGTCCGCCTGGGAGTGGCCATCGTGGACGCCGAGCCGCTCGACGCGTGCCGGCCGTTCCAGCAGGGCAGCCGCGGCTTCGTGATGGGCGAGGCGTCCGTGGCGTTCGTCCTGTCGCGCCGCGCGTCCAACCCGTACGCGATGACGCTCGGCGGCGCGATGTCGCACGACGCCTACCACGTGACCTCGATCGACCCGCGGCTCGACCAGATCACCACCTGCTTCACCGACGCGCTCGACAACGCCGGTGTGAGCGCCGCCGACGTGCGCTACCTCAACGCCCACGGTCCCGGCACGGCCCAGTGCGACGCCGCCGAGGCCGCCGTGCTGGAACAGCTGTTCGGACCGGACACCGGCATCTACTCGGTGAAGCCGCTGACCGGCCACTGCCAGGGCGCCGCGTCCGCCGTGGAGGTCGCGGTGACGGCCATGGCCTACGACTGCGGGGTCGTCCCGGCGCCACCGGTCGTCGCACCGGGACACCCGCGGCTGCTCAACGGGCCCACACCGGTCGCGGACGGCATCACGATCAAGTCGTCGCTGGGCATGGGCGGGCACAACTCCGCGGTCGTGCTGGCACCGCCGGCCTGAGCCGCGCCGCCGGTCAGAGGTCCAGCACCAGCCGCGGTGAGCGGGACCGGGACACGCAGATCATCATCACGTCGCCGCAGTCCTGTTCGGCCGCGGTGAGGACGGAGTCCCGGTGGTCCGGCACGCCGTCGAGCACGCCCGTCTCGCACGTGCCGCAGGTGCCCTCCCGGCAGGACGACAGCACGGACACCCCGGCCCGTTCGACGGCGTCGAGCACGGACTGTCCCGCCGGCACCCGCACCGTGGTCCCGGTCTGCGCCAGCTCGACCTCGAAGTCCTGCCGCGGTCCCTCGCCGGCGCCGGGCTTCGGCGCGAACCGTTCGACGTGGAGGGTGCCCTCCGGCCACCGCGCGCAGTGCTGCTCGACCGCGGCCAGCAGGCCTTCCGGGCCGCAGCAGTACACGGCCGTGCCCTCCTCGGGTTCGCCCAGCAGCGCGGCCAGGTCCAGCAGGCCGTGCTCGTCCTCGGGGCGCAGCTCCACCGCGGGCAGGTGCTCCAGCTGCGCGCGGAACGCCATGGAGGACCGCGTCCGGCCGCCGTAGACGAGCCGCCAGTCACCTCCCGCCGCCGTCACCGCGGCGATCATCGGCAGGATCGGCGTGATGCCGATGCCGCCCGCGATGAACAGGTGCCGCTTCGCCTCGACGAGCTCGAAGTGGTTGCGCGGCCCGTGCACCTCGACCTCCTGCCCGGCGGTGAGCACCTCGTGCACGTGCCGCGAGCCGCCGCGGCCGCCCGGTTCGAGCAGGACGGCCACCTGGAGGACCGCGGTGTCGGCCGGGTCGCCGCACAGCGAGTACTGGCGCACCACCCCGTCGGCGAGCACCAGGTCGACGTGCGCGCCCGGCGTCCACCGCGGCAGCGGGTCGCCCGCGGGGTGCCGCAACGTCAGCAGCACCACCCCGTCGGCGACCGGTTCCTTGCGTTCCAGCAGCAGTTTCACGGCGTGTGCCCCGCAGGGTGGGCGAGCAGCCAGTCCCACAGCTCGACCGGGCCCTCGAACTCGCGTTCCGCCGCGCAGTGGCAGGTCGCGCGGAGCCGGTCGGTGCCGGGCACCCAGTGGACGCGGTTGACCCGCTCGCCGGTGAGCGCGTTCACGCCGGCTCGCACAGGCGCCCGAGCATCCGCCGCGCGGCCAGCCCGCCGGTGTCGATGTTGATCGACAGCTCCTGGTAGCCCTCCGGTTCGGACGCGATGACCTGCTCCAGCGCGTTCAGCGCCACGACGTCCTGCAGCACGACGGTGCGGTTGCTCTCCGCGAGGAACGCCGAGACCTCCTCGTCGCCGAGCGCGAAGTCCCGTGCCACGGCCCAGAAGTCGTGCGTCGAGGTCTCGGTCTCCGGCGTGATCGCGTACACGACCTCGACGTGGAACGCGTCCGGGTCGGTGCCGTCGGGGTTCGGCGTGGACCCGACCGGCGCGATGCGGCTGTGCAGCTTGTACAGGCACGGCGGCGTGTACTCGATGTCCTGCCAGCGCGCGATCCGGCCCTCCAGGCCCGTCGACTTCGAGTAGAACGGCGGGCACTCCGCGTCGTCCATGTGCCGCGAGACGTAGATGATGCCCGCGTCCTCGTCGACCTCGGTCGTGATCGGGGTGGACGCGACCTCCGGGGTGCCGATGTAGCCGCCGTGCAGGTAGGTCTCGTGCGAGAGGTCCAGCAGGTTGTCCACGAGCAGCGAGTACCTGGCCTGCAACGGCTCCATGCCGCACACCGTCGTGTAGTCCGGCGCGACGAGCCACGGCGCCCGCGGGATGCGCGCCGCGTCGGCCTTCTCCGGGTCGCCGATGAACACCCACACGAACGAGTCCTGCTCCACCACGGGGTAGGGCAGCAGCCGGGCCGTGCGCGGGATGCGCGTTTGCCCCGGCACGGCGACGCACCGGCCGCCCGCGTCGTAGGTGAACCCGTGGTAGCCGCACACCACCTGGTCGTCGACGAGCCGCGACGGCGCCTGCGACAGCGGGAACCGCCGGTGCACGCACCGGTCCGGCATCGCCGTCACCGCACCGCCACGGGTGCGCCAGAACAGGATCGGCTCACCGCAGACGGTGCGGCTGAACAGGTCGTGCTCGATCTCGGACCCGTACGCGGCGACGTACCACTGGTCGCGCGGAAAGCCGGTCATTCGGGCTCCTTCGCCGGTGTTGCTCCGTGGTGGGAGAGCACAGCGTGGCGGAGACCACCGCACGCGGCGAAGCGCCGTTTCCGGAAAATGGAAGCCCTGACGCCGTTAGCCGCAGAGCGCTCGGGAGATCGCCTGAGCGCTGGTGCGCACGAGCGGCGCCAGCGCGTGCGGCGTCATGGTGCCGTGCCGCACCACCAGCGACACGGCGGCGATGACCTCGCCGTGCTCGTCGTGGACCGGCGCGCCGACCGAGAGGGCGTCCATGGTCACCTGCCGGTCGCTGACCGAGAAGCCGTTCGACCGGACGGCGGCGAGCATCCGCCGCAGCTGGGCCGGATCGGTGACGGTCCTGGCGGTGTAGCGGTCGATCGGACCGCTCAGCACGTCCTCCTGCACCTCGACCGGCGCGTGCGCGAGCAGCACCAGGCCGACACCGGTGGCGGTGAGCGCGAACCGGTCGCCCACGCGGGTCAGCACCGGCACGGCGACCGACCCCGCGATCCGCTCGACGAACACGACCTCGGTGCCCTCCCGGACGGCGAGCTGCACGTTCTCCCTCGTGACCTGGGACAGGTCCTCCAGGAACGGCAACGCGGTCTCCCGCAACCCCGGACCGCGCGGCGCGAGCGAGCCGAGCTCCCACAGCCGCAGCCCGATCCGGTAGAGCCCGTCCGCACCCCGCTCGGCGGCACCCCACGCGCACAGCTCCTGCATCAGCCGGTGCGCGGTCGACAACGGCAACCCGGCCCGCCGCGCGAGGTCGCTCAACGTCAGCTCGCGATGCTCGGCGTCGAACGCGTCGAGCAGTTGCAGCGCACGGCCGATGACCGGTCCGGTGGGACCGGTGGGCCGGCCTCGACGCGGGGCACTCACCCCGTCATCTTGCCCGGGGTGGTGTGCGACCTGGATCAAGTCAGGTGGGCAGGCGGCGGGTCCTGGTGAGCTGCTCGGCGATGTCGCGCAGCTTGAGGTTGGTGTGCTGGCTCGCGCGGGTGAGCACCGCGAACGCCTGGTCCGCGGTGATCTGGTGGCGTTCCATCAGGATGCCCTTGGCCTGGCCGATCAGGTCGCGGGTCGCCACCGCCGCGCTCAGCTGGCTGCGTTCCTGGGCGGAGGCGAGCGCGATCGCAGCGTGCCCGGCGAACAGGCTGCCGACGTGCCACGACTCGTCGTCGAACGCACCCGTTCGCGCGGAGTACAGGTTGAGCGCGCCGAGGTCCTCGTCCTGCACGAACAGCTGGAACGACAGCATGCTGCCGACCTCCAGGTCCGCGGCCTTCCCGGTGAACACGGGCCACCGGTCATCACCGGCGACGTCGGGGACGGAGACGATCTTCTCGTCGTACAGGGCGGTCAGGCAGGGACCCTCACCGGACGCGAGCTGCGCCTGGTCGACCTCGCACGGCAGGTCACCGGTCGTGGCGACGGTCCGGATCTCCCTGCGGCCGAGCACGGTCATGATGCCCGCGTGCTCGGCACCCGGAATGGTCCCGGCCGCGGCGTGGACGATCGCGTCCATCGTCTCCTGCTCGCCGTGCTGCTGCTGGAGCGCACGGGCGATTCTGGTCAGGTGCGCTGCCAGGTCCGGCTCGCGCTCGGCGGGGAGTCCGAGGTGGCCCTCGTCCGGCGGGCCTGCGGTGTCGGTGGCCATGCGGGTGGTTACCCGGAACGGCCGCCGGTACACGGGTGCGGTACGGGTGCACGGAGTGGAACGGCGCATCCGTGCGCTGGAGTCGCGCCGGGCCCGGCTCAAGACGCGGGCCGGCAGGGCGTCGAGCTCGGGTGACGTCAGCACGGCCATGGCCGCGCCGGCCGAGGCGCGCCTGCACGCGGCGCAGGCACGACAGCGGTTGCGGGAGAGCCTGATCAGCTCCGCGCGTGCGCACGAGCGGGCAGCCGCTGCCCACACGCGTGCGGCGGAGCACGGGGGCATGGGCGTCGCGGAACACCGGGCCGCAGCCGCGCAGCACCGCCGTGGCCGACCGCGAGAGCGCTGCCAAATCGTGATCACGAAAACCCCCCAGTCCTCTGTGGAACCAGGCGTAGCACCGGACCCGGCAGGGAACTCCCGGTCCGCCGGGCCCGGTGCGCCGGACGCGGCGGCACCGCGCGTGTGGTCGGGCTGTGTTCGGCAGTGTTGTTCAACAGCCAGCAACCGCGCGGGTCCGGTAGCGCGGTGCGGATCTGCGTTCGCGCGGTCCGCACCGCGTTCGCCGGTTCAACGCGCCGCCGCCGGGTATGCCGCACGGACGGAAGCCGACCTCCAGGAGGAGAGTGCCGTGACGGGACCGGACCGGGACGAGGAGACGGTGCAGCGGGGAGCCGCGGAGGAAGCGAGCGGCACACCCCTGACCGAGACGGAGGCCGAGGTGTCACGGCGGCCGCCGAGCGACACCCCCGAGGACGTCCCCGACGAGGACGGCCGCGGGACCGGCGGCATGGGCCTCGGCGGTGACGACGTCGAGTGAGACCGGACGAGCCGGTGGTACAGCAGCGGCGGTTCGCCGGCCGCAGCTCGCGTGGTCGGGTGAGGTGGCCCGGCGCGCGAAGGAGCTGGAACGCGGCAACTGCGTGACCTGACCGGCCCACCCGGCGCGGTCCGCTGTTCCCGGACGAGCGGTCCTCACGGGCACCCCGTCGACAGGTCGTTGCAGAACGAGCACATTTTGCGCGACGGCCGATCACATCGGCGCGGCATCGTCGAGCACGTCGGACACACCCGGCGCGCGACGACGAGGAGACGGACCAGTGGTGATGCGGGGACACGCGGGCGGCAACGGACTTCGCACCGCCTGCGCGGTGGTGCTCGTGCTCGTGGTGACGGCCTGTGCGACACCGCCGGAGGCCGGCACCGTCCACTCGGGAGGTGGCAGCTCCCGGGCGGACGGTGACGGCAGCATCCCGGAGAACGAGAGCATCTCGTTGCAGGACAACGACCACCCCGCCATCGCCAACCTCGACCCCGCACTGCTCGCGGCGGTGCGGGCGGCCGCCGTGGACGCCGCGGCGCGCGGGGTGGAGCTGAAGGTGACGTCGGGCTGGCGCAGCAAGCGGTACCAGCAGCGGCTGCTGGACGAGGCCACCGCGCGGTACCGCAGCGCGGAGGAGGCCCGCAAGCTCGTGCACCCGCCGGAGAAGTCGAAGCACGTGACCGGGCACGCCATCGACATCGGGCCGACCGCCGCCGCGGACTGGTTGGTCCAGCACGGCGCGGACCACGGGCTCTGCCAGGCGTTCGCCAACGAGATGTGGCACTTCGAACTGCTGACCACGCCCGGCGGCCAGTGCCCGCAACCGCAGGGCACCGCACTGGGCTGAACCCTTCCGATTCCTTTCACCGCCTCCACGGGTCCACACCCCCGAAGTGCCGGCGTCGGGTGACACCGGCCGGAGCCAGAGGGGGAAGGACAGTGGCCACCCGCACGTGGGTGCTCGTGACGACCGCGCTGACGGCGGTCAGAACGGACCTCGGCGCGTCGGTCACCGAGCTGGAGTGGACGGTCAACGGCTACGCGCTGAGCTTCGCCGTGCTGCTGCTGACGGCAGCGGCGGGGTTGCCGGAGCGGATCGGTCCCGGATACCGGCATCGGGCGTCAGGCGCCGGGCACCGGGTGCGCGCGGGTCCAGTCGTCCACGTGGAACGGTCCCGCTCCCTCCGGCACCACCCCGGCCGCGTGGGCGGCGACCGCGGCGGGGACCTGCCCGTCGGCCAACCCGAGCCGGTCGCGGTAGTCCGCCGCGAACGCCGCCGCGACCTCCGCCGAGGACAGCCCCGGCGCGTAGTCGGCCAGCCCGGCGATCGAGCTCTCCCGCAGTCCGTAGCCCAGCGCCTGCGACACCGCGGTGAGCACGGCGCGGACCTCGTCCGACACGGCGACCTGGACGACGGTGCTGAACAGCGACCCGGTCGCGGTGACCCGCTGGGCCGAGCCCACGACCTTGGCGGTGCCCGCCACGTTGATGCTGTACTCGCCGGGGCAGTACTCGCCGTCGACCTCGCCGACGCGGGCGTCGACGTCACCGAGCCCGCGCAGCACCCGCACGTGGCTCTCGGCGTTGGCGGCGAACGTGGCGCTGCCGGCGTGCCGGATTCCGGTGGTGCGGTCGAGGTGGTCGATCACGACGGCACCGGCGTCGTAGGCGACCATCCGCCCGCCCGGCGAGCGCACCACCGTCGCGAACCCCGCCGCACGGGCCACCTCGGTGGCCTTCGCGATGCCGGGTGAACGGAGGTCACGGCCGCTGAACGCGACCGTCGGGCCGTGCGGCACGTAGATGTGGACGAGCTCCGACCACGTCGCGGTGGGGGCGCGCAGCAGCAGGGCCGGGACCACCAGCTCGGTGGGTGCGGGGCCGGTGCTGCCGGTGGCCAGCAGCCGGGGGAGGTCGAGGTCGTTCGCAGGAGACACGCGACGATTCTCGACCACCGCCCCGATGACCGTCGCGGTGAGCCGGTCACGACCCCAGCAGCACCAGGAACTCCGCCCTGCTGCGCTCGATCCGCGCACCCAGGTCGAGTGCCTGCCTGCTCGTTCCGGCCGACAGCTCCGCAAGGGCGACTGTCCGCGCCTCCTCGCACTGGGTACGCAGCAACGTCCGCAGCTGCCCGTCGAAGTCGGCGTCCCGCGCGCCGCCGGCCGCGGCCAGCTCGGCGGGCGTGATCATGCCGGGCATGTCGTGGCCCGCGTGCTCACCGGACTCCGGCCGGCCCGCCCGCGCGAGCACCTCCCTGGCCTGGACCAGCTCAGCTCGATAACCGGCACCGAACTGCTCGGCCACCGGACGCAGCGCGGAGCCGGGACGGCCGGCGACCAGCGCCAAGGCGGCCAGCGCCGACTCGTTCTGCGGGATCACGAGGTCCACGAACGCCAGGTCCGTCGCGGTCGGCCCGGCTGGCGACGAGACGGCAGGCGACGAGACGGCAGGCGACGGGACAGCGGCCGGTGGTGCCTCGGCCACCGCACCGCACCCCGTCGGCAGGACCGCCGCCAGCAGGACCACCGCGACGTGCAGGACCCGCACTACGGGCGGCCGTCCGGTCCGCACTTGACGATCCGGTTGATGCAGTCGCGCACGCGCTGCGCCATCTCGGCCTCGGGCCACACGTTGAAGAAGTCGCCGTGCATCGTGTAGCCGGGACCGGACGACAGCCTGAACCGCGCCGGGTCGCCGTTGGCCGGGTAGCGCAGCACCTGGCGCAGTTTCGGCACGGGCACGGGGTGCGTGGCCGGGCAGTCGCCCGCGACCGGGTAGGACATGTGGCTCTTGTGGTCGGCGGAGTCGAGGTCCTTGCCGTTCCAGCACTGCGGGAAGTCCAGGTAGGACTCGATCATCGTGCCGGCCGGGCAGTTCACGAAGTCCTTCGAGGCGCCGACGTGACCGGCGTGCAGGCACGACCAGCGCGACCGCGTGCTGTCGTCCGGCGCGGTGGCCTTGGCGTTGCCCGCGACGATCCGCAGGCCCCGCGGCAACGGCTGGGTGCGGGCGATCACGTCGTCGCGCACGCCCTCGCCGAGGTAGTAGAACGTGGTGCCGGTCGGCTCGACGGGCTGGCCGTCGACCAGCAGGGTGGGCACCCAGTACGACGACAGGTCGGTCTTGGGGCTGCACATGCTCGTCGCGCCGCCCAGGCTCGTCACGTCCGAGCGGGCGTTGGTGGAGACGTTGCCGAAGAAGCTGTGCATGTGCGAGACACCGGGCAGGTTCGGGAAGACGATCGGGTCGTCCGGCAGCCGGTGGGTGAACGGGCACTCGGCCACGAACTCCGCCACGCGCACCGCGTTCGGCGGGATCGGCGCCTGCGGCGGCAGGGGAGCGACGGCCTCGGTGGTGGGCGGAGTGGTGGCCGGGGTGGTCGCCGGTGCGGAAGCGGGAGCGGGAGTCCCGGGAACGGCCGTCGCGGTGCGGGTCTGCGCGGCGGGCGTCGTGGTCGTGGTCGGCGCGACCGCGGCCGGCGGTGGCTTGGGCGGTGAGAAGAACATCGCGTTCGCGGTCACCGCGGACGCCGCGACACCGGCCACGGCGAGGACCGCGATCAGGACGCGCCTCCGCAGCCGTGACGGGGTGGGGGCGTGGGTCATCGGAAGTCCTTTCGGGCAGGGTGGACTGACACAGGGGTGGAACGGGACGAGCGGACGCGAGCGGGAGCTCAGCCCGCGTCGCGGTAGGCCTCGCCGGCCTGGTTCGGGGTGCCGCCGGGGGCGTAGAGGCCGGTGCCGGGCTTGTCGGCGGGCAGCGCGAACCACGCGTACCGCTCGACGTGCGGCAGGCCCTCCATCATCGCGCTGGAACCGCGGGCGAACGCCGCGAGCTGCGCCTGGGTCGGGTAGCGGGGTGTGCCGCCGGAGAAGTCGATGAGCGAGTACTCGGTGAGCCACACCGGTTTGCCGTACCGCGCGTGCACCGCGTCGAGGTAGTTCTTCAGGTGCTGCACGGCCGCCGCGCTGAAGTCCGACCCGTACCAGTGCACGGTGATGAAGTCGACCCGCAGGCCGCGCTGGGCCGCACCGGTCATGAACCGGTCGAGCCAGCCGCCCGGCTTGTCACCGCTGTGCGCGACGGCGGGGCTGCCGAGCCGCAACCCGGTGGCGGCGAGCTTCGGCCACAGGTCGAGCGCCTGCTCCGGCGTCATGTTGGCCTGATCGGGGAAGTCCGGCTCGTTGAACCCGAGCAGCACCTTCCCGTTGGCCTTCGCGCGGGCGATCGTGGCGTCGTCGGTGAACTTCGCGCCCCAGATCATCGGCACGAACTCGACGTTCGGCGGCGTGGCGATGCCGTCCGGGTGCACGGCCCAGTTGTAGTACCACCCGGCGCGCACGTCGGTGAGCGCCTTGCCGACGCCGGAGAAGTTCCACGTGCTGACGCCCTTCTTCGCCGACGCCGCAACGGGTTTCGGCGCCGCGGCGGGCACGGGCGGTGCGGCCACCGTCGTCGAGGACGGCGGCGCCGTGGACGGCGCTGGTGACGGAGTGGTGGTGATGGCCGGCGGTGTGGTCGTGGGCGCGCTCTGGGAGGTGGTCGCGGACACCGCGCGGGTGACCGGTTCCTCCTTCGAGGGCAGCACGGCGACCACGATGCCCGCGGCCAGCACGGCGGCCGCCGCGGCGGCGATCGGTTTGACCAGCGCGCCCTGCAGGAACACCCCGAACTTGCCGGTCGCCGCCGTGGACGTCGTGGTGGCGGCGGGCGCCGTGGTGACGGGGGAGATGCTCACCTGCGTCCCGACGAGCGCCGACTGGTCGAGCCCGAACCCGAACGCGGCGGGCAGCGGCACCAGCGGCAGCCGGGCGATCAGTCCCTCGACCGCGGCCAGGTCGTACCCGCACCGCTCACACCGGGGGCAGCCGCGGCTGTGCCGGACGATCCGCTTGCGCCACAACGGGCTGGGGTCACCGTCCCAGTCGGCGACGACCTCGGCCAGCTCGGGGCAGCGCGGCGTGCGCTCCAGCGTCCGCACGACGATCCGCGCGGCGTCGAGCTGCGCCTTGACCCGCTGCACCCGCACGGCGGTGTGCTGCGGCGTCAGCTCCAGCGCGTCGGCGACCTCGGTGCGGGTCAGCCGGCCGGCCGCCTCCAGCCACCACAGCGACAGCAGTTCGCGTTCGTCGGCGCTGAGCCAGCGGGTGGCCGCGACGACCTCGCGCCGCTGCCCGGACAGCTGCAACCGCATGATCGTGAGGTCGACGAAGTCAGCGCCGGGGTCGGCGACGTCCTCCAGGACCGGTCCGGTGACCGGGACCCGCTGGCTTTCGCGGTGCCGCAGCCGGATCTGGTTCATCGCGATCACGACGAGCCACGACCGGAACCCGGCCGGGTCGCGCAGCGAGGACAGCCCGTGCACCGCGCGCAGCATGGTCTCCTGGACCACGTCGTCGGTGTCGGCGTGACCGCCGAGCGCGTGCCCCACGATGTTGTAGACGAGGGGCAGGTATCCGCTCACCAGGTCGTCCAGCGCGCGCTGGTCGCCGTCGCGTGCGGCCACCACCGTCGCGACGCCGGGTTCCTCGGCCACCGCCATGCCCACCCCACTTGCCGGTCCAGGGTCCTCTGACCAGGAGATGTCCCCGGCGCCCGGCAATAACGAAAAAACTTCGAAGAACTTTCGAGCGCTCCGCCGCCGCCGCGGGCAGGAGCTCAGAGCAGCGCCACGAGCCCGTAGGCACCGGCGGCGACGGTAGCGGACGCGGGCAGCGTCAGCACCCAGCCCTTCGCGATGTCCGCCGCCACCGACCAGCGCACCGCGGACCGGCGGGTGGTGGCGCCGACGCCCATCACCGCCGAGGTGATGACGTGCGTGGTGGAGATCGGGGCGTGGAAGACGAACGCGGTCAGGTACAGCACCGAGGAGGCGGACAGCTCGGCGGCGAAGCCGTGCGGCGGCGTGAGGTGGAAGATGCGCCGGCCGAGGGTGCGCATGATCCGCAGACCACCGGCGTACGTCCCGGCCGACAGGGCCAGCGCGCAGGCCCCGATCACCCAGAACGGCACCGAGTAGCCGGCCTGGTTGCCGCTGACGACCAGCGCCAGGACGATCACGCCCATGCTCTTCTGGGCGTCCTGCAGGCCGTGGCCCAGCGCGAGGCTCGCCGCGGAGAACACCTGGGCGCGGCGCATCAGCCGGCCCGCGCGGTGCGCGTTCGCGTTGCGGAACGCCCACATGATCACCGTCATCACCAGGTAGCCGAGCAGCAGGCCGACGACGGGTGAGACCACCATCGGGATCACGACCTTCTCCACCACGCCCGCCCAGTGCACCGTGGTCGCGGAGGCCAGCGCGGCACCGACCAGGCCGCCCACCAGCGCGTGCGACGAGGACGACGGCAGCCCGAAGTACCAGGTGACCAGGTTCCAGGCGATGGCACCGACCAGGGCGGCGGTGACCACGTGCAGCGCGTCGTCGCCGACCGGGGTGTCGATGAGACCGGAGGCGATGGTGACCGCGACGCCGGTGCCCAGCAGCGCGCCGACCAGGTTCATCACCGCCGCGAGCGCGAGTGCGGCGCGCAGGGTGAGCGCACGGGTGGAGACCGCGGTGGCGATGGCGTTGGCGGCGTCGTGGAAGCCGTTGGTGAAGTCGAAGGCCAGTGCCAGCACCACCACGAGCACCAGGCCCGCGGTGAGCATCAGGCCTCCTTGACCGCGATCGAGTGCACGGCGTTCGCCACGTGCTCGAACGCGTCGGCCGCTGCCTCCAGCTCGTCCACGACCTCCTTGAGCTTCATGACCTCCAGGGCGTCGCGCTGCCCGTTGAACAGCTCCGACAACAGCCGCCGGTAGACCTGGTCGGCCTCGTTCTCGACCTGGTTCACGTCCACCCAGTAGGCGGTCAGCTCCTGCGGCTCTGCCAGCCGGGGCATGGCCGCCGCGGTCAGCTGGGCGGCCCGGCACAGCAGGTCCACCTGCGCGTTCACGCCGTCGGGCAGCTCACCCACGCGGTAGAGGGTCGCCAGGTCGACCGCGGCGTCCATGTGGTCGACGACGTCGTCCAGCCTGGCCGCGAGCCGGTAGATGTCCTCCCGGTCGAACGGCGTGACGAACGACCGGTCCAGGTGCTCGATGATCGCGTGCGTGGCGTCGTCACCGGCGTTCTCCAGCGCGTGCATGCGCTCCGCCAGCTCCTGCCGCCGGTCGGCGGGCGCCCGCACGAACTCGCCCAGCAGCTCCACGCTCCTGCCGATGTTCGCGCCGATCTCGGTGAACAGCTCGAAGAACTTGGCACCCGTGGGCTTGCGGCTGATGCGCATGCGGTCGTTCCTCCCTCGCCGTGGTGGGTCGTGCGGCGTCTCCGGACGTGCCCGAGGTCAGTCGCGTGCGCGTCCGGGGGAGGTGGGGAGCCCGGCGGTTGCCCGCCCGCAGCCCGCCGGCGTGGCACCGCCGGCAGGCTCGTGGTGCGGATGCGGTCGGTGGTGCGCACGCGGCTCGGTTACCCGGCGGGGTCGCGGGCAAACAGCGCGTTGTCACCTCGTCAGGTGAGCAGCTGGCCGCCGGTGACGCCGAGGACCTCGCCGGTGATGTAGCTGGACTCCTGCGAGGCGAAGAAGACGTAGACCGGTGCCAGCTCGGCCGGTTGCGCGGCCCGGCCCAGCGGTGTCTGCGCGCCGAAGTCGTCGACCTTCTCGGCGGGCATGGTCGCGGGGATCAGCGGTGTCCACACCGGACCGGGGGCCACGGAGTTGACCCGGATGCCCTTGTCGACCAGGTCGGCGGAGAGCGCCTTGGTGAAGTTGACGATCGCGCCCTTGGTGGCGGCGTAGTCCATCAGCTCGGGCGAGGGCTGGAACGCCTGGATCGACGACGTGTTGATGATCGCCGCACCCGGTCGCATCAGCGGCACGGCGGCCTTGGTCAGCCAGAACATCGCGTAGACGTTCGTCTTGAACACGCGGTCGAACTGGTCGCTGCTGATGCCGAGCAGCCCCTCGTCCTGCGCCATCTGGTAGGCCGCGTTGTTGACCAGGACGTCGATCCGCCCGAACTCCTCCTCCGCGCGCCGGGCGACCTCCCGGCACGCCTCCTCGGTGCGCAGGTCGCCGGGGACCAGCACGGCCTGCCGGCCAGCTTCGCGCACGAGCTCGGCGGTGCGCTCGGCGTCGGCCTGCTCCTCCTCCAGGTAGCAGAGCAGCACGTCAGCACCCTCGCGGGCGAACGCGATCGCGGTGGCGCGGCCGATGCCGGAGTCGCCGCCGGTGATCACGGCCTTGGTGTCGCGCAGCCGGTCGCTGCCCCGGTAGGTGTGCTCGCCGTGGTCGGGCTCTGGACCCATCCGGCTGCCGGTGCCGGGGTGCTCCTGCTCCTGGCCCTCCTGCCGGCCGGGACGCGGGTACTGCTCCCTCGGGTCCTGCCGGGTGTACTGGTCTGCTGCCATGGGCGGTCACCTCACGATGATCGAACGTCGGAACCGCAGGTGTTCCCGCGCACCGGACGTCCAATCACGCGGATCTCCGCCGTGCGTCACGTTTCGCCGATCAGGGGAGCGGTAGTTCCGGTGTGGACCACGACGGAGGGAGCCAGCCATGCCGGACCGCCCGCGGCACGTGCGGGAACGGTGGGACCGGGTCGGGGACCGGGAGTTCCGCAGCCTGACGGCGGGGCACCGCGTCGGCGACCGGCCCGACGTCGTGCTGGTGCCCGGCCTCGGCGCACTCGGCTACCTCGCCGACACCCTCGCCGGCTGCGGTGCCTTCACCAGGGCGCACCTGCTCGACGTGCCGGGCTTCGGCCACCGCGCGGCACGGGTGTGCCCGGCCGGGATCGGCGCGGTCGCGCGGGCGGTGTGCGACTGGGTCGAGGAGGTGGTCGCGGCACCGGTGGTGCTGGCGGGGCACTCCACCGGCGCCCAGGCCGCACTGCACGCCGCCGCGGCCCGGCCCGAGCTGGTGCGGTCGCTGGTGCTGCTCGGCCCCACCTTCCCACCGGAACAACGCGGCCTGGGCGGCCTGGTCAGCGGGTTCCTGCGCACCCTGCCGCACGAGCCGCCCTCGGTGGTGCGCGGGACGGTGCCCGACTACCTGCGCGCCGGTCCGGTGGAGATCGCGCGCTTCGTCCGCTCGGCCCAGCGGGACCGGCCGGAGCAGGTCGTCGCGCGGGTGAGCTGCCCGGTGCTGGTGGTGCGCGGTGAGCACGACGCGTTGTCGCCGGTGCACTGGGTCGAACGGCTCGCCGCCGCGGCACCGGACGGGCGGGCGGTGGTGGTACCCGGTGCCCACGCGTTCCTGTTCCACCGCGGGGGGATGACGGCGCAGCTGATCGCCGGGGTGACCGGGTAGCTGAGCGGCGTCGAGGTCCTGTTCGGACGTCTCAGCCGGTGACGCGGTCTTCGGCGCAGAACGGCGCCCGCCGGACGGTTGCGTCCGGCGGGCGCGGCCGCTGCGGGATCAGATCGGCTCGTCGGGCGTCCGTGCCGTGCTCGCCACCGAGCCACCGGGCTCGTCGGCGAGCTGGCCCCGTCCCACGGCCTCGGTCTGCGACTCCTCGTCCAGCTCGCTCGGCACGACCGGCACGTCGGGCTGTTCCTCTGCCAGCCGGTCGTCCAGCGGACGCGGGTGGGCCTGCTCGTACGGCGTCGTGCCGTACTTGTCGGCGGCCGTCCACCGCTCCGGCGGGTCCATCCCCGCTTCGAGCGGGTCCAGCTTGAGGCGGTCCTCGTCGAGGTCCTCCGCGCTGTTCAGGGCCGCGGGATCGGTTTCGACCGAGTCGGGTGAGCCGGTGTCGTGCGGGGGCGTGTAGGACGCCTGGTCGTCGCCCGCGCCCAGATCATGTGTTGCCATGAGAGCCGGTTACCCGGTGATCGCGAGCACAACCTGCACTCGAAAGAGTTAGATCGGGTGATCCTGGGCATACCTCGCGCGTGAAAGCCTGGCCTGGAACGTCCTACCCGCTCGGCGCCACCTATGACGGCGTCGGTACCAACTTCGCGTTGTTCTCGGAGGTGGCAGACCGCGTCGAGCTCTGCCTGTTCGACGACGACGGCACCGAGACGCGGGTTCACCTGCCCGAGGTGAGCGGTTTCGTCCACCACGGTTACCTGCACGGCGTCGGACCGGGACAGCGGTACGGGTACCGCGTGCACGGGCCGTACGACCCGGAGCGGGGCCTTCGCTGCAACCCCACCAAGCTGCTCATCGACCCGTACGCGAAGGCGATCAGCGACGGGCTGCGGTGGGACGAGTCCCTCTACAGCTACCGGTTCGGCGCGCCGGACGAGCGCAACGACGACGACTCGGCGCCGTTCGTGCCGAAGTCCGTGGTGGTCAACCCGTTCTTCGACTGGGCGGAGGACCGGCTGCCGAGGACGCCCTACAACGAGAGCGTCGTGTACGAGGCGCACGTCCGCGGCCTCACGATCGACCACCCGGAGATCCCGGAGCGGATGCGCGGCACGTACGCGGGCCTCGCGCACCCGGTGATGATCGACCACCTGACCAGGCTGGGTGTGACCGCGGTCGAGCTGATGCCGGTGCACCAGTTCATCAGCGACCACACCCTCGCCGACAAGGGCCTCACCAACTACTGGGGCTACAACACGATCGGCTTCTTCGCGCCGCACGACGCCTACGCCTCCCTCGCCGGCTCCGGCGACCAGGTGCAGGAGTTCAAGGGCATGGTCCGCACCCTGCACCAAGCGGGCATCGAGGTCATCCTCGACGTGGTCTACAACCACACCGCCGAGGGCAACCACCTCGGGCCGACCCTGTCGATGAAGGGCATCGACAACGAGGCGTACTACCGGCTCGTCGAGGACGACCCGCAGTACTACATGGACTACACGGGCACCGGTAACTCCCTGAACGTGCGGACGCCGCACACGTTGCAGCTGATCATGGACTCGCTGCGGTACTGGGTCACCGAGATGCACGTCGATGGCTTCCGGTTCGACCTGGCGGCGACGCTGGCGCGGGAGTTCTACGACGTGGACCGGCTGGCGACGTTCTTCGAGGTCGTGCAGCAGGACCCGGTGGTCTCGCAGGTCAAGCTGATCGCCGAGCCGTGGGACGTCGGTCCCGGTGGGTACCAGGTGGGCAACTTCCCGCCGCTGTGGACGGAGTGGAACGGCAAGTTCCGCGACACCGTCCGGGACTTCTGGCGCGGTGAGCCGGCGACGCTGGGCGAGTTCGCCTCGCGCATCACCGGCTCCTCCGACCTCTACCAGAACGACGGCCGCCGGCCTTACGCGTCGATCAACTTCGTCACCGCCCACGACGGCTTCACCCTCAACGACCTGGTGTCGTACAACGAGAAGCACAACGACGCCAACGGCGAGGACAACAACGACGGCGAGAGCCACAACCGCTCGTGGAACTGCGGCGCCGAAGGACCGACCGACGACGAGGGCGTCCTCACGCTGCGCGCCCGGCAGCGGCGGAACATGATGGCGACGCTGCTGTTGTCGCAGGGCGTGCCGATGATCCTGCACGGCGACGAGTTCGGCCGCACGCAGGACGGCAACAACAACGTCTACTGCCAGGACAACGCCATCTCGTGGGTGGACTGGACGTTGGCCGACGCGAACGCCGAGCTGGTCGACTTCACCTCGGCGCTGACCGCGTTCCGCAAGGCGCACCCGGTGTTCCGGCGCAAGCGGTTCTTCGTCGGCCGGCCGATCCGCAAGGGCGAGGAGCTGCGCGACATCGCGTGGTTCACCCCCTCCGGTGAGGAGATGACCGAGCAGAACTGGGGGGACGACTTCGGCAAGTGCATCGTCGTCTTCCTCAACGGCGAAGGCATCCCCGACCTGGACCAGAGCGGGATGAGGGTGGTCGACGACTCGTTCCTCATCGCGTTCAACGCCCACCACGAGGACATCGAGGTGACGCTGCCCGAGCCCACCTACGGCCCGGAGTGGGTGGTCGTGGTGGACACCGCGACCGGTGAGGTCGGCGAACGGGAGAAGCCGATCCCCGCGACCGGCCAGCTCGTCCTGGCGGCGCGGTCGCTGGTGGTGCTGAAGCGGGTGGGCTGACGGTCAGGTGACCGGTAGGCCACGGGTGGCTGCCGCGGACGTCCGCGGCAGCCACCCGTGGCAGTGCCCGGAACCGGCCGGTGACCCGCGCAGCCCGACGCCGCAACGCCGTGCGGGTGCGCCCTGCGCCCCTGCGCCGTCACGGCGTTGCGGCGGCCCCCGCCCTGCCGGGGTCTGGAACTGCCGGGGTCTGGAACTGCCGGGGTCTGGAACTGCCGGGGTCTGGAACCGGGTCAGAAGTTCTTCTTGGCCACCACCCACGGCGCCTTGGCGGCCAGGCCGGACGGGCTGAGGACGTAGTTGCGGGCGGTCTGGTTGCCGTTGAGCACCATGTCGAGGAACTGCACGACCGTCGTCATGCCGTCGGTCAGCTGGCTGCCGGTGATGAACCCGACGTGCCCGGCCTGCGGGTGCCGCGCCAGGACGGACGGCACGGTGGCCAGGTCGTAGTTGGCCTGGTTGTTGGCGTAGGCGATGTCGGAGGAGCCGCCGTCCATGAACAGCGCCGGCGTGTGCAGCTTGCCGAGCTCGGAGCGCGGGTAGCCGAAGGCGCCGTCGGCGAAGAAACCGCTGTTCAACGCGATCACGGCGGACACCCGGCGGTCCTGCGCGGCGACCAGTGCCTCCAGCCCGCCGCACGAGTGGCCCGCGGTGGCGACCCTGGTCAGGTCGAGGCGCTGGCGCAGGGCGGCGCCGGAGCGGTTCTGCTCCCGTTCGGCCCAGGTGATCGCGTCCGTCAGCAGGGAGGGGATCGGCGACCCGCTCGGCACGCCGTTGGGCGAGCCGTCGACCGAGCCGGTGTCCACGACCACGAAGCCCTTCGACGCGACGAACGTCAGGATGCGGGTGACCTCGCTGTTGTTCGTGTGCGCGCAGGCGCCGTTGCCGAACGCCAGCACGGGCAGTGGCCGGTCGGCCGCCTGCGGGTTCGCCGGGCGGAACACCGTGAAGCGGTTGTCGCCGTACGCGCCCTCGCGGGTGACGGGGAAGTTGTTCTCGATCGCGGGCCGACCCGGCTGGGGGTCCGTGCTCGTCGTGGTCGTGGTCGTGGTGGTCGTCGTGGTGGGGTCGGTGGTGCCGGTGCACGCGGTGCCGTTGAGGGTGAACACCGCCGGGGTCGCCGCGCGCGCACTGGCGGTGGCGTTGAACCCGAGCGAGACGGTCGCGCCGGTGGCGATGCCACCGTTCCAGGCCGCGTTGACGGCGGTCACGTTCGCGCCGGACTGGGTGTGCGACCCGTTCCACGACTGCGTGATCCGCTCGTCACCGGGGAACGTCCACGCGAGCCGCCAGCCGGTGACCGCGTCACCGAGGTTCGTGACGACGACCTCGGCGGTGAAGCCGCCCTGCCATTGGGACCCGATCCTGTAGTCGGCCCTGCAGCCGGCGGCGGCTGCCGCGGACTGCGACCCGGCCACGGCGGCCGTTGTCGTGACGAGCACCGCGGCGGCCATGGCCGCGGCTGCTCTGAACGTGCGGGAATCGGTGGAGTGCATGGCTTTGCTCCGTCCAGTCCGGGTGGCGGCGGAGTGGCGTAGCGCGGACGGGGGAAGGGCCCCGGTGGTCACCGGGGCCCTCCGCTGGTGTGATCAGGCGACCCGGCAGGAGATGCTGGGCCAGTTCCAGTTGCCGCCGTGCATGATGGTGAAGCCGAACGTGTTGCCGCTGCCGTTGGGGCGCGCGGTCATCACGTTCGCGGAGTCCCACGAGGCACTGGTGTTCCAGGTGGCGATGATCCGCTGTGGCGAGCTCACGGTCACCGTCACGATCCAGTTGTCAGTGCCCGACACCGTGACGTTGCCGTTGAAGCGGTCGCCCCACTTCTCACCCTCGGAGTACGTCGCCGTGCAGCCCCCGCCGCCGGGGTTGGACGTCGTGGTCGTCGTCGTGGTGGTGGTCGTGGGGTCGGTGCCGCCCGTGCCGCTGTTCAGGACGCTGAGGACCGAGTTGTACGCGGCCTTCTTGTTGCCGCTGCCGTCGAACAGCAACGGGGTGCCCGAGGCGCGCCACGAGTCGGTGTCGCGGATGCCCCACACCGTGATGCCGGTGCAGCGGGCCACGGAGAGACAGGCCTGCGTGACGCCCTGGTACTGCTGGGCCTGCGAGCTGCCGGAGCCCTCGATGTCCAGTTCGGTGATCTGGACGTCCACGCCCAGCGCCGCGAAGTTCTGCAGCGTGGTGTGGTAGTTCGACGGAACCGGGTTGCCGCTGTTGAAGTGCGCCTGGAAGCCGACGCAGTCGATCGGGACGCCGCGGGACTTGAAGTCCTGCACCATCCGGTAGACGCCCTGGGTCTTGGCGTGCGACCAGTTGTCGGTGTTGTAGTCGTTGTAGCAGAGCTTCGCGTTCGGGTCCGCCGCACGGGCCGCGCGGAACGCGGCCTCGATCCAGTCGTTGCCGGTGCGCTGGAGGTTCGAGTCGCGACGCCCGCCGCTGTTGCCGTCGGCGAACGCCTCGTTCACCACGTCCCAGGCGTAGATCTTGCCCCGGTAGTAGGTGGCGACCTGCGTGACGTGGTTGAGCATCGCGTTGCGCAGGGCGGTGCCGGACATGTTCTGCATCCAGCCGGGCTGCTGCATGTGCCAGGCCAGCGCGTGCCCGCGCACCCGCTTGCCCTGGTTGCGGGCCTGGTTGACGATCCGGTCCGCGTTGCCGTAGCTGAACTGGTTCTGGTTCGGCTCGGTCGCGTCCATCTTCATCTCGTTCTCGGCGGTGACCATGTCGAACTCGCGGTTCAAGATCCCCACGTAGGTCGAGTCGCCGAGCTTGTTCGCGGCCACCGCGGTGCCGAAGTACCGGCCGCTCTGCTGGGCCGCCGCGGCCAGTGTGGACGCGGCCCCACTGGCGGGCGACGCCGCGATGATCGCGGCACCGACGGTGGCGGCGACAAGGCTGGACACGAGGGTCACCCGTGCGACTGACTTCGCTGTCAGCGTCATATTCGGCGCTTTCTGAGTTTGCACCCGCAGCTTCGCGGGTGGAATGGGTTCAGTTGCTGATCTATCCGGTGCGGGCGATGCGGATTGCGCCAAAACCACCCCGCCCGACGCCGAACTGCGAGCAGTATTAACCGAATCCGTTCGACGGATCAAGGGTCGCGTTCGCGCTGCTCACAGGCCTTGGTGCGGTCCGGGGAGGACCGTTGAAGCTGTCAAGACCCGTGTCGAATCGTTGTCGAACGACCAGGTGAACGACATGTTCGACTACATGGGATTCACTCTTGTGCGAGTGCTTCCGACTCGCTGTGCCGACGCGTGAATCGGCGAAGTTTCGAAACTCTTTTCGAAAACTCCGGCGCGTGTGGTTCTTGATCAGGACCCGTGCGCGTGCCGACGATCATGAATTGTGCTCCGCCATTCGTGTCGCGGGCGGCACCACGGCGGGACCCACCCTCAAGCATGTGCCGCCGGGGCGGCGGTCCTGAACTGATTCGGACGTTGCGGTAATCTGGATGTTCACAACATCTGAACGGTAGCGGGGGGTGGCCGATGGTGCGGCTGACGAGGGCACAGCAACAGGCGCGCACGCGGGCGTCCGTGCTGGCGGCGGCGAAGGAGGAGTTCACCGAGCACGGCTACGCCGGGGCCAAGGTGGACCGCATCGCGGAGCGGGCGGAGCTGACCCGTGGCGCGGTGTACTCCAACTTCCCCGGCAAGCGCGCGCTGTACCTCGCCGTGCTGATCGAGCTGGCCGGTGCCGCGAGCGGGATGCCGGCCGAGGTGTCGCCGTCGTCGGCGGTCGACGCGCTGGGCGTGTTCGCGCGGGTGTGGCTGGAGCGGTTGCCGCTGGTGGGCGACTCGGCCGCGGGCGGGCGGTTGCAGCTCAGGTCGCTGGACGGTGTGCTCGAAGACCGGCACGGACCGGTGCTCGCCCAGGTCGCGGCGCTGGAGGCGGTCCTGCTGGCGACGGCGCTGGAACGCGGTGGTCCCGCGCGACAGGTGCGGCTGGCGCAGGTGGTGCTGACGTTGCTCGACGGCGCGGCGCACCGGGCCGAGTCGGCGCCGGGCTTCGGCGACCCGTTCGACGTGGCGCACGCGTGCCGGCACCTGGCGCAGGTCGACCTCGCGGACACCTGGGCGCCACCGCACCTGCCCTACGTCGCCCCGGCGCGGACCTGCGCCGACGCCTGGACCGCGCCGGAGGGTCTAGTCGACCTGATCGGCGGAGGCCCGGTCGACCTGACCGACGGCCTGGTCGCGGTGCTCGGCGCCGGCCGGCTCGGCGCGGCTGAGGAGGCGCTGCGGTCGGTGCGGCCCGGCGAACAGGTCGTGCTGGTCGTGGTGACCGGCGACCAGGAGGAGACCGGCCGCCTCGTGCGGCTGCGGCTCACCGACCTCGTCGGCTGCCTGCGGCGGGTGTTCGCGCCCGACGTGTGGCGGCACGTACGGCTGGTGCTCGACGAGGACGCGGCGGTGCCGTCCGCGCTCGGGCTCGGGAACGCCGGCGACGACACGGAGGCGGCGGTCCGGGTGCGCGACGGCGTGGTCGTGGCCCGCGCTCAGGGGCTGGGCGCCAGTCACGCGGCCGGTGCGCGCAGGCGGGAGGCGACGTCGTGAACCCGTTGGTGCTGCACGCCCTGCGCTGCACCGGTGCCACGAACGTGACGCGGGTGGCCGCGTTCACCGGGCTGTCACCGTCCGAAGTGGAGTCCGACCTGATCGACCTCGCCGTTGCCGGCCTCGTCACCCACCACCGCGACTTCGGCGGCTGGTCGCTGACGGGGGACGGCAAGGCCGCCGACGCCGAGCAGACCGCAGCCGAGCTGGACGGGGCCGGCACCCGTACCGAGCTGAAGGCCGCGTTCGAGGAGTTCCTCGTCCTCAACCCCGAGCTGCTCGACCTCTGCACGGCGTGGCAGATCCGCCCGGTCGACGGCGCCACGACCATCAACGACCACACGGACGCTGCCTACGACGACCGCGTCGTGGGCCTGTTCCGCGACTTCCACGACCGCGCGCTCGTCGTGATCGCCGCTCTGGCCGCCGCGCTGCCCCGGTTCGGCCGCTACGAGACCCGCCTCGGCACCGCCCTGGCCCGCGCGGAAGCGGGCGAGCGGGACCACCTCACCGACACGATCGACTCGTTCCACACCGTGTGGGCCGAACTGCACGAGGACCTCCTCGCGACCATGGGGATCCAGCGATGGGCTGGGTGAGGACGGTCTCCGCGGACCTGCACGAGCCGCCGGAGGTGGTGGGCGGCAAGGCGCACGGCCTGGCCCTGCTGCACCGCCTCGGCCTGCCCGTCCCCGCCGCGGTCGTCGTGACCACGGACGCGTGCCGCGCGTTCCTGCGCGACGGCAGGCTTCCACCCGGACTCGGTGCCGAGCTCGCGGCGGCCGTGGCGGGGATGTCCGCGGTCTCGGTCCGCTCCGGCGCCGCGGTGTCGATGCCCGGCATGATGGACACGATCCTCGACGTGGACCCGACCTCCCTGGACGACGCGGTCGAGTCCGTGTTCGCCTCGTGGAACACACCCCGTGCCCGCACCTACCGCACGTTGCACGGCATCCCGCACGACCTCGGCACGGCCGTCGTGGTGCAGCAGATGGTGTTCGGCACCCGCGACGACCACAGCGGCGCCGGCGTCGCCTTCAGCCGCGACCCGAGCACCGGCGCGCGCACGCCGTTCGGCGAGGTCCTCTTCGGACACCACGGCGAGGCCGTCGTCTCCGGCCGGTCACTGACCCTGCCGCTGACCGCACTGGAACCCCCTGTGCGGCAGGACCTCCACGACGCGCTGCACCGAATCGAGCGGCACCACCGCGACGCCTGCTACGTCGAGTTCACCTTCGAGTCCGGCCGGCTGTGGCTGCTGCAGGTGCGGCCGGGACGGTTCACCGGGGCCGCCGCCGTTCGCACCGCCACCGACCTCGCCGACGAAGGCCTGATCACCCGCGCCGAGGCCCTGCTGCGGGTGTCGCCCTCGCACCTGCGGCACGTGCGCGTGCCGCGGATCGCCGCGGGAACGGAGGTGGTGGCGCGAGGCGTGGGCGTGTGTCCCGGGGTCGCGACCGGGCAGGTGGCGCTGACCTCCGACGACGCGGTGCGTTCGGCCGCGGGTGGTCCCGTCGTGCTGGTGCGGCCGGAGACATCACCGGACGACATCCGCGGGCTGGCCGTGGCGGCCGGCGTGGTGACTGCGCGCGGTGGGCCGGCGAGTCATGCGGCGGTGGTGGCGCGGTCGATGGGGAAGCCGGCCGTTGTCGGGGCAGGGGAGCTGACCCTCGCCGCCGGTGTGGTGGTCACGCTGGACGGGACGAGTGGTGAGGTCGTGCTCGGGCGGCCCGAAGTGGTGACGGGAGAGGCGGATTCGCGCCTGGAGCGGTTGCTCGGGTGGGCGGACGAGGTCGTCGGAGGAGCCGGGGGCGGCGGCGAGGTCGAGCGGCTGGTCGCCGCGCAGGCGGTGCTGCGCCGATAAGGGCACCACCGGGTGACCCGGCTCCCTCACCGCACGGCCGCAGCCGGGTGACCCGGCGTCCTCACCGCACGGCCGCAGCCGGGTGACCCGGCGTCCTCACCGCACGGCCGCAGCCGGACGATCCGGCCTCCTCACCTCACGGCCGCAGCCCCGGCCCGAACCCCGTCCACCGCAGCTCTGCCGGCAGGTGCCCCATGTCGTTGTAGACCACCAAAGCCGGCGGACTCCCGTGCCGGTGCTCGACCACCGTCAACGCCGCGTTCCCGCAGCTCATCCCCAGCCACCGGGCCGGCGGCGCCCCGAGGGCGTCACGCACCAGCCACGCCACCTGGTAGGCGTGCGTCACCAGCACCTCGTGCGACTCGGCAGCGGCCGGCCCGGCGAACCGCGCGGTCAAGGCCTCCGCCAACCGTGCGCCTGCCGCGGCCTCCGCGGCGTCGTAGCCGTCGAAGAACCCCGCCCACGCCGGTGGGACGTCCTCCGGCACGTGCGGCACGTGGTCGACCAGCTCCGGTGCCTCGGCCACCGTCGCCCCCGGCAGGTGCGTGCCGAGGATCCGGGCGGTGCGCACGGCTCTGGGCAGAGGGGAGTGCCACACCGCCGTGATCGGCGACTCCGCCAGGCGCTCACCGAGCAGGTGCGCCTGGCGTTCCCCGACCTCCGTCAGCTCGCCGAACGGGTCCGCCGCGCCGTGCCGCACCACGTACAGGTGCCGAGTAGCCATTCACCAATCCTGGATGTCGTCAACATCCGGATGGTAACAACAGACGGCTCACCGGTGCGCAACCGCGAAGTTGTCGAACGCCGCACCCGTGTTGAACACGCGCACCCCGTTGGCCCCGCTGGCGTAGCTCGTGTCGGTCACCGAGATCTTCGGCGTCGTCAGGTCCCCGACGTACACCTTGATCGACGACCCGACCGCCTCCACCCGCAGCCGGTGCGCCGCGTTCGGCCGCACGGTCGCCGGCGCAGACGCCAGCTGCGTCCAGCTGTTGTCCGCCTTGCCCAGCACCACCCGGCCGTTGCCGGTGATCCCCGCGTAGTAGCCGCGGTAGCTGTCGGTGCCGGTGGCCGCCTGCGTCACGCGGAACACGACGCCGCTGTCACCTGCGGCCGAGCGGGGGATGACGTCGACGTCCTGGACGAAGTTCGTGAAGTTGGTGTCCAGCAACGACTTCCCGCCGAACGACGAGCCGGCCTCGTAGCGGCCGGCGCGGGCTGCCCAGGTGCCGCCGTGGGTGGTCCAGCCGATCGCGTTGTCGTCGGCGAAGTTGTCCTTGACCCGCATGGTGACCGGCTGGATGGTGCCGTCGGCGTTGAAGGTCATGCGGTCGTAGGCGAGCTGGCGGTCGTTGGCGCCGGACTTGCTCAACGGGCGGCGGTGGTAGGTGATGTACCAGATGTCGGTGCCCGGCACGTTGATCACGCCGTTGTGGCCGGAACCCCGTGCCACCGCTGGGTCCTGGCTAAGCACGCGGCCGACCTTCGTGAACGGGCCGGTGGGGGAGTCGGAGATCGCGTAGGCCACGGCGTAGTTCGGGCCGGTCCAGCCGTCCTCGGACCACATGAAGTAGTACTTGCCGCCGCGCTTGAACATCTGCGACCCCTCGGTGAAGTTCGCCGGGGTGATCTCCCTGTACGTGCTGCCGTCCGCGAACGTGCCGAGGCTCGTCATGTCCGCGTTGAGCTTGACGACGTTCGCGTGACCCCAGCCGCCGTAGTACAGGTACGCCTGGCCGTCGGTGTCGATGAAGACGTCCTGGTCGATGGGTTGCGCGCCGTTCACGAACTGCGCGATCAACGGCTTGCCGATCGCGTCCC
Source organism: Lentzea sp. NPDC037011 (assembly GCF_055607425.1). Taxonomy (NCBI): domain Bacteria; kingdom Bacillati; phylum Actinomycetota; class Actinomycetes; order Pseudonocardiales; family Pseudonocardiaceae; genus Lentzea; species Lentzea sp. NPDC037011. The sequence continues at coordinate 591,066 of NZ_JBVJRT010000004.1, read as the reverse complement.
GGTACGGTCCCTCCGGCCGGTCGGCGACCGCGACGCCGATGCCGCCGAGCTCGGAGTCGGACTGGATGTCGTTGGCGCCGAAGTACAGGTAGTACTTGCCGTTGCGTTGCACGGGGGCCGGTGCCCAGACGGCGCGGCGGGCCCAGGAGACGGACGCGGTGGTCAGGACGTTCGGGTGCTTGGTCCAGGTGACCAGGTCGGTCGAGGAGAAGGCGTCGAGGTAGGTCTGCTCGTCGTAGGGGCGCGACGAGGTGGGGAAGACCCAGTACCTGTTCTCGTAGAACGCGGTGTCGGGGTCGGCGTACCACCCGTCCACGAAGGGGTTGCCGGCCTCCGCCGTCGCGAAGTCGGGTACGGCGGCCGTGGACGAGGCCACGGCGGGCACGCTGCCGAGCAGCAGGGCGGCCAAGGCGGAGGCGACGATCCTGGAGGTCAACGTCTCGGTCCAATCTGCCGGGATACAACGTTGTAAGCACGGTGCGTAATCATCCAAACACCAGCGGATGAACACTGTCCAGGTTGCGGGGCGGATCTGTCCTGGACAGCAATCGGTCGCGCCCTTGGCCCGGCGGGCAGCTCACCGACAATCCTCGAAACTTTCCAACACGCGCCTGAACAGCGCTTTTCTGGTGTCGTGGCGAGCTGGCCGGCAGTCGTCGGTCTTGTGTCCCGCCGCAACACGTGCCTATATTTGCCCCATCAAGCCTATGTAAGCGCTTACATCACAAATAGTGACATGTAAGCGCTTACATGGAACCTTCAGTGACGACGAGGTGGCAGGCAGCACGATGGCAAAGCAGCACCACGCCTCCCAGGAGGCCAAGCCCGCGGGCGCGACGATCTACTCGGTCGCCGAGCGTGCCGGGGTCAGCATCGCCACCGTCTCGCGGGTGTTGCAGGGGGCCACCGTCGTGGCCGAGACGACCCGGCAGAAGGTGCTCACCGCGGTCGAGGAGCTCGGGTACGTGCCGCTCGGGGCGGCGCGGAGCCTGGCGGTGCGGCACCACGAGGCGCACGGGCTGGTGCTGCCGGAGCTGTCCGGTCCCTACTACGCCGAGCTGCTGATGGGGTTCGAGGCGCGGGCCGCCGAGCTCGCGCAGTCGGTCGTGCTGGTGCTCACCGACAGCCGGACGGACCTGGCCGCGGCGGTGCGGCAGCTCGCCACCAGGGTCGACGCCATCGCGGTGTTCGGGGCGGCGGCGATCTCGCGGGACGTGGTGCGGTTGCTGCACGCCAGGAAACCCGTCGTCGTCATCGCCGGTGAGCCGCTGGACGGGGTCGAGGCGGTCGCGGCGGAGAACCTGGAGAGCGCGCGGGAGCTGGCCGGGCACGTGCTCGACCACGGGCGGCACCGGGCGTTGTTCGTCGGCGACCCGGACAGCGGGCCCGACATCCGCGACCGGTACGCGGGGTTCGTGGCCGCCCACGAAGACCGCGGGCGCACGGCCGCCGAGCCGGTCGGGGTCGGGTTGCGCGAGGCCGACGGTGCCGCGTTCGCGCGGGACCTCCTGCGCGGCGAGCACGACGTGGACGCGCTGATGTGCGCCAACGACGAGCTCGCGTTGAGCGTCATGACCACGTTGCAGGACGCCGGGAAGGACGTGCCCGGTGACATCGCGGTGGTCGGCTGGGACGACGTCATGACCTCGCGGTACGTGCGGCCGGGGCTCACCACCGTCCGCCAGCCCGTCCACGCGCTCGGCGCGCTGGCCGCGAGCCGCCTGCACGACCTGGTGAGCGGGGAGCCGGTGCGGAAGAACGCGCAGACGTTGCCGACGCAGCTGGTCGTGCGCTCGTCGTGCGGCTGCCCCTGATCACACCGTCCACTTCAGAGAGGAAGCGGGAAACCAATGGTGCGCAAGACCGCCAAGTCGCTCGCGGGCCTGTCCGCCCTGGTGCTGGTGCTCGCCGCGTGCGGGCGCGGTGACGACCGGGCCGGTGGCCAGCAGGGAGGCGACATCTCCCAGGGACCCGCCACGGGCACCGTCACCGTCTGGGCCATGGGCGCCGAGGGGGAGAAGCTGCCTGCCCTCGCCGAGGAGTTCGAGAAGGCCAACCCCGGTGTGGACGTCCAGGTCACCGCGATCCCGTGGGACGCCGCGCACAACAAGTTCACCTCGGCGATCACCGCGGGCCAGGCGCCCGACGCGGCCATGGTCGGCTCGACGTGGATGGGGGAGTTCGCGGGCATGGGCGCGCTCGACCCGACCCCGTCGTCGATCGACAAGGGCGCGTTCTTCGACGGCGCGCAGCGCACCACCGAGGTCGGCGGCACCTCCTACGGCATCCCCTGGTACGTCGAGACGCGGCTCGTCTACTACCGCAAGGACCTCGCCAAGACCGCGGGCTTCGAGACGCCGCCGAAGGACTGGGCCGGCCTCAAGGAGATGGCCAAGGCCATGCAGGCCAAGGCGGGCGCCAAGTTCGGGATCGGCCTGCAGGCGGGCGGAACCGGTTCGTGGCAGTCGCTGCTGCCCTTCGCCTGGTCCAACGGCGCGCAGCTGACCAAGGACGACGGTGCTGCCTACAACTTCGACAGCCCGGAGCTGAAGGAGACGCTGGAGTACTACGGCTCCTACTTCTCCGAGGGCATCGCGGACGGGGAAGCACCCGCGCAGCCCACGACCGAACCCGACTTCGTCAGCGGCCGCGTGCCGATGTTCATCTCCGGTCCCTGGATGATGTCCGCGGTCGAGAAGCTCGGCGGTGAGGGTTTCAAGGACAAGTACGACGTCATGCCGATGCCGGTCAAGAAGACCTCGTCGAGCTTCGTCGGCGGCTCCAACTTCGTGGTGTTCAAGGAGACGAAGAACCGCGACTCGGCCTGGAAGTTCGTGAGCTGGCTCGCCGACGCCAAGACGCAGGTCAAGTGGTACCGGCAGTCCACGGACCTGCCGTCGGTGAAGAGCGCGTGGCAGGACCCGGCGCTCACCGCCGACACCAAGCTCGCGACGTTCGGCAAGCAGCTCGACACCGCCCAGTCGCCGCCCACCTTCGCCACCTGGGAGCAGGTGATCACCGCGCTCGACACCGAGGTCGAGAAGGTGGCCCGCTCCGGTGCCGACCCGGCCGGCGCGCTGAAGGCGGCCCAGTCGGCGGCCGACTCCATCGGCACCGGCAGGTGAGCTCGCCCGCCGCGGCCCGCCGCCGCGGGGTCGAGCGGGCGGCGTGGGGCCTGGTCGTCCCGTTCTGCGTGCTGTTCCTCGTGTTCACGGCCTGGCCGGTGCTCCAGTCGCTGTTCATGAGCCTCACCGACACCCGCAACCGCGACCTGCGCACGCCGTTCGCGGTGGAGTTCGTCGGGCTCGAGAACTACGTGCGGGCGTTCGCGGACCCGCTGTTCCGCACGGCCGCCGCGAACACCGCGTACTTCGTGCTCGTCGGCGTGCCGCTCACGCTGGGCATCGCGCTGCTGGCCGCCGTGGTGCTGGACAAGGGCATCACCCGGTTCCGCGCGTTCTTCCGGCTGGGCTTCTACACCCCGGTGATCACCTCGATCGTCGCGGTCGCGGTGGTGTGGCGGTTCCTGCTGCAGGACGAGTTCGGCCTGGTCAACACCGTGCTCGGCTGGTTCGGGATCGACGGGCCGAACTGGCTCGGCGACCCGGACTGGTCGATGCCCGCGTTGATCCTGATGGCCGCGTGGCGCAACTTCGGCACCGCGATGATCATCTTCCTGGCCGGGTTGCAGGCGGTGCCCGCGTCGCTGCACGAGGCGGCGTCCATCGACGGCGCGGGGGCGCTCAAGCGGTTCCGGCACATCACGCTGCCGCTGCTGCGCCCGACGATCCTGTTCGTGTCGGTCACCACGGCGATCGGCTACCTGCAGTTCTTCGAGGAGCCCTACGTCATGACCAACGGCGGCCCGCTCAACTCGACGATCTCCGCGTCGATGTACACCTACCGGCAGTTCGGGTTCGGCAACTACGGCTACGCCTCCGCGATGAGCTACCTGATCTTCGTCGTCATCGCCGTCGTCACCGCCCTGCAGTTCCGGCTGCTGCGGGAGAGGGGCTGAGCATGAGGAACCGCTGGTGGCTCTACGTCCCGCTGACGGTCGCGTTCGCCGCCGTCGTCGCGCCGTTCGCGTGGATGGTGCTGGGCAGCTTCAAGGGCGAGGGCGAGATCCGGGCGAACCCGCCGACGTGGTGGCCCGGCACGGCGTCGCTGGACAACTACACGCAGCTGTTCTCCCGGCTGCAGTTCGGCACGTACTTCCTCAACTCCACGATCGTCGCGGTGGCCGTGACGGCCGGGAACCTGCTGTTCTGCTCGATGGTCGGCTACGCACTCGCCAAGCTGGAGTTCCGCGGCAGGCGGACGCTGTTCCTGGTCGTGATGGCGACGCTGATGATCCCGGGCGTGGTCACGTTCGTGCCGCTGTACGTCCTGGTCGTCAACGCCGGGCTGGCGAACTCGTTGCCCGCGTTGATCCTGCCGTTCCTCGTCTCGCCGTTCGGCGTCTTCCTGATGCGCCAGTTCATCGCCGGCCTGCCGAGCGAACTGCTCGACGCCGGCCGGGTCGACGGTGCGGGCGAGCTGCGGATCTTCGCCAGGATCGTGCTGCCGCTGTGCGGGCCCGCGCTCGCCACGCTCGGCATCCTCACGTTCCTGGGCAGCTGGAACAACTTCCTGTGGCCGCTCGTCGTGGCGCAGCAGGAGAGCGAGTACACGCTCCCGGTCGCGCTCGCCCTCTACTCGACCGGCCAGAACTCCATCCAGTACGGCCTGCTGCTGGCCGGGGCCACCATCGTCGTCGTGCCGGTGCTGGCCGTGTTCCTGGTCTTCCAGCGGCGTTTCATCGAAGGCATCGCGACCACCGGCATCAAGTGACGAGGTCTCACATGACTGCAAGGATCACCCGCCGAACCGTCCTGCTGGGAACGACAGCGGCACTCGTGGTGCCCGGGGCCGCGTCCGCCGCCCGCGGGTTCGACCGGGAACGCGTTCGCGGCTGGGCCCGCGACACGTGGCGCAGCCTGGTCGCCATGACCCCGGCGAGCACCGGCCTGCCCGCCGACAACATCCCCGAGTCGCTCGCCCCGGCAGACCGGTCCGGCTACACCTCGCCGACCAACATCGGCGGCTACCTGTGGTCGACCGTCGTGGCCAGGGAACTCGGGTTCATCTCGAAGGACGAGGCGTCCGCCCGGCTGGTCCGCACGCTCACCACCCTGGACCGGATGGAGCACCACGTCCCCAGCGGCATGTACTTCAACTGGTACGACGAGGAGACCGGGGAGGCGTTGCGCGCCTGGCCCGGCACCGGCACCGTCGTGCACCCGTTCTGCTCCAGCGTCGACAACGGCTGGCTCGGCGCCGCCCTGCTCGTGGTGGCCGGGGCCGACCGCGCGGCGGCGGGCCTCGCACGCCGGATCTTCGCCCGGATGCGCTGGGACTCCTTCTACAACCCCGGTGACGACCCCGCGCACCCCGCGGTGCGGCCCGGCGGCCTGATCCACGGCGGGTTCTTCCCGTTCGACCACGACCGGCCCGGCGGCGTGTACCAGGGCACGCACATCGGCGGCGACCCCGTGTGGCTGACCACCCACCACTACGACACCACCGTGTCCGAAACGCGGATCACCAGCTACCTCGGCATCATCACCGGCCAGGTGCCGGCGAAGCAGTACTTCGCGATGTGGCGGACGTTCCCGGCGTCGTGCGACTGGTCGTGGCACGAGATGCAGCCGGTGGGGGAGAACCGCACCTACTACGGCATCGAGGTCTTCGAAGGCGCCTACACCTACCGCGGCATGCGGATCGTGCCCGGCTGGGGCGGCTCGATGTTCGAGGAGCTGATGCCGGACGTGTTCGTGCCCGAGGCCAGGTGGGCGCCGCGGTCGTGGGGCCGCAACCACGCGCTGCACGTGCGGGCGCAACGCGAACACGGCCTGCTGGAGGCGAAGTACGGCTTCTGGGGCTTCAGCCCGTCGAGCAACCCGGCCGGTGGTTACCGCGAGTACGGCGTGGACGCGCTCGGCATGGGACCCGGCAACGAACCGGGCAACGGCGCCAACGGCTACTTCTCCGACCAGGAGATGACGAACTACGACGCCGGCTTCGGCACGTGCCGCCCGGCCACCGCGCCCACCCCGTCCTACGGCGACGGCGTGGTCACCCCGCACGCGGCGTTCCTGGCGATGATGCACGAGCGCGACGAGGCGTACACCAACCTGCTGGGCATCGAACGGGACCTGCGCGCCTACGGCCGCGGCGGTTTCTTCGACGCCGTCGCCGTGCGGTCGGGCACCGTCGCACGGCGCTACCTGTCCCTGGACCAGGCGATGGTCATGGGTGCCATCGGCAACGTCCTGTGCCGTGACGTGGTCCGCCGCGCGTTCTCGACCCCTGCCGTCGAACGCGCGCTGCGCCCGGTGATCGGTGTCGAGGAGTTCGGCGCGAGCCGAATGTGATGGAGGTTTCTGACATGCGGCCTGTTCGGCTGACATCCGAGGACGGCGTCGAGTACCGCGACCTCAACGGCAACGGCGTCATGGACCCCTACGAGGACCCGCGCCTGCCCGTGGCCGACCGGGTCGAGGACCTGCTGGCGCGGCTGTCGCTGGAGGAGAAGGCCGGTCTGCTGTTCCACACCGTCATCGAGGCGGGTGAGGACGGCACGGTGAAGGAGGCGCCCGGCGCCATCAGCAAGTCGCCCACCAGCGTCGTGGTCACGCAGAAACACCTGTCGCACTTCAACGTTCACGCGCTGCACGACGCGCGCATGGCCGCGCGCTGGCACAACAACCTCCAGCTGATCGCGGAGAGCACCCCGCACGGCATCCCGGTGACCATCTCCACCGACCCGCGGCACGCGTTCCTGGAGAACGCCGGCGTCTCCTTCACCGCCAAGGCGTTCTCGCAGTGGCCCGAGTCGCTGGGCCTGGCCGCGCTCGGCGACCCGGCACTCGTGGAGCGGTTCGCGGACATCGCCCGCCAGGAGTACGTCGCGGTGGGCATCCGCTGCGCCCTGCACCCGGCGATCGACCTCGCCACCGAACCCCGCTGGGCGCGGCAGGCCGGCACCTTCGGCCAGTCCTCGGCGCTGACCGCCGAGCTCGCGGTGGCGTACGTGCGCGGTTTCCAGGGGCCGTCCCTGGGAGCCGGGTCGGTCGCCTGCACCAGCAAGCACTTCCCCGGTGGCGGCCCGCAGAAGGACGGCGAGGACGCGCACTTCCCGTACGGCCGCGAGCAGGTCTACCCCGGTGGCCGCTTCGCCGACCACCTGGCCCCGTTCCGCGCGGTCGTCGAGGCGGGCACGGCGGCGGTGATGCCCTACTACGGCATGCCCGTGGGCCTGGAGGTCGACGGCGAGCCGATCGAGGCGGTCGGCTTCGGCTACAACCGCCAGGTGGTCACCGGCATGCTGCGCGGCGACCTCGGCTTCGACGGCGTGGTCCTCACCGACTGGGAACTGGTGATGGACAACCACGTCGGCGACAAGGTCCTCCCGGCCCGCGCCTGGGGCGTCGAGCACCTCGACGCGCACGGCAGGATGGAGCTGATCCTCCACGCGGGCGCCGACCAGTTCGGCGGCGAGGAGTGCGTGGACGTGCTGCTCGACCTCGTGGCCCAGGGCCGTGTGACGCAGGCCCGCATCGACGAGTCCGCCCGCCGCCTGCTCACCGCGAAGTTCCGGCTCGGCCTCTTCGACGACCCGTTCGTGGACGAGGACCGCGCGGCCGAGGTGGTGGGACGGCAGGACTTCCGCGACGAGGGCCACGCCGCGCAGGCCCGTTCGGTCACGGTGCTGCAGACCGGTTCTTCGGCGGCGGCCCTGCCCCTGCGGCCCGGCCTGAAGCTCTACGTGGAGAACGTCTCACCCGAGGCCGCCGCCCGCCTGGGCACCGTCGTCGCCACCCCGCAGGAGGCCGACCTGGCGCTCGTGCGGCTCATGGCGCCGTTCGACCCGCGCTCGGACCTGTTCCTGGAGTCGTGGTTCCACCAGGGTTCGCTGGAGTTCCCACCGGGCCTGCCCGCACGCCTGGCCCGCATCGCCGCCGCGTGCCCGCTGGTCGTGGACGTGACCCTGGACCGCGCCGCGGTGCTCACCCCGCTGCTGCCGATCGCCTCCACCCTGGTCGTCAGCTACGGCTCCACCGATGAGGCCCTGGCCGACGCGCTGACGGGCGCGATCCCGCCGCGGGGACGGCTGCCGTTCGACCTGCCGCGCTCGATGGAGCAGGTCCGGCGGCACCCGGAGGACGTGGCGGGGTACGACGACCCGCTGTTCCCGTTCGGGCACGGCCTCCACCCGGCGGGTTAGTCCCGCGCGGTCACGGGTAGCCGGGGGCCACCACACCCCGATGCGGAGGAGAGCGATGAGCGACACGACCACGGTCGACCGGTTGCGCACGGTGCTGGCGGACGCCACCTACCCGGCCGACAAGGGCCAGCTGGTCGACCACGCCTCGCGCAACAACGCCGACGAGGACACGGTCCACGCGCTGCACGCCGTGCCGGACCAGCTGTACGGGTCGTTCGACGAGGTGCTCGACGCGGTGGCCGTGGACCAGTCCCGGGAGGCCTGACCGCTCCGCCGGGTGCTCGTTCCGCTCGGTCACCGGCCGGACGGGCACCCGGCGCCGCCCTGGTGCCTCACCCGCGTCAGGGCGTCGTGCCGGACGGCCGGAAGTCGCGCGCCAGCAACCCGAACAGCAGGTCGTCCGTCCACTCGCCACCGGTCCAGGTGTGCTCGACGCGGTGGCCCTCCTGCCGGAAACCCAGCCGCAGCAACACCTTCACCGACGGCTCGTTGCGCGCGTCGGTCTCGGCGGACACGCGGTGCAGGCCGCGGTCGGTGAACAGGTGCTCCAGCATCCGGTGCACGGCCTCGGTGGCGTATCCGCGGCCCTGGTGGGCGGGAGCGAGGGTGTAGCCGATCTCGGCCTGCACGAGGTTGTCGTGCGTGTTCACGCCGACGTCGCCGATGACGGTGCCGTCGCGGTCGAGGGCGTACTGGAACCAGCCGGGTGCGGCGGGGTCGGTCATCTCGGCGATCATGCGGGTGGCGGCGTCGAGCGGGAACGGGGCGTCCCAGCCCTGGTAGCGAGCGACGTCCGGGTCTGACCGGTAAGCGGCGAGGGCGGGTGCGTCCTCGGGGCGGAACGGCCGGAGCGTGAGACGGGCGCTGGTGAGGAGCACGCGGACAGAGTAGGCGCTGCGGACGGCTCAGAGCGTCCGGTTTCACTGAGCCGGCGCGACCAGCGCTCCGGCTTCCGGCGTGCCGACCGCGCGGCTAATCCTCCGGCCGCCGACGTGCCGACCGCGCCCGCCGCTGAACCGGCGCGGTTAGTCCTCCTGCCGCCGCCGCGCCGACCGCGCCAGTCGCTCAGCCAACTCCGCGACCAGCCCGCGCAGCTCGTCCGGCCGGTCGACAACGAACGGCAGGTCCAGCGCCGCCAGCACACCGGGCAGCCAGTCGAGCCGTTCCACCCGCAGCCCGACCCGCACCCACTCCCCGCCGTCCGGCTCCGGCTCCACCACCGCCACCCCGGCCGGGAGCCGCGCGCGGACCTGCTCCTCGTCGCCCCGCACCCGCAACGCCACCTCGTACCGGTGCGGTGCCGTGGCGAGTCCCGTCACCACCTGCTCCGCCGCGTCGAGCCCCTCGGGCACGGCGAACGTGCCGGGCAACGTCCGCGCGCCGCCGATGCGGTCCAGCCGGAACGTGCGGCCCTCACCGAGCGCAGGGTCCTCGGCCCGCACGTACCACCGGCCCGCGTGGTTGACCAGCCCGTACGGGTGCAGGGTGCGCTCGCTGCGCCGCCCGTCGGCGCCGGTGTACCGGATCGACACCGGCCGCCGGTGCGCCACCGCGTCGGCGAGGGTCAGCAGCACGGCGCCCTCCGGGACGGTGGCCTCCGCGCCGGGAGCGGTGAACGCGAGGGAGCCGAGCACGGCGTCGAGCCGGCGGCCGAGGTGGTCCGGGAGCACTCGGCGGATCTTCGCGGCCGCCGTCTCACCGGCCGCGCCCGCCGCCGTCGTCAGGCCCGTCCGGCGGCCCGCGACCAGGCCGAGCAGCACGGCCAAGGCCTCGTCGTCGGTCAGCATCAGCGGCGGCATGCGGTAGCCGGGGGCCAGCCGGTAGCCGCCGTAGCGGCCGCGCACCGACTCGACCGGGACGTCCAGGTCGAGGAGGTGGTCGACGTAGCGCCGCACAGTGCGCTCGTTGACGCCGAGCCGGTCGGCGAGCTCGGCCACGGTCCGCACGCCGCCGGACTGCAGGAGCTCCAGCAGCGTGAGCACTCGGGCGGTGGGCCGGGTCATGGCACAAGTCTCCAGGAAATACCGGGCGGGTTCTGCCCGGTATCCGCTTTAGCGTGCGGGCACAGGTACCGACGAACAAAGGGAGAAAGCTCATGGACCTCGTCTCGATCCGCGTCATCACCGCCGACGTCGCCCGCCTCGCCGGGTTCTACGAACGCGCCACCGGCATCCGCGCCGACTGGGCGACCGAGGACTTCGCCGAGATCAGGACCGGTCGCGCGACCCTCGCGATCGGCAGCACCCGCACCGTGCCGCTGTTCGCGCCCGGTTCCGCGCGGCCCGCCGACAACCGCAGCGTCATCATCGAGTTCCTGGTCGACGACGTGGACGCCGTGCACCGGAACCTGACCGGGGTCGTGGACGAGTTCGTCACCGAGCCCACCACGATGCCCTGGGGCAACCGCGCGCTGCTGTTCCGCGACCCCGACGGCAACCTCGTCAACTTCTTCACCCCGGTGACCCCGAAGGCTGTCGCGAAGTTCGCACGCTGACGGCCCGTCTGTGATCCACTGGCAACATGGCGGCAATGGAACGCGTGGTGCTCCTGGGCCGCGGTGCAGCGGGGAAGTCGACGCTGGCGGTCGCACTGGGCAAGGCCACTGGACTGCCCGTCGTCGAGCTGGACAAGCACTTCTGGGGTCCGAAGCTCGAACCGATGACGCACGACCTGTGGGCGATCGTGCAGGGCGAGCTCGCCGAGGCGGACCGGTGGGTCATGGACGGCGACCTGGGTCCGCACGACGTGCTCGCCGTGCGGCTGCGGCGGGCCGACACGGTGGTGCTGCTCGACTTCCCGTTCTGGCGCTGTGCCTGGCGGGCGTTGCTGCGGTCGCGCGAACGGGCCGACTTCTGGGTGTGGCTGTGGTTCTGGCGGCGCCGGAGCCGGCCGTTGCTGCTGGAGGCGGTCAACGAGCACGCGCCCGGCGCGACGCTGCACGTGCTGCGCGACCCCCGTGCCACCGCCGCGTTCCTGGCGAGCGCCGGGAGTGCCGGTGGATGAGGACGAGTTCACCGTGCCACGGGTCGTGGCGGACACGCTCGCCGGCTGGGACGAGCTGCGGCGGGACGCCGGGAGGGCCGGTGACGAGCAGTTCCGGCGCTGGTACTTCGACGTCGTGTCGACCCACGGCGATCCGCACACCTTCGCGTTCCTGACGTTCGAGACGGCGGTCGAGCTCTTCGACCGGGGGCGTGCCCCCGACGCGTTCCTGTTGCTGGGCTGGCTGGCGCGGCACGTGGGACGTGCACCCGCCGGTGACACGGCGGTGCGCACGGTCATGGCGCTGACCGACACGTGCGCGGTGCGGGCGGTCGACCGGGAGTCGGCCGCGCTGGCGATCGGGGTGCTGCGCGAGGTCGTGGACGGGGTTCGCGCAGCCGGGGACGTCCAGGTGGAGGACGCGGTGTGCCGGGCGTTGTCCACCCTCGCGCACCTGAGCGGCCGGCACGTCACGTCCGGCCGGGCGGGGGTCGAGGAGGTCGCCGCCCTGTGGCGTGAGCTGGGCACCCGGTGCCGCGGCAGCGCCGACCCCGGCCTGCGCGGGTGGCGGGCGCAGGGGCTGGGCAACGAGGCCCTGCTGCGGCTCCAGCTCGGGGACGAGGAGCCCGCACGCCGGCTGCTCGACCTGATCGCGGCCGAGTTCGCGGCCGACCCGCCGGGTGCGTCGGAGGACGTGGACCTGTGGCGTGTCCGGGCACGGCACGCCGCCGGGGTGCTCGACCGGTTCCACGTGGGCGAGCCCGAGTTCGAGCTGGGCCACCTCGAACGCCAGCGGTACTGGGACCGGCGGCGCCGGTCCACCCCGCGCGGGTTCGCGTCCTGGCTGCGGGCCGGCGCACCGCGCAACCACCTGCGCGAGCTGGTCCGCCAGGCCGGGGCCGTGCACCGCAGGTCCGTCGGCACGGTGCGGAGCTGGTTGTGCACCGGAGAGCCGTTCGTCCTGCTGCTGCGCAACTTCGAGCTCACCGAACGCTCCGGGACCTCGACGCTCCTGGCCGGCCCCGACGACCCGGCGGACCACGTCCAGGTGATCAGCCTCGGCGGCGGCGCCACACCCGCGCTGACCGAGCTGGCCGCCTCCGTGCCGCTCGTCCTCGTGGCCAGCACGACCGCCGGTGAGCTGGAGCTGGACCACCAGGACTGGGGTCAGTTCACCGCGCCGGTCCGGCTCTACCTGCCGCACGAGACGTGGTTCGACACCGTGTCGACGCTGATCACCGTCACCGCCCAGGTGGTCGTGTGGGCGGCGGAGCTCACGCCGGGACTGGCGCGGGAGCTGGAGCTCCTGACCGCCGAGGGGCGCGGCGAGGACACGCTGGTCGTGCTCGACCGGCTCGACGACCCGATGACGCAGGCGTTCCTGCCCAGGACCGGTGGTGAACGGCTGACGAAGGACCACCCCGCGCTCGCCCGGTTCCCCCACGTGGTCGACGCGGCGGAGCTGGGAAGCCGGGACCTGGCCGGGTGCCCACCGCTGATCGCCGTGCTCGAACGCCTCGACGTCGCCCACCGGGTGCCGCTGGACCAACGGCTCGCCGACATCGGCGCCCGGCTGGACGCACGGCGAACGTGACCGCCGCGCGTCCGTCGGCGCTCACCCGACCTCGGCGACGACCTCCGTCCCGGCGGCGTACCGGCTGACCGGCCTGGCCAGCCCGTAGTGCTCGCGCAGCGTCCGGCCGGTGTACTCGGTGCGGAACAGGCCGCGCGCCCGCAGCAGCGGCACGACGTGGTCGACGAACTCCTCCAGCCCCGACGGCAGCAGGGGCGCCATCACGTTGAACCCGTCGGCGGCACCCGTGGTGAACCACAGCTCGACGTGGTCGGCGATCTGCTCGGGCGTGCCCGCGACGACCTGGTGGCCGCGGCCGCCGCCGAGCCGGCCGAGCAGCTGCCGCAGCGTCAGCCGTTCCCGCTCGGCCAGGTCGCGGACCAGCTCGAACCGGCTCTTGGCCCCGTTGATGCGGCTGACCGGCGGCAACGCGGGCAGCGGCGCGTCGAGCGGGTGGCCGGTGAGGTCGACGCCGATCATGTCGGTCAGCTGCCGCACCGCCCGTTCGGGGATGATCAGCTCGTCGAGCTCCGCGGCCAGGCGCCGCGCCTCGGCCTCGGTGCCGCCGAGCACGGGGACGATGCCGGGCAGCACCTTCACGCCGTCCGCCGGTCGACCGGCCGCGACCACCCGGCGCTTGAGGTCGGCGTAGAACGCGGTGGCGTCCTCGTGCGTCTGCTGGGCGGTGAACACCGCCTCCGCCCAGGCCGCCGCGAACGCCCTGCCGTCCTCGCTGGACCCGGCCTGCACCAGCAGCGGACGCCCCTGCGGGCTGCGCACCGCGTTGAGCGGCCCGCGCACGGAGAAGAACCGGCCGCGGTGGCCGACCTCGTGCACCTTCGCCTCGTCGGCGTAGACGCCGGAACCGGGGTCGGCGACGACCGCGTCGTCCTCCCAGGAGTCCCACAGGGCGGTGGTCACGTCCAGGAACTCCGCTGCGCGCTCGTAGCGTTCGGCGTGCTCGGTGTTGACCTCGCGGTTGAAGTTCTGCGCCGATCGGTCCTGGGCGGTCGTGACGATGTTCCAGCCGGCCCGGCCGCCGCTGATGTGGTCGAGCGAGGAGAACAGCCGCGCGAGGTTGTAGGGCTCGCTGAACCCGGTGGACGCGGTGGCGATCAGTCCGATGTGGTCGGTCGCCTGCGCCAGCGCGGTGAGCAGGGTGAGCGGTTCGAAGTGACCGGCGGCGGTGTGCCGGACGTCGCCCCAGATCTGCACGCCGTCGGCGAGGAACACCGAGTCGAACGTGCCGCGCTCGGCGGTGCGCGCGAGGTGCTGGAAGTGCGTGACGTCGCCCAGCGCCCGCGGGTCGGTGCGCGGGTGCCGCCAGGCGGCCTCGTGGTGGCCGACGCCCATCAGGAACGCGTTGAGGTGGAGTTCGCGTGCGGACAACTTCAGACTCCCTGCCAGACTGGGTTTCGGATGTTCAAGGGGTCGGCGTAGAGGGCGTCCAGCTGTACGGCACCCGCCGCGACCGCCAGCACGTCCTCGCCGAAGCTGCTCGCCAGCACCGCGTCCGCGGACGCGCGCGACATGGCCGCGACCTCCTCGCGCAGCGCGGCGGCGCAGTCGGGCAGCCGGTTCGTGCCGATCTCGGTGACGACCAGGACCTCCGGGTCGAGGAAGTCGAACAGCACGGCCGCCGCCCTCCCGACCACGCGGGCCCGCTCGACGAGGTCCGCCCGCGCCGCGGGTGACCCGGCCACGGCGTCGTCGACCAGGTCGAAGATCGACGGCCGCCGCACCACCCCGGCCAGGCGGGCCCGCTCGGCCCAGGCGCGGTCGGACACGGTGGCCTCCAGGCACCCGCGCTTGCCGCACCCGCACCGGACGCCGGGGTCGCCCAGCGCCAGGTGCGCCACGTCCCCTGCGGCCGACCGCGGCCCGCGGTGGGTGGTGCCGGCGGTCACGATCGCCGCGTCGACGACGTTGCCGACGAACAGGTGCAGCAACGACTCGCGGCCGCGGGCGGCACCGAAGAGCTGCTCGGCCCGTGCCAGCGCCCTGGCGTGGCTGTCGACCCGCACCGGCAACCCGGTCCTCGCGGTGAGCAGCGCGGCGACCTCGACGTCGCGCCAGCCCAGCGAGGCGTGCCGGACGACCACACCGCCGGTCGGGTCGACCCAGCCGCCCGCTGCCACGCCGAGACCGATCGGGATGTGGCCGGGGAACCGGTCGGCGTGCAGCCGCAGCAGCTCGTCGGCGGCCGTCGTCAGCACCTCGTGCGGGTCGTCCGCCGCGGTGTGCGGGATCGTCCGCCGCACGAGCACCCGGCCGCGCAGGTCGACCAGCGTGATCGTGCTGAACAGGTGCGCGACGTGGACGCCGGCCACGACGTGCCGGCTCGTGTCGACGTCGACCGGCACGTGCGGCCGTCCGATGCCCCGGTACGGCACGGCCTGCGGCACCTCGGCGAGCAGCCCGAGCTCGGTCAGGGCCGCGCAGGCACGGGTCACCGCGGCCGGGCTCAGACCGGACGTGCGGGCGATGGTGCTGCGGGCGATCGGCCCGCACCGCAGCACCGTGCCGAGCACGACCGACGCGGTGCCGCTCACGAGATCAGCGGCGGGGCGGAGGGGGACAGGGCGGGGCCGACGGCGCGCGCCGCGCCCGGCGTGCGGCCGCGGCCCCACCCGATCTCCCTGCGGTAGCTGCCGAGCAGCCCGGTCCGGCGCAGGTGGTCCTCGTCGTGCGCGGGCGACCCCGGTGGCAGCGGGTGGGTCTGCGGTGCCACGAACAGCGCGTCCGCCGGGCAGTTGGCCTCGCACTGGAAGCACGTCTGGCAGTCGGACTGCCTGCTGACCACCGGCAGCCCGTCCGCACCCCGGTCGAACACGTTGGTGGGGCACACCTCGATGCACTTGTCGCAGGTGATGCACTGCGCCGCCGACACCAGCTCGATCACGCCGCCACCTCCTGCGGGCGGGCCCACACCTCGTCCAGGCCGCCGGAGGTGATCCGGTGGTGCTGGGCGGGGTCGAGGCCGGGGCGGTCGAGCCGCCTGGCCATGCCGCGGCTCTCCTCCCGCAGCAGGGCGGAGGTGTACATCCACCGCGCGTGCGCGACCATCGCCGCCGCCTGCCGGGCCCGCACGACCGCGGCACCCTCGGCCCGCAGGCCCGACCGCACCGACCGCCAGGTCTCGTCGAGCTCTCCCAGCGCCGCCCGCAGCACGTCGCCGTGGCGCAGGTAGTTCTTGTCGTAGGGCAGGACCTCGGCCTGCACCGCACGGACCACCTCCTCGACGTCGACCTCCGCGGAACGGCCGGTCGGGCGCAGGCCCGCGCCACCGGCCGCGGTGACCCGCCGGGTGCCGCGGCCGAGCGCGAGCGCGAACCGGGCGGCGGACCGGCCGGCCCACGAGCCGGACGAGATGGCCCACGCGGCGTTGTGGCTGCCACCGCCGGTGAACCCGCCGCAGATCAGCTCGCGCGTGGCGGCGTCACCGGCGGCGTACAGACCGGGAACGGTGGTGGCGCAGCCGTCGTCGACGATCCGGATGCCACCGGTGCCGCGCACGGTGCCCTCGGCCAGCAGCGTCACGGCGAACGGCTCGGTGAACGGGTCGACGCCCAGCCGGTCGAACGTGAGGAAGAAGTTGGGCTGCGCCAGCCGCATCGCCCTGCGCGCCGCGTCGTCGGCCAGGTCCAGCTTGCAGAACACCTTCTCCGACAACAGGGTCCTCGCGATCACCGAACGCCCGCGCTGGCTGCCCGCGCCCTCCAGCACCTCGCCGTCGGCGCGGTAGAAGGTGGCGTAGTTGTAGAACGCGGTCTTCGTGACGGACGTGTGCTCCGGGGCGATGCCGTAGGCGTTGGAGAACTCCATGCCGGACAGCTCGGCGCCGGCCTCCACCGCGAGCAACGCCCCGTCGCCGGTGTTCACGTCGCACCCGAACGCCTTGCTCAGGAACGCGCACCCGCCCGTGGCGACGACCACCGCGCCCGCGCGCACCTCGAACGGCCGACCGGCCTGCCGCCGGTACCCGGCAGCGCCCGCGACCGCGCCGTCGTCGGCGGTGAGCAGCTCGGTGACCGGGCTGTGGTCCAGGACGACGACCCCGGCGCGTTTGACCCGGATCCGCTGGCGCCGCATGTACTCCGGCCCCTGCAGGCCGTTGCGCAGCGGTGTGCCGTCCGGTCCGGTGGGGAACGGGTAGCGCCCGGCATCGGCCAGCTCGTTGACCCGCTCGTAGGTCTCGTCGAGCACGCGGGCCATCCACCGGCGGTCGGCGAGGTACCCGCCGAGCGCCTCACGGCTGGCCATGGCCGCCTCACGGGCCTTCTCCTCCGGCGGCACGTACCAGACACCGGTGCCGACGGACGCGGTCGCGCCGCTCGTCCCGCAGTACCCCTTGTCCGCCAGCACGACCGAGGCACCCTGCTCGGCGGCCTTGAGCGCGGCCCACGTGGCGGCCGGACCGCCACCCACCACCAGCACGTCAGCTGTGAGCGTCATGACCCCTCCTCAGGCCCCGACCGGGACGCGCCACGAGGTGAACCGGCGCTCCAGAGCGACCAGCACCTGGTTGAACAGCACGCCGATGGCGGACAGGGTGATGATCCCGGCGTACATCTGCGGGATCGCGAAGTTGAACTGCGAGGCGTTGATCAGGTACCCGAGACCGGCCTTGGCGCCGACCATCTCCGCGGCCACCAGCACGAGGATCGACAACGCGCCGGCGAGCCGGACGCCGGTGAACACCGTGGGCACCGCCGAGGGCAGGATCACCTTCTGGAACAACCGGAAGCCGCCCAGGTCCATCGACCGCGCGAGCCGCAGCAGCGTCGGGTCCACCGCGCGCACGGCGCTGATCGTGTTGAGCAGGACCGGCCAGGTGCAGGCGTAGCAGACGATCGCGATCTTCGACGTCTCACCGATGCCCAGCAGCAGCACGAACACCGGCAGCAACGCGAGCGCGGCGGTGTTGCGGAAGACCTCCAGCAGCGGGCTGAGCAGGTTCGCGACCGGCTTGTACCAGCCGATCAGCAGCCCGAGCGGGACCGCGGCCGCGACCGCGAGCCCGAAGCCGGACAGCGACCGCACCAGGCTCGCCTGCGTGTTGTCGAGCAGCTTCCCGCTCACCGCGAGGTCCCACCACGACTCCAGGACCGTCGAGAACGGCGGCAGGAACGTGGAGTCCACCAGGCCGAACCGGGGCGCAATCTCCCAGACGGCCAGCACGACCGCGATGGCCACGACCTTGCCCACGGCGGTCAGCAGCGCGTCGGCCAGCCGGGCCACCGCCCCGCGTGGCCGCGCCGGTGCCGGCGGGGCGTGGTCCTCGGTCCGTGACGGGGTCTCCAGCAGCGCGGTCATGCGCCCACCACCTCCTTCTCCTGTTGCTGGGCACGGGACACCTCGTCGTGCAGGAGGTCCCAGATGCGGTGCCGGCAGCGCGCGAACTCGGGGCTCGAGCGCAGGTCGTCCTGCCGGGTCCGGTCACCGAGGTCGATCGGCACGACCTCCTTCACCCGGCCCGGCCGCGAGGTCAGCACGACCACCCGCTGACCGAGGTGGACCGCCTCGTCGATGGAGTGCGTGATGAACACGACGGTCTTGCCGGTGCGCTGCCAGATCCGCAGCAGCTCGTCCTGCAACGACTCGCGGGTCTGCGCGTCGAGCGCGGCGAACGGCTCGTCCATCAGCAGCACCTGCGGGTCGTAGGCGAGGCTGCGGGCGATGGCGACCCGTTGCCGCATGCCGCCGGACAGCTGGTGCGGGTGCCGGTCCTCGAACCCGGTCAGCCCGACCAGGTCGAGGAACTCGCGGGCCCGCCCTGCGCGCTGCCTGCGCGGCACCCCGGTCGCCTCCAGCCCGAACTCGACGTTGCCCTGTGCGGTGCGCCACGGCAGCAGCGCGTACTGCTGGAAGACGATGCCGCGGTCGAGGCCGGGACCGGTGATCGGGCGGCCGTCGAGCAGGATCTCGCCCTCGCTCGGTTCGGTGAGTCCGCCGAGCAGGTCGAGCAGCGTGGACTTGCCGCACCCGCTGGGGCCGACGAGGACGACGAACTCGCCCCGTTCGACGTCGAGGTCGATCCGGTCGACGGCGGTGAACCCGGTGCGCTGCCGGGAACCGCGGACCTTGACGTCGAACCGCTTGGTGACGCCGCGGAAGGCGATGTGCGCGCTCATCGGGCCAGCTCGTTGAACTCGTTGGTGTACAGGTCGGTGAGCCGCACCTGGTCCCGGGTGATCTCCCCGCGCTCGGCGAGCCAGTCGACCCAGATGGACAGCTCCCGGTCGAGGATCTTGCCGCCCTTCTCGGCGACCCCCGTGGACTTCCAGTACCTGAGCGCCGCAGGGTCCTCGTTGCGCCCGCGCCGGGTGAGGACCTCGACCTTGCGCGCCACCACCTCCTCGCGCGGGGTGGTGCGGCTCCACTCAATCGCCTTCGCGATGCCGCTCGTGAACGTCCGGACCGTGCCGGGGTTGTCGCGCAGGAACTTCTCGGTGAAGACGTACGTGCCGGCGGTGAACGGGCCCAGCAGGTCGAAGTCGGAGAACAGCTTGCGCACACCGCCCTTCTCCAGCGCCTTGTCGCGCAGGATGCCGCCGAGCACACCGACCTCGATCTGCTTCTGCCGCACCGACTGCTCGGTGTTGACCGGGGGCACGACGATCGGCTCGACCTTCTTGACCTCGTCCTGGCTCAGGCCTGCCCGCTTGAGGTAGATGCCGAGCATGGCCTCGTGGTGCGCGCCGAGGGTGTTCATGCCGACCTTCTTGCCGAGCAGGTCGCGGGCCGTGCGGACCGAGCTGTCGTCGAGCACGTAGAAGCCGCTGTAGGCGTTCTCGTCGGCGCCGTAGTAGCCGATCACGGACCGGATCGGCGCTCCGGCGGCCTTGAGCTTGACCACGGCGCCGTTGAACGCGCCGCCGAAGTCGACCTGCCCGGTGGCGGCGGACTGGATGTCCTGCGGGCCGCTGATCGTGTTGCCGACCCACTCGAGCTTCACGTCGCCGAGGTAGCCCAGCTCCGCTGCCAGCTCCGGCAGCGTCACGTCGCCCGCCCAGCCCTGGTAGCGCAGCGTCTTGGTCTCGACGCCGGCACCGGCGGCGGTGGAGCAGCCGACGGTCGCCGCTGTCAGTCCGAGCAGGGAAAGGCCGAGGAAGTTCCGTCGCGTGGTGGTCACGGCAGGTCCTTTGTCGAAGGGAAATCGGGCACGCTGAAGAACGGGACGAACGGTCCCGGTGGAAATGCGGAGCGGATTCAGCGACCGGCGCGACAGAAGGCGCTGGCGTGCCGTCGGAGGTCGACGTGCCGGCGCGAGTTGAGAGAGGCGGCTTGGCTCACGGAGCGAGCGTCACACCCGGATCGGACGGGGTCAACGGCCGGACCGCACGTCCCACATCATGGAGCCGGGCTGGACGGTCCCGCCTATTTTTCACGCTGGAAGGAACTCGGCCGGTCAATCCCTTCCAGGTGCTGGGAAGACTTGTTTTCCGGCCGCGCGATGTTGCGCACGCGGCGCGGACATCAGCACGGTGGTGGGGAAGTTGGCCACCACGAGAGGAAGTCCGCGATGACCGCACAACTTTCCGCCACCGTCGCCAAACTGGGTGCGGGCATCGGCGCACGCGTCGACGGCGTCCGGCTCGGCGGCGACCTCCCGCAGGACGTCGTGGCGGAGATCAGGGCCGCCCTGCTGGCCAACAAGGTCGTGTTCTTCCGCGACCAGCACCACCTCGACGACGCGGAGCAGCTCGCGTTCGCGCGGCTGTTCGGCAGCCCGACCCTCGCGCACCCCACGGTGAAGGGCCAGAACCACACCAACGTGCTGGCGATCGACTCCGACTACGGCAAGGCCAACAGCTGGCACACCGACGTCACGTTCGTCGACCGCGTGCCCGCGATCAGCATCCTGCGCGCCGTCGAGCTGCCGCCGTACGGGGGCAGCACGGTCTGGGCGAACACCGCACGCGCCTACGACGAGCTGCCCGAGGCGTTGAAGGCGCTCGTGGACCGGCTGTGGGCGGTGCACACCAACGTCTACGACTACGCGGGCCACGTCGACTCGACCCGCATCGGCGGTGTCGACGTGAAGGAACGGGCCTACCGCTCGGAGTTCGAGTCGCAGCGCTACGAGACCGAGCACCCGCTGGTCCGCGTGCACCCGGAGACCGGCGAACGAGCGCTGCTGCTCGGGCACTTCGTCAAGCGGATCGTCGGCCTGACGGCCGCGGAGTCCAAGGCGGTCTTCCAGCTGCTGCAGGACCGCGTCACCCGGCTGGAGAACACCGTGCGCTGGCAGTGGGCCGACGGTGACGTGGCGATCTGGGACAACCGGGCCACCCAGCACTACGGCGTCGACGACTACGACAACGCCCGCCGTCGGCTGCACCGCATCACCCTCGCGGGCGACGTGCCGGTCAGCGTCGAGGGCGTGGCGAGCACGACCGTGGTCGGCGACGCAGCCCACTTCTCCGAACTCTGACGCTCGTTCTCCTCGGGCGCGGTGACGTGGCTGCGGCGTCGTGGCCACGTCCCGGCGGTTCGACCGCGCACGCGCTGCTGTCGTGCCCTGATCGGCACGGCCGGTTCAGCCGATGCGTACGCGGGCCAGCACCTCCATCGCGGCCCGTTCCCGTTCCGCCAGCTCGCCCAGGACCGCCGCTGCCCGGTCCAGCCGCCCCTGGTCACCCGTCTCCCCGGCCGCGGCGATGTGGTCGGCCACCTCGGTCCACAGCGGCGCGATCGCGGCGTACAGCCCGTGGCCGTGCCGCAGGGTGTCGTCGCCGGTGAGCTCGGCGGCCTCGGCGAGGAAGTCCCGGTACAGCGCGCGGAACAGCGATCCGCCGGTGCCGCCGCGCTCCATCAGCATCGCGGCGAGCGGGAGGTCGCGGGACGGGTCGCCGGCCCGGTCGAACCACCGCGCCACCCGCTTCGCCGCCGTGGCGATGCCGCGGTGCCCGAGGTTGGCGATGGGCGGCGTGAGGAACGCGTGTGCGTTGGCGCGCACCGCTTCCCGGACCGCGCGTCCGAGCTCGGGACGGCTGGTGGGCGCGGTGGCGGTATAGGAGAGGTTGCGGGCGGTCATCGGTCCGCGTTCGGCACGGGCTTTCGCCAGGCTCGCCAGCGTCGTGGTGACGTTGCCGCCCTGCTGAGCCGTGTCGACGAGGTGGGCGGTGTCGTCGTCGTAGCCGTGGATCGCGACGAAGTGACCTCCGAAGTGGACTTTCGTCGTGAAGTGGTCGAGGTGGAACGAGTCCAGCTGCAGGCCGACCGGGCGGCCCGCGGACAGGTGGGTGACGACGTTCTGCCACGCCTTGCGCGGCGAGGTGGTCTCCTCGGCGCGCAGGTCGAGGCCCAGCCTGGTGGCCGCGGTCCGGGTGAGCGCGAACGGCTTGACGCGTCCGCCGAGGAACGGGAAGTCGAGGCTTTTCGCATCCCAGTAGACGAAGCCCAGGCCTTCGCCGAGGCCGAACAGCAGCGGTTCGGACAGGTCGAGGCCCTCGTGGCGCAGCAGGGCGCCGAGGGTGGTGGTCTCGCAGTGCTGACCGCGGGGGAACGAGACGTCGTCGATGATCATGTGGCTTCCTGGGCTGGTGCGTCGTGCGGGGGTGCGGTCAGTCTCGACCCTCCCACGGTGTGAGGGTCAACCACGACGAGCGGTTCACCGAGGACCGTGCTCACGCTCACTCACCCGGCCGTCACGACGGGAACGGCCCCTTCTCTACGATTGCGCGACTCGTCGAGGGGACGAGCGCGGCGCCTCGGCGCCGGTGCCGGGGAGGTGTTGTGCGGACGAGTCCGGACTCCGGGGCGGGGCTCGGCGGCCCGTCGCTGCGGCGGTGGTCGCTGCTGATCTCGGTGGCGCTCGTCGTCGTCCTGCTCGGGGCGACGGTGGCCGTGCTGCTGGCCATCGGCGACCTGTCCAGGGCGCGCTCGCGGTTGCTCGACGTCGTCGGGCCCGCGGTCGTGAGCTCGCAGCAGCTCGGCACCCTCGTGGTGGACCAGGAGAACGGCGTCCGGGGCTACCTGCTGAGCGGCAGCGAGGCGTTCCTCGACCCGTACCGCGACGCGGGGGAACGCCAGGCCGCTGCACGCGCGACCGTCGAGGCGACGAACGACCCGGCCGTGCTGCGGGCGCTGACCGCGCTGGACGGGGCGTTGGCGGACTGGCGTGGTGACTACGCCGACCCCGCGGTCGCCGCGGTGCGGACGGGCGGCGTCGTTCCGGCCGAGGCGCTGGGCAAGCAGCGGTTCGACGCGGTGCGCGCGGCGTTGTCGGCGTTGCAGGACGAGATCGCCGCCCAGCGCGCCGCCGGACGGGCCGCGCTCAACGACGCGTCCACGCGGATGGCGGTGACGTGCATCGTCGCGATGGCCGTGCTGCTGGCCGCCGTGCTCGGGTGTGTGGTGGCGCTGCGGGTGTTCGTCGTGGCGCCGTTGGGCAGGCTGCGCCGGCAGGTCGGGACGGTGGCGGGCGGGTCGTTCGCGCACACCGTGGCCGCGACCGGGCCGACGGAGCTGCGCGAGCTCGGCGTCGACGTCGACACCATGCGCACCCGGATCGTCGCCGAGCTGGAGCAGGCGCGGGAGCGCAACGCCGCGCTCGACGCCGCCACGACCGAGCTGCGCCGCTCCAACGCCGAGCTCGAGCAGTTCGCGTACGTCGCCTCCCACGACCTGCAGGAGCCGCTGCGCAAGGTCGCGAGCTTCTGCCAGCTGCTGGAGAAGCGCTACGGCGACCAGCTCGACGAGCGCGCCACGCAGTACATCGACTTCGCCGTGGACGGCGCGAAGCGCATGCAGCTGCTCATCAACGACCTGCTCGCGTTCAGCCGGGTGGGCCGCATGCGCGACAAGCAGGTGGTGGTCCCGGCCGGTGACCTGGTCGACGAGGCCCGCCGCAACCTCGCGCTGTCGATCGAGTCCTCGGGAGCGCGGATCGACGTGGGACCGCTGCCCGAGGTCAGGGGAGAGGTCCGGCTGCTGGTCGGGGTGTTCCAGAACCTCATCGGCAACGCGCTGAAGTTCCACGGCGACGAGCCGCCGCACGTGCGCATCGCGGCCGAGCCCGGTGAGGACGACACGTGGTGGTTCTCGGTGAGCGACAACGGGATCGGCATCGACGAGCAGTACGCCGAGCGGATCTTCGTGATCTTCCAGCGCCTGCACGCCAAGGACCGCTACCCCGGCACCGGCATCGGGCTCGCGATGTGCCGCAAGATCGTCGAGTTCCACGGCGGCCGCATCTGGCTGGACACGGAGGCCACCGGGGTGAACGCGGGCACGACCGTCCGCTTCACGCTGCCGCGGGTCGGCGCGGACGCCCCGGCGACCGTGTCCGGAACCCCGTGAGGTCGCACGGGAGTCGCTGACCGCTCCGGCTCAGACGGCCACCCCGTCGAGCTGGAAGGTCTGCACCTGACCCGGTGCGAAGGCGACCCGCAGCAGCTTGCCGTCCAGGCGGACGTCCGTGCGCTGCGCGTAGCGGTCGCTGCCGCTGGTCGTGGACGTGGACCAGCGGGTGAGCTGCCCGGTGGGCAGGGTGGTGAACCGGGACAGGTCGAACGTGGTCGTCTGCGCCGAGGTGGCCGTGTTGACGCAGACCAGGACCAGCCGGCGCGCCACCGGGTCGTAGGCGGTAGCGGCGTTGCCGGTGGACGCGGAGACGATGCGCATGCCCGGCCGGATGTGCCGGGTGAACTGCGCCAGGACGTGCAGCTTGTTCTGCACGGCACCGGCTTCGAGCGTGACCGGGTCGTAGCTGATCAGCGCCCACGCCGGGGTCGGGTCCATCACCTGCCAGAAGCACCACGCGGTCGGGTGCAGCCAGCGCCAGTCCAGGCACAGGTTGCTCGCCATCGACAGGCCGGTGCCGTCCGCGTCGCCGTACTCGGAGTTCCACAGCACCTTGCCCGCCGAGCGGGCGTCGGTGTGCAGCAGGTCGCGGCGCCCGCCGGAACCCTGGTAGCCGTGGACGTTCAGCTGGTCCACGACGGACCGGGTGGTGGCGTCGAACGCGGCCCACGTGCTGCGCGCCGCGTCGTAGCTGGTCTCGTCGGACGCCGCGATCCGCATGCCGGTGAGACCGCGGGCGTTCATCTCCTGCCGGAGGTGCTGGAGCACGACCCGCTGCGTCGCCGGGTCGAAGTGGCAGCCCTCCTGCCTGCCGGTCGCCGACCAGTAGTCCGACGCCGGCTCGTTGAACGGCGAGATCGTGCGGAAGGTGACGCCCCACCGGTCGCGGAACTGCCTGGCCACCTCGGCGAGGTGGGCGGCGTGGGTGCGCTGGTTCCACGTCTGCAGGTTGTCGCTGTTCGCGTCGGCGGCACCGGAGGGGTTGTGGTTGGCGCACATCCACCACGCGGGCGAGTTGGCGAACAGCTCGGTGACGGCACCACGTTGCGCCGCCTTCACGACGGCCGCGCGTTGCTTGGCGTCGGCGGCCCACGTCCACGCCGCCGACGCCGGGTCGGTGTTGCGCCAGTCCTGCCAGAAGGTCTCGATCTGCTTGAACCGCGGGATGTTCGGCGAGGTGACCATGGTCTCGCCGTTCACGCTGTTCCAGCTGCACGCGCCGAGGTTGTACCGGGCGATGCTGAGCCCCAGGCCGGGTAAGGGCTGTCCTCTGTAGACGACGGTCTTCGTGGTGAACCACAGGTCCGCCAGGTCGTCGCGGTCGCCGAACACGTTGGCCCACCAGGCGAGCGACGTGCCCCAGCCCTCCCACGTGCCGTGGTCTGGACCGGGGTCGACGGTGATGGTCTGGTCCGCGTGGGCGGAACCCGTTCCCACGGCCGCCGCGGCGACGGTGGCGACCGCACCGGACAGCACCGTCCTGCGGGTGACCATGGCAGCTCCTCGGGGTGGTCCGGTTCGGCGGATGACGAACGTGTTGGTGGTAGTTGGCGGCGGTTTGATCAGGTGTCGGTGGTACTTGCAGATGCCGTCAGGAGCAGACGTTTGACGGGCTGTTGTTCAGGGTGAGGTTGCGGAACGTCGTGTTCGTGCCGCAGGGGCTCTCGCGGACGGCCGAGTTGGTCACCGTCAGGTTCTGGACGGTGATGTCGCGGTTGCCGGGGAACTCCGAGCGCGCGGCCAGCCGGATCTCCCCGCCGCCGGTCACCGTGCCGCTCTGCGCCGCCAGGACCACGTTGGTGCAGTTCTCGATCAGCACCGCGTTGTTGCCGGTGTTCGCCAGGTCGATCCGGTCGATCGTCAGGCCACCGCTCTCCGACACGCAGAACACGCCACGGCCGCCACCGCGGGCGCGGACGGTGCCGACCCGGACGTTCGTGGGGTAGGCGGTGCCGATGCGGCCGTTGCGGTTGGCCGTGCGGAACGCCGCGTACCCGGTGCCCGCGCCCGCGTTCTCCGCGTCCACCGTGCCGACCGTCGCGTTGATCGTGTCGTTGAGCAACAGCCCGGACTCGCCGACGTTGCGCGCCGTCACGGTGCCGACCGTGAGGCCGTCCACCCCGTAGGTCTCGACGGCGTGGCTGCTCGCACCGGACACGAACACGTTGTCGATCCTGATGTTGCGGCTGCGCACGCTCGTGTTGCCGCGGTTGTCGATGCGCACGCCCAGGCCGCCGGACAGGCGCATGTCGAGCTGGCCCAGCACGAGGTTGTCGACGTTGCGCATGAAGATCCCGTACAGCGGACGGCCGGTGAGGCTCAGGTAGCGCACCTCCACGTCACGGGTGCCGCGCGAGTAGATCGGCGCCTGGTCGCCGGAGCCGGTGCCGGTCACGTTGATCGTGCCGCACACGTCGATGCCGGTGTAGCTGGGCAGCGAGATCCGCGAGCCCGCGCTCATCGCACCGCTGCCGCGCACCAGGACCCACTGCTTCGCGGTCCGGCCCGCGGTGAGGCTGTCGACGGCGGCTTGGACGGCGGAGCGCATGTCGGTGCCCGTGTAGACGGTCCGGCCGCCGGTGCGGGAGGTCCAGGTGCTGCCGCTGAGCACGGCCTCGGCGTTGAACGCCCGGTCACCGCAGGCCAGCGCCCGCACCTCGGCGTGGGCCACCGGCACGAGGCCGCCGATCACGACCGCTGCCGCCGCTGCCGCGCTCATCCACGTCCTGGTCGAGGGCATGCGAAGAAGTCCTTTCCACGAGGGGCGGCGGCGGTGTGCGGAAACTACGGGCTCGGCGAACCCGTTACCTCAGGTAGTTCGCCAGCGGGATGCGCTGGTCGCGCAGCGCCTTGGCCACGACACCGGCGATCTGCCTCGCGCCGGCGGCCTCGAAGTGCGTGTGGTCGTTGCAGAAGAACGCGCCGACCGGGCCCCTGGTGTAGTCACCGTCGTTGGGGCAGAGCCGCAGTGAGTTGTAAAGCGCGTAGCTCAACCGGTGCAGGTCGACGACGGTGACGCCGCTCGTCCGTCCCGCGTCGAAGGTCTCGGTCAGGAACCCGCGGGTGGCGACGGCGGTGCTGCCACTGCACCGGATCGCGGAGACCGGGGTGAGGAAGATCGGCGTGGCACCGCGGTCCTTCGCCGCCTTGGCCATCAGCGCGAGGAGCTCCCGGTAGCGGGCGCTGCCCACGTGCCGGGGGCAGTCGGGGCTGCCGTCGTTGATGCCGAACTGGACGACGAGGTAGTCACCCGCCTTCATCCCGGTGGCCGGGTCGAGCATGGCCTGCCAGCGCTGGTGGAAGGTCCGCGGGCTCACCACGCACTCGCCCGCCGCGTCCTTGGCGTTCTGCACGTTCGACTCGTAGAGCCAGGTCTGGACGCTGCGACCGGCCACCGCGCTGTTCACCACGGTCACGTCGGAGGTGAACAGCGCACCGAACTGGCTGCCCCAGCCGACCGGGCAGCTCGCCTTCGGGTCGGCCATCGTCGAGTCACCCGCCAGCCACACCTTCACCGCGGCCGCACCGGCCGGCGCCGTGCTCGCCGGGGAGCAGCCGGGTTCCTCCGCGACGGCCGGCGTGGCCGCCGCGCACAACGGCAGCACGACGAGTGCTGCCAGGGCCAGGAAACGAGTCCTCACAGTGGTCTCCAGACGGGCAGGGGCTGCCTGAGACGGCGGGCGGGAACGGCGGGTGAACCGAGCGTAGCCCGTGGTCACGGTGCGCGGAAAGCGCTTTCCGCGAATCGTCGATTCGACGTCCGGTGGTGGTGCGCCGCAGTCGGTCCACTGTGCACCGCGCCGTCGAACACCGGGTCGAACGCAGGTCGAATCGGTGTTCAACGAAGCTTTCGACGGCGTTCGACGCCGCTGCTTGACGGTCGGGTGACGTCGATGCAAACTCCGGAAAGCGTTTTCCAAACGGATCAGGGGCTCCATGAGTGCTCTCGACGAGTTGCGCCGGCTGCGCCGCGACGGCACGCAGGTGCGCAAGCGCGACAACAGGGCGGCCTTCTGGTTCCTGGCACCCTGGTTCGCCGGACTGCTGTTCATCACCCTCGGCCCGGTCCTCGCGTCGTTCGGGCTCGGCTTCACGAAGTACAACCTGATCCAGCCGCCCAGGTTCACCGGGCTGGACAACTTCGCGCGGATCCTCACCGACGAACGGCTGCACAACGCCCTGCGGGTGACGTTCACCTACGTGCTCGTGTCCGTGCCGCTCCAGCTGGCCTGCGCGCTCGCCGTCGCACTGCTGCTGGACCGCGGGCTGCGCGGGCTCGCCCTGTACCGCTCGGCGTTCTACCTGCCCTCGCTGCTGGGCTCCAGCGTGGCGATCGCCGTGCTGTGGACGCAGGTGTTCGGCACCGACGGCCTGGTGAACCGCGTGCTCGGCCTCTTCGGCGTCGAGGGCGGGGGCTGGATCTCCGACCCCGACACCGCCCTGTCGACGCTCATCGTGCTGAACGTGTGGACGTTCGGGTCACCGATGGTCATCTTCCTCGCCGGGCTGCGGCAGATCCCGGCCGTCTACCACGAGGCGGCCGCGATCGACGGTGCCGGCCGCTGGTCGCGGTTCTGGCACATCACGCTGCCGCTGCTGTCGCCGATCCTGTTCTTCAACCTGGTGCTGCAGATCATCCACGCGTTCCAGTCGTTCACGCAGGCGTTCGTCGTCTCCGGCGGCACCGGCGGCCCGTCGGACTCGACGATGTTCTACACGCTCTACCTGTACCAGCAGGGTTTCAGCCGGTTCGACATGGGCTACGCGTCGGCGCTGGCGTGGTTCCTGCTGCTGATCATCGCGGCGTTCACCGCGATCAACTTCTGGGCGGCGAGGTACTGGGTCTTCTATGACGACTAGCCGGTTGTCCTCCCTCGCCAAGCACACCGGCCTGGTACTGGCCGGCTTCGTGATGCTGTACCCGGTGCTGTGGATGGTCGTGAGCTCGCTGCGGCCCGACGACGAGATCTTCCGCAGCCCCGGGCTGGTCCTCGACGGCCTGCGGACGGAGAACTACACCGAGGGGTGGACCGCCCTCACACCGTCGTTCGGGACCTACCTGGTCAACTCGTCGGTCCTGGTGCTGGGCTGCATCCTCGGCAACCTGGTGTCGTGCTCGATGGCGGCCTACGCGTTCGCCCGGCTGCACTTCAGCGGGAAGCGCTGGTGGTTCGGCATCATGCTCGGCACGATCATGCTGCCGATCCACGTCATCATCGTGCCGCAGTACGTGCTGTTCTCGAACATCGGCTGGGTCAACACGTTCCTGCCCCTGATCGTGCCGAAGGTCCTCGCCACCGACGCGTTCTTCGTGTTCCTCATGGTGCAGTTCATCCGCGGCCTGCCGCGCGAGCTGGACGAGGCCGCGCGCATCGACGGCTGCGGCCACCCGCGAATCTTCCTGCGGATCATCCTGCCGCTCATGACGCCCGCGCTCGCGACCACCGCGATCTTCACGTTCATCTGGACCTGGAACGACTTCTTCGGCCAGCTGATCTACCTCACCGACCCGGACATGTACACGGTCCCGGTCGCCCTGCGGTCGTTCGTGGACTCCACGGTCGCGACGTCGTGGGGCGCGCAGTTCGCCATGAGCGTCGTGTCGCTCGTCCCGATCTTCCTCGCCTTCCTCGTCGGCCAGCGGTACCTCGTCAAGGGGATCGCCACGACCGGGGGCAAGTAGCCGAAAGGACAGCTCATGCCAAGAGGTGCTCGCCGCAGGGTCGCGTGGGCCACCCTGCTGTCCCTGACCGCGTCGCTGCTCGTCGCGTGCGGGGCCGGTTCCGACGCCGGTGGCGACCTGACCGCGGAGCCGGTGACGCTGCGCTTCACCTGGTGGGGCGGCGACGACCGGCACAAGAGGACCCAGCGGATCATCGAGCTGTTCCAGGAGCAGCACCGGAACATCACCATCAAGGGCGAGTTCAAGGAGTGGAACGGCTACTGGGACAGCCTCGCCACCACGATGGCGGCCAACGACGCGCCCGACGTCATGCAGATGGACGAGCTGTACATCGCGTCCTACGCCGAGCGCGGCGCGTTGCTCGACCTCACCGAGGCGAAGAAGCACCTCGACACCGCGGACTTCGACCAGAAGGCGCTCGCCACCGGCGCGATCGGCGGCAAGCAGTACGGGCTGCCCGTCGGCCTCGGCATGTACTCGGTCATGGTGAACCTCGACCTGCTCGCGCAGTACGGCATCCCGGTGCCCGACGACACGAAGTGGTCGTGGGACGACCTGAAGCGGATCGGCGAGCAGGTGTCCGAGGCCGGTGGCGGGCAGGTGTTCGGCGTGCAGTCGCCGGGCATCAACGACACCGCCGGGCTGAGCATCCGGGCGCGCCAGCAGGGCAAGGCCATGTTCGACGCCGAGGGCAAGGTCGTGCTGCCGCAGGAGATCGCCCGCGAGTACTGGCAGTACATCGCCGACCTCGCGAAGTCCGGCGTCGCGGCACCGCCGTCGGTGACGATCGAGAAGGCCTCCGCGGGACTCAACCAGTCCGCCACCGCGACCCGCACCGCCGCGTTCGGCCTGTGGTGGAACACCCAGCTGACCGCGCTGACCGCTGCCAGCGGCGCCAGGCTGAAGTTGCTGCGGCTGCCGGGGGAGACGCAGGGCAAGGCACCCGGCGCGTACTACAAGCCGTCGATGTTCTGGTCGGTGTCGTCGCGGTCGAAGCACCCCGCGGAGGCGGCGGCGTTCGTGAGCTTCCTCGCCAACGACGAGGAGGCGGCGAAGATCATGCTGACCGAACGCGGTGTGCCCGCCAACCAGAAGATCCGCGACGCGATCGCCGGCCAGCTGAAGGAGACCGACAAGGCGGCCAAGGAGTACCTGGACACCGTGCCGGTCAGCGACCCGCCCAGGATCACGCCGAACGGCGCCAGCACGGTCGACGCGATCCTCAAGCGGCACACCGAGGACGTGCTGTTCGGCCGGACCACCCCCGATGCGGCGGCCACGTCGTTCATCAGGGAGGTCCAGGCGGAAGTGGACGCGGCCCGGTGAGGCGCGCCGCCATCGTCGGAACGGGTGCAATTGCGGCCGCCCACGCGGAGGCGGTGCGGGCCTGCGGTGACCGGGTCGAGCTCGTCTCGGTCGCCGACGTGGACGCCGGCCGCGCCGCCGCGTTCGCCGAGCGGTGGGGTGTGCCGCGGGTGCACCCCGGGCTCACCGCGCTGCTGGCGGAGGAGGAGCCGGACGTGGTGCACATCTGCACCCCGCCCCGCCACCACGTGCCGCTGGCGCTGGAGTGCCTGGCCGCGAACGCGACGGTGCTCGTCGAGAAGCCACCGGCGTTGTCGCTGGCCGAGGTCGACGCGCTCGTCGTCGCCGAGCGGAGCTCGACCGGCCGGGTCGCGACGGTCTTCCAGCACCGGTTCGGCCCGGCGGCGGTGCGGCTGCGGCGCCTGGCCGCCGAGGGGGTGCTGGGCCGGTCGCTGGTCGCGAAGTGCGACACCCTCTGGTACCGCGACGACGCCTACTTCGCCGTGCCGTGGCGCGGTTCGTGGGACAGCGAGGGCGGCGGTCCGACGATGGGGCACGGCATCCACCAGTTCGACCTGCTGCTGTCGGTGCTGGGACCGTGGCGGGAGGTGCGGGCCGTCGCTGCCAGGCAGGCCAGGGACGTGCAGACCGAGGACGTCTCGATGGCGCTGGTGACCTTCGCCGACGGGACGGTCGCCTCAGTGGTGAACTCGCTGCTCTCACCCAGGGAGACCTCGCAGCTGCGGTTCGACTTCGAACGCGCCACGGTCGAGGTCGAGCACCTCTACGGCTACAGCGACGCGCACTGGACGGTCACCCCGGCGCCCGGCCACGACGACGTCCTCACCCGCTGGCAGCAGGAGCAGCGGTCGGACGAGGTCAGCGGTCACCGGGGCCAGCTGGCGGCGGTCCTCGACGCCCTGGACGGCGGCGAACCGCCCCCGGTCACCCTCGCCGACACCAGGGACACCATGGAGTTCATCGCGGCGCTGTACGCCTCGGCGTTCACCGGCGCCGTCGTGCAGGCCGGCCGGATCGGGCCGGGCGACCCGTTCTACACCAGCATGGAAGGAAGCGGTGCCCCGTGGGCGACCAACCGGTGATCACGCGCCAGGACGACGAGGTGCTCGTCGTGTCGGCAGGCCCGGCCGAGCTGTTCCGGTACGTGCACCGGCCGACGACCCCGGCGTTCGAGGGGCCCAAGCCCTACCTGCACCCCGTGCGCACGCTGGCCGGTGACGTCGTGACGGCGTTCCGGCCGCACGACCACCGCTGGCACAAAGGCGTGCAGATGACCGCGACCGACGTGTCCGGGCAGAACTTCTGGGGCGGCGTCACCTACGTGCGCGACGAGGGGTACGTGGTGCTGCCGAACGTGGGCAGCATGCGGCACGAGGAGTTCAGCACCGCCGAGGCCGAGGGCGAGCTGACCATCGGCGAACGGCTCTCCTGGGTCACCGAGGCCGGGCAGCACTGGGTCGACGAGGAACGTCGGCTCACCGTGCGCGACGTCGAGGACGAGGCGTGGACGTTGGAGTTCGCCACCACGCTGACGAACGCGCGCTCGGAGTCGTTGTCGTTCGGCAGCCCGACCACCAACGGCCGCGAGCTCGCGGGCTACACCGGGTTCTTCTGGCGCGGTCCGCGTTCGTTCACCGGCGGCGAGGTCCTCGCGGCCGGCGGCGGGAGCGGGCAGGAGCTGATGGGCGAGAAGGCCGCGTGGCTGGCGTTCGTCGGACAGCACGACGAGGTGGACCGGTCCTCGACACTGCTGTTCATCGACCACCCGGACAACAAGAACACCCACTGGTTCGTGCGCAGCACACCGTTCGCGGCGGTCAACCCGTCGTTCGCCTTCTTCGACACCGTCGAGGTGCCACCCGGTGAGTCGCTGCACCTGCGCCACCGGCTGGTCGTCGCGACCGGCGGCTGGGACCGCGGGCGCCTGGAGTCCTATGTGGAGGAGCACGCGTGGTGACCCCGTTCCCCGGCGGGATCGGCCTGTCCGGTCTGCGGGTGTACGACTGGCCGACCGCGGACGGGGTGTGCGGCGGGTCGCCGCACGTGCACCTCACCTGCGCGGAGTGCTACTACGTGGTCGGCGGGCAGGGCCGGGTGCAGACCCTCACCCGGCGCGGGTTCGCCGAGACCCCGCTGCGCACCGGCACGGTCGCGTGGTTCACGCCCGGCACGGTCCACCGGCTGGTCAACGACGACGACCTGCACATCGTCGTCGTGATGCAGAACAGCGGCCTGCCCGAGGCCGGTGACGCGGTGTTCACGTTCCCGCCCGAGGTGCTGGCGGACCCCGAGCGCTACGCGACCGCCGCGTCCCTCGCGCAACCCGGGCACGCCTACGCCGCCTCCGAGCCCGCCGCCCGCCGGCGCCGCGACCTGGCCGTCGAGGGGTTCCTGGAGCTGCGGGAACGCCTGGAGGCGGGCGACACCGCGGCGATCGAGGCGTTCTACGCGGCCGCGCTCGCGTTGAAGCGGGAGTCGCTGGACGACTGGGAACAGCGGTGGCGGGCCGGGGCGCTCGCGGCCACTCAGCTGACCGGCGAGCACCTGGAGCGCCTGCGCGCCGGGGACATCGGGCACCTCGCCGGCGCGGACGTCCACGTGGTGCGGGGGGAGGAACCGCAGCGGTTCGGCATGTGCGGCCGCCTCGACGTCCACGACCCGGCAGCGGGCCGGTCGCCGTACCGGTGACCCGCGCTGCGCGGGCACCCCTCACCGCAGGTACGGCCAGCCCGCGGAGTCGAGGGCCAGCAGGTTGACGCCGAGCCGGGACGCGCCGGAGTCGGTGTAGTAGTGGTAGACGAGCAGGTCGCCGTCGACGTCGCTGAGGACGTCCTGGTGGCCGGGCCCGTGCACGCTGCCCTGCCCCGCCAGGACCTCCGTGCCGCCGCCCGAGGTCAGGGCGGTGCCGTTGCGGTCGACGTAGGGACCGGTGACGCTCGTCGATCGGCCGACCATGACGCGGTAGGTGCTTGACGCGCCCCGGCAGCAGTAGTCGAACGAGACGAACAGGTAGTAGTAGGAGCCCCGTTTGACGATGTTCGGCGCCTCGATCGGGCCGCCGTTGCGCCCGGCGAGGGACCGGATCGTGGAGTCGGCCCGCAGACCCGTGGACGGGTTCAGCGCGACCATCTTGATCCCGGACCAGAACGAGCCGAAGCTCAGCCACCAGCGGCCCTGGTCGTCCACGACGAGGTCGGGGTCGATGGCGTTGAAGTCGTCGGAGGTCCGCGACTCGACGACGAGACCGCGGTGGGTCCAGGTGCCGGCGTTCCCGCTGGGGCTGGTGGCGAGGAAGATCGCCGACCGGTTCGAGCCGAACGTCGAAGCGGAGTAGTACAGCCAGTACTGGCCGTTGCGGAACGACAGGTCCGGTGCCCAGAGGTTGCGGTCGCCGTTCGTGTACGGAGTGGTCCAGGACGCCCCGTTCGGGAACGCCGACCCGGCGGAGCGGAACGCGACCCGGTCGGTGGAGGTCCTGAGCGCGATGTCCCTCCCGGTGTGCGCCACCAGGTAGCTGCCGTCGGCGCGCCGGACCGCGCTCGGGTCGTGCACGCCGGTGTCACCCGTGACGCGGCCCGGCAGGGGATAGGCAGAGGCGGGTGGTGCCGTCCCGACGGCGGTGGCCAGCACCACCGCCGCGACCAGTGCGATCTTCCTCGTCATCGCGGATCACTCCAGCACGAACGTCGCATCGGAACGGCCCTGCGCGTCGGTGACCGCCTGCAGGAAGAGCAGACCGCCGTTGACGCGCACGTAGAGGCCGGGGAAGTTGACCGACTCGAACGACACCGCCGAGCTCGCGGCGAGTCCCGCGCGCTGGGTGAAGCTCGCGTCGTTGCGGAACAGGGTGCTGCCGTCGCTGCGGTCCACCCACAGCTCGTTGTTGCGGTGGCGCAGGTAGTAGCCGGGGAAGTTGGTCGACTCGAGCGACACGGTGCCGGACCCGGTCAGCCCGGTGACGACCCGGAACTGCGAGTCGGCCAGCGGCGACACGTTCGCCTCCAGCCGGGCGCGGTACTCCCAGTGCCGCACGAAGCGGTCGGCGGCGGCGTAGGACCGCAGCCGCACCGGCGTCGGGCCGTCGGGCACCGGAATGCCGAAGTCCGGGGTGCCGTCGGAGCGGTAGTGGACCTTCTGCACGCGGGTGCGGCGGTTCGGGTCGTTGAGCGGGTCGCCGCTGATGTCGCGGTAGTTGCGGTCGTGGTAGACGAGGACGTCGCTGGCACCGTCCTCGGAGACGGTGAACGAGTTGTGGCCGGGACCGTACTGGCCGGTCGCCGCGTTGCTGGTGAACACCGGGTCGGCGCTCTTCGTCCACGACGCCGCGTTGAGCGGGTCGGCCGACGCGGAGGCGGTCAGCAGCCCGAGGCAGTAGTTCGCGTCGGTGGCGCTGGCCGAGTAGGTCAGGAAGAGCCGCCCGTTGCGCTGCAGGACCGACGGCCCCTCTGCGACCTTGTACCCGCGGGTCTCCCACGCCAGCGCCGGCACGGTCAGCCGCGTCACCGTCCCGGTGATGGTCCACGGGTTCGCGCCCATGCGGGCCAGGTAGAGGTTCGAGTTGGTGGCGATGCCCGGTTCCTGCTGCGCCCAGGTCAGGTACCGCACGCCGTTGTGCACGAACGTCGAGGCGTCCAGCGAGAAGGTGTCCCACGGCGTCGTGATCCGGCCGCGTTCGGTCCACGGCCCGGTCAGCGGGTTGGCAGCCGAGCTCTCCAGCACGTACATGCGGATGCGCCAGACGTCGTCGGTGCGCCCGGCGGCGAAGTAGACGTACCACCTGCCGTTGATGAAGTGGATCTCCGGTGCCCAGATGTGGGCGCCCATCTCACCGCTGGAGTGCTTGCGCCAGATCACCGTCTCCGCCGCCGTGGCCAGGCCCTGGATCGTCGTCGCGCGGCGCAGGACGATCCGGTCGTACTCCGGGACGGTCGCGGTGAAGTAGTAGAAGCCGTCGGTGTGCTTGAAGACGTGCGGGTCGGCCCGCTTCTCGGCGATCGGGTTGGTGTAGCGCACCGCGGACGCCGCACCGGCCTGCGGTACCGGCATCCCGGCCACGCAGGTGACGACCGCGAGCACCAGCACCGCCAGGCGGAGGAAGACCGTCCTCATCGACTGTCCTTTCAGGCCAGTGGGGCGGCGGCGGTGAACGACGCGTCACCGGCGAACGCCGAGTCGGAGGTGCGCCAGTCCACGCGCAGTTCGTAGTTGTGGTGGCGCAGGTAGCGGCCGGGGTGGGAGTAGGACTCCAGTGACGTGCCGGTGCCGGCGAGTCCGGTGCGGGCGCAGAACGTGGCGTCGCGGGCGAACGTGGCGTCACCGGTGTTGGCGTCCAGCCGTGCTGTGAAGTCGTAGTGCCGCAGGTAGCGGTCGGGGAAGTTCACCGAGCGCAGCGAGTGGCAGTTCGCGTTGGCCAGGCCCGCCACGACCGTGAACGTCGCGTCCTGACGCGTGGAGAGCGGGCTGGACGAGCTCACCGGGTCCACGTACGCGAGGTTGTCGCGGTGGCGGACGTACCGGTCGGGGAAGTTCACCGAGCGGAACGAGCGGGCGCCTGTGGCGATGGCCGTGCCGTCGCCGGAGTCCTCACGCAGGACCGTGAAGTGCCGTGCGGTACCGGACAGCCCCGCCAGCTCGGTCTTGGCGCCGAACGTCGTGAGGTTGCCGCTGTCGGCGTAGAAGTAGCGCCGCTGGCCGTACTGGTCGAAGTAGATCCGCCAGCGGCCGTCGGGCAGCCGCACCAGAGCGGGTCCCTCCAGCCCGGAACCCCAGCCCGCCCAGTTCCCGGTGCCGACGAACGTCCACGGCCCGGTCAGCGACGTGGCCGTGGCGTGCTCGACGTACTTGGTCGTCTCGTTCTTGAGGAAGTTGTGGTAGGTGCCGCCGACCTTGACCAGGAAGCTGTCGATGTAGTTGGCCGGGATGCCCAGCGCGACCGGGCTCGTCCACGCCGACAGGTCCGCGTTCGCCGCGGTGATCCGGTACGGGCGGAACTGCCCGGCCGTTCCCGTCGTGGACGCGGAGAAGACGACGTGGACGCTGCCGTCGGAGTCCTTGAACCACTCCGGCGCCCACGTGCTGCCGGTGACGCCGTTGAGGCCTACCCGGACGTTGCGCAGGAAGGTCCACGTCACGTAGTCCGCGCTGCGGGCGAAACCGATCGTGTCACCGGTCCAGTTCGTCGTGTAGACCAGGTAGTAGTAGCCGTCGGTGTGCCGGATGACGCTGGGATCGCGGATCAGGCCCGACGGCGGTGTGTAGGCGTTCGCCCTGACCTGCGTGAAACCGGTGGCGTTGGCCGAGTCGTAGACGTACATGTTCGACTCGCTGCTGTTGGTGAACGCCGTCATCAGGTAATGCGGCACCGGACCTGCCGCCGAGGCGGCGGGGACGACGACGGCCGCCGCGACGAGCGCGGACACGAGCAGGACGAGCCGGAGTGCTGTGCGCGGCATGGACCGGCTCCCTCAGAACTTCGCGGCGACGATCGGCGCCAGGCGGTCGGCGATCTTGCGGTGCCCCTGGTCGTTGGGGTGCACGTTGTCGGTCGTGTCGGTGGCCTCGACGATCCAGCCGGTCGTGTCGACGAACCAGACGCGGCCGTCACCGCCGTTGATGACCTCCTGCACGGCCGCCTGCGTCTCCGGCAGGTACCGCTTGCGGAACGTGCCCAGCGCGAAGACCGCCGCGGTCGGGTACTTCTCCCGCACCCGCCGCAGCAGCGTCACGTAGGAGGCGCGGAACTGCTCCTTGGTGACGCTGTGACCGACGTCGTTGGTACCGAGGTTGATCACGACCGCGTCCGCCCGGTAACGGCCGAAGTTCCACGCCGGGGCGTTCAGGGCGAGACCGGTGCGCAGGAAACCCTCGCGCATGCTCAGGCACCCGTCCGCCGCCGGGTGCAGGCACGCGCCGCCCACAGCGATCTGGGTGTGGCCGGCCTTCAGCCGCTCGCCGGTCAGCCAGCCGTACGCGGTCAGCGCCTGCTTGGACGACTGCTGGCCGACGGTGATCGAGTCGCCGACGAACTCGATGGTCTTCGCGGGCACGGCGGGCGCGAACGTCCGCGCGCCGGTGTCGATCTCGATGCCCTGGTACACCGCGTCGCCCTTGTAGGAGCCTGCGATCGGGCGGTAGGACACGCGCAGGGTGTGGTTGCCGGTGGCCAGTGGGGCAGGCGTGAGGTCGACCGTCCCGCTTCGGTTCACGTACGACACGTCGGGGCCGCCGTCGATGCTGGCGAAGAAGTCGATCGTGCCGCGCTGCCGGAGCTTCACCGTCCGTCCGGTGAACCCGATGACGACGTGCGCACCCGCCCACTCGGACACGTAGGCGCCGGCCGAGCTCGTGTTCCAGCGGCCGGTGTAGCGGGCGTTCGGATCGGTGGGCGGGCTCGTGACGGCCGCCGTGGCCGCCGGTGCCGCGACGGCGGTGCCCGCGAGCACCGCCACCGCGACGAGCAGGGTCCTGATCATGGTGCGACCTTTCCGCGCGAGGGCAGGGGACGCGCGCCCTCGTGGACCATGAAGATTTCGAGACCGGGGCGGTTCGGGTCGATGTCGGTGACGTGCAGGGCGTCACCGTGCCCGACCCGGACCGCTGCTCCGGTGACGGCGCTGCCCGGTGGCAGCACGCCGGTCGAGCTGTACGCGAGCGACCCGTCGTCGTCGAGCGTCGCACCGCCGTGGACGACCTCCTGCCGCGGCTCCCGTCCGGCCAGGACGGCGGTGACCACCACTGGGAGCAGCACGCTTCGTCGCGGGTCCACAGCGGTCAGGATGGCCCGGCGTACTGGCGCGCGCAAGGGTGAGAAGTGTTGTGCAGCAATGTGGAAAGCGTTTTCCAGACTTGATCGTCGATTCGGGTGCGCCGTTCGACGGAGCAGGTGTCGAACGGGTCGAACGGCCATCGACCGGTGTTGCGCGTCCCGGTGGGGCCAGTCGGCGGTGTGGTCGCTTGATCCGCCGTGGTTACAGTCCCACTCCGGGAGCGCTCCCAGAAGATGTCCTCCCCTGTCGAACACCTCAGGAGGTCGTGGTGGCCCGCAGACTCCTCCGAGCGGTGGTGGCCGTCCTGGTGCTGGCGGCCTGCGCGGTCGTCGCTCCCACGCCCGTCGGCGCCGCCGCACCCGTTCGGATCATGGCCCTCGGCGACTCGATCACCGGCTCACCCGGCTGCTGGCGTGCGCTGCTGTGGAAGCACCTGCAGGACACCGGTCACACCGGCGTCGACTTCGTCGGCTCGCTCCCGGCGCCGGGCTGCGGTTTCCCCTATGACGGCGAGAACGAGGGCCACGGCGGCATCCTCGCCACGAACATCGTGCGGGACAACCAGCTCCCCGGCTGGCTGGCCACCGCACGGCCGGACGTCGTGCTGATGCACCTCGGCACGAACGACGTGTGGAACAACATCCCGGCGCAGACCATCCTCAACGCCTACACCACCATGCTCGGCCAGATGCGCGCCGCCAACCCGGCGGTGAAGCTGGTCGTGGCCCAGCTCATCCCGATGAACCCCTCCGGCTGCCCGGCCTGCGGCCAGCGCGTGGCCGACCTCAACGCCGCCATCCCGGCCTGGGCGAGGGCGAACAGCACGACGGCCTCACCGATCACGGTCGTCGACCAGTGGACCGGTTTCAGCACCGCCACCGACACCACCGACGGCGTCCACCCCAACACCACCACCGGCATCCAGAAGATCGAGAGCCGCTGGTACCCGGCCGTGGTGGCCGCTCTCGGGACGCAACCCCCGGCCGCGCCCGGCCTGCACGTCGAGGGCACCCGCGTCGTCGAGGCGAACGGCACCCCGTTCGTGATGCGCGGCGTCAACCACGCCCACGTCTGGTACCCGAACCGGACCAGGGCGTTCGCGGACATGAAGTCCTTCGGCACCAACACCGTCCGCGTCGTGCTCGGCAGCGGCCAGCGGTGGGGCCCGACCCCGGCCGCCGAGGTGTCGTCCGTCATCGCGCTGTGCAAGCAGAACAGGATGATCTGCGTCCTGGAGGTCCACGACACCACCGGCTACGGCGAGCAGAGCGGTGCCGCGAGCCTCGACCAGGCCGCCACCTACTGGCTCGGCGTCGCGGACGCCCTGAAGGGCCAGGAGAACTACGTCGTCATCAACCTCGGCAACGAGCCGTTCGGCAACAACGCCCAGGTCAGCGCCACGTGGGCCACGGCGACGAGCAGCGCGATCACCCGCCTGCGCGGCGCCGGCCTGCACCACCTGATCATGGCGGACGCCCCGATGTGGGGCCAGGACTGGCAGAACGTCATGCGGGACGGCGCGGCAGCGGTGTTCGCCGCCGACCCGTTGCGCAACACCGTGTTCTCCATCCACATGTACGGCGTCTACGACACCGCGGTCGAGATCAACGCCTACTTCGACGCGTTCCAGACCGCGGGCCTGCCGCTCGTGGTGGGCGAGTTCGGCTTCGACCACAGCGACGGCGACCCCGACGAGGACACCATCATGGCCCAGGCGCAGGCCCGCGGTCTCGGTTACCTCGGCTGGTCGTGGAGCGGCAACGGCAGCGACGTCGCCTACCTGGACATGACCACCTCCTTCGACCCGGCCGCACTGACCCCGTGGGGCGAGCGCTTCCTCAACGGCGCCAACGGAATCCGCCAGACCGCGAAGGAGGCCACGATCTTCGGCGGCGCGGTGGACCCCGTCCCGCCGTCCGCTCCGGGTGCCCCGGTCGCGTCGAACGTGACCTCCACCGGCCTGACGCTGACCTGGCCCGCCTCGACCGACAACGTCGGCGTCACCGGCTACGACGTCTACCGCGCCCTGGGCCCGGCTGCGTTCGCCCTGGTCGGTTCGGTCCCGTCGGCCACCTACACCGACACCGGTCTGACCGCCTCGACCACGTACCGGTACCGCGTGCGCGCCAAGGACACGACCGGCAACGTCTCCGCCGACTCCCCGGTCGTGTCGGTGACGACGGGCGCGGGTTCGGCGAGCTGCAAGGTCGCGTACTCGGGTTACAACTGGGGCGGTGGCAACGGGTTCACGGCGGGTGTGACCATCACCAACACCGGTGCCGCCCCGGTCGACGGCTGGACGCTGGCGTTCAGCTACGCGGACGGGCAGCGGCTGACGCTGCCGGGGTGGGGCGCCACGTTCGCGCAGTCCGGTGCGGCGGTCACGGCGGTGAACCTCGCCTGGAACCGGACGTTGGCGCCCAACGGGTCGGTGAGCATCGGGTTCAACGGGACGTACAGCGGGGTGAACTCGGCGCCGGGGGCGTTCTCGTTGAACGGGAGCACCTGCACGACCGGCTGATGTGCAGCGCGCTGCGGGCCGTCGTGCTACAACGGTGCGACGGTCCCGCACAGCCAGGAAGTGCCATCACATGGAGAACGTCGTCGAGTCCATCGCGACCGAGATGCTGATCGACGGCCTCACCGACTGGGTGCACGCCGACCTGCCGATCGGCTGGGCGCGCGAGACCGTGGGCGAGGACTTCAAACCGATCGCCGTCGCCGTGGTCGAGTACGTGGTTCTGGGTGGACTGATGGTCGCGGGCGACCTCGGCGGGACCGGTTTCGAGGCGTGGCCGGGAACCCCGGCGGACCACGTGCGCACGGTGGTGGAGAGGTACGAGGCGTACGACTGGAACCCGCAGGGCATGGCCGGCTGGCTCGCCAACACCGAGGCGGGCGACGCGCGGGTGGGTTGACGCGCTGGAGGGCTGACGCGGCAGCGGCTCCTCACGGGACCGGCGCCTGGTCACGCCGACCGGCACCGCTTCACGCCGACCGGCACCGGTTCACGCCGACCGGCACCGGTTCACGCCGACCGGCGCCCGGTCACGCCGCCCGGCGCCGGTTCACCGGCCGCAACCGGACCCGCCGCCCAGCCGCGGCCCGCCCAGCCGCAGGCTGCTCAGCCCGCGACGCCTCGTCAGCAAAGCCTCCGCCGGACTCGCCACCGGAGGAGACCCGCCCACCCGGCCCCCGATCGCGGAAGTGCGCCACCGCGAGCAAGGCCAGCCCGATGACCAGCAACGAGTGCGACAGCACCCGGCCGGCGGTCGCCGTTCCGTTGACCAGGTCGCTCGCCGAGTACGGCACCAGCACGGCCACGAAAGCCGCCGTCACCGGGAGCACGCCCGCCGTTGCCGCCGGCCGCAGCGCGGTCCACAGGAGACCGAGGCCCAGGGCCAGGTTCCAGGCCGTGCTCTCGTTGAACAGGTGGCTGCTGTCCACACCGGTCGTGTGCCCGCCGTGCGCCGCGGAGCCCGTGCCCAGCACCTGGGCGAGCCCGAGGGTGAGCTGTGCGACAGCGACCCCGCCGAGCAGGGCCCGCGACAGCCACGCCCGCGGTGCGGGTGGGGTGAGTGCGGGGGTGGCGTCGAGGACGGCCGCGGCGAGGTCCGGCGCCGGTGCGGCTGGGCGGACGCGCAGCGTGCGGGTCAGGGCGGTGGCGGTCTCCTGCCACTGGCGGCAGGGTGCGCAGGAGCCGAGGTGCGCGTCCACCTCCTCGGCGGGCACGCCCTCGTCTTCCCCGTCGAGGCGGGCGGACAGGGCTTCGCGGCAGGTGCTGCAGTCCACATGCACATTGTCGGTCATCCGGCCCAGTTGGTTCCCGGTGATCTGTGAACGGTTCGGCGGACGCGGGTCCGGCACGTGGCCCAGCGGGTCCGAATGGCCGGTGAGGTCACCGGACGGTGGCCGTTACGATGCGGCCTCGTGAACTCCCCCGATGACGAGGTGACCCGCTGGGCGTTGCAGGCACGCGGGGGTGACCGGGTTGCCCTCGAGCGGTTCGTGCGGGCGACGCAGCGGGACGTGTGGCGGTTCGTCGCGCACCTCGCGGACGTCGGCGTCGCGGACGACCTGGCGCAGGAGACGTACCTGCGGGCGTTGCCGAGCCTGCGCAACTTCGAGGCGCGGTCGTCGGCGATGACCTGGCTGTTGTCGATCGCGCGGCGGGTCGTGGTGGACCAGGTGCGGATGGCGCAGTCGCGGCCGCGGGTGTCCGCGGACGTCGACTGGGTTCAGGCCGCGGACCGGGGGCAGGGCACGTCGTCGGGGTTCACGGCGATCGTCGAGCTCAACGTGCTGCTCGACGGGCTCGCGGAGGACCG
Source organism: Lentzea sp. NPDC037011 (assembly GCF_055607425.1). NCBI lineage: Bacteria > Bacillati > Actinomycetota > Actinomycetes > Pseudonocardiales > Pseudonocardiaceae > Lentzea > Lentzea sp. NPDC037011. The sequence goes on along the minus strand of NZ_JBVJRT010000004.1, from coordinate 547,829 downwards.
GCGGGAGGCGCTGGTGCTCACGCAGGTGCTCGGGCTGGGGTACGCCGAGGCCGCGGAGGTCGTCGGCTGCCCGATCGGCACGATCCGGTCGCGGGTGGCGCGGGCGCGGGAGGACCTGGTCAGGGCCGCCGGGCAGGACGCCACCGAAGTCGGCTGACAACTGCCGGGAACTGACCCGGCCGGGTGAACGACCTGTGGCACGTGACCGCGTCGTCCCTGCTGTTCCGAGGTGTGCATTGCCGCTATGGCAGGCACACCGCCGTTCATGCCGTCGACCTCGACGTGCCCGCGGGGCTGCGGGTGGCGTTGATCGGCACCAACGGCTCCGGCAAGTCGACGTTGCTGCGCGCGGTGCTGGGGTTCCAGCCGATCGCGGACGGCGTGGTGGAGGTCGGCGGGGTGCGGGCCGGCAACGCCGCGCAGTGGCGCCGGAGGCGGGCCGAGGTCGCGTGGATCCCGCAGCTGCGGTCGGCGGGGCGATTCCCGTTGCTGCTGGGTGAGTTGCTCGACAGCAGCGGTCACGGCGAGGCGGCGCGTGCGGCGGCGGAACGGCTCGGGCTCGCCGGGGTGGAGTCCCGTGGCGTGCACACGTTGTCCGGTGGTCAGGCGCAACGGGCGTGGCTCGCGCGGGCGGTCGGGGCCGTGGCCGCCGGAGCGGGCGTGCTCCTGGCCGACGAACCCACCGCGGCGCTCGACTTCGCGGGCCAGGAGGAAGCGGCGGCGGTCATCGCGGCGTTGCCGGTGACGGTGCTGGTGGCGACGCACGACCGGGCCGTGGCCGACGCGTGCGACCGGGTCGTGGAGATGGCCGCCGGGCGGCTGCGGGACGTGGCGTGATCGCGGAGCTGCTCGCGCTGGTCCCGGTGCAGCGCGCGGGTCTCGGCCTGCTGCTGGGTGCCGTCGCGCTGCCGCCAGTCGGGGTGCTGGTCGTCGGCCTCGACATCTACCCGGTGCGGTTCGCGATCATGCACGTGGCGTTGCTCGGCAGCGCGATCGGCCTGCTCACCGGCACCGACCCGCTGCTGTGGGCGCTGGCGCTGTGCGCGCTCGCCGGCGGTGGGCTGGCGCCGTTCGCGACGACGTCGGCGGGGCTGTCCGGTGCGATGGGGTTGCTGATGAGCCTCGCCATCGCCGTGGCGCTGCTGGTGCTGTCGATCTCCGGCGTGAACGCCAACGGCGCGTTCGAGCTGCTGTGGGGCTCGATCCTGTCGACCCGGCCGGTCGACCTGGTGGTGCTCGGGGTGCTGGCGGTGGCCATTCCGGCGCTGTTCTGGTGGCGTCGCGGGGATCTGGCGTTGCTGCTGCACGACAGGGAGCTCGCCGCGTGCTCCGGTGTGCGCACCGGACCGCTGACCGCGGCGCTGCTCGTGGTGATCGCGGTGTCGATCGCCGCGGCGATCAAGCTGACCGGCGCGCTGCTCGTGGACGCGCTGACCCTGCTGCCCGCGCTGGCGGCGCGGCGGATCGGCCGCGGCCTGACCGGCATGGTCGTCGCGTCGGTCGGCATCGGCCTCGTCGTGGCCGTCGGCGGTCTGCTGCTCGCACTCGCACTGGACCAGCCACCCGGTCCGGTGCTCGTCCTGCTGGCGGGCGTGATCGCTCTGCTGGCCCAGTTGTCGCCGATGAGGAGAACCTGACCCGTGAAGACCAAGCTCGTGGTGCTCGGCGCGGTGCTCGCGCTGACCGCCTGCGGCGGCGGAGCCCAGCCCGCGTCCCCGGCCGCCCCGGCGGGCAAGAAGGTCGTCGCCGCCACGGCGTGGGAGGCCGCGCTGGCCAAGGCCGCAGGTGCGACCGACGTGCGGGTCGTGGTGCCGGCGACCGTGGCGCACGCGGCGGACTACGACCCCAAACCGTCCGACCTCGCCGCCGTCGCGGGCGCGGACCTGGTGCTGTACGCGGAGTTCGAGGGGTTCGCGCCCCGGCTGAAGGAGGCCGCGGGCGGGGCGGCGCAGGTGGAGGCGGTGAAGCTGGAGAACGCACCGGAGGTGGTGCGCGCCGAGGTGACGCGGCTGGCCGGCCTGCTCGGCACCACCGACGCGGCCGAGAAGTGGCTGGCGGAGTTCGACACCACGCTGAAGTCGGTCGAGCAGCAGGTGCGCGGCTCGTTCCCCGGCGGCAAGGCGCCGAAGGTGGTCAGCCAGGCGTTCGTGGCGTACATGGCCGCGGTCACCGGCGCCGAGGTGGTCGGCACGTTCGGCCCGCAGCCGGTCACCCCGGCGCAGCTCGCCGAGCTCGCGGGCAAGCAGCCGGACCTGGTGTTCGACAACGCGCACATGTCGACCGGGACGGTGCTGCCCGGTTCGGCCGCGCGGCAGGTGCGGATCGTGAACTACCCGGGGGAGGACCTCGACCTCCTCGGCGTGTTCACGGCGAACGCCGCGGAGATCTCGAAGGCCCTCAAGGCCTGACGGGGCATGCGCCCGGCGGACGGCCCGTCCGCCGGGCGCGCCTCACGACCGCCGCACGAGGTCCTGCACGGCGCGGCGGTCCACCTTCCCGGCCGCGCCCAGCGGCAGCGCGTCCACCACGACCAGCCGCTCGGGGAACTTCCGCGGCTCCAGCCCCTGCGCCGACAGGTGTGCCGTCAGGTCCTCCAGCACGAGCGCCGGATCGCCCACGACACAGGCGCACAACCGTTCGCCCAGCACGTCGTCCGGCACCGGCACGCACACCACGTCCCGCACCGCCGGGTGCGTGACGAGCAGCGCCTCGACCTCGGCGGGGCTGATGTTCAGGCCACCGCGGATGATCACGTCCTTGCGCCGCCCGACCACGTGCAGGTAGCCCTCGTCGTCGATGCGGCCGAGGTCGCCGGTGCGCACCCAGCCGTCCGGCGTGCGGTAGCGCTCGTTCAGCTCGGGTGCGCCGACGTAGCACAGCGGTGACATCGGGCCGAGCGCGATGATCTCGCCGACCGCGCCGGGCGGCACGTCGTGCAGGGTGTCGTCCACGATGCGCAGGCGTGCGACGAACGGGTTGGGGCGGCCCGCGGTGTCGGCGTGGCCGGGCGGGTCGTCCAGGGCGGTGTGGCAGTTGACGCCGTCCGCCGAGCCGTAGACGTTCACGACCATGCAGCCGAGCCTGTCGCGGACGCGTGCGGCGGTCGTGGCGTCCAGGGCGGCGCCGCCGAGTGCGACCACGCGCAGGCTGGACGTGTCGTACCGGTCGAGGTCGGGGGAGTCGGCGATCATCCGCAGCATGGTGGGCACCGCGAGCACGTGCGTGGGGCGGGCGCGTTCGACCATCGCCAGCGCGGCCGTGACGTCGAACTTGGGCAGCAGCACGAGGGTTCCGCCGTGGACGGCGAGCGTGACGGACGTGCCGTTGCTGCCGTAGGACGACGCCAGCGGCACCAGCACGAGGTTCCGCAGCTCGGGGTCGCCGCCCATCAGCTCGCCGATGAACCGGCCGCGACCGCCGACGAGGGCGTTGTGCGAGTACAGCACCATCTTCGGCGCTGCCTCCGAGCCGGAGGTGACGAGGATGCGCGCGGGTCCGTCCGGGTCGGGGGACGCCGGGGTGAACCGGGCCGGGTGGGCGGCCAGCAGCGCCGCCACCGGCACGCAGCCCGCCGGCACCACGCCGTCGCCCGCCGCGATCACGGTCCGCAGCTCGGGCAGCTCGCCGGCCAGCGCGCGGGTCCGCTGGGCGCAGGGGTAGTCGCCGTAGCGCGTCGTCGTGACCACGGCGACCGCGCCGGACCGGCTGAGCAGGCTCGCCGCCTCCCGGTCACCGCGCCCGACCGGGTAGGGCAGCGCGACGGCACCCAGCGCGGCCACCGCGAGGTCGAACGCGCACGCCAGCCGGCCGTTGGGCAGCTGGATGCCGACGACGTCACCCGGTTCCACGCCCATGCCCGCGAGGCCCGCCGCCAGGGAGCGGGCCATCAGGTCGAGCTCGCCGTAGGTGACCTCACCCTGCGCGTCGACGACGGCGACGCGGCCGGGACTGGCCAGGACGTGCTCGCGGAACAACGAGTACAGGTCGCGGTCGCGGTACAGACCGGTGGCGGCCCAGCCGCGGCGGAGCTCGTACGGCACGAGGTCCGCCAGGTGCCGCACGGCGGTGGTCGCGGCGAGTGTCACAGGAACCTCCACGGGGAGCCGAGAGCGGGACAGCCGCGGTCGTCGCGGCCCAGTACGGCGGCGAAGTGGGGGTCACCCGGCAGCGCCGCGAGGTCGGTGAGCACGTCCACGCCGCCGACCCGGCCGTCGACGGGAACGCGGAAACCGGGGGAGGGCCGGGACTTCGCGCCGGCGAGCAACGCACCGGCCGCGCCGAGCAGGCTGCTCTCGACGGCGACGCCGCGACCGGTGCGCCGCCGGGTCAGCACCCCGGCGAGCACGGCCTCGGCGCCGATCAGGCCGCCGAGCACGTCCACCAGCGTCATCAGCGACGGCGCGGGCTCCTCGTCGGCAGGGCGCACCAGCTCGGCCAGACCGGTGCGGGCCTGGACCATGAAGTCGGTGCCCAGCGGCGGGTCCACGAGGTCGCCGCCGCCCCAGCCGGACGTGTGGGCGTACACCAGTCCGTCCGGCAGGTCGGCCGCCGTGAGCCGCCACCTCTCGGCGTTGCCCGGCGCCCAGTTGTGCAGGAACACGTCCGCGTCCACCAAGAGGTCGCGCAGCCGTTGACGATCGGCGGGGTCCTTGAGGTCGACCTCGACGGCGTCCTTGCCGCGGTTGAGCGCGAGCCAGCGGGCGGACAGGTCGCGGCACATCGGCGGCATGCCCCGCAACGGGTCACCGCCCGGCGGTTCGACGCGGATCACCTTGGCGCCCAGCAGACCCAGCAGGTGCGCAGCCATCGGTGCCTGGATGCGCCGGCCCGCCTCGTACACCACCAGGTCGTCGCCGGTGCGCGTCGCGACGCCGGCCGTGGGGCGGATGCTCCACGGCCGTTCGAGCGGCTGAACAGGACGGTGCACCCGGCAGACGCTGGCCCCGCTCACCGCCGCGGCGGTGGCGATCTGCGCGAACGTGACGACGCGGGTCGCCGCGTGCAGGGCCTCGGGAATCGGCGCCGTCGCCGTGGCATAGCGGAACTGGTACGGCCGCCAGCCCGCGCGGACCGCGGCGGAGTCCGTGCCGAGCGCCGCCCAGAACGCCGCCCACACCTCGGGCACCAGCGCCTCGACCTCGAACCGCACCCCGTCGGCGGTGGTGAACGGCGGTCCACCGGGCCGCAGGTCGACCGCCTCCGCCTCGTCCGCCCCCGCTGCGGCGAGGTACTGGGACACCGTCAGCAACGCCGCCTCGGCCACGCTGGTCCGCACCCGCGGCGCGCCCCGCAGCACCGCCGCGAGCAACCCCGTCACCGCCAGCACCCCGGCCGCCGTGCCGCAGTGGTCCACGCCGAGGCCGCGCGGTGAGCCGGACCGCCTGCCGTGCACGTGCATCACCCCGCACGCGGCCTGGACGGTCGCCTCGTCGCGCAGACCGGGGACGTCCACCGGACCGGCCCAGTCGACGACCACCTCGTGCCGATCACCGCCGTCCAGCACCAGAACTGCCTCGGCGGGTCGTTCCGCGAAGCCGGTGTGCACCTCCGCTCCCAGCGCGCGGAGGTGCGCGCGCAGCACGCGTGCCGCCGCGCTCGTGCCCGAGACCGACGCGGTCGCGCCTTCCAGGGCCAAGGCGTGCAGTGCTGTGGCTTCCGTCATGACCCAGAGGTCGTACGCGCGCCCATTCGGGTTCCCACGGTGGTGTGATGTGCCGGTGACAGGTGACACGCAGTTGCGGCGGTTCGTGGACGAGGTCGTGATCCCCGCCGAACCGGAGCTCGACGCGGGCGGCGGTCTCGCACTGCGCGACCTCGCCAAGCAGGCCGGGTTGTGGGCCCGGCCGCTGCCGGTCGAGCTGGGCGGCGGTGGTCAGCCGCTGGCCGGCTACCTCGCGGAGGCCGAGGACGAGGGGCGCAGCGACCACGGCCCTGACGTCGTGGGCTCGTCGAGCCTGCTGAACACGCGGATGCTGGCCGCGCACGCACATCCGGAGCTGCGGGACGCCGTGCTGACCGACCTCGTGGCCGGGCGCGCGCACGTCAGCTACGCGATGACCGAGCCGGGGGTCGCGGGCTCCGACCCGTCCGGGCTGCGCACCACCGCCGAGCGCGGCGCGGACGGCTGGTGGACCGTCACCGGCCGCAAGTGGTTCACCAGCGGTGCGGCCCGCGCGGACCTCGTGCTGGTCGTGGCCCGCACCGGCGACGGCTTCTCGGTCGTCGCCGTGCAGGCAGGCGGGTTCCGGGTGGACCGCGAGCTCGACGTCCTCGGTGCGGGCGGGCAGCACGAGATCTCGTTCGACGCGGTCCGCGTGCCACCGACGCACCTCGTCGGTGAGCAGGGGAACGGGATGCGGCTCGCCGGCGAACGGCTCGCGCTCGGGCGGACGTTGCGCGCGCTGCGCTGGGTCGGGCAGGCGCAGCGGTGCCTCGACCTGCTCGCGGACCGTGCGGTGGCGCGGGCGCTCGGCGACGGCGTGCTGGCCGACCGGCAACTGGTGCAGCGCCTGGCGTTCGAGTCCGAGCTGGAGGTGCGCGCGGCCCGGCTGCTGGCCCGCGAGGCGGCCGCGCTGGTCGCCGCCGGTGAGCGCGCGCCGGTCGAGGTGAGCCTCGCGAAGGTCGCCGCCGCACGGGCGCTGAACACCGCGGCCGACGCCGCGGTCCAGGTCCACGGGGCGGAAGGGCTCATGGCCGCAACGGGTCTGCCGCGGCTGCTGCGCGTGGCACGGGCCGCCCGCATCCTCGACGGCGCGGACGAGCTGCACGTCGCGACCACCGGACGGCGGCTGCTCACCAGGCGTCGGGCGGCACCAGACCGGTGAGGAGCGCGGCGCCGAGGAACGTGAAGAAGTCGCCCCACACCACCTGAAGACCGGTCAGGCCGTCGTACTCAGCACCGTCCGGCAACGTGCGCAGCAGTCGTTCGCCCTCCTCGCGCCGACCGGCCTTCAGCAACGCCACGGCGGCGATCGCCACCGCCGAACTGTCCTGTGTGGACACGGTCCAAGCCGGACGCGGGTGGGTGAGCTGCAGCCACGCCTTGCCGCGCGGCCAGTCCGGGTCCAGTGCCAGGTGCGCTTGCTGATGGCAGCGCGCGACGGCGTGGTGGCCGTGGGCGTTCAGCAGCGGAACGAGCCCGGCCGCCCCGTCCGCGCGCACGGGCGGTCCGTCGGGGGCCAGCGCCGTGCCCCACGGAACCGCGCCCAACTCGCGGTCGTAGCACCGCGCGAGCCGGTCCGCGACCAGGGCCGTGCTGGGGCGTGCGGCGATGGTCCCCAGCCGTTCCGCGCCGCTGCCGTACCAGAAAATCATGCCGCGCAGCACCGTGTCCGCGTCCGCCCAGACGTCCAGCCGGTCCCGCACCGCGGCGACGTCACCGACGCCGGTGGCGAGACTCCGCAGCGTCAGCAGCCCCGCCCAGAACCCGCCGGTCCACGACCCGCGGGCCGAGGTCTTCCACCGCCCGTCGTGGCGGTAGAGCGGAAACCGTTCTCCCGCCGCGGCTTCGGCCTCGTCGACCCGGTCGCACAGCCGGCGCACCAGGTCGTGCGCCCAGCCGCTCACACCGCCACCGCGGTGCGCCGGACGACCAGCACGCCCACGGCGGCGGCCAGCCCGAACGCCACGCCGACGACACCCCACAGCCACGGGTAACCGGCCTGCTGCAGCACGAGCCCGGTGATCGGCGGCCCGGCGGCGAACCCGGAGAAGAACCCGGCCGACACCACCGCCGCCGCACGCCCGGCCAGCCCCTGCGGCACTGCCCGCAGCACCGCGACCATCGACACGGCGTTGCCCGCCACCGCGAACACCCCGATCCCCGCCGCACCGAACCACACCAGCCAGTGCACGTGCTCGGCCAGCGCCACCACCGCGACCGAGACGACGGCCCCGAGCGCCAGCAACGGCAGCACGGCGGCAGGGTCACCCGACCGCCCCGCCGCCGCGCTCCAGCACACCCGTCCCGCGATGCCGACCAGCCCCACCACGGCGATCGACCACGCCGCGACGGGTGCCGGCAGCTCCAGCCGGTCCACGCCGTACAGCGGGAAGAAGGTGTTCACCGACGCCAGCCCGAAGCCGAGCGCCAGCGAGAACACCGCCAGCGCGCGCACCCGGCCACCCACCCGCCCGCGCCCGCGCTGGGCCGGAACCGCCGGCACCGCGAGCCGTGTGGTCAGCACCGCGCCCACCAGGCACAGCACCGCGAGCACCCCGACGCCCCAGCGCCAGTCCACCACCGCGGCGGCACCGGCCAGCGGCACGCCCGCGACGAACGCGCCGAGCTGCACCCCGGACTGCTTCCACCCGGTCACCGCCCCGAGCCGCTCCCGTGCCACGGCGGCGACGACCACCTTGTTGGTGGCCGGGTTCGCCAGCGCCTGCGGCACCCCGCCCAGCGCCACCCCGGCCGCGATCCACCACACCGACCCGGCGACCGCCAGCACCGCCAGCGCCACCGCGCTGACGACGAACACCCCGGCCAGCCCGCGCCGCGCCCCGACCCGGTCCACCAGCGCCCCCGCGGGCAGCGACAGCAGCGCCGCCACCGCGAACCCCACCGCGACCAGCGCACCGAGCTGCCACTGCGCCACGCCGAGGTCGGTGACCAGCACCGGCCCCAGCGCGCCCAGCACGAACAGCTGCAGCATCGACACGGCCATCGCGGCCGTCGCCAGGACGGCCGTCACGCCGTCACCCAGTAGTCCCAGAACGCGTGCAGCACCAACGCGACGATGACCGCGTACCAGAGCACGAGCACAGTGCTGTGCAAGCGGCGCAACGGCGCGAGGCGTGGCCAGGTGTCGAGGGTGGTGTACCAGAACAACGGGATCACGACGATCCACACGACGATGCAGTACAGGCACAGCGCGTGGATGTCGTAGAGGCTGACGACGACAAGCCAGTGCACGAACACCACGGCCAGGCCGGTGCCCGCGTTGAGGGCGAGCCGGTAGGAGCGCGGCGGCGCGAACCCGGCCAGCAGTGCGACCCCGGTGGTCACCACGACCGCGAACCCGGCGATGCCGAGCAGCGGGTTGGGGAACCCGAACGCCGCCGCCTGCGGGCTGTCCATCACCGGCCCGCAGGACACCACCGGGTTCAGCGAGCACGTGGGCACGTGCGCCGGGTTCCGCAGCAGCGCCAGCTTCTCCAGGGTGAGCACGGCGGACGCGGCGAACCCGAGTGCGCCGCCGGCCACGTACAGCCACGCCAGCGGGCGGCTCATCCGGCCAGCGCCGCGTCGATCTTCGCGCGCAGCTCGCGGTCGACGTCGGCGAACGACTTGCCCGACGGCTGGAACTGCTCGCCGTTGAGGAACAGCGTCGGCGTGCTCTGCACCCCGAGCTTGCGCGCGTCGGCCACGTCGCGGTCGATCGCGGCCCGCACGTCCGCGGACGCCATGTCGGCGCGGAACCGGTCCAGGTCGAGCCCGGCGGCGGTGGCGAACTGCTCGAACAGGCCGATCGCGCGGTCGCGGTCCGCACTGGTGTTCTGGCCGTCGACCGCCCAGCGGTCGTAGTTGCCGTAGAGCGCGTGGTACATCTCGGCGTACTTGCCCTGCCGGCCCGCCGCCTCGGCCGCCTGCGCCGCGGGCAGCGCCAGCGGGTGCATCTCCAGCGGCAGGTTCCTGGGCACGATGGTGACGCGCCCCCGGTAGTCGTCCTCCAGCTTCCTGGTCACGCCGGAGTAGTAGGCGGAGCAGGCCGGGCACTGGAAGTCGAGGAACTCGACCAGCACCACCCCGTCACCGTCCACTTTGGAGAGCGTGTGCGCACCGGCGGGCACCAGCGCGGCGGTCCTGTCCTCGGCGCCATCGCGCTGGAACAGCAGCACACCGCCGAACACGGCGGCCGCGAGCAGCACGACCACGGCGGTCAGCACCACGTTGAGCGACACGCCGCGGCGTGCCGTGACGGGATTCTTCTTCGTGCGGGACATCCTGTTGCGCCTCGGGTTGTTCGGGGACTCCTTGCTCAGGTAGTGGTCGGATCGGAGGCCGAGGAGTTCCCGGTCCACCGTCACTTGCGCCAGACGGTGCCCCTGCGCTCGTACTCCAGCACGGTCTCGACGCGTTGCGCGGTCTGCGCGCCGACGAACCGTTCCACCAGCCAGAGCGCGACGTCCAGGCCGGACGTGATGCCGCCGCCGGTGATCAGGTCGCCGTCGTCGACCACCCGCGCGTTCACCACGGTCGCCCCCTGCGCGGCGAGGTCGGCCTTCGCGCCGCTGTGCGTGGTGGCGTTGCGGCCGCGGGTGAGGCCCGCCGCGGACAGCACCATCGTCCCGGTGCAGATGCCCACCGGCAGCACGTCCGCCCCGGCCAGCCGGCGCAGGAAGCCCTGGTCGCCGATGAGCCGGTGCACACCGGGGCCGGTCCGCGCGGCGTACCCGCCGCCGGGCACCACCAGCACGTCGGCCTCGCCGGGTGACCAGCCGCGCGCGACCTCGACCTTCGTGCCGTACGTGCAGGTGACCGTGCCCGGCCGGCCGGGCGTGACCTGGGTGGTCACGACGGCACCGCCGGACATCCGACCGGCCAGCCCCAGCACCTCCACCGGTGCCACGAAGTCCTGCTCCTCCACGCCGTCGAACAGCAGCACCTGGACGCGCAGCGGCTGCGCCGCCGACGCGGTGGCGCCCGCCGCGCCCGTGATCCCCAGAGACAGCGCCGATGCGCGCAGGAATGTCCGTCGTTCCACGGTGGCCTCCCAGGTCCGGTGTCGTCCTAGGAGTCGGCCGTGAGGTCGGTCCGGTTCCCGAGCGCGTTGCGCAACCTCAGGCTGTTCGCGACCACCAGCACCGACGACAACGACATGGCCGCGCCCGCGATGAGCGGGTTGAGCAACCCGAAGGCAGCGAGGGGGAGCGCGGCGGCGTTGTAGCCGAACGCCCAGACGAGGTTGCCCCGGATGGTGGCGAGCGTCCGCCCGGCGAGCACGACCGTGTCCGCGACGGCGCCGAGGTCGTCGCGCACGAGCACCACGTCGGCGGCCTGCGCGGCGATGTCACTGCCGTGCGCGACCGCCATGCCCAGGTCGGCGGCGGCAAGTGCGGGCCCGTCGTTGACGCCGTCACCGACCATCGCGACCCGGTGGCCCTGCGCGCGCAACCGTTCCACGACGGCGACCTTGTCCGCGGGCCGCACGTTCGCGACCACCTCGCCGACCCCGACCTCCGCGGCGACGGCCCTGGCCGCGGCGTCGTGGTCGCCGGTCAGCAGCACGGTGCGCAGACCGAGCGAGTGCAGGCGGGCGACCGCACCCCTGGCAGACGGCCGGACCGTGTCGCGCAGGGCGATGCCGCCCACCACCACACCGCCGCGCGCGACCAGCACCCCGGTCGCCGCGCCGAGACCCGCCAGCCACTCGGTCGCCGCCGGCGGGACCGGGAGCCGCAGCCGTGCCATGAGCTCCGCGGAACCGACGACCACGGCGACGCCCTCGACCTCGCCCCGTGCGCCCGCACCGACCAGGGCCTCGAACGCGGTCACCGCGGGTGCGTCCGAGCAGGCGGCGGCGATGGCCACGCCGATGGGGTGCTCGGAGGCGGCTTCCACGGCGGCTGCGGCGCGGAGCACGTGGTCGGCGGTGGTGGGCGGGTGTTGGGAGGCGGCTTCCACAGCCGCAGCCCGAAGCACGTGGTCGGTGAGGGTGGGCGGGTCGTCGTGTACGGCCTCCGGCCCCGGCACTCGTTCGTCCCCGAGCGCCCACGTCTCCACGACCTCCATGCGGCCGGTCGTCACGGTCCCCGTCTTGTCCAGCACGACCGTGTCCACACCGCGGGTCGCCTCCAGCGCCTCCGGCCCCTTCACCAGGACGCCGAGCTGTGCCGCCCGTGCCACACCGACCATCAGCGCGGTCGGCGTGGCGAGGCCGAGCGCGCAGGGACAGGCGATGATCAGCACCGCGACCGCAGCGGTGAACGCCTCGCGCGGGGAGTGGGCGGTGAGCAGCCACCCGGCCAGCGTCAGCGCGGAGAGCACCAGCACGACGGGCACGAACACCGCGCACACCCGGTCGACCAGGCGTTGCACGGCGGCCTTGCGCTCGGCCGCCCGTTCGGCCAGCGCCCGCATCTGCGCGAGCTGGGTGTGGGCGCCGACCGCCGTCGCCCGCACGACCAGCCGCCCGGCGCTGTTGACCGTGCCGCCGACGACCGGTGCGCCCGGACCCACCTCCACCGGGACGGGCTCGCCGGTCATGGTCGCCGTGTCGACCGCGGAGAACCCTTCTGTCACGACGCCGTCTGCGGGCAGTGCCTCGCCCGGTCGCACCACCACCAGGTCGCCGACCAGCACCTGCGCCGCGGGGACCGTGGTCTCGACGCCGTCGCGCAGCACCCTGGCGTCCTTGGCCGCGATGCCCGCGAGCGCTGTCAGCAGACCCACTGCGGAGCGCCGCGACCGCAGCTCGAAGTAGCGGCCGGCGAGCAGGAACGTCGTGACACCGGCGGCCACGTCGAGGTAGACGGCGTCCGCGCCCTCCGCCGTCACGCCGAAGCCGAGCCAGTGACCCGGCCCGGACGGCCCGGCCGCGAGCGACCACACCGCCCACCCGAACGAGGCCAGCACGCCCAGCGACACCAAGGTGTCCATGCTCGACGCGCCGTGCCGCAGGTTGCGCAGCGCCGCGCGGTGGAACGGCCAGGCCGAGTACGCGACCACCGGCAGCGCGAGCAGCACGCACACCGCCTCCCAGCCGGGGAAGCGCAGCGCGGGCGCCAGCGCGAGGCTGATCGACAGGTTGCCCAGCGGGATGGCGAGCACCGCCGCGACCACCAGCCGGTGCCGCAGCCCGGTGACGACGTCGTCACCGGGCTCCTGCCCGGCCACGGCCGCGTCGTACCCGGCGGCGCGCACGACCTGCACGGCGTCGTCGGTGCGCATCCCCTGCGGCAGCTGGACGATCGCGCGTTCGGTGGCGTAGTTGACGGTGGCGCGCACGCCGTCGACCCGGTTCAGCTTGCGTTCGATCCGGGTGGCGCAGGCGGCGCAGGTCATCCCGGACACCGACAGTTCGACGGCGTTGTCCGCGGTGGTGGTGGTCATGGCGGGTCAGTTCTTCCTTCCGGACAGTTCCGCGAGCATCGCGTTGTAGGCGGCCAAGCGGTCGTCGTGCCCGGTGTCGGTGGCGCGGTCGAACCGCACCGCCTCCCGCCGGTCCGCCACCGCCCACTGCCGCAGCAGTGCGAGCACGACGACGAGCATCGGCACCTCCCCGGTGGCCCACGCGATGCCGCCGCCGAGGCGCTGGTCGGTGAGCAGGTCGGGCAGCCACGTCAGGCCGAGGGTGCGGTAGAAGTGCTCGGCGATCACGGTCTGGTGGTTCATCAGGACCACGCCGAAGAACGCGTGGAACGGCATCACCGAGAACAGCAGCCCGAGCCGGGCCAGGTGCGGCAACGCCCGCGGCGCGCGGTCGACGCCGATGACGAGCCAGAAGAACACGCAGCCGGTGACCAGGAAGTGCAGGTTCATCAGCTGGTGCGCCCAGTGGAAGCGCATCGCGGCACCGAACAGGTCCGAGAAGTACAGGACGTAGAACGACCCGACGAACGCCGTCGCGGCCACCGCGGGGTGCGCGACCAGCCGAGTGGCCCGGCAGTGCAGCAGCGCCGTCACCCACTGCCGCGGCCCGGCCGGCAGCACCCGCAGCGCGAGCGTCACCGGTCCGCCCAGCACGAGCAGCACCGGTGCCAGCATGTTCAGCGACATGTGCGCGACCATGTGGGTGCTGAACATCCCCGCCGCGTACCGGCCGACCCCGGACGACGTCACGACCAGCACCACCGCGCACCCCAGCAGCCACGCGACCGTCCGCCCGGCGGGCCAGGTGTCACCTCGGCGCCGCAGCTTCCGCACCGCTACCGCGTACCCCGCAGCCAGCCCCAGCGCGCCCAGGCCGAACACCAGGTCGAGGCGCCAGCCCAGCACCAGTTCCGCGAGGCTCGGCGGGTCGGGCAGCTCGTAGCCGAGCACGGTCTCCTGCGGCGACGGCCGGTCGGCGAACCACGCGGGCGGCACGAGGTGGGTGAGACCGGTCGAGGCGCCGAGCACGAGTCCCAGCACCACCAGCTCGGTGCCGAGCGGCCGCTGCGGGCCCCAGCGCGCACGCAGCAGCGGCACGGCCACACAAAGGGAAAGCTTGAGCAGCAACAGGACCGTGTACCCGGTGTGGAGCCCGGACGGTCCGATGAGGACCGCCGCGGTCACCGCGCCGCTGAGGACGAGCACGACCACGCAGCCCGTCGTGAGCCGGTGGTAGCGCCGGACGACGACATCGGTCGCAGCGGTGCCCGGCCTGCGCAGGTACGCCCGCAGCGCGACGAGCGAACCGACCCACACGGCGGCGGCCGGGATGTGCCACACCACCGCGTTGGTGGCGACGTCGTGCCACGCACCGTTGGCGACGTGCCCGGCGACGACCGGCGCGAGCACCCCGGCCAGCGCGGGGCCGAGCCACAGCACCGAGGTCGTCCACGTCAGCGTTGCCCGCGCACCGGCCGCGACGACCACGGCGGCGACCGCCGAGACGATCCACGCCTTGGGTTCCTCGGTGGCGGCCACGAGCCCGCCGAGGTGCTCCAGCGCGACCGCGACGGACTGCCCGGACGCGTCGGCGGCGGACAGGACGACGGCGGCAGCGGCCGCACCGGCCCACACGGCCGCAGCCGTTGCGGCGGTGCGCACGGCGGCGAAGGCGTGCGGTGTCAGCTGGGCGCGCTTCGGCGGTGCGGGCACGACGAACGCCCCGAAGACGAGCGCTCCCACCGTGATCGTGGCAGCGGCGTTCGCCGCGGTGCGCACGAGGCCGAACGCCAGCGCCGTGGCCCTGCCGGGATCGCTGTCGCCCAAGGCGGCGTGCACGTCACCCGCCCAGAGCACGACGACCGCGACGCACACCACCGAGCCGACCGACGCGACCGCGACGGCCCTGTCCACCCTCATGCCCAGGCGGTCGGACGAAGCCCTCGCCGAGTTCCCGGCCTCAGTGGATCAGGGGCGCCGGTGTGACGCAGCCGACTGCGCACAGTGGACGGAGCCGGCGGGGCCCCGTCGATCAGTCCCCGGTGCGGGTCACCGCGGCGAGCACGATCTCCTGCGCCGCCCGCACCGTGGCCGCGAACGCGTCCGGTCCCCTGGTGATCCGGTCGATGCCCGCGCGCATCGCCCCCGACAGCAGCTCGACGGTGAGCCGCACGTCCTCGACCGGCCGGAACTCCCCGGCGGCCACGCCAGCCTCGACGATGTTCACCACCTCGGCCACGAGCACGGAGAACGGGTTCTCCGGTCCGTCCGGCAGCTCCGCCACCAGCGGGCTGGAGTTCGGCAGGAACATCAGCCGCAGCGCGTGCTGCGTGGACGCGGCCAGGATCGTCTCGACGACCTCCCGCAGCCGGTCGGCTGCCGGGTCGGACGACCGCGCGGCGATTTCGGCGACCTGCCCGGCGAGCGGCAGGCTCGCCCGGTGCGCGAGGGCCAGCACCAGCGCCCTCTTGTCGCGGGCGTAGTTGTAGAGGGTGTTGCGCGCGAGTCCCGCCCTGGCCGCGATGTGACCCATGTTGATCGAGTCGTAGTCGCGTTCGAGCAGCAGCTGCCGCACCGCCTCGGCGAGGTCGGCCCACACCATCTCGTGGTGCTCTTCGATGGTGGCGGCGCGAATCCGCGGCATCAGGTGCTTCTCCCGGGTCGGTCGGGTCATCCCGTGGCGGGGACGAGCTCCGGTGCGTTCTCCTGGTGGATCGTGGTCAGCTTGACACGGCTCCGCCGGTCGCCGCCGGGCGCGTGGACCGCCGCGGCTCGCCCGCAGCACCTCGACGTGCCGGCCCATCAGCTCGATGGGCTCAGCCCGGTCCTGTGAAGTGCGGTGGCTCGGGTCAGCCGAGCCTGCGTGCGCGCACGGCAGCCACGGCGCGGGCGACCCGCGCGTCGAACGCGGCCAGCTCCTCGGCCTCGGCGGCGTCCGGGACGAACGGGCGCCGCTCGCACTGCACGCCCGCGCGCCAGACCCGTTCGACCGCGCGGACCGCGGTGATGTCGGCCAGCGGGTCGCCGGACACGAGCACCAGGTCCGCGCGCAGGCCCGGTGCGATCCGGCCGCGGTCGCCGAGCCCGAACACCCGTGCCGGCTCGGCCGTGGCGGCGGCCAGCGCCTCCGCCGGGCTGAGACCGCACCCGACCAGGAGCTCCAGCTCGCGGTGCAGCGCCTGCCCGAACGCGGTGCCGGGGTTCGGCGCGTCGGTCCCCGCCAGCAGGGGGATGCCCGCCTCGGCGAGCCGCCGCACGGTGGCCGCTGCCCGGTTCGCGGAGCGCAGGGCGTTCTCCGCGGTGACGAGGGTGGGGCCGACGGAGATTCCGGCCAGGGCCATGCGGTCGACGAGGGTGTCGTCCAGGTCGTCGGTGGGCACGTGCGCCACGACGTCGGCCCCGGCGGACACGAGCTGGTCGAGCCCGGCCGCCGAGCTCACGTGCCCGACGACCACCAGGCCGCGGGCGTGCGCGGCGGTGACCAGGGCGGCGATCGTGGCGGAGTCCAGCGCCGGCCAGAGGCCACCGACCCCGGAGATGACCTTCAGGTGGTCCACGCCCTCCGCGACCCGGTCCGCGACGAACCGCTCGGCCTCACCGGGAGCGCTCACCGTCGGGATCGGCGCGTACAGCGGCGACGGGTGCCCGCCGGGTGCGGTGGCCCCGATGCCGGAGGACCGCACGTCGGCCACGTCCGTGCGGGTGGCGGCCTGCTGCCTGGCCGCGGCCACGACGTCGGGCTTGCTGAACATGTCGAGCACGGTCGTGACGCCGTGGTTCAGCGACTGCGCGAGGGCGCCGGGGACGAGGTGCACGTGCGAGTCGATCAGGCCGGGCAGCACGGTCCCGCCCCGCGCGTCGACCACCTCGTCGCCGTCCTGCGCGGCCGAGCCCACCGAGCAGCCGGTGACCAGGCCCTCCGCGAACCGGACGGAGGTCCAGTCCCGCACCGCCCTGCCGTCGAACACCCGCGCGTTCACGATCGTCGTCGCCACACCGCCCACTCCACCCGTTCCGGCGGGCGCGATCAACGACCGACGCGGTCGTGTCCCACCCGTCCGTCCACTGTGGAGCGCCGGCGACCGCCCGGCCGGTAGGCTGCCGGGCATGAGCAGAAAAGTGGTGGTCGGGGTCGGCGTCGTGCTGCTCGTGCTCGGCGGCGTCTGGACCGCGCAGGGCCTCGGCCACCTCAAGGGCAGCTTCATGACCGGGCAGCAGCTCTGGACGACGATCGGCCTGCTGTGCGCCGCCGCCGGCGTGCTGCTGCTCGTGCCCTGGCCGAAGCGGCGGTGACGCCGGGACGGGGAGCACGGCCGTGGTGAGACTGGACCGGCTGGTCAACGTGCTGGGCGGGTACGGGGTGCGGCTGTGCTGCTGCCCGGTGCCGCGGTCGGCGGAGCTGCGCGGCGTGGTGCTGCGCGACGCCGCGGACGAGCGCGCCGAGGTGGGTGACGTGTACCTCGCCGTCGGCGCGGGCTCGGTCGCGGAAGCGGTGCGCGCGGCGGTGGCGGCGCGGGCCGTCGTCGTGCTGCTGCGGGGCGGCGAGGAGCTGCTCGCGGACGTCGTCGCGGTGGGGGAGGCCGAGGGCGTCGCGGTGATGCTGGCGGACCCGGCGCTGTCGTGGAGCCAGCTCGCGGGCGTCGTCTACGGGCTGGTGCTCGAAGGCAGGGAGACCGAGTCCGGACGTGGTCCCACTGACCTGTTCGCCCTGGCCGACAGCCTCGCCGCGGCCACCGGCGGTGCGGTGACCATCGAGGACCAGCTCTCGCGCGTGCTGGCCTACTCGGGACCGCAGCAGGAGGTCGACGCCGCCCGGCTGGAGACGATCATGGGCCGGCAGGTGCCGGCGTGGGTGCGGGAGCTGTTCGAGGCGGCGGGTGTGCGGGCGCACCTGCAGGCGTCCGACGAGCCGTTGTTCGTGGCCGGGGCACCCGGACGCGGGCTGACCGGCCGGATGGTGGCCGCGGTCAGGGTGGGCCGGGAGCTGCTGGGTGCGGTCTGGGTGGCCTGCCCGGCGCCGCTGCGGGGGCCGCAGCGCACGGCGCTGACCGACGGCGCCCGGATCGTGGCGCTGCACCTGCTGCGGCTGCGGGCCAGCGCCGACCTGGAGCGCCAGGTGGAGTCGGAGTGGGTCATCCGGCTGCTGGAGGGCACGGCGGACGCGGCGACGGTGATCAGCCAGCTCGGCCTGCCGCCGGGACCGGCCAGGGTGGTCGCGGTCCGCGCCCACGTCGGCGCCGAGCGGCACGCGGCCGTGCTGCTCGCGTTCGAGCAGGCGACCACCGGCTTCGGCTGGTCGCGGCCGGGGCGCAGCGCGGTGACCGGCAACAGCATCTACACGGTCCTGCCGGGCGAGCGGGTGGCGGCGGCACGGGACTGGCTGGCGGCGCTGCGGTCGGCGCTGCCCGACAACGTCACCCTGGCGGCGGGCATCAGCGCGGTCGCCGGCCCCGCCGACCTGCCTGCTGCCCGGCAGGAGGCGGACGAGTGCCTTGCCCTGCACGAGATGCGCACCGGCGACACGCCCGCCCCCGCCTACGACGAGTCGTGGGACGAGATCCTGCTGCACCGGCTGCGCGCCGCGGCCCGCGTCGGCCGGGCGTCCGCGCGCGGACCGGTGGCCGACCTGCGCAGGCACGACGCCGAGCACGGCACCGAGTACGTCGCGACGCTGCGCGCGTGGCTGGAGGCGCAGGGAGACCTGGCCGCGGCTGGTGACCGGCTCGGCGTGCACGGCAACACCGTCCGCAACCGGCTGCGCAAGATGAGCGAGGTGACGGCCCTCGGCCTGGACGACCCGGCCAAGCGGGTCGCCATGCTCATCGACCTCGCCGCCACGGTGTCGGAAACCTACAACCGCTGAGCCGCGGTTGTAGGAATCGGACAACCGGATCGGCCTGTCCTCACTCCATCCTGGGGGCAAGCGATGACAGGAGGCCCGGGATGGACGGCGTCGAGCGCCTTGACGGCGGTCCGCGCTCAGCGGTGGTGGTCGGTGCGGGGGTCGTGGGGTTGTCCACGGCGTGGTTCCTGCAGGAACGCGGGGTCGAGGTCACGGTCGTCGACCGGACCGGTGTCGCCGCCGGCGCCTCGTGGGGCAACGCGGGGTGGATCGCGCCGGGCCTGGCGATCCCGCTGAACGAACCGGCGGTGCTGCGCTACGGGCTGCGGTC
Organism: Lentzea sp. NPDC037011; assembly: GCF_055607425.1. NCBI lineage: Bacteria > Bacillati > Actinomycetota > Actinomycetes > Pseudonocardiales > Pseudonocardiaceae > Lentzea > Lentzea sp. NPDC037011. Next base: position 528,623 of record NZ_JBVJRT010000004.1, on the reverse strand, counting down.
CCTGCTCAACCCGGCCGCGCCGCTGCACATCCCGCTCACCGCCGACCCCGGGCTGTGGTCGTTCCTCACGCGGTTCGCCGCCCACTGCCGCTGGTCGTCGTGGACGCGCGTGGCGAAGGCGAACCTGCCGCTCAACGAGGAGAGCATCGAGGCCTACGACGTGCTCACCGCCAACGGCGTCGCGGTGCCGACCGTCGACGCGCCGTTCACCGCGGCCTTCACCTCGGCCCGGCAGGCGCAGGGTCTGGTGCGCGAGCTGGAACGGCTCGCCGCGGCAGGACAACCGGTCGCCCACTCCGTTCTGTCCACATCGGACCTGAGGGAACAGCTCCCGCAGGCCTCGGCCGCCCTCACGGCCGGGGTGCGCATCGACGGGCAGCGGTTCGTCGACCCCGGCGCGTTCGTGCGGGCGCTGGGCCGCGCCGTGGTCGCCCGCGGCGCCACGATCCGGTCCGGCGAGGTGACCGGCGTCCGCCCCGGTGTCTCCGTGCACACGAGCGACGGCACCGCGATCTCCGCCGACGCGGTGGTACTGGCCACCGGCGCGTGGCTGCCCGCCCTCGCCGCACGGGCCGGTGTCCGCACGCAGGTCCGCGCCGGCCGCGGCTACTCGTTCACCGTCCCCGTGAGCGAACCCGTCCGCGGCCCGATCTACCTGCCGGAGGTGCGCGTGGCCTGCACCCCGTACCGGGACGGCCTGCGGGTCGCGGGCACCATGGAGTTCCGCGACCCGGACGCACCGCTGGACAAGGCGCGGGTGGACGCGATCATCGCCTCCACCCGGCCGCTGCTCGACGGCGTGCGGTGGGAGGACCGCACCGACGTGTGGGTCGGCCCCCGCCCGGTCACCCCGGACGGCCGCGCGGTGATCGGAGCGACCCGCGTCCCCGGCGTGTACGTCGCCGGCGGCCACGGCATGTGGGGCCTGGCGCAGGGACCGGTCACCGGCCGCCTGCTGGCCGAGCAGATCACCACCGGCAAGCAACCCGCCGCGCTGCGCGAGTTCGACCCGCTCCGGTGACCGCCGCATGCACCCCGCCGAACCGCCGCTGACCGACGGCGAACGAGCCGAGCTCGCCTGGCTGCGCAAGGAGAACGACTTCCTCCGCGTGCAGCGCGACATCCTGCTGCGCGTCGCCTCCGACTACGCGCACGACTTCGAGGCCCTGCGCCGCGACCACTGACCACCCTCCTGTCCGTGCGGGTCGTGGGCTGACGAACCCGGCCCACACGGACACCCCCCTACTCCTCGCCCTGGAGCAACGATGACGACTCCCCGCGTGTGGCTGACGCCGCAGGCGCACCACCGGCTCCGCAACGAGCTCACGACCCTGCTCGCCCCACCGCGCGCGCAGTCCGACGACGAGACCAGCCCCGTGCCGCAACAGCAGCGGACCGCGCGCATCCGCCAGATCACCGACCTGCTCACCAACGCGATCGTCGGCGAGGACCCGCCCGACGACGGCATCGCGGAACCCGGCATGGTCCTCACCGTCCGGTTCGACGACACCGGCGAGACCGAGACGTTCCTGCTCGGTGCCCGCGGCGCGGAGCACGGCGCGGTCGAGGTCTACTCACCGGACTCACCGCTCGGGGCGGCGGTGAACGGGGCCCGGCAGGGGGAGCGGCGCACGTACCGGACGCCCAGCGGAGCCGCGGTGCCGGTGACCCTGCTCAGCGCCGTGCCGTACGGCCAGGCGCACGGCGAGCAGGAGGTGCGCAGTGCTCGATGACCGGGAACGCGCGGCGCTGAGCGAGATCGAGCGCACCCTCGGCGAGCAGGACCCGGAGCTCGCGGCGAAGCTGGAGGGCGCCAGCCGGCCCGCGGCGGACCGCCACCAGGCCCTCGTCATCGCCGTCGTCCTGCTGGGCGGTGCGGCGCTGGTGCTCGGGCACCCGATGGGCATCCTCGTGTTCGCCCTCCTCGCCGGGTGGGCCTGGGCCCGCTCGCAGTACCGGCGCAAGCCCAGGGCGTGACCCCGGGGGAGCGCCACGCGTTCGGGCCAGGGGACGGCGGAGCGTGGAGGCGGCGGTCGGGGAGGCGTTGCCGATCGCGGCGCGCGACTGCCCGACCCGGTCACCCGGTCATCCCGGCCGGTCGGTGACGGTCAGCTCCAGCCCGCCCTCCCCGGCCGTCACCACGACGTGCTGCCCCTCCCGCAGCTCCCCGGCCAGCAACGCCCGCGACAACCGCCGGTCCAGCTCCCGCCCGATGGTCCGCCGCAACGGCCGCGCGCCGTACTCGGGCACGTACCCGCGGGCCGCGAGCCACTCCACGGCCTGCTCGTCGACCTCCAGCGTGATGTCCTTCTCCCGCAACCGGTCGCGGGTGCGGTCGAGCAGCAGTGCGGTGATCTGCCGCAGCTGGCCGGCGTCGAGGCCGCGGAACAGGATGATCTCGTCGAGGCGGTTGAGGAACTCCGGGCGGAAGTACCGGCGGACGGTGCCCAGCAGCGGGCCGCGCAGGTCCTCGACCGGCACGCCCGAGGTGGCCGCGGCGAGCAGCTGGTCGGCGCCGATGTTGCTGGTCATGATGATGACCGTGTTGGCGAAGTTCGCGGTGCGGCCCTGACCGTCGGTCAGGCGGCCCGCGTCGAGCACCTGCAGCAGGGTGTTGAAGACGTCGCCGTGGGCCTTCTCGATCTCGTCGAGCAGCAGCACCGAGTACGGCACGCGACGGACTGCGCCGGTGAGCTGGCCCGCGTCCTCGTAGCCGACGTAGCCGGGGGGTGCGCCGATCAGGCGGGTCACGGTGTGCTGCTGGGCGAACTCGCTCATGTCGAAGCGGATCAGCCGGTCCTGCGAGCCGAACAAGGCCTCCGCCAGCGCGCGGGCGACCTCGGTCTTGCCCACGCCGGTCGGGCCGAGGAACAGGAACGAGCCGATGGGGCGGTTCGGGTGCTTGAGGCCCGCACGGCCTTGGCGCACGGCGTCGGCCACCGCCTCCACGGCCTCCTCCTGGCCGATGATCCGGCGGTGCAGGTGGTCCTCCAGGTGCAGCAGGCGGTGGCGTTCGGCCTCGGTGAGCTGGGCGACCGGGATGCCGGTGCTGCGGGACACGACCTCGGCGACGTCGTTCGCGCCCACCTCCGGGGCGTCGGCCAGTGCGGCGCGGGCGGCCTCCAGGTCGGCGACGGCGCGGTCGAGCTCGTCGTCGATCGCCAGCGCCTCCTCCGGTGGCGCGGTGGCGCGGTCCCGCTTCAGGCGCCGCACGCGGTGTTCGAGCTGCACCGGGTCGGCGGGCAGCGGGGACTTCTCGCGCAGCCGCAGCCGTGCGCCCGCCCGGTCCACCAGGTCGACGGCCTTGTCCGGCAGGAACCGGTCGGTGACGTAGCGGGCCGACAGCTCCACCGCGGCCACGACCGCCTCGTCGGTGATCCGCACGCCGTGGTGCAGCTCGTAGCGCGGGCGCAGGCCGCGCAGGATGGCGATCGACTCCTCGACCGACGGTTCGGGCACGAGGATCGGCTGGAACCGGCGTTCCAGTGCCGCGTCCTTCGCGATGTACCGGCGGTAGTCCTCGGCCGTGGTGGCGCCGATGACCTGCAACCGCCCGCTGGTCAGCACCGGTTTCAGCATGGTCGCGGCGTCCATCGGCGCGCCCTCGGCGCTGCCGGCGCCGACCACGGTGTGCAGCTCGTCGACGAACAGCACCACCATCCGGTTCGTCGCGGCCACCTCCTCGACGACGCCCTGCAGCCGTTCCTCGAACTCGCCGCGGTACTTCGCCCCGGCGACCATGCCCGCGAGGTCGAGCGAGATCAGCCGCCTGCCCTGCAGCGTGGCCGGCACGTCGCCGCTCGCGATCAGCGCCGCGATGCCCTCGACGACCGCCGTCTTGCCCACGCCCGGATCGCCGATGAGGACGGGGTTGTTCTTGGTGCGCCGCGACAGCACCTCGAGGACCTCCTCGATCACGTCCTCGCGGCCGACCACCGGGTCGAGCAGGCCGTCGCGGGCCGCCGCGGTGAGGTCGCGGCCGAAGTGGTCGGTGCGCCTGGTCGCCGACGGCGGCTGCCCCAGCCCGCCGAACAGCTTGCCCACCAGGTCTTCCAGCGAGTTGGACCCGAACCCGAACAGCCAGTCGTCACCCACTGCTCGCCACCTCCACCCGGTCGAGGGACCTGCACCCGCACATCGTCCCCCTTCTGGAGGGTGGACGTGACGGTCGTTCCGCCACCTGGCGCAGCGCCCGGCCGCAGCTCGCACCCCGGGGACCCGTGCTGAAGTTCCGGCCCGACGGCCACCCCGTCGTCGACCGGCTGCGCGACGTCGCCGCGCGTTCCCCCGTCAGTCGAGGGTGAACTCCGCCCACACGACCTTGCCGCGGCCGGTGGGCTGCTGCCCCCAGTCCGTCGCGAGCGCGTCGACCAGCGTCAGCCCGCGGCCACCCGTCGTGGTGCCCTCACGCGGCCGGGCCGGTGCCGGCTCGCCGTCCTCGACCTCGAACCGCAGCGAACCGGGTCGCAGCAGCAGGGTCAGCGTGCGCGGGGCCGCGCCGTGCCGCAGCGCGTTGGAGACCAGCTCGTCGGCGGCGAGCACCACGTCCTCCGCCTGGTCCGCAGTCAGCCCGGTGAGCTGCTCGCGCACCCAGTCCCTGGCGCGGCGCAGCTCGCTGACGTCGTCCTCGATCGCGAGGGTCCGCCGCGTGCCGGATCTGTCCGGCAGCACGTCTTCCGTCGTGGACACGTCGCCTCCAGTTCGTGGTCGGTGCGCAGAGCTGCCATCCGGACGTTCGTCGTGGGTTCGGACGCGGTTCGGGTCTTTTGAGGTTCCGTTCCGCCGAGGAGGCCGCCGCACCCCCGAGAATAGGGTGCGCGGGTGGACTTGCTCGCACGATTGCGCACAGAAACCCGCGGTGCGCACCATGCGCTGGAGGACGACCTGGGGTTGTCGGGCCGGCTCACCTCACCGGAGCGCTACGAGGAGGTGCTCGCGGCGTTCCTCGGTTTCCACGAACCGCTGGAGGAGGCGCTGGCCGCCGCCGTCACGGCGCAGCGGCTGCCGTGGTCGGTACTGCCGGGCGCGGACCTGCTCGCCGCGGACCTGCGCGACTCCGGCTGGAGCCCGGCGCGCATCGCGTCGCTGCCGCGGTCGGCCGCGCCGGACGTCGAGTCGCTGCCCGCGCTGGTCGGCTCGCTCTACGTCGTCGAGGGCGCCCGGCTCGGCGGGCAGCTGATCACCCGCTGGGTCGCCGGCGCACTCGGCCCGGTGCCGGTGTCGTTCTTCGCGGGTGACGGGGACGCGCGCCGCCGGCTGCGGCGGTTCGGTGAGCTGGCCGGGCAGGTCCTGCCGCCGCAGGACGTCCCGGCCGCCTGCGCGGCGGCGAACCGGCACTTCGAGCTGTTCCGCGAGTGGGTGGTCGCGTCCGACCACCGTGCTGCGCCGTCCGCGCGGTGACCGCTGCTCTGCTCGCCGCAGCCGGTAGCGGACCCCTGACGCCGACACTGCCGCAGTCCCACCTCTGCACGCCCACGGACAGCGGCCACGACGGGTACCGGTCCGACACGCTGCGGGACTTCCAGGTCCCGGTCGACGGCGGCCAGACCTGGCGCGACGGGTACCGCACCGCCACCGTGCCGCTGGGCGGCGAGACCGGTGTCGAACAGGCGTTCCACACGATCGTCAGCCATGTCGTCACGTCGTGGAACCACGACCGGGCCAGCCGCGTGCGGTTGTGGCGCGGTGACGGCACGCTGCTCGCCGACCAGGCCGTCACCGGCGCGTACGCCGACGCGTTCGCCACGCCGGTGCCGGTGGTGTCGGGGGTGGAGTACGTCGCCTCGTTCACCTCGCGCCACGGCCTGTACCGCGCGAGCACCGAGACGTTCCCGGCAACGGTCGTGCGCGCGCCGTTCGTGCTGCCCGCGCACGCCGGCGTGTACAGCTACGACGACGGGTTCCCGACCGAGACGTGGCGCGACAGCCACTACTGGGTCGCTCCGGAACTCCAGGCCTGACCGCCCTGACACGGGACGGCACCGCCGTCCCGTGTCAGGGAACCGCTCACGGCAGTGGCAGGTCCGGCGGCAGCTGCAACGCGATCGTGATCAGGTTGTGCACCCGCGTCGCGATCACCGCGAGCAGGCCCTGCATCTCCGGCGACGCGCTGTCCGCGGCCTCCTGCAGCACCCGCAGGTCGGTGTCGATGCGGTCGAGCAGCAGCGTGACGTCGCCGGTCCGCGCCTGCAGTGCAGTGCCGATCTCCTCCAGGGGCAGGCCGTGCACCTCCAGGCGCTGCACCAGGTGGATGCGGTCGACGTCGGCGGGGGAGTACAGCCGGTAGTTGCCCGCGGTGCGCTGAGCTGGGCTGATGAGACCCAGGGTCGTGTAGTAGTCGACGGTGCGGATGCTCACGCCGGCGCGGGCGGCCAGCTCTCCGATCTTCAGCAGGGCCTCGGACACGCACACCTCCTCGTCCTCACAACCGTACAGTGTCACGTGCTACTGTGAAGCATGCCTTCCGAAGCCGATGTAGACGGCTGCAGTACTGCGCCGGGGCGAGCCCGGCGAACCTCTCCCTTCCGTGTCGCGGGTGCGACATGTTGATCTTCTCCGGCCTGCTGGTGATCGTGGCGCTGACCGCCGCCACCGGCTACTTCGTCGCCCAGGAGTTCGCCTACATGGCGGTCGACCGGGGCCGGTTGCAGCAGATGGCCGAGGCGGGCGACAAGGCCGCCGAGCGCGCCTACCGGGTGACCCAGAAGCTGTCGTTCATGTTGTCGGGCGCGCAGTTCGGCATCACGGTGACGGCGCTGCTCGTCGGGTACGTGGCCGAGCCGCTGCTCGGCACGGGTCTGGCGACCGTGCTGGGACTGCCCGAGTCCGTGGGCGTGCCGCTGGCCATGGCCGTGGCGCTGATCTTCGCCACCGCCGTGCAGATGGTGCTCGGCGAGCTGCTGCCGAAGAACCTCGCGATCGCCAAGCCGGAGGCGCTGGCGACGTGGCTGGCCTCGTCCACGCTGGTGTACCTCAAGATCGCCGGTCCGGTGATCCGGTTGTTCGACGCGACGGCGAACAAGCTGCTGCGCTCCCTCGGCATCGAGCCGGTGGAGGAGCTGCCGCAGGGCGCCACGCCCGAGGACCTCAAGCAGATCGTCGGGGACGCGCAGGAGCAGGGCCACCTCGAACCGGAGCTGGCCCGGCTGCTCGACCGCGGTCTCGACTTCCGCGAGCTGGTGGCCGAGCAGGCCATGACGCCGCGCGTGAACGTCCACTCGGTGCGGGCCGACGAGCCCGCCGCCCGCGTGGTCGAGCTGCTCGCCACGGGGCACTCGCGGTTCCCGGTGACCGGCACCGACCTGGACGACCTGCGCGGTGTCGTGGGCCTGGCCGAGGTGCTGACCCTCGCGCCGGAGCAGCGGCCGCACACGCCGATCGGTGACATCGCGTCGTCGGCGCTCGTGGTGCCCACGACGCTGCCGCTGCCCGCGGTCCTGGAGCGGCTGCGCACCGAGCGCCGCCAGCTCGCCTGCGTGGTCGACGAGTTCGGCGGGTTCGCCGGCGTCGTCTCGCTGGAGGACCTGGCGGAGGAGCTCGTCGGTGAGATCCACGACGAGGACGACATCGTCGAGGACGCGATCGAACCCCTCGGCGACCGCCGCTGGCAGGTGCCCGGCCGCATGCGGCTGGACGAGGTGGAGGACGCCACCGACGTGCCGCTGCCCGCGCACGACTCCTACGACACGGTGTCGGGCCTGGTGCTGCACCAGCTCGGCCGCACGGCGGAGGCCGGTGACGAGATCGAGCTCGGCGAGGTGACCCTGCTGGTCGCCGCGGTGGCGCGCAACGTGCCGGACACCGTGGTGCTCACGGCGCGCACCGCACAGCGGGAGGAGGCCCGATGAGCACGACCTGGTCCCTGCTCGTGTCGCTGGTGCTGCTGGCGGCCAACGCGTTCTTCGTCGCCGCCGAGTTCGCGCTCATCGCGGCGAAGCGGCACCGGCTGGAGCAGGAGGCGGAGACCTCCCGCGCCGCACGTGCCGCCGTGGCCGGTGTCCGCGAGCTGTCGCTCATGCTCGCCGGCGCACAGCTCGGCATCACGCTGTGCACGCTCGGCCTGGGTGCGCTGGCCAAGCCCGCGGTGACGGACCTGCTCGACCCGCTGCTGCAGCTGACCGGGATGCCCGACGCCGTGGCGTACGGCATCGCGTTCACGATCAGCCTCGTGCTGGTGGTGTTCCTGCACATGGTCGTCGGCGAGATGGCGCCCAAGTCGTGGGCCATCGCCCACCCGGAGCGGTCGGCGCTGCTGCTGGCCGTGCCGTTCCGCGCGTTCGCCCACTCGGTCCGCTGGGTCCTGAGTGGACTGAACGGCACGACGAACGCCCTGCTGCGCCTGCTGAAGGTGGAACCGCAGGACGAGCTCGCCCAGGCACACCGCCCGGACGACCTGCGGCTGCTGGTGCGCCAGTCCGCCGAGCACGGCCTCATCCCGGAGAACCAGCAGCGGCTGCTCACCCGGATGCTGCAGGTGCAGAAGACGACGCTGCGCGAGGTGATGGTGCCGATCGCGGACGTCTCGACGGTGACCGAGCTGACGTCGGCGCGCGACGTCGAGCGCGCCAGCCTCCGCTGTGGACGGTCGCGCTTCCCGGTGAGGGACGAGCGCGGCGCCTACGTGGGCCTGGTGCACATCCGCGAGGCCATGAGGGCGACCGCCGGTGGGGCCGATCCCACCGCGCGGGAGCTGATGGGCCCTGTGCTGACGTTGGCGCAGGGGATGCCGGTGGCGGCCGCGGTGACGGCGATGCGCGCCGACCGCGCCCAGCTCGCGCTGGTGGCCGGCGCCGACGAGGCCGTGGTCGGCATCGCCGCACTGGAAGACCTGCTCGAAGAACTGATCGGCGAGTTCGACGACGAGACCGACGCACCGCGCGCAGCAGTGCGTTCGAACTGATCCTCACCTAGTCCCCGCAGGAGGAGACTGTCCATGTTCAAGCGGATGCTGAGCGCCTTCGGTGTCGGTGGCCCGTCCGTCGACACAGTGCTCGACTCGCCGTACGCCACACCCGGCCAGGTGGTCACGGGCCAGGTGCGCATCCAGGGTGGCAGCGCGGACGCCGAGATCGGCCAGGTCGTGCTGTCGCTGGTCACGCGCGTCGAGGTCGAGCACGGTGACCACGAGTACGCCGGTGTGTCCGAGTTCTTCCGGCTGGTGGTGCAGCAGGGTGTGCGCGTGCCCGCCGGTCAGCCGGTCTCGATCCCGTTCCAGCTGCCGCTGCCGTGGGAGACGCCGATCACCGCGGTCGGCGGTCAGCCGCTGCCGCGCATGACCGTCGGTGTGCGCACCGAGCTCGTCATCGCGGGCGCGCCGGACAAGGGCGACCTCGACCCGGTCCACGTGGGCCCGCTGCCGTCGCAGGACGCGGTGCTGAACGCCTTCGGGCAGCTGGGTTTCTCGTTCCGCAGCGCGGACGTCGAGGCCGGCCGCATCCACGGCGTGCACCAGGAGCTCGGGTTCTACCAGGAGATCGAGTTCTTCCCGCCGGCCCAGTTCGCGGGCCGCATCCAGGAGGTCGAGCTGACCTTCGTCGCTTCCCCGCACGAGCTGTACGTCGTGCTGGAGGCCGACAAGCGCGGCGGCATGTTCTCCTCCGGCGGTGACGCGTTCGGCCACTTCCGGATGTCGCACCAGGAGGCGCAGGTCGCCGACTGGGCGTCGGCGATCAACGGGTGGCTGTCGCAGATCTCCGATCGCGGCCACGGCGGCATGCCGTTCGGCGGCAACCCGGCGTTCGGCGGTCAGCCGGGCTATGGCGGCCAGCCGGGTTATGGCGGTCAGCCGGGTTACGGCGGCCAGCCGGGGTACGGCCAGCCGCACCCCGGCCAGTACGGCTACGACCAGCACGGGCACCACGGCCACCACGGCCAGCACGGTCACCGCAGCGGGCCGGGCATGGGCGGCATGATCGCCGCCGGTGCGGCCGGTGTGGTCGGCGGCATGGTGCTGGGCGAGGTCGTCGAGGAGGTCTTCGAGGACGACGGCGGGGACTTCGCGTTCGGCGAGGAGTGACCTGATCGAACGACACGGCGGGCGGCCCTGCAGGGGGTCGCCCGCCGTTCGTCCGCCTCAGCCCGGCACGCGGTCGCGCATCGCCGCCAGCTCGGCCCGCAGCGACCGCACCTCGTCGAGGATCTGCAGCGTCGCGGCCATCTCCTCGCGGTCGTGCTCCTCGGTCATCTGCGTCTGCATGGCGCTGACCGCCACGGCGATGAACAGGTTGAGCACGGTGAACGTCGTGACCACCAGGTAGCCGACGAAGAAGACCCACGCGAACGGCTTCTCCGCCATGACGGTGCGCGCGACCTCCGACCAGGCCTCCCCGGTCATCACCTGGAACAGCGTGAACAGCGAGTCCCCGAGGTCACCGAAGTACTCCGGCGCCACCGCGCTGAACAGCTTCGTGGCGATCACCGCCGACACGTAGAGCACCAGCGCCAGCAACGCGGTGATCGACGCCATCCCCGGCAACGCCGTGAGCAGCGCGGACACCACCCGCCGCATGCTCGGCACCACCGACACCAGCCGCAGCACGCGCAACACCCGCAGCGCCCGCAGCACCGAGAACGTGCCGGTGGCCGGCAGCAGCGTGACGCCCACAACCACTGTGTCGAACCAGTTCCACGGGTCGCGGAAGAACTCCCCGCCGTACGCGGCGAACCGCAGGGCGAGCTCGACCACGAACACCGCCAGCGCCACCCGGTCGACCGCGTGCAGCACGGTGCCGTGGTCGGCCAGGAGCTGGGGCGAGGTCTCCAGACCGAGCGTGACCGCGTTGATCAGGATGACGGCGGTGATCACTCTGGTGAACCACGGCGCGTCGACCAGGACGCGCAAACGGGCACGGGCGGTCAACGGAGGGCTCCTGGTGCGAGAGGTCGACTGGTGATGATCAACCTATCGAGTGAACGGAGCCTGTTGTGGATCAGCGTCTCCGTTGGTCCTGCAGCGCGGTCGTGGTGCGGGACAACCACTCGGTGAGCAACGTGCGCTCCCCGTCGCTGAGCGCCGGCAGCTCCGGCAGCGCCTCCTCGAACGCCAGCACGAGCGCCAGCGGATCGGCCGCGGGCGGCGCCGGTGCTGTGGTGAGGACCTGGCAGAGCACCGCCTCCAGCAGCACGTCGGCGAGCTGAGGATCGCGCTGGTCCTCCGGCTTGCCCAGCAGCGCGAGCACGGCCCCGCTGCCCGCGGCGTGGACGAGGTCCACCGCGCGTGCGACGGACACGTTCAGCAGTCCCGCCGCCGCCAGCCGCGTGATCCGGGCCCGCAGCACCTCGGTGCCGCCGGTGGCGGCGGGGGAGTGCCGGCGGCCGGGGCCGGTCAGCAGCAGGAACACATCGGGGTGGGAGAGGCTGAAGGCGAGGTGGGTGCGCCAGGCGGCGCGCAGGTCCTCGACCGGGTCGCCGTCCTCCGCCTGGGCTCTGGCGGACTTCTCGGTGACGTGGTCGGCCATCAGCTGTTCCGCGACCGCCTCCAGCAGGCCGTCCTTGTCGCCGAACAGCCGGAAGATCGTCGGTGCCGGGACGCCTGCCTCCTGGGCGACGGCGCGGGTCGTCACGGCCTTGGCGCCGCCGGTGCGCAGCAGGTGGGCGGCCGCGGTGACGATCTTCACGCGAGCGTCGGCGCCGGTCTCCGTCATGGATCAACGATATCAGCATCGAGCTATCGCCGATCCGAATCAGTGATAGCGTGATTGTGAATCACTGGTTCAGGGAGGCTTTCATGATCATCGTCACCGGGGCGACCGGACGGCTCGGCCGCCAGGTCGTCGAGGAGCTGCTGGAGCGCGTTCCCGCCGGGATCGTCGGCGTGAGCGTGCGCGACCCCGGGAAGGCGGCGGACCTCGCCGCGCGGGGCGTGCGGGTTCGCGCGGGCGACTTCACCGAGCCCGCGACGCTGGACCGCGCGTTCGAGGGTGCGGACCAGGTGCTGCTCGTCTCGGCCGCGATCCGCGGGCCCCAGGCGGCTCAGGCGAGCCGTGCGGCGGTCGACGCGGCCGTGCGCGCGGGAGCGTCTCGGGTGCTCTACACGAGTCACCAGGCGGCCTCGCCGGACTCGTTGTTCGACCCGGGACGGCAGCACGCGGCGGTCGAGGAACACCTGGCGCAGCAGGACGTCCCGCACACGGCGCTGCGGCACGGCTTCTACGTCAGCACGCTGGAGCACTACGTACCCGATGCGCTGCGGACCGGTGAGCTCCGCCTGCCCGCGGACGGGCCGTTCTCGTGGACGGCGCACGCCGACCTCGCCGAGGCGGACGCCGCCGCGGTGACGAAGCCCGGTCTCTTCGACGGCGCGAGCCCGCCGCTCACCGCACCCGGCCTGCTCGACTTCGCCGACGTGGCAAGGGTTCTGAGCGAGGTCACCGGGCGGACCATCAGGCGGGTCGTCGTCGACGACGAGGAGTGGAAGGCAACTGTGATCGGCCACGGCACGCCGGAAGGGCTGGCAGAGTTCACCCTCGGCATGTTCCGCGCGGCGCGGGCCGGCCAGTTCGCGGTCACCGACCCGGCGCTCGAAGAGCTGCTGGGGCGTCCGGCGACCGCGGCGCGCACGGTGGTCGAGGAGATCGCGCGCCGCTGACGACCGGAGGGGAACCGATGGGGGCGAGGGTTTCGGCCGTGCTGGCGGCGCTCGTGGTGGTGCTGGCGACGGCGGTGCCGGCGGCGGCCGCGGAACGGTTCTGGGCGTTGCAGCTCAACCTGTGCAACAGCGGGGTGGCCGGCTGCTACGCGCAGGGCCGCGCGGTCCCCGAGGCCGCCGACCTCATCCGGCGGGTGCGGCCGAACCTGGTGACGCTCAACGAGATCTGCGCCGGCGACCTCCCGGGCCACCTCGTGGCGGCGATGACGCAGGCGTGGCCGGGCGACGTGGTCTACCAGGTGTTCGCCCCGGCGCTGCGACGGGACACCGGCACGCCGGTGAAGTGCACCAACGGCCAGGACTACGGCAACGCGGTGCTCGGCCGGGTCGCGGCAGCCGGTCATCAGGGCGTGCGGACGTACACCGGCCGGTACGCGAGCCAGGACGGCGGCAACGAGCAGCGGACCTACGCCTGCGCCTACGCCGTCGGCAACCACCTCGCGTGCACGACCCACCTGTCGGCGAGCAGTGAACCGGTCGCGCTCGCGCAGTGCCGGGCGCTGCTGTTCGACGTGGTCCCGGCCATCCGGTCGGCGGAGGGGCTGAGTGGCCGGACGGTCGTCGGCGGCGACTTCAACCTCGAGCACGACCCGTCCGACCCGGAGAACGCGCAGAACTGCGTTCCGCCCGGCCACGTCCGCAAGGGCGACGGCGACGTGCAGCACGTGGTGTTCTCCGGCGACCACGCGTTCGTCAGCACCGCCAGGTACGGCCTGAGCCACACCGACCACGACGGGTTCCTGGTGCGCCTGACGACACCGTGATCACCCGATCGGCGTCCAGGCCCGCCGGGCGCCGATTAGGCTGCTGCGGTCGGCGGAACCCGCAGCGGTCTGCGCGCGTCGACTCGGACGGACAAGGCGCTCGGGAACACGGGGACGATGACGGAAGAGACGTTCGGGCCGTACCGCATCGAGCAGCTGCTCGGTCGCGGCGGAATGGGCGAGGTGCACCGGGCCTACGACACGGCGCACGACCGGTTCGTCGCGCTCAAGCGCCTGTCGCCCGGCTACCACGACGACCAGGAGTTCCGCGCCCGCTTCCGCCGCGAGGCGCAGATCGTGGCCCGGCTGCGCGAGCCGCACGTCATCCCCATCCACGCCTACGGCGAGATCGACGACCGCCTCTACCTCGACATGCGCCTGGTCGAGGGCGCCGACCTGTCCGACGTCATCGACCAGGGCACCCTCGAACCGGCCCGCGCCGTCCGCATCGTCGAACAGGTCGCGAGCGCCCTCGACGCCGCCCACGCCGACGGCCTCGTGCACCGCGACGTGAAGCCGTCGAACGTCCTCGTGACCTCCGGCGACTTCGTCTACCTGGTGGACTTCGGCATCGCCCGCAGCGCCTCCCCGTCCGTGACGGGCCTGACCGCCTCCGGTTCGGTGGTCGGCACCCTCGACTACATGGCCCCGGAACGCTTCGAGAGCGGCCCGGTCGACGGCCGTGCCGACGTGTACGCCCTGGCCTGCGTCCTGTTCGCGTGCCTGTCCGGCCGCCGCCCGTTCACCGCGGACGGCACCGCCGCCCAGATCTGGGCGCACATGAAGGAGGCCCCGCCCAAGGCCTCGCCGCTGAACCCGGCCGTGCCGCCTGCGCTGGACGACGTCATCGCGAAGGGCATGGCGAAGGACCCCGCCGACCGGTACGCGACGGCGGGGGAGCTGGCGCAGGCGGCAGCGCGGGCGTTGACGGCTCCGAGGATCGGGGCGCCGGGCGGTCACGGAACGCCCGCGGGCGGGTTCGCCGCAGCTCCCGGGCATGGCACGCCGCCTGGTGGGTTGCCCGCCTCGGTCCCAGGTGCGCCCGCCGGTCACGGCACGCCGCCTGGTGGGCTACCCGTTCCGGCTCCAAGCGCGCCCGCCGGGCATGGCACGCCGCCGGCTGGGTTGCCCGCTCCGGTCCCAAACGCGCCCGGCGGCCACGGCACACCACCCGCCGGGTTGCCCGCTCCGGCCCAGGGCACGCCGCCCAGGCCCGCTGGCCACGGCGGTGCGGTCGGTCGCGGCGCAATGTCCGGCGGCCCGGCACCGGCTCACCCCACTCCGCCCGGCGCCCTCGCCGCGCACCCGACCCCACCGGCCGGGCAGCCCGCGCCCATGACCCCACCGGCCAGCCAAGCCACTCCCGGCCTCCCCGCCGCTCACCACTGGGCCCAACACCCCGGCCAGCCCCAGTTCCCCCGCGCGACCACCCCCGCCGCTCCGCCGTTCCCCTCCACCGGCCCCCAACCGTTCACCGGCCAGCCGCCCCGGCGCACCTCACCAGCCAAACGGGCCGCGCTCGTCGGCGGCACGCTCGCGGTCGTGGTGGGCATCGTCGCGACGGCGCTGATCATCGCCAACGGGGACCGCACCCTCGGGTCCGGCTCGTCCAGCACCACCCCGACCAGCACCACGACGAGCACGACCACCTCGGCCACGCCGACGACCACCACCACGACCCGGACGCCGCAGGACGACGCCCTGCTGGCCGCGCTGCCCACCGTGTACCGCACGGCGAACTCGTGCGTGCGCAAGGAGCCGGACAGCGGTGCGGTCGCCGCGGTCCGGTGCACCACCGCGAACGCCGCCTACGACGGGCGGCTGGCGCAGCCGGACGAGGCGGAGTTCCGGCTGTTCGCCGACCAGGCCGCGCAGAACGCGTTCTTCATCGGACTGGTGACCGCGCGGGGCATCCCGCGCATGGACGACCGCGGCGGGTGCCGGCCCAAGTCCGACCCGATCCACTACGCGCTCTACTACCGCTCCACCTCGGGACCGCTGCCCGGTGAGTTCACGACGTGCTTCCTCGCCGAGGGCAAGGCCGAGGTCTGGTGGGTCGACTCGCGCACGCTCACGATCGGCGTGCTGCGCAGGCCGGGCGACATCGACACCCTCGACAAGCTCGACCTGTGGTGGAACACCCAGATCCTGTCCAAGTTCTGAGCAGTTTGCCGGCTGTCGTGCCTTCGACGCCCCAAGTCCCCGCCCCCGGCTCTGCCAGGGCAGCAAGGAGGGGGAGAGGCGGGCAAGACTGCTGGCCAGGTGCCTAGTCGGCCAGGTGACCGCGCAGGAACCGGCGCACGACGGTCTCGGGGTCGGCGGGTGCCTGCGTGGCGCGCTGGTCGATGCGCCGTGCGATGCCGCGCATCATCACCGGGCCGACCAGGGCGAAGAACGTGTGCCGCGGCGGTTCCACGACCAGGGCGCCGCGCCGCTGGTGGTGCAGGACGACCGCGTCGACCTTCTCCAGCAGTGACTCCGGCTCGGCCAGCACGGCCGCGACCTCGGGGCTGAACTTCGCCTCCCGCATCAGGGTCAGCACCACGCCACCGCGCGTCTCGTAGAGGCGCGCGTAGTAGTTGACGATCGTGAGCAGGTCGGCGGCCACGTCGTCGCCCGGAGTGTCGATGTCCAGGGAGAACCCGGCGAAGCTGCTGCGCACGGCTTGGCGCAGCAGGTCCTTCTTGGAGCCGAACCGGCGGAACAGGGTCGCCTCGTTGATCCCGGCGGCGTCGGCGATGGCACGGGTCGTCGCGCGCTCGTAGCCCTGCTCGGCGATCACCGCCAGCACCGCGTCGAACACCGCCGCGTCGGTCACCCGGCCAGCCACTCAGCCCTCCCCGATCGTCCGATAATGCAAGTGGACACTTGCATTATCGGCGCCGGATGGCTACCTTCGTTTGCAAGTGACCGCTTGCAATTCAGCCTACCGAAGGACAGGGCCCATGGCCGACACCAGCCTCCCCGCACGCCCCGCAGGTCTCGCGCCCAGCACCGGTGAGGTCGTCGTCGGCCTCCTCGGCGCTGCGGTCATCTCGACCGTCGTCAACGCGGTGATCGCCCTGGTCGCGGCCAAGTTCATCCCCGAGGGCACCGAGCGGATGGGCCTCGCCCTGAACGAGTACGCGCCCGCCACGGTCATCGGCATCGCGCTCGGCACGCTGGGCTGGTACCTGGTGCGCCGCTTCGCCGGCAACCCGCGGCGCGTGCTGCGCGTGCTCGTCCCGGTCGTCGTCGTGGTCTCGTGGATTCCCGACCTCGGCATCCTCGCCGGGGGCGCGTCCGTGGTGAACTCGCTCGCGCTGATGGCGATGCACCTCGTGGTCGCCGCAGCCACCGTGCCGGTGCTGATCCGCATCCTGCCGCTCGGCGCCCGGTGAGCCGCTGAGGAGCGCGACGGGGACCGCGCCGACGCCGCTGCGGCGCAGGACCCCGGTCGCGTGGTCCCGGGCCGCACCGCCGCCGCGGCCCGGGACCGCACCGCCGTCCAGTCGGCGCAACGCCGTGACAGAAGCGGACAGGATCTTCTCCGGCACGGTCCGTGAGAGCGTTCCCGTGGTGCACTGCTGATCGGCTCCGGGCGGGTCCGGTGCCGAGGGAGGTGCGGCGGATGGGTCCCCGGCGGCGGATCGGACATGTCCTCCTGGCCCTGCTGGTGGTGAGCGGCGCGGTCACGGCCGCCACACCGGCCGCGGCGGTGGTCACACCGCCGTCACTGCGGTTCGCCAACCCGCACAGCCAGGCGCTGTACGGCAACGCCTACGCGACCGCGCTGGACAACCTGTTGCGCCGCAACACCATCGCCTACGACCCCCGCTACGACGAGAGCGGCCTGCTGGACCCCGGCACCGGCATCGTCCGCGCGGGCGGCGGGTACGAGCAGCCGTGGACGCGCGACGCGTCGATCAACAGCTGGAACGCGACGAGCCTGCTGGACCCGGCCCTCGCGGAGAACACGCTCTGGGCGGTGGTGGACAAGGACTCCACCGGTGCGCTGCGGGTGCAGCAGGACGACCAGCAGTGGGACCAGGTCGTCTGGGTCACCGCCGCGTGGCACCACTACCTCGTCACCGGCGACCGGGAGTTCCTCGCCCACGCCCACCGCACCGCCGCGAACACCCTCGCCATCCGGGAGAACGCGAGCAGCGCCGGCTTCAACCGCACCTACGGGCTGTTCACCGGCGCGTCGTTCTTCAACGACGGCATCGCCGGCTACCCCGCGCCGCCCGCCGACGCGACCGAGTCGGTCAGCACCGGCAGCATGCCGTGGCCGGGCATCGCGAGCGGCATGTACCTGAGCACCAACGAGGTCTACTACGCCGCCTACACCGGTGCCGCGGACATGGCCGACCGGCTGGGGCTGCCGCAGCAGGCCGCCGCGCACCGCGCCAAGGCCGTCGCGCTCAAGGCCGCGATCAACCGGCACTTCTGGAACCCGGCGACCGGCCGGTACGACTACCAGCTGCTCGCCGACGGCACCCGCGGCGCCCACCAGGAGGGCACCGGGCTCGCGTTCGCGATCCTCTTCGGCATCGCGAGCCCGGCGCAGGCGCGGTCGATCGTCGCGAACGCCAGCGGCATGACGTGGGGGATGCCCGACACGTTCCCGCACTGGGACCGCTACTCCGACGCCCAGCCCGGCCGCCACAACGCGATCGTCTGGCCGCTCGTGCAGGGCCTGTGGGCCAAGGCGCTGGCCCGGCAGGGCGACACGAACCGGTTCGCCGCCGAGACCGCCCGCCTCGCGAAGCTCGCCGTGAACAACAGCGGCTTCTGGGAGGTCTACAACGGCACCACAGGTGTGGTGGACGGCGGCTACCAGCGGCTGGGGGACGCGGTGAAGTTCCACTGGGGCTCCGAACCCGACCAGACGTGGTCAGCCACGGCGTTCCTGGACATGGTCCACACCGGACTGTTCGGCCTCGGGTACACCGACCGGGGGCTCACGTTCGCGCCGAACCTGCCCGCGGGCTGGGGCGACGTGACCCTGCGCGACGTGCGCTACCGCGGCGCCGACCTCACGATCTCCCTGCGCGGCGCGGGTTCCACGATCCGCTCGGTCACGGTCGACGGCCGACCGTCGCGCGCCGAGGTGCCCGCCACGCTCACGGGTGCGCACACCGTCGAGATCACGCTGACGGGAGCCACCGACGGCGACCGCGACGGTGACGGCGTCACCGACGCACGGGACCGCTGCGCCGACACCGCCGGCACGGTCTCCGGCTGCCCGGCACCCACCCGCCTGGAGGCCGAGGACGCCCACAACACCGGTGGCGTCAAGACGAACGTGAACCACACCGGCTACTCCGGCCGGGCGTTCCTCGACGGGCTGTGGGCCCAGGGCGCCGCGTCGTCGTTCACGTTGCACCGCACGACGGCGGAGCCGGGCTCGGGCGCGCTCACCCTGCGGTACGCGAACGCCCACGGCGACGCCCGCACGATGACGCTGTCGGTCGACGGGCGGGCCGTGCGCCAGGTGAGCTTCCCGAAGGTCTCCGACAGCTGGGACGCCTGGGGCACCGTGACGTTCGACGACGTCCCGCTGACCGGCCGCGACCCGGTGGTCACGCTCTCGTACGGCGCCGGCGACACCGGTGCGATCAACCTCGACTGGCTCGCCTGCCGCGGCGCCTGAGCGGAGGTGACCCACCGGCTGGGTGGGTGTGACGCACCCTGCCGGGCGCGCGTGCGCGGTCCTACCGTCGAGATCATGAACGCTGCACAGGTGATCGCGGACCAGCACGAGCGGTGGGTGTTCGGCTGGGACCGCCGCGAGGGGGACGAGCCCTTCGACTTCCGGCGCGTCTTCGGCGAGCTCTACGACTTCGGCTCACCGGACGTCCGCCTCTACGACGACTTCGACCCCGGGCACCGGGTCGCCACCTCGGCCGCCGGGTACGGCGCGATCTGGGAACCCGCCTTCCGCACCACGACCTCGGCGCACCACGTGATCGACGACGGCCCGCACGTCATCGCCGACGGGAACCTGGCCGCGTCCACGCTGCGGTTCGTGGCGCGGATCGTGACGCACGAGCAGGTCACGCACATCCGCACCACGACCTCGCTGGTCTGGCGCCGGACACCGGACGGGTGGCGGATCGTCCGCGAGCACAACTCGACCGAGGTGCTGGACCCCGTCCAGGACGCCGAGGTGCTGGAACGGCTGGGATGACGGGAGCACCTGGTCCGAAGCGTGTCCTCACCCCGCACATCGCGGTGTCCGTGGCGGCCGGGCGGCTGAGCGGCAAGGCCGCTCAGCCGGGTGTCCGTCACTGCGCGGTCGGCACCGGGTGGCCCTCGGACGCCTGCACGACGACGATGCCCTGACCCGACAGCGCGAGCTGGTAGGCCTCACCCGAGCCGCGGCCGATGACCGCGCCGAGCTTGGCGGTCTTGCGGATCGACGACTGCAGCGAGGTCGACCACAGCACGGCGGACTGCATGTCGACGAACGTCGGCACGTCCACGTTCAGCACGACCGGCGTGCCGTAGGCGGTGACGGCCAGCGCACCGGTGCCGGTGAACGTGGTGTTGAACAGGCCGCCGCTGAGCATCGACGCGCCCTCGGTGCGGTTGATGTCCCACGTCAGCGTGCTGTCGAAGGCGAGGACGTTCTTGCCGTTGACGGTGACGGACTCGTTCTCCAGGTACAGCACGAAGATCTCGTCGGCGTCCTGGGCGAGGAACACGTCCCCGCTGCCCGACACCTTCATCAGCGACATGCCCTCGCCGGTGAACGCCTTCTTGAACAGCTTGCCGAGGCCGCCGGCGCCCTCGTAGGCGAAGTCGACGTCGCCCTGGTAGGCGACCATGGAGCCCTGCTTGGCGAAGAAGTGACCGCCGCTGCCGGTGAGGTCCACCTTCAGCATGCGTTCGTTCTGCAGTTGGAAGCTTCCCGGCTCGACGGACCGTTCCTGGTGGTTGAACAGTGAGCTGCGCATGCGGGAATCATGCAGGTGATCATGGGCGCGTGCACGCCTTTCGGACGATTCCGCGTGCCATTGTGGCGAACACGATGTCGTGCAACGGTTTCTGCGCCACCCAGTACAGCCGGCCGAGCAGCCCGTCGGCGGTGAACGTGATCTTCTGCCGGTAGCGGGTGCGGTCGCCCGCGCGGTCCACGCGCATGTCGAGCAGGGTGTGACCGGGCATCTTCATGTCCGCTCGCAGCACCAGCTGCCGCGCGTCGTCGTCGCGGTGCACGACGGTCCAGAAGTCGACCACGTCACCCTCGCCGACCTCGGGTGCCCGGCCGCGGTACAGGCCGATGCCGCCGAACAGGTGGTCGATCGCGCCCCGGACCGTCCACACGAGGGGGATGGTGTGCCAGCCGTCCTTGCCTCCGAGCGCGTTCACCGTGCGCCACACGTCCTCCGGTGCCGCGTCGGTCAGGACGGTCCGCTCCTCGGTGAACACCTCGCCGTCGGTGCGCTCGTCCACCGGGGTGGTCGCGGCGCGGATGGCGTTGTCCACACTGGTCAGACCGCCGGGCGGTGCGGGCAGCACGTCGGTGACCGGGGGAGAGGTCGCGGTGAGGTCGTGGTCGAGCGAGGCGAACAGCGGTTCCGCGACGGCCGCGGACACCGGTGTCACCAGCCCGGCGACCTGTGCGGCGAGCTTGTGCGACCACAGCGGTGCGGGCAGCGGCAGGCGCACGGGCAGCCGCAGCACCCGCGCGCACCGCTGCACCAGCTCCAGGTAGCTGAGCTGCTCGGGCCCGAGGACGTCGAACACGCCGTCGACCGGTTCCGGCAGGTCAGCGGCGGCCCCGAGGAAGTGCACGACGTCGTGGACCGCGACGGGCCTGCTCGTGTTGTGCATCCACGACGGCACCGGCACCCACGGCGTGAGCCGCGCCGAGGACCGCAGCAGCTCGAAGCTCGCCGAACCGGCCCCGATGACCATGGACGCCTGCATGACGAGCGCGGGCACCGGTCCCGCGGCCACGACGTCACCGACCTCGGCCCGGGACGCGAGGTGCGCGGACAGGCCGGGGGAGTCGGGTCGCGGCCCGCCGACGTAGACGACCTGCCGCACGTCCGCGTCCGCCGCCGCGGTGACGAGCACCGCGGCGGCTTCGCGGTCGACCTCGGCGAAGTCGGGACGGTCCAGCGAGTGCACCAGGAAGTACACGACGTCACAGCCGGTCACGGCCTCCCCGACCACGTGCGGGTGCGTGGCGTCGCCGACGTGCACCAGCACGTTCGTGGGGAACCGCGCCGCCTGCGTGCCGTCGCGGACGAGCACCGCCACGTCGTGGCCGTGCCGCAGCAGCTCCGGCACGAGGCGCGACCCCAGGTGCCCGGTCGCGCCCATGACGAGGCACCTCACCGGATGCCGGTTCTGTTCTGCAACGCCCCGACCTTGATGCCGTACAGGAAGAACACCGCCATGAACACCTCGATCTGCTGCTGCGACGTGAGGCCGTCGAGGTCGACCGCGACCTCCGTCTCCCGCACGTCCGCCGGCTCGGCCAGCCGCCGGTTGAACACCGCGCGCGCCACGTCCTGGCTGCGTTCGTCCACATCGGCGTGGAACAGCCTGCGCAGGTCGCAGTCGGGCGGCAGCGGGTGGCGGACGAGCTCTGCGGGGTAGCGGGCGGTCATGACCCGCGCCGCCGTGTTGAGCGCGTGGGCGATGAGCTCGGCCCCCTTGCCGAAGTGGTCGACCATCGCGACCAGCTCGTCGAGCGTCGCGACGTCGTCCTCGATGCTGACCGGTGTGGCGATGTCGAGGTCGAGGCGTTCCATGGCCATCGCGACGTTCGCGAGCACCTGCGCGGGGTCGACGACGAACCTGTCGCCGAGGTGGGCGCTCGCCCGGTGGTGGTGCGGATCCAGTAACTCCTGCGCCTCGCGGTCGAGGTGCGCGTGCAGGAGGTCATCGTGGTCGGTCGTCACGCGCAAGACGTGCCCACTTTCGGGTGAGCGCAATCGTCCCTCCACGAAGGAGCGACGGCGCGATTGGCAGCCGGGACCATCGGGTACCTCCCACCGATGCGGGCCGCTGCTCCCGCAGATCGCCGCATCCCGCTGGCCGTGCCCCATCAACGAGGACGGCCTGTCCCGAACCGGTCAAATCACCGCCGACAACGTTGACAGCCCTCCACGTCTGCGGAACGTTCCGATACATGCGCAGCAGCGGAGTGGTGGGTCTGGCAGCCGCGTTCCTCCTGGTGGTCCCGTTGGCCGCGTCGGCGCAGCCCCAGACCCCGCCACCGCTGGTCGCCGACCCGACCGCCCACGTCGACCCGTTCATCGGCACCGGGAAGGCCGGCGCCGCCGTCGGCGAGATCAACAACTTCCCCGGCCCGTCCGTGCCGTTCGGCATGGTGCAGTTCTCGCCGGACACCCTCGGCTCGTACGCCGGCTACCAGTACCACAGCGACAAGATCCGGGGATTCAGCCTCACGCACGCCAGCGCGGGGTGCAGCGTGTTCGGTGACGTGCCGATCCTGCCGGTCACCGGCGCCGTGGGGGAGCAGCCCTGGGACCGGGTGGAGACCTTCCGGCACAGCAGCGAGCAGGCCGAACCCGGCCACTACGCGGTGACGCTGGAGGACTCGCGGGTCCGGGCCGAGCTGACCGCCACCACCCGCACCGCTCTCGCGACATTCACGCTCCCCGCCGACGGGCACGTGCTGGTCAAGGGTGGCGCGAGCCTCTCGGGCAACTCCGCGGCCGACCTCACCGTCGAGAACGACACCACGGTCACCGGTTCGGCCAGCACCGGCGGTTTCTGCGGCAAGGCCAACAAGTACACCGTCTACTACGCCATCACGTTCGACCGGCCGTTCACCGCGAAGGGCACCTGGGACGGCAGCACCGTCACGCCGGGCAGCGGCAGCGTCCGGGCGCCGCGGGCCGGTGCCTACCTGAGCTTCCCAGCGGGGCAGGTGAAGGCCAAGGTCGCGCTGTCCTACGTCGACGTCGACGGCGCCAAGCGGAACATGGCGCAGGAGGTGCCCGACTGGGACGCGGACCGGGTGCGAGCGGACACCAGGGCGCGGTGGCGCACCGAGCTCGGCAAGATCCGCGTCGCGGGCACGAACGCCGACGAGCTGAAGACGTTCTACACCGCGCTGTACCACTCGTTGATGCACCCCAACACGTTCAACGACGTGGACGGGCGCTACACCGGCTTCGACGACCAGGTCCACCCGCTGCCCGCCGGCCGCACCCAGTACGCCAACTTCTCCGACTGGGACACCTACCGCAGCCTCGCGCCGTTGCACGCCATGCTGTGGCCGCGGCAGGCGAGCGACATGGCGCAGTCGCTGGTCAACGACGCGGTGCAGGGCGGCTGGTGGCCGCGCTGGCCGCTCGCCAACGACCACACCGCCCAGATGACCGGCGACAGCTCGGTCCCGCTGATCGCGAACCTGCACGCGTACGGCGCGCGCGACTTCGACCTCGCCACGGCGCTCAAGTACCTGGTCAAGGGCGCGACCAGCGTCGACACCACACCGGGCGGCTACCGGGAACGGCCGGGCATCGACGAGTACGTGCGGCGCGGCTACCTGCCCAACACCGACGTTGCCCGCGGCGACCACGCGCGGGCCGGTGCCTCGATCACCCTGGAGTGGTCGGTCGACGACTTCGCCATCGCCCAGCTCGCGCAGGCCGCCGGTGACCGCGCGACGGCCGCCGAGTTCGCGAGGCGGGGCCAGAACTGGCAGAACCTGTTCAACCCCGCCACCGCGCACGTCCAGCCGCGCGACGGCGCCGGCCGGTTCCCGGCCGGTCCCGCGTGGCCCCCGTCGGCAGGCGGCTTCGGCCAGGACGGCTTCGACGAGGGCAACGCGGTGCAGTACACGTGGATGGTGCCGCACAACCCGGCCGGCCTGATCACCGCGATGGGCGGCCGCGACGCCGCGGCGGCCCGCCTGGACGCGTTCACCACCAAGCTCAACGCCGGCCCGTCAGAGCCGTACATGTGGGCGGGCAACGAACCGGCGTTCGGCATCCCGTGGCTCTACAACCACACCGGCCGCCCGTGGCGCACCCAGCAGGTGGTCCGGCAGATCATGACGACGTTGTTCAACGCCACCCCGGACGGCGAGCCCGGCAACGACGACCTCGGCGCCCAGTCCTCCTGGTACGTCTGGGCCGCGCTGGGCCTGTACCCCGCGACACCCGGCACGTCCGACCTGGCCGTGCACAGCCCCCTGTTCCCGCGGATCGTGCTCGACCTGCCTGGCCGCGACCTGACCATCACCGCGCCCAAGGCCTCCGCCACCGCGCCGTACGTGCACGCCCTGCACCTCGACGGCCGCGACCACGAACGCACCGGCCTGCCGCGCGACCTGCTCCGCACCGGCGGCCGGCTCGACTTCGACCTGAGCACCACCCCGGACCGCGGCTGGGCCACCGGCGCCGACGCGGCCCCACCGTCCTACCGCGACGGTGAGCACGACTTCCTCGCGAGCGCCGACAACCTGGTCACCGTGCGCCCCGGCGGCACCGCCGAGCTGACCGTGTCCGCGCGCAGGCTGGCCGGCGACGACCGCACGCTGTCCGTCACCAGCGCACCGCCCGCCGGCATCACCGTCACCGGCCCGCAGCGGTTCCCGCTCGCCGACGGCCAGGTGAAGCTCCAGGTGGGCGCGACCGCACCCGAGGGCTACCACGACGTCCCGCTGACCATCAGGGGTGAGCACCACACCGTGACCACCGCGGTCACCGTGCTCGTCGCCCCCGAAGGCAGCCTGGTCACCCGCTACGGCAACACCGGCGTCTCCGACGACGACGACAGGTCGCAGGCGAACCTGGACGGCGCCGGCAACAGCCACTCCCGCCAGGCCCTCGCCGAGGCAGGCCTGACCGGCGGCACACGCGCCGAGGTCGCCGGCACGACGTTCACCTGGCCCGCCACCCCGCCCGGTCGCCCGGACAACGTCGCCGCCGACGGCCAGACCGTGACCCTGACCGGCGGCCCGACACGGCTGACGTTCATCGGCGCCGCCACCAACGGCGACCACCGCGGCACGGCCACCGTCACGTTCACCGACGGCACCACGGCACCGGCGGACCTGTCGTTCGGCGACTGGGTCCTGCCCGGCGGCAAGCCCGACACCCCGGTGTTCGGCAACACCGTCGTCACGCACCCCCGCTACCGCAACGTGCCGCGCGGCGGCACTGGACCGGCGTTCGTCTTCGCCACCGCGCCGTTCGCCGCGCCGGAGGGCAAGGTGATCGCGAGCGTGACCATGCCCGTGGACAGGCAGCTCCACGTGTTCGCCATCGGCACGGCGTGACGGCCTCGTAGCGCTGCAGCAGGTCCGCGAGCGGCGGGCAGCCGTCGCACGCCGCACCCGTGGCGGTGCCACCGGGCGTTCTCTCCACGGAGTGGGCTGCAGGTCGAGCAGGCCGTTGCGCAACGCGAACAGCGTCGCCGTCGACCGGGACGACGCGCCGGTCTTGGGTAGATCCGCTCGATGTGCGTGCCTGCGGTCTTGCGGGAGATGCCGAGCCGTTCGGCGACCTCACCTGCTCCATCGGCAGGCTCCACCCGCGCAGCGCAGCTCCGCGATCAGCGGGTCAGTATTGATGATTGCTTCAGTGTAGACTAAATTCAAATCACCGGTGTGATGACTGACTGGAACCCTGCTCAGACTCCAACGCAAACGCGGGTAGCGTAAGAGCCGTGGTGCAGGTCTTCATCCAGCCCTCGTACGGCACACCCGGAGCGCGCAGGCACTGGGCCGACTCGCTGGAACGCGCGGTCGAGTTCCGCGCGTTCGACCCCGATCCGGCGGACTCGGCGCGGCTGGCGGCCGTGCACCCGAGTGGCCGGGCGCGGTTCTGGGGTGCGACGGCCAAGCACGACCGCAGGATGGACACCGTGACCACCGGTGACGTCGTGCTGCTCACCGGCCGCAAGCACGTGCTGGCCATCGGCGAGGTGGGGCACTCGTTCCGCGACCCGGCGTTCGCGCGCCGGCTGTGGCGGCCCGATCCCTCGAAGTGCTTGTGGAGCAACGTTTACAGCCTCCGACGGTACTGGCCGGTGCTGATGCCCTACGAGGAGATCTGGGCGTTGCCGGGTTTCAGCACCGGCGACAACTTCATGGGGTTGCGCTTCCTCGCGCCCGAGAAGGCCGCCGTCGTGCTGGCGCACACCGCTGCCGACCGGCGCCGCCGGGGCGCGGCGGAGAACGACGTGTGCCCGGCCGGGGTCTGACCGCGTCCACAAACGCTTGTCCTATCGCGACGGAGTCCACTCGGGACGGTTCGGAGCAGCGGAACCGGCCCACCACCCGGCCGCGCACATCACGAACGACCACACCACCGCGGTGACCAGCCCCAGCTGCGTGGCGAGGTCGTGGTCGGCCGGCCAGCCGGCCGTCCAGCCGAGCAGCGGGGCCAGGAACGCGACGCCCGCGAGCACCGCGGCGACACCGACCACCACGGCGCGACGCCGGGGCACGGAGTCCTGGACCAGGGTCAGGGTGACGCCGACCGCCGCCACGCCGAGCGCGTAGAGCAGCGGCGCGGGCGTGGTCTCGTCCGCCGTGGTGAAGAAGAAGCTCACCCAACCGGCGACCGGCAGGGACGACGCGAGCAGGGCGGCGAACGGCAGCAACGTCTTGGGGCGGGTGCGGGACCGGCTGACGGCCACCGCCATGCCGAGCAGCAGGGCCAGTGCGGTGACCAGGCCGGCGTGCCGCACGTGGTCCCCGATGACCTGGCCGAACCCGGTGAGCGGGGAGGGGCGGACGTCCAGCCCGGTCGCGGGGACCACGACCGGCACGGCGCGCCACGTGCCGTCGGTGTCGCGGACGGCCATGCCCTCGGCGCCGTTGGCCACGAACACCTCGTGCCCGCCCGGCACCTGCCGGACCAGCAGGTCCACGCTGGCGATCTTGGAGCTGCGGTCGACGCCGCTGGGGATCAGGTGCCGGCGTTCGATGAACGACCACCGCGCGGCCGGCACCTCCCAGGCGGTGCGCCAGGTCCGGCCGCCGTCGGTCGTCTCGTCGACGCCGAGCAGGCGGCCGCCGCGGGGCGGGGTCTCGTCGAGGTCCAGCTCGCCGCCGCCGTGCACGCGGTAGCAGTGTGCGGCGGTGCCGGGCACGCACGCCTCGGTCTGGAGCTGGTGTTCGGGCGGGGGCTGCGGCAGCGGGGTCCAGCCGCCGAGGCCGGTGGGGGAGCCGTAGAACCGCTCCTCGATCTCGACCACGACCCGTCCGCCGTCCGCGGCCCGCACGGAGTCGACGGCCGGCAGCGAGACGTAGGGCGCCGAGGTCGCGCCGACCGCCAGCACCGCGAACGGGACGGCGAGCACCACCCGCAGCCGGTGCGCGAGGCCGTCGGGCAGCGGGGGAGCGGCCGCCGCACGCCGCCACGTCCACCAGGCGAGGCCGAGCGCCGGGAGCGCCACCAGGTCCGTCGGGTCGGCCAGCACCACCGACGGGCCGTTGACGAGCGACCACGCCGCCGACGCGACCTCCGCGCCCACCGCGGTCGTCTTGACCCACGCGAACCCGGCACCGGTCAGCGCCACCGCGGCCGCCGCACCCGCCCGGCCCGCGCGGAACAGGCCGGCCAGCAGGCCCAGCACGGCCGGTGCCACCACCAGACCGGCGACGTCGCTCAGCTTGCCGGTGACGAGACCCGGCCACGCCCGCTTGAGCACGTGGTCGTTCAGCAGCAGGACCGCGGCGGCCCCGAGCGACACCGGATGCGCCACCCAGCGCAGGAATCCCCCAGCTCTCATGCCGGACAGCCTGCGTACCCGTGATCACGGCAGCGACTCGGCCCGGCGTCGGATCAGCGCGGCGGACAGACGCGGGTTCGTCCGTCAGCCGGTCTCACCGGTCACCGAGGTGCCTGGTGAAGGTCGCCTGACCGGCAGCTCCGGCTGGGAGCCGCCACCTCACCGGCCGAGGAACGCCTTGATCTCCTCGCGCGTGCGCCGGGAGACCCGGTGATCCTCCGCCAGCTTCCGCAGTGCCTCCTTCCCGCGCTCCTCGTCCACCTCCACGGCCTTGCGCCCCGCCTCGAAGCGGACCGCGTCGGTGTCGAGGTCGCCGACGACGTGCAGCAACCACTTGAGCCGCTGCTCACCGGGCAGCAGGCAGGCGGCCTCGATGCGGACCTCGCCCGCACGGCGCTTCTTCACGATCTTGTCGATCACCTCGGCGGCGAACTTCCGGTCGATGCCCACGAGCGCCTTCGCGGCGTCCAGCCGGTGGTCCGCAGACTGCGCGAACAAGCCGATCTGCCGCAGCTTCCCCTTGCCCCGGCCGCCCGCCTCCCGCAGCAGGCTGACCTGGAAGGAGATGTCCGAGGGGAACATCTCGGCGAGCCGCGCCATCAGCTGTTCGCCGGCGTCCTTCTTCATCCCCACGACCTTGCGGGCGGCCTTGAGCATCAGGTCCCTGTCCGAGGTGGTGGTGGTCGCGATGAGCTCGTAGAGCGTGATGGACTTCGCCTTGTCGAACGCGCCGGACTCGACGGCGAGGATGCGCAGCTCCGCAGGCCTGCCGGTGTCCCGTGCGACCTTCTCCAGCGCCTCGGCGGCGGGGCCGTCCGCGAACTTGAGCGCTTCCAGGAGCAGGTCGACCCCGGCGCGGTCCACCGCCCTGTGAGTCTTGGCGATGTCGATGAGCAGCAGGCCACCGGACTTCGGCTCGGCCTTGCAGATCCTGCGGGCGCCGACCAGCCGGCGCTCGCGGCTCTTCTTCGGGTTCGCGGCGAAGGCGTGCAGCGCGGTGACGGGGCCGCCATGGTCGACGATGGAGAGCGCGGCGGCGAGCTGGGTCTCCTCGTCCTCCGCCTCGCGGGAGAGCCGGGCGAGGTCGGAGAAGCGGCGGGACGGCACGAGGTCGCCGATCAGGTGCACCGCCTCGAGCCGCACGGGACCGGCGATCTTGCGCCGGGGCGGCCACGCGACCCCCTCCGCGATGCGCAGCGCCACCCGCGCGTCCCACGGGCGGACCGCCCTGGCGACCGCGACCGGTGTGTTCTCGGTGCTCGCGCTGTCCGCGAACCGTTCGGCGGTCCTGACGGCCTCGGCCTCGTCGGCCTCGGCCAGCTGCCCGAGGTGCGCCAGCCGTGCCGCATCGCTCAGGGTGCCCTCGCGGCCGATCAGACCGGCCCACAGCGCGGTGTCGCCGCTGAGCCTGGCCGCGTCCAGCCGCCGGTCGCCCATGTCCGGGTCGGCCGCGAGGCAGCGGTAGGCGTGCAGGCCGAGTGCGGCCTCCTGGCGCCAGATCAGCCCGGCCACGTCCAGCCGTTCGGTCCGACCGCCGGTGAGCGTGCCCGCCAGCAGGCGCAGGCACTGCTCACCGCGCACCGGGTCCATCTCGGTCAGCACCTCGACGGCGTTGAACCGGCGCAGGGAGGGCGTGTCCCGGTTCTGCAGCCGGGCCAGCCGCTCCAGCGCGTCGGCGGTCTGCTCCGGTTCGAGCTCGCGCAGCGTGGCGACCGACGCCCGCCACGCGCCGGCCTCCCTGCGGAGGTCGGCGAGCTGCTCGTGCAGCACCCCGACGGTCTTCTCGCGCAGGTCGTCTGCGGGTACCAGGCGCCGGTGGAGCAGTTCGGCGACGAAGTGCACGTGGGTGTCGGCGTGCTTGGGGCTCAGCAGGGCGTCGAGCCGCTTGCGCAGCATCGCCTCGGCCGTGTCCCACCACAGCGCCACCTGGTACTGCGCGACCCCGCTGTTCTTCCGCCACGCGCCACCGGGACGCAGGAACGCCTTCTGACGCAACCAGAAGCGGAGCCTGCCCCCGTCCTCGTGGACCGCGCGGCACGCGGCGAGGAAGTCGCCCATCCGGTCGGGGACGAACCGGACCACGCCGTTCCGCTCGGCCACGACCCCGTTGTCGGTCAGGAGCCGGTGCAGCGCGGCGATGTCGGCCGCGCCGTCGAGCCGGTGCTGTGCCGCGGTGTGCTTGAGCGCGTCGTGGAAGTCGTCGTCGAGACACCGGTCGGCGAGGTCTTCGAGGAACGGGCCCGCCTTGCCGTTGACCAGCGGGGAGCTCTGCACCGCGAGAACGTGTCGCCGCGCCGCCGCCTTCATGGTCTCGATCTCGTCGGCTGTCGTCACGCGAGAACATGCTAGGCGCGTCCAACGATCCGTTACAGGACAATAACTTGACAGTTCACATCGGTGAAAAATATGTCCACAGTGGACGTCGTTGCCCCCTGGGGGCCGGATCGGCCCTGAGGGTCGAATCAGGTGCGGATCAGGGGTAAACCCTGATGGCACCGCGCTCGCGCACGGGCACTCTGGAGTCGTCAGGGAAGACCCACGGTTCTAGGAGAGTCATGAGCGAGTCCAAGCCCGAGTCCGCCCGTTCCGCCGTCGACTCGGTGGTCGACGCCGTTCGCGGGCTGGTCAGCGAGGGCATCAACCGCCGCGTGGTCGTGCGCGACAGCAAGGACGACGTGGTGCTGGAGGTGCCGGTGGCTCTCGGGGTGGTAGCGGCGCTGGCCGCTCCGGTGGCCACGACGATCGGCGCCGGTGTCGCGCTGGTCGGCAAGTGCGACATCAAGCTGGAGGACCGCCGTCAGCCCGGCGCCCAGCCCGCCACGACGGCGGAGGCCGAGCGGGTGTAGCTCGGCCGGTCCGAGTGCGAGGCCGGTGCCGTCACCGACTGGTGGCGGCACCGGCCTGCGGTGTCCTACGGGGTGTGCTGCAGGTCGAGCCACATGATGCGAAGACCCACGAAGCCCTCGGTGGGGTGGCGGAAGGCCCCGGGAGCGACGCCGAGCGTGACGAACCCGAGGCTTTCGTAGAGGCGGACGGCGGCGGTGTTCGTGTCGACGACCGCGTTGAACTGGACGGCGGCGAAACCGGTGCGCCGGGCCCAGTCGACCAGGTCGGTGGTGAGCGCCCGCCCCACCCCGGCGCCCCGCGCGTGCTCGGCGACCATCAGCGTGCCCGAGGCGACGTGGCTTCCCGGGCCCTGGCGGTTGGCGTACATGTTCGCCGTCCCGAGCACCTGACCCTCGCCGGCGGCCACGACCACGCGCGCGGGTGCGGGCAGCACCCACATCCGCCGGGCGTCGTCCTCGGTCATGGCGGGGTCGTACGGGATGGTTCGCTGGTCGGTGACGACGGACCGGATGATCGGCCAGATCCCCGGCCAGTCGTCGTCGTGCGCCTCGCGGACCGCGAACGCGGCGGAACCCCGGCCGGTGTGTGTCTGCACGACCTCATCCTGCAGACAGGAGCGTGCGGTGACCATCCATTTAGTCCTCAGTCCGCGAGCGCCCGCGGGTCCAGATGTCGTCGTCGGGCTTTTCGGGCGCTAAAATTTAGCCGCCCACAAATGCCGGAGTGCGATCCTCTGGCACTTCCGCCGAAGTTTCGAAACATTGTCGAAACTTCGCGGCAACCTTACGGAGTCGTGTCGGCACTGCTAGTGTCCGAAAAGGTTCGGCCACCGTCGACCTGGGTCTCCGCCGAATCCGGGCCGGCCGGTCGCAACCACGCAGTTGGCCATTTCCGAAAAGGCCAGCACCGACGGCGGCCCCCAGCACGATCACCACTGCCCTCGCGGCTCGCATCGCGTTGCCCGGCTGCCGTGCCACCCTCGACGACGAGGAGTACTGCACATGGCTGAGGCCACTTCCCGCTCGTCCGGCCGCGTTCGCGGCCGCATGGCCACGCTCGTCCGCGGTGCCTGCATCGCGCTGGTCATGTCGCTGACACCCGGCGTCGCCGGCGCCGATGTCGGCATCACCGCCACGTGTTCGAGCCAGACGGGCAACAACGGCGGGTACTACTACTCGTTCTGGACCGACGGCGGCGGCCGGGTCTGCATGGAGCTCGGGTCCGGCGGCAACTACAGCACGTCGTGGAGCAACGTCGGCAACTTCGTCGGCGGCAAGGGCTGGAGCAACGGTTCCCGGCGCACCGTGAACTACTCCGGCAGCTTCAACCCGTCCGGCAACGCCTATCTCACCCTGTACGGCTGGACGTCGAATCCGCTCGTCGAGTACTACATCGTCGACAACTGGGGCGACTACCGGCCCACCGGCACCTACAAGGGCACGGTGACCACCGATGGCGGAACGTACGACATCTACCAGACGATGAGGTACAACGCGCCTTCCGTGGAAGGCAACAACAAGACCTTCCCGCAGTTCTGGAGCGTCCGTCAGCAAAGGCGCACCGGCGGTTCCATCACCACCGGGAACCACTTCGACGCGTGGAGCCGCGCGAACATGCGGCTGGGCAGCTTCAACTACTACATGATCATGGCGACCGAGGGGTACCGCAGCAGCGGCAACTCCAACATCACCGTGCGGTGACCCCTCCCGCGGGCTGCGGTGAGCGCCGCAGCCCGCGGTGCGGGAACCCCCGTGCCGGCTACTCCGGTGGTGCCCCCTCCTCGGCCTCGGCCAGGTGCCGCACCACGGCCGCCACGTAGTCCTCCGGCCCCTCGGCTCCGCGCGCCACGACGACGGCACCCCCGTCGTCGCCGAACGCCACCACCGCCCCGGCCCCCGGATCCGGCCCGACCCGGTAACCGGAGTCGTCACCGAGAGCCGCGGCGAAGTCGGCCCACGTCTCGTGCGGGAACCCCTTGAGCAGGTTCACCCGCCGGGTCTGCCCCGCCCGCGCCGCCGGTGGCGTGAACACGAACAGCCTGCGGTGCGCCCCGAGCTCCCTGATCACCCGGAACTCGTACCGCAGCTCCGGCCAGTCGCCAGGGGCCATGATCACGCAGCGGGACCCGGCGACCAGCTCGGCGAACTGCTCGCGCCACGAGTCGTCCGTCGCGTAGTGGCGGTCGATGCCCTCGGGCGGGAGGTAGTCGCGCGGGTTGCCGAGGCCGTGGCCGCGGCCGAGGGTCCGTGCGATCGTCGGCGCGAAGTAGTCGTCGAACGCCATCGGTTCCGGACGGCGGAACACCTTCCGCAGTTCCGGC
Organism: Lentzea sp. NPDC037011; assembly: GCF_055607425.1. Taxonomy (NCBI): domain Bacteria; kingdom Bacillati; phylum Actinomycetota; class Actinomycetes; order Pseudonocardiales; family Pseudonocardiaceae; genus Lentzea; species Lentzea sp. NPDC037011. Next base: position 495,328 of record NZ_JBVJRT010000004.1, on the reverse strand, counting down.
CGGGCGCGCGTCTCGTCGGGCTCGCGGCGCCGGAAGGCGAACAGCCTGCGTTCGTTGCCGAAGCCGCGGATCCACACCACGGCCGGGCGCGGATCGGCCGCGGGTGGGGCGTCGAGGCGGTCCGCGCGCCGGGCCGCCGCGTGGCACAGGACGTAGGCCATCGCCGTCGGCAGCATGGACTGCACCGCGAGGGTCACGGGTTTCCCGTTGAACGCCAGCAGCACGTACAGCAGCGGCGGGACCGCCACCGCCGCATTGCCCAGCACGCGGAACGGTGTGCGCGGCCGTCGCCGCCGGCCGGACCGGACAGGGCGTGCGGGCACCAGGCGCACGGCCAGTGCCAGACCGGCCAGCGTCACCGCGACGCCGAGCACGGCGACGGCGGTGAGGACCGGTCCGTCGCCGGACCGGACCACCAGGGCGACGAGGAGCGGCCAGCCCACCAGGCCGGCGAAGGTGGACGTCGCGAGCACGGCGGGCGTGAGCGGGCCCGTGTAGCCCTTCGCCTGCGCCCGCCGCCACACCCGCATGAACGCCGCGACCGCCAGGTAGGTCGCCGCCATCCCCGCGGCCAGCACGGCCACGCCGGCGAGCAGGGCGAGCACCGCCCGGCCCGTCACGACGCACCGGCCCGCACGCGCGGCTCCACCGTCATCGCACCGCCCCTCCCCGTGGCCGCGGACGACTCCTGTCTATGCCCGCGGTACCGCACGCGGCACCGCCGAACAGGGGATCGGCCCGGTGGGGGTGGAGGGTCCGCGTCCACAAAGGACACGGACCCCCGGCGCGCTACTCGAACACCCCGTAGCCCTCGACGGCGTGGGCTCGCACGCCGTCCATGTCCAGCTCCACACCGATGCCGGGCGTGTCCGGAACGGTGATGTAGCCGTCCTTCACGATCGAGCCGCTCCCGTCCGGTGCCTGGACGTAGCTGTCCCACACCGCGCGTTCGTCGAGGGCGTGCCACTCCTGGACGAAGAAGTTGGGGATCGCCGCGCACTGGTGCGAGGTGGCCATCGTGCCCAACGGCGTCGACACCAGGTGGGGTGCGAACGGGATGTAGTGCAGCTCCGCGAGGTTCGCGATCTTCTTGGCCTCGGCGAGACCACCGCACTTGGGCACGTCCGGCTCGATCACGTCCACCGCGCCGCGTTCGAGCAGCTCGCGGAAACCCCAGCGCAGGTACAGGTTCTCGCCCGCGCAGATCGGTGTGCGGGTCTGCGCGCGCACCCGCACCAGCGCGTCGACGTTCTCGGCGGGCAGCGGTTCCTCCAGCCACATCAGGTTGAACGGCTCGAGCTCCCACGAGATCCGGCACGCGCTCGGCACGTCGTAGCGGGCGTGCAGGTCGATGGCCAGGTCGACGTCCGGTCCGATCGCCTCCCGCACGGCCGCCACGCGGTCGACCATCGAGCGCAGCTCGCCGGTGTTGACCGTGTGGTTGAACGCGTCGAACTTGTCCGGGTGGTGCAGGTCGTCGATGTCGAACTTCAGCGCGGTGAAGCCCTCGGCGACCATCCGCTGCGCCCGGTCGACGCAGCCGGAGACCGAGCCCGCCGGGTCGTCGCCGTCACCGCAGTCGGCGTAGAGGCGGATGCGGTCGCGGAACTTCCCGCCGAGCATCCGGTACACCGGCTGGCCCGCCGCCTTGCCCGCCAGGTCCCACAGCGCGAGCTCGATCCCGGACAGGGCGATGACGAACACCCCGCCCTGCGGGCCCGCGAAGACCTTGTTGCGGCGCAGCTTCTCCCAGCACCGCTCGACGTTGCGGGGGTCCTCGCCGATCAGGAGCGGGGTGAGTGAGTTGATCATTCCGACGACGGCTCCCGCGCCGGCGTCGGGGTTGGCCTCGCCGAAACCGCTGAGGCCCTCGTCGGTGTCGATCCGCACCAGCGTGGCCTCACCGTGGTAGGCCACCACTGCTGTCGTGACGTTCACGATCCGCATTGCTCTCCCGTCGCCGGGTGGTGCACAGGAACGGAGACTGTCGCGGTGTGCAACTTGTCCTATAAGCTGATGACATGCAAAGGGGACAGGAGTCCGCGGACGCTGTCAAGGTCCGGACCCTTCCGGTGCAGGTGGCCGCACACCTGACCCGGCGCATCGTCAGCGGTGACGTGGAGGACGGCCGGGCTCCGTCCGAACTCGACATCTCCCGCGAGTTCGGGGTGTCCAGGGTCGTGGCGCGGGAGACGCTGAAGATCCTCGCCTCGCTCGACATCGTCGAGGTCGCCCAGGGCCGCCGCGTGGTCGTGCGCCCTCCCGCCGAGTGGGACTACCTGAGCCCGTTGCTGATCGAGTGGCTGCCGCAGGAGATCGTCGGCGAGCTGCTGCAGGAACTGCACCAGATGCGCGTGCTGCTCGAACCCGAGCTCGCCGCCATGGCCGCGGCGAGCGTCACCGACGAGACGCTCGACCGGCTCAGGGACGAGGTCGGCCGCATGGCCTCGCTGGAGGCCGACCCCAACGCCTACCTCGCGGTGGACCACGAGTTCCACATGGAGATCTGCCGGGCTGCGGACAACCGCATCCTCGACCGGATCATGTACTCCGCCCGCTGGCTCGGCACGGCCAGCCGGCGCATCACCAACGAGGCACCGGCCGCGTTGCGCAAGGCCACCGCCGACCACACCGAGATCTACGAGGCGATCCTGGCGCGCGACCCGGCCCGTGCCCGCGACGCGATGCGCAGGCACCTCAGCAACAACTCCACGCTCCTCGCGGAGAAGGAGGAGCAGACCAGGCGCGCCACCCGGCGCCGCTAGGCCACCGCACGGACCGTTCCGCCGCAAGACCGCACCACCCCGCGATTGTTCCGCCGCCGTACCGCACCACCGCCGTACCGCAGGAAGTCCCACGCCGTCGCACCTCGTCCGCCCGGGGTGCCGCCGGTTGCCACCCCGTTCCGCCGTTCTTCGCCGCATGAACCCGGCAGCGCGGCCCTCGCCGTGCTGTCCCGCCGGTTGCAACGTCGCCCCGTCGGTACGCGTCCGCTCGACCGGACGCGAGAGGAGTGGTCTCATGGAAGAGAAAACGGACTTATCCAGGCGCACCTTCCTCGGGATGAGCGCGCTGGGCGTGCTCGGTCTCGCCGGCTGCGGCGGGGGAGGAGGCCCCGCGGCGCCCCAGGTCGACGTCCAGGTGCCCCAGGCCCTGCTCGACCAGGCCGCCTCGCTGCGCGGCGGGTCGGTCGGGATGCTGTCGCAGAAGCTCTACTCCGAGTCCGCCAACAAGGCGCTCGACAAGTCGCTGCAGGTCTTCGCGCAGGCGACCGGCACCACGGTCCGCAACGACCTGGTCTCCGGCGACGCCGGTGACATGGTCGCGAAGATGGACGCCGAGGTCAGGGCGGGCACCAGCCGCGACTTCGCGTTCGTGAGCGACCGGCGGTTCGTCGGCCAGCTGCACAACCTCGGCGCCCTCACCGACGTCACCGACGTGGTCGAGCAGATGCGCGGGCTCTACGGCGACCCCGCGACGGAGGCGACGAACTACTGCGTCTTCGACGGCCGCTGGTTCGCGATCCCGTACCACTTCATCGCGTCCGCGATGTACCTGCGCAAGGACTGGTACCAGGAGAAGGGCCTCCCGCTCAAACCCCACTACACCTGGGAAGAGCTGCGGGACAACGCCCTGGAGGTGTCCGACCCGGCGAAGAAGCGGTTCGGCTGGGGTCTCACGGTGAACCGCTCGGGCGACGCCAACGGGTTCATCGCGAACGTCATCAACACCTACGGCGGGGCCATCGCGGACAACACCGGCACGAAGGTGGTGTTCAACTCGCCGGAGACCGTCGCTGCCGTCACGTTCATCGGCGACATCTACACGAACCCGAAGTACACGCCGATGCTGCCGCCGGGCGTCGGCAGCTGGACCGACTCGAGCAACAACGAGAACTGGCTGGCCCAGATCCTGGGGCTCACGCTCAACCAGTTCAGCGTCTACGCCGACTCCAAGACCAAGAACAACCCGGTCTACGCCAACACCCACCCGTTCAACGGCGCCACCGGACCCGCGCTCGACAAACCGCTCGCGTTCGGCGAGTCCAACTCGTTCGTCGTGTTCAAGGGCGCGAAGAACCCCGACCTCGCCAAGCTGGTGGCGAAGTTCATGGTCAGCGGCAGCGCGCTGCTCGGTGTCGCGAAGGGAGCACCGTGCCTGGTGAACCCCTCGTGGGACAAGGTGTGGGACTCCGACCCCTACTACACCACCGGTGACCCGGCGTTCCCCGCTCTGCGGGAGCAGACCCGCACACCGCTGCCGGTGACCACGAAGACCGGGTTCGCGTTCCCCCAGGCCCCGAGCCCCGGCGAGCAGGCGGCGACCGCGGCGTACCTGCTGACCGACATGATGCAGTCGGTCATCCAGGGCACCAAGCCCGCCGACGCCGTGGCCTCGACCCACGCCCGGATCGTCCAGGTCTTCGAGCAGCAGGGCTACCGGCAGTGACTGACCTGCGCACCCGGCCGGCGCCGGTCCGCCCGGCGCCGAACCGGTCTCCCTCGCTGAGCTCGACGCAACGCGCGCTCGGGCGCGACTGGCGCCTCGCCGCGGTGTTCATCGGGCCGACGCTGGTGCTCGTGGCCGGGCTGATCCTGTTCCCGATCATCGACTCGGTCGTCACCAGCACCACCGAACGCCACGGCGAGGACACGGTCTTCGTCGGCCTGGACAACTACACCGCGCTCGCCGGCGACACCGTGTTCCACAAGGGCGTGCTGAACTCGTTCGTCTTCACCGCGTACGCCGAGATCTTCAAGGTGGTCCTCGGCCTCATCGCGGCGTTGATGCTGCACCACATGCGCCGCGGCCGGGCGGTCATCGCCGGCATCATCCTGCTGCCGTGGGTGGTGCCGACCGTCGTCACGGCGTTCACCTGGCGGTCGTTGCTCGACCCGATCTTCGGCAGCGTCAACGTCCTGCTCACCGACTCCGGCATCGGGCCAGCGCTCGCGGCGGTCGGGCTCGTCGACCGCTGGCCCGCGGAGTGGCTGTCCGACCCCGCGCTCGCGATGCCGGCGGTCATCCTGGTCAACGTGTGGAAGGGCATCCCGTTCTTCACGGTGACGTTCCTGGCCGGGCTCAAGGCCATCGACAGCGGCCTGTACGAGGCGGCCGTGGTGGACGGTGCGACGCCGTGGCAGCGCTTCGTGCACATCACGCTGCCGGGCCTGCGCAACATCATGATCGTGACGGTGCTGCTGTCGTCGATCTGGACGTTCAACAACTTCGACCTGATCTGGCTGATGACCCAGGGCGGACCGGGCGACGCCACCGCCCCGTACGTGATGGTGGCCTACTCCAAGGCCATCCAGCAGCTGCAGCTCGGGGCGGGTGCCGCGGTCACGCTGGTGATGCTGCCGGTCATCGCCGTCCTCGTCGTCGTCCTGGTGCGGATGATGCGCCGCAGCGACCAGCCCGGCGCCGCGGACCTGGGGCGCCGGAGGCTCACCCCCGCTCAACGCACCGCGCTGCCGTGGGTGATCGTCGTGGCCTCGACGCTCGTGCTGATCTGGGCGTCGCCGCACATCGTGTGGAAGGCAGCACTGGTGCTGGGCGTGTTCGTGGTCCTCGCGGCCGCCGTCGGACGGGTCGTGTCCGTGCTCGCCGCACGCGGCAACCGGCTGGCCGCCCGCCTGGTCAGCGGGACGAGCAGCGGCATCGCGCTGCTGGGACTGCTGGGCTTCGTGCTCGCCCCGCTCTACTGGATGACGGTCACGGCGTTCAAGTCCGACGACCAGATCGTCGCGCGCACCGACGACCTCTGGCCGACGCCGTGGACGACCGAGCAGTTCACGAACCTGTTCTCCGGCAGGGCGTTCGGCACCTGGTACCTCAACACGGTCCTGGTGTCGCTGGCGTCCACCGCGATCGCGCTGGTCTGCGCGGCGCTGGCGGGATATGCGTTGGCACGGCTCAAGTTCCGCGGTTCGGAGAGCTTCACGGTGACGATCCTGCTCACCTACGTGATGCCGGGGGCGCTGCTGTTCATCCCGCTGTACCAGATGATGAGCGGCATCGGCCTCAACGACTCGCTGTGGTCGCTCGTGCTCGCCTACCCCACCTTCACCCTGCCGTTCGCGACGTGGCTGCTCGTCGGCTACTTCAAGTCGATCCCGGCGGACCTGGAGGAGGCCGCGCTGGTCGACGGCTGCACGCGGTTCGGCGCGTTCCTGCGGATCGTGCTGCCACTGGCCAAACCGGGACTGCTCGCGGTCGCGCTGTTCACGCTCACCAACGCGTGGAACGAGTTTCTCTTCGCGTTCGTGTTCATCACCAAGGACGACTACAAGACGCTGCCCGTCGGCATGCAGTCGATGATCTTCGGCGACGTCGTGCCGCAGGGCCAGCTGGCGGCGGCGTCGTTGCTGATCAGCATCCCGGTCGTGGTCATGTACGGCTTCGGCCAGCGGTTCCTGACCGAGGGCCTCACCGCGGGAGCCGTGAAGGGATGAGCGAGCCGTCCGCGATCACGGAGGAGCACGTCGCCACGGCGTCCCGGCCGAGCGACCTGCGCATCACCGACCTGCGGGTGGCCACCCTCGCCGGCGTGCCGTTCCGCTCGTCGATCATCCGGATCGACACCAACCAGGGCCTGGTCGGGTACGGGGAGGTGCGCGACCAGGCCAGCGCCACCTACGCGCTGGTGCTCAAGAGCCGGCTCGTGGGGGAGAACCCCTGCAACCTGGACAAGGTCTTCCGCAAGATCAAGCAGTTCGGACACCACGGCCGCCAGGGCGGCGGGGTCTCCGGCGTCGAGATGGCGCTCGTGGACCTCGCGGGCAAGGCTTACGGCGTGCCCGCGTACGCGCTGATCGGCGGCCGGTTCCGGGACGCGGTCCGCTGCTACGCCGACACCCCCACGCTGCCGGACCCGCACGCGATGGGCGCGCGGCTGCTGGAGCGCAAGCAGCGCGGGTTCACCATGCTCAAGATGGACGTCGGCATCGACCTGCTGTGGGACGTGCCCGGCGCGTTGATCGCTCCGGCGGGAGCCCGTGCGGACCAGACGACCATGCACCCGTTCACCGGCATCCAGGTCACGGCGAAGGGCGTCGAGCACCTGGCGTCCTATGTGGACGTCGTGCGCTCGGTCGTCGGCTACGACGTGGCGCTCGCCGCGGACCACTTCGGCCACATCGCCCTCGACTCGTGCATCCGCATCGGCCGCGCGCTGGAGCCGTTCACGCTGGCGTGGATCGAGGACCTGATCCCGTGGCAGCTGACCGACCAGTGGCGCCAGCTCACCACGTCCGTCGCCGTCCCGACCTGCACGGGGGAGGACATCTACCTGCTCGACGGGTTCAAGCCGCTGCTCGACGCGGGCGCCATCCGCGTCGTGCACCCCGACCCGGCGACCGCGGGCGGCATCGCGGAGACCAAGCGGCTCGGCGACTACGCCCAGGACCGCGGCATCCCGATGGCGCTGCACCTGGCGGCGTCCCCGATCGCGACGATGGCGTGCGTCCACCTGGCCGCCGCCACGGAGAACTTCCTCGCACTGGAGCACCACGCGGCCGAGGTGGACTTCTGGAGCGACCTCGTCACCGGCCTGCCCCGCCCGTTGATCCAGAACGGTCACATCACCGTGCCCGACGCACCGGGGCTCGGTTTCGGCGACGTCGACGAGGAACTGCTGCAACGGCACCTCGACCCGCGGGACCCGGTGTTCTTCGCCGAGACGACGCACTGGGACCGCGAGTCGAGCCACGACCGGCTGTGGAGCTGAGTCAGCGCCCCTGCTGCGCGCGCCACCGCTCGTACTCGGGACGGGCCTCGTCCGACAGGGGGTAGTACAGGCGCAGGTCGCCACCCTCAGAAAGCCTTTTCCGGGAGAACTCCTCCCATTCCGCGTGCTCCTGCGCGGCGGCCAGCACGGCGGGCGCGAGCTTGATCGGCACCACCACCGCCCCGTCGTCGTCGGCCACGACGATGTCGCCCGGCTCCACCAGCGTGCCACCGCAGGCCACCGGCACGTTGACGGCGGTCGGGACGATGTCGGTCTGCGCGTGGTAGTTCGGCGTGGCACCGCGGATCCACAGCCCGAGCCCGAGCGTCTTCGCCTCACCGGTGTCGCGCAGGCACCCGTCGACCACCACACCGGCACCGCCGCGGCCCTTGAAGTAGGTCAGCATCATCTCGCCGAACACCCCGCTGCCCATGTCCCCGCGCGCGTCGACGACGATCATGTCGCCGGCCTGGGCGTGGTACATGACGTGCCGGTGCAGCTGCTTCTCCGGGTCCTCGTACTCGTCGACGGGGTAGAGGTCCTCCCGCTTCGGCATGAACTGCAACGTCAACGCCGGTCCCGCCACCCGCAGACCGGGCGTCACCGACACCGGGCCGCGGATGGCGGCGCTGCGGATGCCCATGCGGCTGAGCTCACCACTGGCCGTGGCGCTGCCGATGGCGGCGAGCGCCGCGCTGAGCTCGGCGGGCGGGCGGGCGATGTCGTGCGTCTCGACCACGTCGGTGGCTCCCTCGGGTTCGCGCTGCGCTGTCGGGAAGTTCCGTGCCGTCCACCACCGAGCCTAGTCCGAAGACCCAGTGCCAGCGCGGAAAATCGTTGCAGGAACGGGAAACCCTGTCGGGAAAGGACCGCCGGGCGCGGATCAGGCCTGCGGCACCGTGATGGGCGGCAGGGCCTGCTCGCTGTCGGCGACCTGGGTCACCTTGGCGGTCAACGGCGCGAGCAGCCGCGACGTGACCACCCTGTCCGCCAGGTGGCGCAACCGCAGGCCGCGTGCCGTCTGCGGGAAGGCGAACCGCAGGACCCAGCGCGGGAAGTTCTGCACGTCGTCCACGAGAGGCCGCATCCACTTGCCGTAGGCCGCGAGCCCGTCCTCGACGCCGTTCGCGGACAAGGCGGCCGCCAGCACATAACCGCTGATGAGCGCCAGCGACGCGCCGCCTCCGCCCATCGGCGTGACGCACCACGCGGCGTCCCCGGCGAGGCACACCCGCCCGCGGTGCCAGGTGGTCATCCTGATCTGGGTGAGCTGGTCGACGTAGACGTCCCGCGACCGGTCGAGCTCGTCGAGCACCCGGCGCGCCTCCCACCCGGCGTCGGCGAAGCGCTCGCGGAACCGCCTCAACGCCTCACCGCGGTCGCGCACGGCGATGTTCCCGGTGCAGGCGAGCATCGCGCGCGTCGTGCCGTGGTTGTCGGGCCGCAGGTGGACCTGCCGTCCGCCGGTCGTGGTGTACCAGCGCCACCGCGTGTCGTCGCCCGCCGTGCGGGGGATCGTGCCGAACACCATGGAGACGCCGAGATCGCGCCGCTCGACGTCGTCGCCGAAGAGCATGTCGCGCGTAGTGGACCGCACTCCCTCGGCGATGACGAGCAGGTCGGCCTTCAACGTCCGCCCGGCGGCGGTGGTCACCGTGACGTGCTCGCCTGCCTCCTCGTCCACCGCGGAGACGGTGTCGCCGTAGTGGATCTCCACCCCGGCGGGCAGGTTCCGCAGGATCGTGTTCGCGAAGTCGCCGCGCAGCACCTCCAGCTCGGCGGTGGCCCCGTCCGTGCCCGCCGGCATCTCGGCACGCACCCGGCCCGACGAGTCGACGAACACCGTGGCGGTCTCGGTGGTGTTCTGCTCCTTGACCGCCTCGAACAACCCCATCCTGGTCAGCACCTCCCGGGCCGTGCCGCGCACGTCGACGTTCTGCCCGCCGTCCCGGAACTCCTCCGCGCGCTCCAGCACGGTCACCTCCCAGCCGGTGCGCCGCAACCAGAACGCCGCCGAGAGCCCGGCGATGCTCGCACCGGAAACCACCGCGTGCCGTGCCGTCATGTCCAACCCCTCGTTTGGTAGCTTTGCGGCAAAGCTACTTCGCTGTGAAGGGGTGTGCATGACAGCCGCGGACCCGCTGGTCGAAGACTGGTCCCCGGACCAGGTCGACGTGATGCACCGCCTGCGCGACTGGGTGGTGGCGTTCACGACCCTCAACCAGCACCTGGCCGCGTGGATGCGGCTCCCGGCCTCCGACGCGAACGCGCTGGGCCAGGTCATCTGGGCGGCCGAGGCCGGCACCCCGCTCTCACCGGCGCAGCTGTCGCACCAGCTCGGCATGACGACCGGCGCCACCACGATCCTGCTCAACCGCCTGGAAGCCGCCGGCCACCTCCTCCGCACCCGCGAGAGCACCGACCGCCGCCGCGTGACCCTGCGCCCGGCCCCGGCCTCCCGCGACCACGCCCGGCGCTTCCTCGGCCTCGCCGGAACGGAGATCGCCGGTGTGCTGCGGGAGACGTCACCGGCCGAACTCCGGACCGTGGCGGCGTTCCTGGGGCGGATGACGAGTGCCGCGACGTCGGTGGACCAGCGGCTGACGGAGTCGCGGACCCGCTGAGCCGGCTCACCGGTTCCGGTGTTCGTTCACCTGCGGTGGCGGCCCGGACTCCCGATCGGGAGCCATCGTTTCACGGCGCTCGCGATCTCGATGGTCGCGCTCTCACTGGCAATCGCCGACCAGTTGGCGGTAGTTGAGGTGATCTGACGACGTTGTCATCAACCTGTAACTACAACCAACTCAGTGCGGTAGCAGCGTGAGAGCGTTTCCGCACGTCGACGACGCGCAGTGCTTTCGCGACACCGCCCAGACGTGCCGAACCAGGTTGGAAAGCTCGGTGCACACAGGGGTTTCGGCGGAATAGGCTGAATATAGACCGAGTATCAGGTGCCCGGGGAACAGTGGCGTCCACAGTATTGTCGTGGAATCGAAGGGTAGTGGTCCGGATGGAAGACCACAGGATCTCCAACGTCGTCGTTCTCGGTGGTGGCACCGCCGGCTGGATGACCGCCAGCTATCTGGGGAAAGCGCTCGGTCGGCACGCGACCATCACGGTGCTGGAAGCGCCGTCGATTCCCCGGATCGGCGTCGGGGAGGCCACGGTCCCGAATCTGCACAAGACGTTCTTCGACTTCTTGGGGATTCCCGAGGAGGAGTGGATGCGGGAGTGCAACGCCAGTTTCAAGATGGCGGTGAAGTTCGTGAACTGGCGCACGCCCGGTGAAGGGGAGGCGGAGGGCAGGCCGTTGCGGGGCCGGCCGGACCACTTCTACCACCTGTTCGGGCTGCTGCCGACGCACGAGCACCTGCCGTTGTCGCACTACTGGGCGGCGAAGAGGCTCGACGGGCAGACGGACGAGCCGTTCGACTACGCGTGCTACCGCGAGTCGCCGATGATCGACGCGCGGTTGTCGCCGCGGTTCGCCGACGGTACCAAGTGGACGAACTACGCGTGGCACTTCGACGCGCAGCTGGTCGCGGACTTCCTGAAGCGGTTCGCGATCCAGAAGCAGGGGGTGGTGCACGTCCAGGACGAGATGGTGGACGCGACGATCGACCAGCGCGGGCACATCACCTCGTTGAAGACCAAGGAGGGGCGCACCATCGCCGGTGACCTCTTCGTGGACTGCTCCGGCTTCCGCGGGTTGCTGATCAACAAGCTGATGCGCGAGCCGTTCCTCGACATGGGGGACCACCTGCTCAACGACAGCGCGGTCGCCACGGCCGTGCCGCACGACGACGCCGCTCACGGGGTCGAGCCGGCCACGTCGGCGATCGCGATGAAGTCCGGCTGGACGTGGAAGATCCCGATGCTCGACCGGTTCGGCACCGGGTACGTCTACTCCAGCCGGTTCACCGACGGAGACGAGGCCGCCGAGGACCTCTGCGCGATGTGGGGGCTGGACCCCGACGAGCAGCCGCTCAACCACGTGAAGTTCCGCGTCGGGCGCAACCGGCGGACCTGGGTGCGCAACTGCGTGAGCATCGGGCTGTCGTCGTGCTTCCTCGAACCGCTGGAGTCGACCGGCATCTACTTCATCACCGCGGCGCTCTACCAGCTGGGCAAGCACTTCCCGGACAAGCGGTTCGACCCGGTGCTGATCGACTCGTTCAACCGCGAGATCGAGACGATGTTCGACGACTCGCGCGACTTCCTGCAGGCGCACTTCACGCTGGCGCCGCGCAACGACACGCCGTTCTGGCGGGCCTGCAAGGAGATCGTGCTGCCCGACGACATCCAGTTCAAGATCGCCCAGTACCGGGCGGGGCTCGCGGTCAACATGCCGATCACCGACGAGGCGACCTACTACGAGAACTTCGAGGCGGAGTTCCGCAACTTCTGGACCAACAGCAGCTACTACTGCATCTTCGCCGGTCTGGACGTGCTGCCCGAGCACCCGCTGCCGGCGCTGGCGTTCCGGCCGCACGCGGTCGAGGGGGCCGAGCCGGCGTTCGCGCAGATCAGGCAGAAGCAGGCCGAGCTGTTGAAGACACTGCCGACCGCCTACGACTACGTGCGTGAGCTCCACGGCCGTTGATCACCCGGACGGTGGCATGCCGACTCCTGGCGGCACCTGCTAAGTTTTATTTGCGGGTGCCGCCCAGGATCGGCCCCGCGAGGGGATCCCACAAGCCGGAAGGGGCTGCACCCGGTGCACCGGGTGCAGCCCCTTCCGGTCGGGGACTCAGATGAGGGACAGCTCCGACAACCCCTCGGCGAGCGCCGTCTCCCGCGCCGCGAGCCGGGCGAGCGGGTGGAACCGGTAGGCCGGTTCGCCCTCCGCGTCGACGTGGGCGAGTTCCAGCAGGTGGAGGTCGAGCAGCGACTCCGTGATCTGCTCGCCGTCGGCGTCGGACAGGCCCAGCAGCGAGCTCGTCACCGAGTGCGGGAATGACGGCAGGTCCAGCAGTGACAACCGCAGCAGCGCGCCGCGGGCCCGCGGGTCGAGCGAGCTGCTGCCGCCCGTGAGCCGTTCCCGCACGTCGAGGTCGCCGAGCCGCAGCTCGTCGAGCAGCCGGTCGGGATCGGCGAGCCGGTGGGCGAACCGGGCCAGCGGCCAGTGCCGCTTGGCCGCGACGCGCGCGCCGGCGATCCGGATGGCGAGCGGCAGACCGTGGCAGAAGTCCACGATCCCCGCCGCCGCACCGGCCTCGGCGGCCGTGCGCTCCGGTCCCACGATCTTGGTGAACAGCGACAGCGCGGCCTCGTCGCCAAGGGGTGCGAGGTCGAGCGTGTACTGGCCGGCCAGTGTCGTGAGCGAACGGCGGGTGGTGACGATCGTGCGGCAGTGCGTTCCCGCGGTGAGCAGCGGACGCACCTGCCGGTCGGTCGCGGCGTCGTCGAGCACGACGATCATCCGCCGATCGGCCAGCAAGCCCCGGTAGAGCAGCGCCCGCTGCTCCAGGCTCGCCGGCAGTAACGCCTCGTCGAGGCCCAGCGCGGTGAGCAGTGCGCCGAGTGCCTCACCCGGCGGCAGCGGCGTGCGGTCGCTGCCGCGCAGGTCGACGAGCAGCTGACCGTCGGGGAAGTCCGCGCGCAGGCCGCCCGCGACCCTCGACGCGAACGCGGTCTTGCCGACGCCCGCCATGCCGGTGATCGTCAGCGGCGCGGACCTGTGGCGCAGCCGGTCCGCGGCGAGCGTCAGCTCGGCGGCGCGGCCGGTGAAGTCCGGGGTGTCGGCGGCCAGCGCCACCGGTCTCGGCGCCGCGGTCATCGCGTGGCGCTGCTGGGGGAACGCCGACGGCACCTCGTTGGTCAGGATCGCCTGGTAGGCGCCCTTCAACGTCGGTCCGGGGTCGACACCGAGCTCGTCGGACAGCAGCCTGCTGCCCTCGTGGAACGTGGCGAACGCCTCTGCCTGCCGATCCGCCCGGTACAGCGCGACCATCAGCTGGGCTCTGAACCGTTCGCGCAACGGGTTGGCGTTCACCAGCCCGACCAGTTCGGAGGTGAGCTCGTGGTGCCGGCCGAGTGCGAGCTCGGCGTCGATCCGGAGCTCCAGCGTCTTCATCCGGACCTCCTCGATCCGCGGCCGCTCGGTCTCGGCCAGCAGGTCGGTCACGTCCGTGAGCGTCGGGCCGCGCCACAGGTCGAGCGCACCGCGCAACGTCTCGGAGGCGTGGTCGAACCGGCCGGCCCGCAACGCCTCGCGGCCGGTGACCGCGAGCTCCTCGAACTCGTGGAAGTCGAACCGGGACGCCCCGATCCGCATGAAGTAGCCCGGTCCCTGCCGGATCAGCGCCATGCTGCCCTGCAGGTGCCTGCGCAGCCGGGAGGCGTAGGTGTAGATCTGGGCCTGATAGGTCGCGGGCGGGTGCTTGCCCCACAGCACCTCGCCGAGCTGGGCGTCGGAGAGCACCTTCTCCCTGGCGAGCAGCAGTGCCGCCAGGATCGTGCGCTGCTTGGAACCCTTCAGCGGAAGCTCAGCACCGTCCAGCCACAGGCCGACCGGTCCCAGTATTCGGAACTCCAAAGGACACTTCCCCCATTCGAAGTGTGCACCTTTCAGCAGTTCAGGATTGGTGCATACCCTGAAGAACCGAGCTCAGGACCTGATCGGACCAGGATTGTGCGTTCCGGCCGTGAGCTCGGTCGTCGTGCGCGCCAAATCCGCTCGCCGGTGTTCCCCTGGGCGAGCGCATTCCTCACCAGTTGTCGCGCGATCTCGTTGGTTAATCCCCAAACAAGGCCAACGTACCGAGACGCCCCGGGGGGCGTCAACTGTGGTGGGTGGTTCATGTACCTTTCATCCACATCGGCTGATACGTGTAGGGTCGACGGGCCCACCGGTGGCGGGTGTGCTGACAGCGGAGGTAGTGGATGGCCGATGCGGACGGGCCGCCGGAGGGCTCCCTGGCGGCGAAGGTCGACCACCTGTTCCGGACCGTGCGCCCGCGTGCCGGGCGCGAGTACTCGTTCGACGAGGTCGCCGAGACGATCAAGGCCCGTGGCGGGCCGACCATCTCCGCCACCTACGTGTGGCAGCTGCGCCGGGGCCTGCGGGACAACCCCACCAAGCGCCACCTCGAGGCACTCGCCGGGTTCTTCGGCGTGCCGCCCGCCTACTTCTTCGACGACGCGGTCACCGAGATGATCGACTCCGAGCTCGCGCTGCTGATCGCGCTGCGCGACAGCTCGGTGCGCCGGATGGCGTTGCGGGCGTCGGGTTTGTCGGCCAAGAGCTTGCACGCGCTCACCGCTATGGTGGAACGGGCGCGGGAGCTCGAAGGCCTTTCCGAGGGGTCGGAGGAGGAAGCGGGCTCGTGACCCGCCGGTGGGGGGTGTCGTGTTCGGTGGGGGACTGAGCCTGCGGCGGTTGCGCCGCCGGTGTGCCGCACGGGTGCGGGAGCTGCCGATGCCCGACCCGTTCGACGTCCGCGCGCTCTGCGCCCTCGTCGCCGGGCAGCGCGATCGGCCCATCACGCTGCTCCCGATGACCGGACGGCACGGCGTGCTCGGGTTGTGGGTCGCCACCGACGACAGCGACCTGATCTTCTACGAAGAGGCGACCACGCGGCCGCACCAGGACCACATCATCCTGCACGAGCTGTGCCACCTGCTCTGCGACCACTACGCGGCACCGCTGCCCGCGGCGAACCTGATGCCCCACCTCGACCCCGACATGGTCCGCTCGGTGCTGGAGCGCACCGGGTACACGGCGGTGGAGGAACAGGAGGCCGAGTTGCTCGCGTCGCTGATCCTGCAGCAGGCCGGTCATCCGGCCGCACCGCCCGCCGAAGGGCTCGCGCACCGGATCTCCGAGGCGCTGAACTGGCCAGACCCGCGCTGATGCTGGACGCACTCCGGTTCTACCTGCCGCCCCTGCTGGTGATCAGCTTCTTCGTGGCCATGCTGGTCAACGGCGAGTACCGGCCGCGCACCGACGCCCAGCGCGCGGTGCGCCTCGGCTTGCTGGCGCTCGGCATCTCGCTGATCGTGCTGACCCCCGCCGGCTACGCGTTCGCGGCGCGGGTGACCGGCGTTCCCAACATCGGCCGGCTCATCGGGCACGGCACGATGCTCGTGGTGGCGTGGGCGGGGCTGGCGTTCGTCGCCTGGCTGACCGCGCCGCTCACCGCCCGGCGCCGGTCCAGGCGCGTCGCGTGGTGGCTGCTCGCCGGGTTCGCGGTGCTGGTGGTCCTGTTCGTGCTGGCCCCGGTCGACGTGGACGACGTCCGCTTCTCCACGCGGTACGCGCGCACGCCGTGGGTGCTGGAGTACTGGGTCTTCTACGCGGCGTGCCTGACCCCCGCGTTCGCCACGGTCGTGCGCGAGTCGTGGCGGTTCGCGCGGGTGACGCCGGATGCCGTGCTGCGCCTGGGGTTGCGGTTCGTGGCGGCCGGCGGGTTCTGCGCACTGGCCTATCACGTCCACAAAGGTCTGCTGTTCGCCGCGGCCAGGTTCGGCCTCCCGTACCTGTCCGTCCCGTTCGTGGACAAGTACTTCCCGCTCGCGGCGAACGTGTTCGCCTTCGGCGGCGCCACGATCCGCTGGTGGGCGCCCCGGATCGGGCTGACCGCGCTGGTGGCGCGGGTGAAGCAGTACCGCACGTACCGGTGGCTGCGGCCGCTGTGGGTCGACCTGCACCGGGTCAGCCCGCACATCGCGCTGCACCCGCCGCGCAGCGCCGCCGTCGACCTGCTGCCCGACGACCTGGGGCTGCGGCTGTACCGGCGGGTGATCGAGATCCGGGACGGCCGGGTCGCGCTCCAGCCCTACCTCGACCCGGAGGTCGCCGCGCGGGCCCGGCGCACCGCCGAGCACGACGGGGTGCGCGGAACGGACGTCGACGCGCACGTGGAGGCGGCGGTGCTGGCGGACGCGGTGCAGGCCGCGTCACGGGGCCGGGTGTTCACCGTGGAGGCGCGGGTCGGCGTGCCCGGCGGTGGCGACCTCGACAGCGACACGGCGTTCCTCGTCGCGGTGGCCAGGGCGTATCGCAGGCTCGCCTGACACCTGCTAACATTTCTTGGCATGTGCAGGGTTCAGTTGTGACAGGGGATGAGCTGCTGCGCATCCTCGCGACGCTGGCCAACCCGCACCGGTTGCGGGTGCTGGCGGTGCTCACGAGGGAGCGCACCTACGTCAGCGCGCTCGCCCGCGAGCTCGGGATCAGCCGCGCGCTGCTGCAGGTGCACCTGCGCAAGCTGGAGTCGGCCGGTCTGGTGCGCGCGCACCTGGAGCTGTCCGAGGACGGCAAGGCGATGAAGTTCTACGAGGTCGAACCGTTCGCCGTCGAGCTGTCACCGGAGTCGGTGGCGGTCGCCGTGCGGACTCTCACGGAGAAGGAAGCGCAGGCATGAGCCCCTACGACTGGCAGGAGATCATCGGCGTCGTCGGGGTGTTCGTCCTGATCACCGCGGTGACGACCGTCCTCATCTGGCAGCTGGCCGCGACCTGGCGGGCGAAGGCGGCGCTGGCGCGGGAGAACGAGTACCGGGCGCTCGCCGAACGGGCGGTCCAGGCGCAGGAGAGCTCGGAGCGCAAGCTCGACGAGCTGCAGGAGCGGATGCGGTCGGTCGAACGCATCCTCAAGGAAGTCGAGTAGGGGAAGTGCTGGGCCGGCGAGCGGCAACTCGGCGGCCCAGCGGAAGAAGCGGCTCTCGCCCGAGGGCGAGTTCTGGTGAGCACTCCTTCGAGGAAGGACTTTAGTCGATGCTGCCTGCGCGCAGGTCGAAGGTCGCACTGGTGGAACGGGTGGCCACGTGGTCGGTCCGGCACCGGGGCGTGGCGGTGGCCGGATGGCTCCTGGTCGTGTTGCTGGCCGTGCTGGCCGGTGCGCTGGCGGGACAGGGGGCGTCCGCACGGGACCCCGGTGAGTCCGGCGTGGCGGGAGAGGTGCTGGACCGGCAACGGACCTACGCCCCCGTCCGGGAGAACGTGCTGGTCGAGGGGTCGGGGACCGAGGACCTGGTCGCCGCCCTGCGCGGCAGCGGCGCGGTCACCGAGCTGACCACCACCGGTGGGACGCCCTCGCTCGTGACGTTCCACGTCGCCGGTCCCGACGACCGGATCGCCGGCAACTACGACACGGTGGTCCGCGTCGTGGCGGAGGTGTCGTCCCGGCACCCGGACACGCGGTTCTCCCAGGCGGGCGACCGCAGTCTGGCCAAAGCCGTCGACCAGGCGGTGAAGGACGACTTCCAGCGCTCGGAGCTCATCTCCCTGCCGATCACCGTGGTCATCCTGCTGGTCGTGTTCGGTTCGCTGATCGCGGCGTCGGTGCCGCTGCTGCTGGCCGGGACCACGGTGGTCGCCGCGTTCGGGCTGCTGGGCCTGGTCGGCACCTGGGTACCGGTGAACAGCGCGACGTCGTCGATGATCCTGCTGATCGGCATCGCCGTCGGGATCGACTACTCGCTGTTCTACCTGCGCCGCGAACGCGAGGAACGCGCGGCGGGCCGGTCGGTGGCCGAGGCGCTGCGGATCAGCGCCCGCACCTCCGGCCGGGTCGTCCTGGTGGCCGGGCTGACGGTGATGCTGTGCGTCGCGGGCCTGCTGTTCACCGGTCTGGACAACTTCCGCGGCCTCACCGTCGGCACCGCGCTGGTGGTGGGCCTGGCCGTGCTCGGATCGGTCACCGCCCTGCCCGCGTTGCTGTCGCTGCTGGGCCCGTGGGTGGACCGGGTGCGCGTGCCGTTCCTGCGCCGCACGCACGTGCGCGAGTCACGGCTGTGGACCGCCGTCGCGCGCATGGTGGTCCGCCGCCCGTGGCTGTGGGGCGGGCTCGCCGCGCTGTCGCTGGTGGTGCTGACGATTCCCGCGCTGGACATGCGGTTGCAGGACGCGGGCGCGGTGAACAGCCTGCCGCGCACGGTCGCCGCGGTCGACGGCGCGATCCGCATGCAGGAGGCGTTCCCCGGCACCCCGACGCCCGCGCAGGTCGTGCTGTGGGGGCAGGTGGACGACGTGGACGTCGCCGCGTTGCGCCGGGAGATCGCGGCCAGCGGAGGGCTGCTGCACGAGCCGCTCACCGCGGCACGGGTGGACTCCGCGCTGGTGGTGCGGGTGCCGCTCGCCGGCACCGGGACCGACGACCTGTCCAACCGGGCCCTGGAGCACCTGCGGTCCCAGGCGCTGCCCGCCGCGTTCGGCGACGTGCCCGGAGTGTCGTACGCGGTCTCGGGGAAGACGGCGTTCGCCCACGACTTCACCGCGCAGATCCGGTCCACCACACCGCTGGTGTTCGGGTTCGTGCTGCTGCTCGCGTTCGTGCTGCTGGTCGTGGCGTTCCGCGCGCTGGCCATCCCGCTGATCTCCATCGGCCTGAACGTGCTGTCGATCGGCGCGGCCTACGGGGTGCTCACGTGGGTGTTCCAGGACGGGCACCTGGAGTCGGCGCTCGGCTTCACGTCCTACGGCGGCGTGGTCGGGTGGCTGCCGCTGTTCATGTTCGTGCTGCTGTTCGGGCTGAGCATGGACTACCACATCTTCATCCTCAGCCGGATTCGCGAGCGCTGGTTCGGTGGTGCCGACGCGCGCGCCGCCGTCGTCGGGGGAGTGGGCAGCAGCGCCGGGGTGGTCACCAGCGCCGCGGTGATCATGACCGCGGTGTTCGCCGTCTTCGTCACGCTCAGCGCCATCGAGTACAAGATGCTCGGCGTCGGGATGGCCGTGGCGATCCTCGTCGACGCCACCGTCGTGCGCGGTGTGCTGCTGCCCGCGGCCATGGCGGTGCTGGGCGAGCGCGCCTGGGTGCTGCCCGGTGGCCTGGGGCGGTTCTCGCACGTTCCCCGGCTGGCCGGCGGCGCTTCGCCGCAGCCGGTGGCCGCGCGCCTCGGCTCCGGATAGTTCGCGTATAGACGCAGTATTGGGCCCGCGAGAACTGTTCAGGCGACCGGAGACGATCACCTGAGGAGTTCTCGTGGCCGAGGAACAGGACGACAAGCAGACCTACCGCGTCGTGCTCAACGACGAGGAGCAGTACTCGATCTGGCCTGCCGACCGGGACCTGCCCGCCGGATGGCGCGCGGACGGCACCGAGGGTTCTCGGACCGACTGCCTCGCGCACATCGGTGAGGTGTGGACGGACATGCGCCCGCTCAGCCTCCGCCGCCGCATGGCGGAAGCAGCGCACTAGTCCACACGATCGGGAGGACGGGTCGACCATGAGCACCGGCGAGATCGAGCACACGAGCACCTCCGCCGACAGGGACGAGCTCCTGCGCCGGTGGCTCAGCGGCGGCGTGCGGGGCAGGCGGCGGACGATGGGGCGGGCGGACCGGTCCGCGCCGCTGCCGCTGTCGCACGGGCAGCGGCAGATGTGGTTCCTCAACCGGCTGGACCCCGGCAGCGCCGAGTACCTGGTGCCGCTGGCGTTCCGGTTGCGCGGGCCGCTGGACGTCACCGCGCTGGAACGGGCCTGGGAGCACGTCGTCGCCCGGCACGAGGTCCTGCGCACGCGGTACGCGGTGAACGGCACCGAGCCCGTGCAGGTGATCGACCCGCCCGCGCCGGTCGCGCTGCCGGTCACGCGGGTGTCCGATGTGGACGAGGCGGTGGGCGAGGAGGCCGTCGCGCCGTTCGACCTCGAACACGACTGGCCGGTGCGCGCGAAGCTGTGGCGCACCGGGCCCGAGGACCACGTGCTGACGCTCGTCTTCCACCACGTGGCGTTCGACGCCTGGTCCACGCGCGTCGTCGGCGAGGAGCTGGAGGCGCTCTACACGGCGTTCACGCGCGGTGAGCCCGCGCCGTTGCCGCCGGTGCCGACCCAGTACGCGGACTACGCCGTGTGGCAGCGCGAGGACCCGGCCCTGGAGCAGCAGCTCGCCTACTGGCACGAGCAGCTCGCCGGCATCGAGGTGGCCGACCTGCCCGCCGACCTGCCGCGGCCCGCGGTGCGCGACGCCGCCGGTGACGCCGTGGAGTTCGCGGTGCCGGCCGAGGTCGCCGGCAGGATCAGGGCGGTGGCCAAGGAGTACGGCACGACGCCGTTCGTCGTGCTCCTCACGGCCTTCCAGGTGCTGATGGCCCGCTACACCGGCCGCTCCGACGTGCCGGTCGGCACCACCGTGTCCGGCCGGACCCGGCCAGAGCTGCAGGGCATGATCGGCTACGGCGTCAACAACCTCGTGCTGCGCGCGCGGTGGGAGGGCGACCCGTCCTTCCGCGACCTGCTCGTCCAGGCACGCGGCACGCTCGCCGACGCCTACGACCACCAGGCAGTGCCCTTCGCCCGGCTCGTCGACGACCTGCAGCCCGAGCGGGACATGTCCCGCACCCCGCTGTACCAGGTCGCGTTCACCATGCACGACCGCGGCGGCGCGCCGTTCGGGCTGCCCGGCGTCACCGTCGAGCCGCGCACCGCCACCGGGCGGGTGGCCAAGTGCGACCTCGAACTGCAGATCAACGACCTGCCCGACGCCTCGTTCGCGGGGCAGCTGGTGTACGCGACGTCGGTGTTCCACGAGGAGACCGTGCAGCGCGCCGCCGGGCACCTGGTGCGGTTGCTGGAGTCCGCGCTGGCCGACACCGCGCTTCCGGTGTCCCGCCTGAACATCCTTGACGACGCGGAGTACGCGCTCGTCACCGGCGTGGTGCCCGGTCTGGGCAGCCCGGTGACCGACTGCGTGCACACCCTGTTCGAGGAGCAGGCCGCCCGCACGCCGAACGCCGTGGCGATCGTCGCCGGCTGCACCAGGCTGACCTACGCCGAGCTCAACGCCCGCGCCAACCGGCTGGCGCACCACCTGCGCGACCTCGGCGCCGGGCCGGAGACGCTGGTCGGCGTGCGCCTGGAACGCGGGCCCGACCTGCTGCCGGCCCTGCTCGGCGTGCTGAAGTCCGGCGCGGGCTACCTGCCGCTGGACCCGGTGAACCCGGAGGACCGGCTGCGGTACGTGCAGGCCGACGCGGACGTGTCCGTCGTGGTCGACGAGGAGCTGCTCGCCGCACTGCCGGACGGGCCAGACACCAACCCCGTGAACCGGTCCGCTCCCGACAACGTCGTCTACACGATCTACACCTCCGGCTCCACCGGCAAGCCCAAGGGCTGCGTGCTCACCCACGCCAACGTCGTGCGGCTCATGCGCACCGCCCAGGAGCACTACGAGTTCAACGAGTCCGACGTGTGGTCGATGTTCCACTCCTATGCGTTCGACGTGTCGGTGTTCGAGATGTGGGGCGCGCTGCTGCACGGCGGCACCCTCGTCGTCGTGCCGCGGGAGGTGACGCGGTCACCGGAGGACTTCCTGGACCTGCTGGTGGACAACGAGGTCACGGTGCTGAGCCAGACGCCGTCGGCGTTCCGCTCGCTCGTGTCCGCCGCCGCCGACGGCGACTCGCGCATCGACCGGCTGGTGCTGCGGGCGGTGATCTTCGCGGGCGAGAAGCTGGAGATGCCCGAACTGCGGCCGTGGACCGACCGGCGCGGCCTGGACGAGCCGGTGCTCGCCAACATGTACGGCATCACCGAGACCACCGTGCACACCACGTTCTACGAGGTGCGGCCGGGAGACCTGGAGCTGTCGGCCGGCAACCCGATCGGGCGGCCGCTGGGCGACCTGAACGTGTACCTGCTCGACGCGCACGGCGGGCTGGTCCCCGTCGGCGTGCCCGGTGAGATCCACGTCGGCGGCCCCGGAGTCGCCCGCGGGTACCTCAACCGGCCGGAGCTGACCGCCGAGCGGTTCGTGCCGAACCCGTTCGGGCCGCCCGGCTCACGGCTGTACCGCAGCGGCGACCTCGCACGGCGCCGCCCGGACGGCAGCCTGGACTTCCTCGGACGCGCCGACCACCAGGTCAAGATCCGCGGCTACCGCATCGAGCTCGGCGAGGTCGAGCTCGCGCTGACGGCACTGGACGACGTGCGCGACGCCGTGGTGATCGCACGCGACGAACGCCTCGTCGCCTACGTCGTGCCGGTCGCCGGAGAGCTGGACACCGCGTCGGTGCGGACGGCGCTCGGCCGCGACCTGCCGGACTACATGGTGCCGGCCGCGTTCGTGCGGCTCGACTCGATCCCGTTGACCCCGAACGGGAAGCTCGACCGCCGCGCACTGCCCGCACCCGACCTCGGCGCGTTCGCCCACGGCGAGTACGTGGCGCCGCGCACGCCGGTCGAGGAGCAGGTGGCCGCGGTGTGGGCGACGGCGCTGGAGGTGGAGCGCGTCGGTGTCCACGACGGGTTCTTCGACCTCGGCGGCGACTCGATCCGGGCGGTCGCGCTGGTGGGCGCGCTGCGGGCGGAGGGCTTCGACCTCGCCGTGCGCGACGTGTTCGAGCGCCGCACGGTCGCCGAGCTGTGCGAGCTGCTGACCGGCCGCACCGCCCTGGTCGCCGCGGACGACGCGCTGGTGGAACCGTTCGCGCTGATCTCGGCGCAGGACCGGGCCGCACTGCCCGACGGCGTCGTCGACGCCTACCCGCTGTCGCAGATCCAGACCGGCATGGTCATCGAGATGCTGGCCGACGACAGCAAGAACAACTACCACAACTGCTCCTGCTTCCGGATCCTCGACGACCGCCCGTTCTCGTGGGAGGCCTTCGAACGCGCCGCGCGGATCGTGGTGGAGCGCCACGACATGCTGCGCACGAGCGTGCACCTCACCGACTACTCGGTGCCGCTGCAGCTGGTCCACGCCACCGCGACCATGGAGGTCGGTCAGCGCGACCTCGGCCACCTCGACGAGGAGGGCCAGCTCGCGACGCTGCGGGAGTGGGTGCGCGAGCAGCGCGCCACGCCGTTCGACCTCACCGAGCCCACGCTCATGCGGTTCCACGCCCACCTCACCGGCACCGACCGGTGGTGGATCTCCATCACCGAGTGCCACCCGGTGATGGAGGGCTGGAGCTACCACTCGCTGCTGATGGAGCTGCTGCGGTTGTACCGCTCGATCCGCGACGGCGTGGAACCCGAGCCCCACGACCGCCCCGGCGTGCGGTTCGCCGACTCGGTCGCGGCGGAGCTGGACTCGCTGGAGTCCGGTGTGGACGGTGCGTACTGGCGCTCCGTCGTCACCCGCTACCCGAAGGTCACGCTGCCGGCGGGCTGGGGCGAGGAGCCGGGGACGACGCACCACGTGCGGGTCTCGTGGGAGGACCTGGAGCCCGGCCTGCGGGCGCTGGCCGCGGACGCCGGTGCCTCGCTCAAGGCCGTCATGCTGTCGGCCTACCTCAAGGTGATGAGCCAGCTGACCGACCTGCCGTCGTTCCACGGCGGCCTGGTCTACGACGTGCGGCCCGAGGTGCTCGGCGCCGACCGGGTGTTCGGCATGTACCTCAACACGCTGCCGCTGCCGTTCGACCGCGGCGCGCCCTCGTGGCTCGACCTGGTGCGGCAGGTGTTCGCGCAGGAGGTCGAGTCCTGGGAGCACCGCCGGTACCCGCTGCCCGCGGTGCAACGCGAGTACGGCGCGGCCCAGCTGATCGACGTCTTCTTCAACTACCAGGACTTCCGCCAGGTGGACACCGGGCTGGTGGACGCCTCCGTCGGCATCGACGACAGCCCCACCGAGTTCCCGCTCACGATCTCCTCGCGCAACAAGCACATCTTCCTCACCGCCGCCTCGTCGTCGCTGAGCCTCGCCAACACCGAGCGCATCGCGGCGATGTTCCGCGCGGTGCTCGCGGACATGGCCGCTGACCCGGCGCGCGACGCCCAGAAGACGTTCGTCGCACCGGAGGAGACCGCGCGGACGCTGGGGGAGTGGGCGGTCAACCCCGCCCCCGCGGTCGAGAAGTGCACCTACGAGCTGTTCGAGGACCAGGTCGCCCGCACGCCGGACGCCGTCGCCGTCACCGACGGAACCCGGCAACTGTCCTACGTGGAGCTGGACGCGCTCGCCAACCGGTACGCGCACCGGCTGCGCGGCATGGGCGTCGGTACCGAGTCCGTGGTCGGCGTGCTGCTCGACCGCGGCCCCGACCTGCTGGCGTGCCTGCTGGGCGTGTGGAAGGCGGGTGCGGCGTACCTGCCGATGGACCCGTCGTTCCCGGCCGGCCGCGTCACCGGCGCGCTCGCCGACGCCGAGGCCGCCGCGTTCGTCACGCAACCCGGGTACACCAACGACTTCGCCGGCCCGACGCTCCTCGTCGGCGTGGACGACGTCTCGGCCGAACCGGCGACCGCTCCCCAGCGGGTCGCCGACCTCGACCGGCTCGCCTACGTGATCTACACGTCCGGCTCGACCGGCCGGCCCAAGGGCGTCCAGGTGCCGCACCGCGGCCTGGTCAACCACGTGTGGTGGGCCGTGCAGGAGCTGGCGTCGCAGGGCACCGGTGGCGCGCCGCTGTTCTCGTCGATCGCCTTCGACCTCGTGGTGCCGAACCTGTGGGCGCCGGTGCTGGCCGGGCAGGCCGTGCACATGGTGCCGCAGGACACCGACCTGGCCGCGCTGGGTGAGGCGTTGTCCGGCCCGTACAGCTTCATCAAGCTCACGCCCGCGCACCTGGAGGTGCTGACCCACCAGCTGCCGCCCGAGCAGGCCAACGCGCTCGCGTCGGTGCTGGTGGTCGCGGGTGAGGCGCTGACCCGCCGGGTCGTCACGGCGTGGCGCGAGCTGGCGCCGGACGTGCGGCTGGTCAACGAGTACGGCCCGACCGAGACGTCCGTCGGAACGTGCACCCACCCCGTCGAGGGCCCGATCACCGCGGAGGTCCAGCCCATCGGGCGGCCGCTGCCCAACGTGACGATGTACGTGCTGGACCACCGGCTGGAGCCGGTGCCCGTGGGCGTGCCCGGCGAGCTGTACGTCGGCGGCACGGGTGTCGCACGCGGCTACGCCGACCGGCCGGAGCTCACCGCGGAACGCTTCCTGCCCGACCCGTACGGGCCGCCGGGAGCGCGGCTGTACCGCAGCGGCGACGTGGTCCGCGTGCTGCCCACCGGTGACGTGGACTTCCTGGGCCGCGGCGACGGCCAGGTCAAGATCCGCGGCTACCGGGTGGAGCTCGGCGAGATCGAGGCCAGGATCGCCGAGGACCCGCGCGTCACGGACGTGCGCGTGGTGCTGCGCGAGGACAACCCAGGTGAGAAGCAGCTCGTGGCCTACCTGGTCGGCGCGGACGCCGACCCGCAGGAGCTGCGCGCGCTGCTGGAACCCGTGCTGCCCACCTACATGGTGCCGTCGGCGTTCGTCCAGCTCGACGCCATCCCGTTGAACGCCAACGGCAAGGTCGACCGGGCCGCGCTGCCCGCACCCGGCGCGGACGCGTTCGCGCGGGCAGTGAGCGTGGCACCCAGGACACCGCTGGAGGAGCGGGTCGCCGCGGTGTGGCACGACGTGCTCGGCGCCGACTTCGGCGTGCACGACGACTTCTTCGACCTGGGCGGCGACTCGATCCGCGCGGTCGCGCTGATCGGCGCACTCCGGGCCTCCGGGTTCGACGTGTCCGTGAAGGACGTGTTCGGGCACCGCACGGTCGCGGCGCTGTGCGAGCGGCTGTCCGGCCGCGCCGCGGTGTCGGAGGAGACCTTCGTCGAGCCGTTCGCGCTGATCAGCGCGGAGGACAGGGCGGCGCTGCCGGACGGCGTCGTCGACGCGTACCCGTTGTCGCAGGTGCAGACCGGCATGCTGGTCGAGATGCTGGCCGACCCCGGTCGCAGCAACTACCACAACGTCAACGTCTACACCGTGCACGACGACCGGCCGTTCGACGTGCTGGCGTTCGCCCGCGCGGTGCGGATCGTCGTGGCACGGCACGACGTGCTGCGCACCAGCGTGCACCTGACCGGTTTCTCGGTACCGCTGCAGCTCGTGCACTGGGTCACCGAGACGCCGATCGGCCGGTTCGACCTGCGCCACCTCGACGTGCGCGACCGGCGGGCCGCGGTGTCGGACTTCGTCGCCGCCGAACGCGCGGACGTGTTCGACCTCGCCGCCGGCACACCGCTGCTGCGGGTCAGCGCACACCTCATGACCGACGACGAGTGGCTGTGCTCGTTCACCCAGAACCACGCGGTGATGGACGGCTGGAGCAACCAGCTGTTCCTGATGGAGCTCGTCGAGGTCTACCGGCGGGTCCGCGACGGCCAGGAGCCCGACCGGTACGAGCCGGTCCCGGTGCGGTACGCGGACTTCGTGGCGGCCGAGCTGAGGTCGCTGGAGTCGCGGGAGGACGCCGGGTACTGGCAGCGGCTCGTCGACGAGCACGCCAAGTTCGAGATCCCCGCCGGCTGGCACGGTGACCGCACCGCGCCGGTGGCACCCGTGCGCGCCGGCACCGACTTCGGCGACCTCGCGGACGGGCTGCGCGCTC
Source organism: Lentzea sp. NPDC037011 (assembly GCF_055607425.1). NCBI lineage: Bacteria > Bacillati > Actinomycetota > Actinomycetes > Pseudonocardiales > Pseudonocardiaceae > Lentzea > Lentzea sp. NPDC037011. The sequence goes on along the minus strand of NZ_JBVJRT010000004.1, from coordinate 468,333 downwards.
TGGCGTCGGCGGCGAAGGTGTCGATGAAGAGCGTGCTCGTCGCCGCGCACGTCAAGGTGATGAGCCAGCTCACCGGCGAGACCGCGTTCCACACCGGGCTCGTCACGCACTCCCGGCCGGAGGCGCCCGGCGCGGACCGGCTGTACGGCAACTTCCTCAACACCCTGCCGTTCCCCTCCGACCGCTCCGCGCGCACCTGGCGCGAGCTGGTGCGGCAGGTGTCCGACCGGGAGATCGAGGCCTGGGCGCACCGGCACTACCCGATGCCCGCCATCCGCGGGCACGGTGGCCGGCTCGTGGACGTGTTCTTCGGGTTCCTCGACTTCCACCGGCTGGACGCACAGGTCGCCGAGGACGGCTGGGGCTTCAACGACGCGCCCAACGAGTTCGCGCTCGCGATCACGACGCTCGGCGGTCTGCTCGCCATCACCACGAACTCGCACGTCCTCAGCCAGGACAACGCCGACCGCGTGGCCGGGATGTTCCGCGCCGTGCTGGCGTCCATGGCGGCCGAGGTGGACGGTGACGCACGGGTGGTGTACCTGCCGGAGGGCGAGCGGGACCGGCTCCTGGAGCTCGGCGGCACCAGCCGGGTGCCCGTGGTGAAGTGCGTGCACGAACTGTTCGAGGACCAGGTCGCGCGCACGCCGGACGCGGTGGCCGTGGTCGCCGGCGAGGTGTCGCTGACCTACGCGGAGCTCAACGCGCGGGCCAACCGGTGGGCGCACCACCTGCGTTCGCTCGGCGCGGGACCGGAGCAGCTGGTGGGCGTCTCGCTCGACCGCGGCCCCGGCCTGCTGCCCGCACTGCTGGGCGTGCTGAAGTCCGGTGCGGGCTACCTGCCACTGGACCCGGTGAACCCGCCGGAGCGGCTGGAGCACATCCGCGAGGACGCCGGCGTCTCCATCGTGATCACCTCGCCCGAGGTGCCGGAGGGACCGGAGACCAACCCCGTCACGGTGTCCGGCCCGGACAACGTCATCTACACGATCTACACCTCCGGGTCGACCGGTAAGCCCAAGGGCTGCGTGCTGACCCACCGCAACGTCGTGCGGTTGATGGCGACGGCGCAGGAGCACTACGCGTTCGACGAGTCGGATGTCTTTTCGTTGTTCCACTCGTATGCGTTCGACGTGTCGGTGTTCGAGATGTGGGGTGCACTGCTGCACGGCGGCACGCTTGTGGTGGTGCCGCGTGAGGTGACGCGGTCGCCGGAGGACTTCCTCGACCTGGTGGTGGACACCGGGGTCACGGTGCTGAGCCAGACGCCGTCGGCGTTCCGGTCCATCGACCCCGAGGACCCGCGCACCGGCCGGTGGTCGGTGCGGACGGTGGTCTTCGCCGGTGAGAAGCTGGAGATCGGCGAGCTGCGGCCGTGGCTGGACCGGGTCGCCCTGGTCAACATGTACGGCATCACCGAGACGACCGTGCACACGACCCACCACCGCGTCGCTGCGGCCGACCTGGCCGGTGGCAACGCCATCGGCTCGCCGTTGCGCGACCTGTCGGTGCACCTGCTGGACCCGCACGGGGAGCTCGTGCCGTTCGGGGTGCCGGGCGAGATCCACGTCGGCGGTCCCGGTGTGGCCCGCGGGTACCTGAACCGGCCGGAGCTGACCGCCGAGCGGTTCGTGCCGGACCCCTTCGGTGCGCCCGGCTCGCGGCTGTACCGCAGCGGTGACCTCGCACGGCGCCGCCCGGACGGCAGCCTGGACTTCCTCGGACGCGCCGACCACCAGGTCAAGATCCGCGGCTACCGCGTGGAGCTGGGCGAGATCGAGGTCGCGCTCAGCTCGCTGCCCGGCGTGCGGGAGGCCGTCGTGGTCGTGCGCGACGACCGGCTCGTCGCCTACGTCGTCGGCGCGGACGGGACCGACCTGCGCTCGGCGCTGGCCAGGAACCTGCCGGACTACATGGTGCCGTCGGCGTTCGTGTCGCTCGACGCCATCCCCTTGACCGCCAACGGCAAGCTCGACCGGCGCGCACTGCCGGACCCGGACGCCGGCGCGTTCGCGGGCACCGGTCACGTCGCCCCGCGCACCCCCGTGGAGGAGCGGATCGCCGCGGTGTGGCGGGACGTGCTGAAGCTCGACCGCGTGGGCGTCCACGACGGGTTCTTCGAGGTGGGCGGCGACTCCATCCGCGCGGTGCGCCTGGTGGGCGCGCTGCGTGCGGGAGGCGTCGACCTGTCCGTGCCCGAGGTGTTCGAGCACCGCACGATCGCCGGCCTCGCCTCGATCGCGTCCGGACGCGCGGACGTCACCGCACGCGGACCGGTCGAGCCGTTCGAGCTGGTCAGCGCGGCGGACCGGGCGAAGGTGCCCGCGGGTGCCGCCGACGCGTACCCGATGTCGCAGGTGCAGACCGGCATGGTCGTCGAGCTGCTGACCGAGGACGACGCCTACCGCAGCTTCGCCTCCTACCGGATCGCCGGGCCGTTCTCGGCGGACGCCCTGCGCGCGGCGGCGCGGATCGTGGTGGCACGGCACGACCTGCTGCGGACCTCGTTCGACCTCTACACGTACTCCGTCCCGATGCAGGTCGTGCACGCCGAGGTCGACGTCCCGGTGACCGTGCACGAGGTGCACGGCGAGGACGCGTTGATGGAGTCGCTGCTCGCCCAGCGCAACGCGACCTTCGACCTGGACTCGGCGCCGCTGCTGAAGATCGCCGCGCACCTCACCGGTGACGACGGCTGGTGGCTCTCGCTGTGCCGGCCGCACGCGATCGTCGAGGGCTGGAGCCACAACTGGCTGCTCGCCGAGCTGGTCGACTGCTACCGGCGGCTGCGCGACGGCCTCGCGCCGGCGCCGCACACCCCGCCCGGAGTGCGGTACGCCGACTACATCGCCGCCGAGCTGGCGTCACTGGAGTCCGAAGAGGACGCCGCCTACTGGCGTGACGTCGTGCACGCGCACACCCCGGTGACGCTGCCGGAACCGTGGCGCGGCGAGGAACCCGGCGAGAGCTACGACGTGCCGGTCGCGCTGGACGAGCAGGCGCTGACGGCGGTCGCGGCCGAGCTGCGCGTGTCGGTGAAGACCGTGCTGCTCGCCGCGCACGTCAAGGTGATGGGGCAGCTGACCGGGGCACCGGCGTTCCACGTCGGCCTGGTGTGCGACGCGCGGCCGGAGCTCGACGGCGCCGACCGCGTCTACGGCATGCACCTCAACACCGTGCCGTTCCCGGCGGACCGGTCCGCGACGACGTGGCGCGAGCTGGTGCTGCGGGTGTTCGACCGCGAGGTCGAGCTGTGGCCGCACCGCCGCTACCCGATGCCCGCGATCCAGCGCGCCTGGCCGGGCGGACGGCTCGTGGACGTCGCGTTCAACTACGTCGACCTGCGGCACGAGGAGTCCGCCGGCGAGGACGTCGAGTCCCGGTACGCGGTGTCGCAGACCGAGTTCGGCCTCACGCTGCACTGCCGCCCGAACCGCCTGAACCTCACCGCGAACACCGCCGTGCTGTCCCGTGCGGACGGTGCGCGGCTCGGCGAGATGTACGCGGCGGTGCTCGACGCGATGACCGCCGACCTCGACGGTGACGCCCGCACGACCCACCTGCCCACCGGGGAACGCGCCCGCCTGCTCATCGAGGCGTCGGCGACCGAGCGGGAACCGGTCGACCTGTGCGTGCAGCAGGAGTTCGAGCGCCGGGTCGCGCTCGCCCCGGACGCCATCGCCCTGACCTCCGACGACTACGCGGCGACCTACGCCGACCTCAACGCACGCGTCAACCGGTTGGCGCACCACCTGACCGGCCTCGGCGTCGGACCCGAGACGGTCGTCGCGATCTGCCTGGAGCGCTCACCGGAGCTGGTCACCGCCGTGCTCGCGGTGCTCAAGGCGGGCGGCGCCTACCTGCCGCTCGACCCGGAGACCCCGCCCGCGCGCCTGGAGTTCATGCACTCCGACGCCGGCGCGCGGCTCCTGGTCACGCGGAGCTCCCTGCTGGACCGGGTGTCGCACGAGACGGTCGTCCTGGTCGACGAGCCCGCACTGCAGGACCTGCCCGACACCGACCCCGCCCCGCGGGCCACGCAGGACAACCTCGCGTACGTCATCTACACGTCCGGGTCCACCGGCCGGCCCAAGGGCGTCATGGTGCGCCGCGGCGGCATGGGCAACCACCTGCTCGCCAAGGTCGAGGACCTCGGGCTCACCGAGCGGGACAGCGTGGTGCAGAACGCCTCGCCGTCGTTCGACATCTCGGTGTGGCAGATGCTCGCACCGCTGGTCGTCGGCGGCGAGGTCCGGGTCGTGGACGGCGACACGGCGCTCGACCCGGACGCGCTGTTCGGCCTCGTGGCGCAGGAGCGGATCACCGTGCTGGAGGTCGTGCCCTCGCTGCTGCGCACCGCGCTGGACAGCACGGGCGCGGACGGCACCGGGCTGCCTCCGCTGCCGCACCTGCGGTGGCTGATGGTGACCGGTGAGGCGCTGCCGGCGGAGCTGTGCCCGCGGTGGTTCACCCGGTACCCGCGCATCCCGCTGGTCAACGCCTACGGCCCGACCGAGTGCTCGGACGACGTGACGCACGCGTTCCTGACCGAGCGGCTGCACGGACGGCGCGTGCCGATCGGTGAGGCCGTCCGCAACACCCGCCTCTACGTGCTGGACGCCCGGCTGGAGCCGGTGCCCTCCGGTGTGGCGGGCGAGCTGTACGTCGGCGGGCTCGGCGTCGGTCGCGGCTACCTGAACCGGCCGGACCTCACCGCGGAGAAGTTCGTGCCCGACCCGTTCGGCCCGGCGGGCGCGCGGCTCTACCGCACCGGTGACCTCGCGAGCTGGCGGCCGGACGGCGCACTGGACTTCCTCGGCCGGATCGACGACCAGGTGAAGGTGCGCGGCCACCGGATCGAGCTGGGCGAGATCGAGGCGGAGCTCTCGGCGTTCGACGAGGTCCGCGAGGCGCTGGTGGTCGTGCGCGACGACCGGCTGGTGGCCTACTACACCGGTGGGTCACCGGCGCGGGAGGAGCTGCGCGACCGGCTCGCCCGCACGTTGCCCGACTACATGGTGCCGGCGGCGTTCGTGCGGCTCGACGAGTTCCCGTTGACGCCCAACGGCAAGCACGACCGCAAGGCGCTGCCCGAACCCGGTGACGACGCGTTCGCCCGCGGCGAGCACCTCGCGCCGCGCACGGAGACCGAGGCCCGCGTCGCCGAGATCTGGCGGACCGCGCTCGGACTCGACCGAGTAGGCGTGCGGGACGGGTTCTTCGACATCGGTGGTGACTCGATCCGCGCGGTCGGACTGGTCGGCGCGTTGCGGGCCGAGGGCTTCGACGTCGCCGTGCGGGACGTCTTCGAGGCGCGCACGGTCGAGAACCTGTGCCGGCTGTTCACCGGTCGCGGGGTGGCGGCCGAGCAGGAGTACGTCGAGCCGTTCGCGCTGGTCTCGGCGGAGGACCGGGCGTTGCTGCCCGCGGACGTCGTCGACGCCTACCCGGTGGGCCGCACCCAGCTCGGCATGATCATCGAGATGCTGGCCGACGACGGCAGGCACCCGTACCACATCATCAACACGTTCCGGGTGACCGAACCCGAGCCGCTCGACCCCGCCGCGCTCACGGCGGCCGCCCGCGTGCTGGCCGACCGGCACGAGGTGCTGCGCACGTCGTTCCGGCTCACCGGCTTCTCCGAGCCGCTGCAGCTCGTGCACGGCAGCGCCGACCTGCCGGTCGAGCTCCGCGACGTGCGCGGACTGTCCGAAGAGGACCTGGTCGGGGTCAGGCAGGAGCTGGCGGCCGAGCAGCGCGCCGCGGTGTTCGACGTCGCGAGGGCACCGCTCATGCGGATCATCGCGCACGTCGAGGCCGACGACGCGTGGTGGGTGACGTTCACCCAGTCGCACGCGATCACCGAGGGCTGGAGCTACCACTTGCTGCTCATGGAGCTGCTGGACGTCTACCGGGCGATCCGCGACGGCGCCGAACCCGAGCCGTACGACCGGCCGCGGGTGCGGTTCGCCGACACGATCGCCGGTGAGCTGGCGGCACTGGGCTCCGCGGCGGACCGGGCCTACTGGCAGCGCGTCACCGGCACGCAGGCGCCGGTGGTCATGCCACCGGAGTGGGCCGGCGACTCCGACGAGCGCGTCTACGTCGAGGTGCCGTTCGACGACCTCGGCGCCGCCCTGCGCTCGGCGGCCAGCGCCGCCGGTGTGTCGATGAAGAGCGTGCTGCTGGCCGCGCACCTCAAGGTGATGGGCCAGGTCACCGACGAACCGGCGTACCACACCGGCCTGGTGTGCGACGTCCGCCCGGAGGTGCTCGGCGCGGACCGGGTGCCCGGCATGTACCTCAACACCCTGCCGATGGGCGTCGACCGGTCGGCGCGGACGTGGCGCGAGCTGCTGACGCAGGTGTTCGACGCCGAGGTCGAGCTGTGGGCGCACCGGCGGTACCCGATGCCCGCGGTCCAGCACGACTGGGGCGGCGGCCGGCTGATCAACGTGCTGTTCAACTACCTCGACTTCCACCACGTCGACACCGACCGCGTCGCGACCGGCACCCGGATGAACATCGGCCCCAACGAGTTCGACCTGTCGATCTTCAACCGCGGCGACCGGCTCTGGGTGAACTCGCACGAACGCGTGCTCAGCCGCGCCAACACCGAACGCCTCGCCGGCATGTACCGCGCGGTGCTCGAAGCCATCGCGTCCGACGTGGACGGTGACGCGCGGGCCGTGCACCTGCCGGCCGGTGAACGGGAACGGCTGCTCGGCTTCACCGACGCCGTCGCGGAACCGGTGTCGTCCTGCGTGCACGAGCTGTTCGAGCAGCAGGCGGCGCGCACCCCCGACGCGGTGGCCGTGATCGCCGGCGGGGTGTCGCTGACCTACGCCGAGCTCAACGCGCGGGCCAACCGCCTCGCGCACCACCTGCGTTCCCTGGGCGCCGGGCCGGAGCAGCTCGTCGGCGTGTGCCTCGACCGCGGTCCCGACCTGCTGCCCGCACTGCTGGGCGTGCTCAAGTCGGGCGCGGGCTACCTGCCGCTGGACCCGGTGAACCCGCCGGAGCGGCTGGAGTACGTCCGCGAGGACGCCGGCGTCTCGATCGTGGTGGACGCGGAGGTGCTGGCCGCTCTGCCCGAGGGGCCGGACGCGAACCCCGTGTCGCTGACGGTGCCGGACAACCTGATCTACACGATCTACACCTCGGGTTCGACCGGCAAGCCGAAGGGCGTCTGCCTGACCCACAGCAACGTCGTGCGGTTGATGGCGACGGCCCAGGAGCACTACGCGTTCGACGAGTCGGATGTCTTTTCGTTGTTCCACTCGTATGCGTTCGACGTGTCGGTGTTCGAGATGTGGGGCGCACTGCTGCACGGCGGCACGCTCGTCGTGGTGCCGCGCGAGGTCACCCGCTCGCCGGAGGACTTCCTCGATCTGTTGGTGGACACCGGGGTCACCGTGCTGAGCCAGACGCCGTCGGCGTTCCGGTCCATCGTCGCGTTCGCGGACGACCCGCGGATCACGCGGCTATCGGTGCGCGCGGTGGTCTTCGCCGGTGAGAAGCTGGAGATCGGCGAGCTGCGGCCGTGGGTCGAGCGCGTCGGACTCGGGCGGGTCGCGCTGGTGAACATGTACGGCATCACCGAGACGACCGTGCACACGACCTACCACCGGCTGTCCAAGAAGGACACGCTGCCCGGCGCGGGCAACCCCATCGGCCGGCCGCTGAGCGACCTCGCCGTGCACCTGCTGGACGCGCACGGCAACCTCGTGCCGATCGGCACCCGCGGCGAGATCCACGTCGGTGGCCCCGGCGTGGCCCGCGGCTACCTGAACCGGCCGGAGCTGACCGCCGAGCGGTTCGTGCCGGACCCGTTCGGACCGCCCGGATCGCGGCTGTACCGCAGCGGCGACCTGGCCCTGCGGCGACCGGACGGCAGCCTCGGCTTCGCCGGCCGGGCCGACGACCAGGTCAAGATCCGCGGCTACCGGGTCGAGCTGGGCGAGATCGAGGCGGCACTGGTCGCTCACCCGGACGTGCGTGACGCGGTGGTCGTGCTGCGCGACGAGTCGCTGGTCGGCTACGTCGTGCCCGCGGGTGACCCGGCCGGACTGGACGCTGCCGCGGACCCGGCCGGATCGGACTCCGCCGGGCCGAACCCCACCGGCCTCGACCCCGCCGACCTGCGGGCCTGGCTCGGCCGCACGTTGCCGGACTACATGGTCCCGGCCGCCTACCCGGTGCTCGACCGGATTCCGCTGACCCCCAACGGGAAGCTGGACAAGCGGGCACTGCCCGCACCGGACCGGGGCGCGTTCGCCGGTGCCGAGTTCGTCGCCCCGCGCACGCCGGTCGAGGAACGGGTCGTGGCGATCTGGCGCGCGGTGCTCGGCGTCGACCGGGTCGGGCTGGCCGACAGCTTCTTCGACCTGGGCGGGGACTCGATCCGCGCCGTGATGGTCGTGGGGGAGATGAAGGCCGCCGGGATCGCGGTGACCGCCCTCGACGTGCTGCGGCACCAGACGATCGCCGCGGTGCTGGCGCTGTCGTCCCACGACGCCGGTGCCGAGCCGGTCGAACCGTTCGCGTTGCTCTCCGACGCCGACCGGGCGCTGCTGCCGGACGGGCTGGTGGACGCCTACCCGCTGACCCAGCCGCAGACCGGCATGCTGGTGGAGATGCTGGCCGGGGACGGCCCGCGCAGCTACCACCGGGTGGCGTCGGCGCGGATCAGCGAACCGTTCTCCCGCGACGCCCTGCACCGCGCCCTGCACCTGCTCGTGTCACGGCACGAGGCGCTGCGGACGTCGGTGGACCTCGACCGGTGCTCGGTGCCGGTGCAGCTGGTGCACGCCTCGGCCGAGGCGCCGTTGAAGGTGGTGGACCTGACCACGGCCGCTGACGCGGACGAGCAGGTGCGCGCGGCGTTGCGCGGTGAGGCGGAGACCGCGATCCCGCACTCCGCGGCACCGTTGCTGCGGCTGACCGTGCACCGGCTCGCCGGCGGGCAGTGGCAGCTGACGATCACCCAGTCGCACGTGGTCATCGACGGCTGGACGTTCAGCACCCTGCGCGCCGAGCTGCTGGAGACCTACCGCGCCGTGCGCGACGGTGCCGACCTGCCCGCGTTCACGCCGTCCCGGCTGCGGTTCGCGGACACCGTCGCGGCGGAGCTGCGCGCGCTGCGGTCCACTGAGGACCGCGCGTACTGGCAGGACGTCGTCGACGGGTTCGAACCGTTCGCGCTGCCCGACGGATGGGGCGGTTCCGGTGAGGACAGCCACCTCCGCGTGCCGCTCGACGACCTGTCGGAGGGGCTGCGCGCGGTCGCCGCGGCGGTCGGGGTGCCGGTGAAGAGCGTGCTGCTGGCCGCACACCTCAAGGTGCTCAGCCAGCTCACGCCCGCGCGGCGGTTCCACTCGGGGCTCGTCACGCACTGCCGCCCGGACGGCGGCGACCGCGTCTACGGCACGCACCTCAACACCGTGCCGTTCCCGGTGGAGGTCACCTCGTCCTGGACGGACCTCGCCCGGCAGGTGTTCGACCGCGAGCTGGGGATGTGGCCGCACCGGCACTTCCCGATGCCCGCGATCCAGCACGAGCTGGCGGGCGGCGGGCGGCTCGTGCAGGTGTACTTCAGCTACGAGGACTTCGGCACGCCCGACGTGGCCGCCGATCCCGCGGAGGGCTTCAGCCACGACGAGTTCCCGCTCGCCGTGACGGCCTCCGACACCTGCCTGTTCCTGGCGTGCGACGGCGCGGTCCTCAGCCGGGCCAACGCCGAGCGGCTCGCCCAGATGTACCGGGCGGCGCTGGCGTCGGTCGTCGCGGGTGAGGACTGCGGGACCTACCTGCCCGAGGGCGAACCGGTGCTGCCGGTCGGCCCGGAGCCGGCGGTGTCCAGGCCGGCCCCCGACATGTTCGAGTCGCACGTCCGGGCAACACCGGACGCACCTGCGGTGACGTTCGAGGGCGCCACCGTGTCGTACGCCGAGCTCGACGCGCGGGCCAACCGCGTCGCCCACCTGCTCCGCGCGAAGGGCGTGGGCACCGAGTCCCTCGTGGGCGTGCTGCTGGACCGCGGGGTGGACCTCGTCGCGGCGCTGCTGGGCGTGTGGAAGGCGGGCGCGGCCTACGTGCCGGTGGACCCGTCGTTCCCGGCGGCGCGGGCGGAGGAGATGCTGCGCGGCTGTGCGGCGGTGCTCGACGCGCCGGCGCTCGACGGGCTCGACGCCTTCCCGGCGACCACGCCGGATCGTGCGACGGACCCCGGCCACCTGGCGTACGTGATCTACACGTCCGGGTCGACCGGCCGTCCCAAGGGCGTGCAGGTCACCCACGGCGGCCTGGCGAACTTCCTGGCCTACGTGCGGGCCGAGTACGTGCGCGACCGCGGTGCGCCGCTGTTCGCGTCGATCGCCTACGACATGGTCGTGTCCAACGTGCACGGACCGCTGACCGCCGGTGCGCCGCTGCACCTGGCGCCGCGCGACCTCCCGCTCGACGAGCTGGGCGACTGGCTGGTCCGGCAGGGCCCGTTCGACTTCGTCGAGCTGACCCGCAGCCACCTGGAGCTGGTCACCGGGCAGGTGCCGGGCGTGCTCGCCCGCGACCTGGTCGTCGGCGGCGAGGCCGTGTCCGGTCACGTGGTGGCGTCGGCGCGCGGCCTGGTCACCGGTCGGATCGTCAACTCCTACGGACCGACCGAGACCACGGTGACGTCCAACGAGTTCGTCGTGCCGGACGGCGCCGACGCCGTGCCGATCGGCACGCCGCTGCCCGGTGTCTCGACCTACGTCCTGGACTCCGCGCTGCGACCGGTGCCCGTCGGCGTGCCCGGCGAGCTGTACGTCGGCGGTGCCGGGGTGGCCCGCGGCTACCGGGACGAGCCCGCGATGACCGCGGACCGGTTCGTGCCGGACCCGTTCGGCGCGCCCGGTTCCCGGCTCTACCGCACCGGCGACCTCGCCCGCGTGCTGCCCTCCGGTGACGTCGACTTCCTCGGCCGCGACGACGGCCAGGTGAAGATCCGCGGGTTCCGGGTGGAGCTCGGTGAGATCGAATCGGTCCTGCGGGAACGGCTCGACGACGCCCGCGTCGTCGTGGACGCCGGCCGGCTCGTCGCCTACGTGGTGGGGGAGCGGGACGACCTGCGCCCGTGGCTCGCCTCCCGCCTGCCCGCCCACCTGGTGCCGGCCGCGTTCGTGCCGGTACCGGAGATCCCGTTGACCGCCAACGGGAAGCTCGACCTCCGCGCGTTGCCCGCGCTGGACGGGTCGGCGTTCGCGCAGCGGTCCTACCAGGAACCGATCACCGACACCGAGCAGTGGCTCGCCGACGTGTGGGCCGAGGTGCTCGGCCTGGAGCGGGTCGGTGCCGCCGACCGGTTCTTCGAGCTCGGTGGCCACTCGATCCTGGTCTTCCAGGTGATCGCGGCGGCCCGGCGCGCGGGACGGGCGCTGTCGTTGCTGGCGATGTACGCCGACGACCGCCTTTCGGCCGTGGCCGCGGCGATCGACCAGGCACGGCCGGCGCCGGTCGAACACAGCGTGGCGGACGTGAGCGTGACAGACGTGAGCGTGGCGGTGATCCGCGGTGGTGAGCTCGCCGAGGCCCGCACTGGCGGCGCGGTCAGCGCGGACACGGTGTTCCAGGTCGGTTCGCTGAGCAAGCCGGTCACCGCGTTCACCGCGCTGCGGCTGGTCCAGCAGGGCGTGCTCGACCTCGACGCGGACGTGAACACCCACCTGACGAGCTGGTCGGTCCCCGCCGACGGCCGCGTCACCCTGCGGCAGCTGCTCAGCCACCTGTCCGGGCTCGCCCCGGCGCCCAACCCGGGCTACGCCGAGCTGCCCGGACTGGCGGAACTGCTGCGGGACGTCCGGCTCGAAACGCCGCCCGGCGCGATGTTCCGCAAGGCGGACGTCAACTACACGGTCGTCGAGCAGTTGCTGGAGGACGTCACCGGCCGGCCGTTCGCCGAGCTGGTGCGGGAGCTGGTGTTCGCACCGCTCGGCATGGCGCGCAGCGGCTACGGCCCGGCGACCGGACCGGCGGCCCAGGGGCACGACCAGGACGGCAAGCCCGTCCCGTGGCTGCTGTGGCCCGCCGCGGCGAGCGGTCTGTGGACCACGGCGGGCGACCTCGCGTCGTTCCTGCTGGAGGTCCGCCGGTCGCGCCTCGGCCACGCCGGTGCGCTGCTGTCACCGGAGCTGGCCGGGGAGATGGTGACACCGCAGCACCGGCACAGCGCGTACGGGCTCGGCGTGGTCGTGGACGACCTCGGCACCGACGTCCAGTTCGGGCACGGCGGCACGGGCGGTGGCTTCCACGCCATGGCGATGTGCCGCATCGGCCAGGGCACCGGGTTCGTCGCGCTCACCGGTTCCGACGCGGGCGCCGACGTGGTGAAGCAGTACACCTCCCTGCTCGAAGGCGACCGATGAGCGCGGGGGTGCTGCGGCACAACCGGGACTTCCGGCTGCTGTGGACCGGCGCGGGCATCTCCGCGCTGGGCGGCACGGTCACGACGGTCACCTACCCGCTGCTGATGATCTGGCACGACGGGTCACCGGTGCGGGCCGGGCTCGTCGGGTTCGCGGCGCTGCTGCCGATGCTGCTGCTCCAGCTGCCCGCAGGGGTGTTCGTCGACCGCTGGGACCGGCGCCGCGTGATGATCACGTGCGACGCGGTGTCGTTCCTGTCGATCGGCAGCGTCGCGATCTCGTTGCTGCTCGGGCACCTGTGGCTGCCGCACCTGCTCGCCGTGGCGTTCCTGGAGGGCAGTGCGCAGATCTTCTACCGGCTGTCGGAACGCGCGGCGGTGCGCAACGTCGTGCACCCCGACCACCTGCCGGCCGCGCTGTCGCAGAACGAGGCGCGCGGCCGTGCGGCGGGGCTGCTGGGCCAGCCGCTGGGCAGCGTCCTGTTCGCGCTGGTGCGGTGGGCGCCGTTCGTGTTCACCGCGCTCGGGCACCTCGTCGCGCTGGTCACGCTGCTGCTGATCCGCAAGGACTTCCAGACCGAGCGGGGTCAGCGCAAGAACATCAGGGCCGAGATCGCCGAGGGCGTCGGCTGGCTGCTGCGGCAGCGGTTCCTGCGCTCCGCCGTGCTCCTGGTGGCCGTGACCAACGTGCTGTTCCAGGTCCTGTCCCTGAGCCTGGCGCTGATCGTCAAGGAGAACGGCGGCTCGCCCGCGGTGATCGGCGTGATCGGTGCCGCGTCCGGTGTCGGCGGCGTGCTGGGCGCGATGAGCGGCTCGTGGTTCGTCCGCAGGCTCCGGCCGGGCATGGTGATCATCACCGTGTTCGCGGTGTGGGCGCTGCTGATGCCGATGGTCGCGCTGACCTCCAGCCCGGTCGTCCTCGGCGGCCTGTTCGCCGGCATGTCGTTCGCCGGTGCCCTGGTCAACGTGATGGCCGGCGTCTACCAGGTGCAGGTCACGCCGGACGAGATGCAGGGCCGGGTCGGCAGCGTGGCCGGCCTGCTCAGCTCGGGTGCCAACTCGTTCGGCGCGCTGGCCGCCGGGTTCCTGCTGGCGTCCTGGGGGACCTGGCACACGGTGCTCGGCGTCGGCGCGGTGATGGCCGCCGTCGCCGTGACCGCCTGGCTGATGCCCGCCGTCCGCACCACCGAGTACCGGGAAAGGGTGACCGCATGACCAAGGCGATCGAGAGCCTGTTCAGCCAGTACGGGGAAACCGACCCGTACGCGCTGTACCGGCGGCTGCGCGAGCTCGGCCCGGTGCACTGGGACCAGTGGATGCGCACCTGGATCGTGCTCGACCACGAGGAGATCACCCGGCTGTCCAAGGACCCCCGGCTCTCCGGCGCCCGGATCGAGCAGTTCTACGAACAGCTCCCCGAGGGGGCGCGCACCGGGCTGGCGACGCTGAAGGACGCGCTGGCGCCGATGATGCTGTTCAACGAGCCGCCCCGGCACACCCGGCTGCGGCAGCTGTTGCGCCCCGGGCTTACCCCGCGGTTCGTCAAGGAGATCCGGTCGGTCATCTCCGACCGGGTGGAGTCGCTGCTCGACGAGGCCGCTGCCCGCGGCGGGATGGACGTGATCGCGGACTTCTCCGAACCGCTCACGCGGGACGTGGTCGGGCAGCTCGCCGGCGTTCCCGAACGCGGCGCGCACCTGCTGGAGAGCTGGCAGGGGCTGCTGCACGAGTTCTTCACCCAGTCCCGGCGCGAGGTGCCGCGGGTCGCCGCGCTGCGCGGCCTGTTCGACGAGGGCGCGCAGGCCCGCCGCGACGGCACCGGCACCGACCTGTTCACCAGGATGGTGTCCGGGCAGCTCGTCAAGGACGACTACACCGAGGACGAGGTCTTCGCGAACTTCCTGCTGCTCATCGACGCGGGCCAGGCGACGACCACGCACCTGATCGGCAACGCCGTGCTCGCCCTGGTCGAACACCCCGACCAGCAGCAGCTCCTGCGGTCCAGGCCCGAGCTGGCGGCGAACGCGGCGCACGAGTTCCTGCGCTACGACAGCTCCGTGCAGTTCACCAGCCGGGTGGCGCTGGAGGACATCGAGATCGCCGGGCAGCGCATCGAACGCGACCAGTCCGTGGCGCTCGTGCTCGGCGCGGGCAACCGGGACCCCAAGCGCTACGCCGACCCCGACCGGCTCGACGTGACCCGCAGGGCGCACGACCAGCTGTCGTTCGGGCACGGCATCCACTACTGCCTCGGCGCCTCGCTGGCGCTGGCCGAGATCGAGATCGCCGTCTCCCGGCTGCTCGGCCGGTTCTCCACCATCGAGCTGCTGGACCGGTCGCCTGCCTGGCTGGAGAGCATCAACTTCCGGTTCCTGCGGCACCTGCGGATCGAGGTCCGGTGACGGGCCGCTGGTTCCGCGCGTTCGTGCCGCGTCCGCAGGCACCGCGGCAGCTGGTGTGCTTCCCGCACGCCGGTGGCGCTGCCAGCGCGTTCCGCGGCTGGGCCGAGCTGCTCGGACCGGCCGTCGAGGTGGTGGCCGTGCAGTACCCCGGACGGCAGGACCGCATCGGCGACCCGCTGCCCGCCGACCTCGCGGAGCTCGCGACGTGGGTGGCCGAGCAGGTCGAACCGCGGCTCACGCGCCCGACCGCGTTCTTCGGGCACAGCATGGGCGCCGCGGTCGCGTTCGAGACCGCACGGCGGCTGCGGCCGCGGTTCCCGTCGCGGCTCGCCCGGCTCTACGCGTCCGCCTGCGACGCCCCACCCGCGCACCGCCGCCGCACGACCGACCACAGCGACGCCGAGATCCGCGAGTACGTCCGGTTCCTCGGCGGTTCCGGCGCGGCGCTGCTCGACGACGCCGAGCTGTGGCAGCTGTCGTTGCCCGCGCTGCGCAACGACTTCCGCCTCATCGAGTCCTACCGGTACACGGCGGGCGCACCGCTCACGTGCCCGGTGACCGCGATCGCCGGCGACCGCGACGAGTCGGTGGCGCTCGCGGACGTCCTGCGGTGGCAGGAGATCACCATCGGGCCGTTCGAGGCGACCACCCAACCTGGTGGCCACTTCTACTTCGACGACTCCGCGGCGGGACTCGCCGAGCTGATCAGGGCCGAGGAGAACTGGGCCACCGGTATGGCCGCGATATAGCCCGAGTATCGGGACCGGCGGGAGTTTCGGGACGGCAACCGTCCCAACGCGCACACAGTGGAGAGACGAATGAACAGCGTGCCCCACGCATGGATCGCGCGGCGGGCGGCCGGCGAACCGGACGCGGTAGCGCTCGTCGAAGGCACCCGCCGGATCACCTACCGCGCGCTGGACCGGTCGGCCAACCAGCTCGCGAACCTGTTGCGCGCCAACGGTGTCCGGCCCGGTGACCTCGTCGCCGTGCGGCTGCCCCGAGGCGTGCGCCTCGTCGTCGCGCTGCTCGCGGTGTGGAAGGCGGGCGCGGCTTACACGCCGCTGGACCCCGCCCACCCGGCCGAGCGGAACGCGGCGGTGCTCGCGGCCGCGCAGCCCCGCCTGGTCGTCTCGGACGCGGCAGCGGACGTCGTGCTCGACCCCGACCTGACCGTGCTGCACGACCAGGACCCGGTCGCACCGGACGTGCCCCTCAGCGGCGACCACCCGGCGTACGTGCTCCACACCTCCGGTTCCACCGGCACCCCGAAGGGCGTGGTCGTCACGCTCGCCGGCATCGGCAACCAGCTGCGGTGGCTGACCCGCACCCACGGTCTCGCGGCCGGGGACCGGGTGCTGCAGAAGACCGCGCTCACGTTCGACGCGGCGGGCTGGGAGGTCTGGGCGCCGCTGATCAGCGGCGCGACCGTCGTGCTGGCACCGCCCGGGGCGGAACGGGACCCCGCCGCCATCGTGCGCGCGGTCGCCGACCACGGGATCACGGTGCTGCAGGTGGTGCCCTCGATGCTGCGCGCGCTGGTCGAGGAGCCGGGGTGGGACCGCTGCACGACGTTGCGCGTCCTCTCCTCCGGCGGCGAGCAGCTGCACGCCGAGCTCGTGCAGCGGTTCCTGCGGGTGGCGGAGAACTGCCCCGTCACGGTCTGGAACACCTACGGGCCGACCGAGGCGGCCATCGACGTGACCGCGCACCGGTTCGACGACCTGCAGCGGTCCGGCCCGGTTCCGATCGGCACACCGATCGACGACATGCGCGTGGAGATCGCCGAGGACGGCGAGCTGCTCATCGGCGGACCAGGCGTCGCCCAGGGATACCTCGCCGACCCCGCGCTGACCGCGGAGCGGTTCGTCCCGGGTCCCGGCGGCACCCGGTGGTACCGCAGCGGCGACCGCGTCCGCCGGCGCGCGGACGGCACCCTGGAGCACCTCGGCCGACTCGACCACCAGGTCAAGGTCAACGGCGTGCGGATCGAGCCCGGCGAGGTCGAAGCCGTCCTCAACGCCCACCCCGACGTGCGCGAGGCCGTCGTCGCGCCCTACACCGCGGCCAGCGGTGCCACCCGGCTCGCCGCCTACGCGCGGCTGGGCTCAGCGGTCGACCTGGCCGCCTACCTCGCCGCCCGGCTGCCCGAGACCCACGTGCCCGCCGCGTTCGTCGAGCTCGACGACTTCCCGCGCACGTCCAGCGGCAAGGTCGACCGCACCGCCCTGCCCGCGCCCGGCACCGCCGTACCCGCCGTGAGCACCGAGGCCGAGGAGCTGGTCGCCGGGGTGTGGCGTGAGCTGCTGGGCGTCGAGCAGGTCGGCGCGCACGACGACTTCTTCCGGCTCGGCGGCTCCTCGCTGCAGCTGACCAGGCTCGGCAACAGGCTGCGCGCGGCCACCGGTGTGGACGTCCCGCTGGCCGCGCTGCTCACCTCTGCCACCGTGGCCGCGCAGGCCCGGCTGATCGACCCGCGGCCGGCGTCCGCGGTACCGGTGCGCCCGGTGCCGCGCGACGGCGCGCTGCCGCTGTCGTTCGGCCAGCAGCGGTTGTGGCTGCTCGACCGGATCCACCCCGCCGCACGCGAGTGGGTCTCCGGGCTGTTCCTGCGCACCGACGCCGGTGAAACCGCCGTGCGCACCGCACTGGACGCCCTGATCGCACGGCACGAGTCGCTGCGCACCCGGTTCGTCGTCGAGGATGGCGAACCACGCCAGGTCGTCGACCCACCGCGGCCGGTGGAGCTGCGCGTGCTCGACGTCCCGGCCGACCGGATCGCGGCCGTCCTCGACGAGGACGCCCGGCGCGGCTTCGACCTCGCCACCGGCCCCGTCGTGCGAGCGCTGCTGTTCCCGGCGGCGGGACGGCTCGTCGTGCTGATGCACCACATCGTCTGCGACGGCTGGTCCTCCGCGGTGCTGGAACGGGAGTTCCACGAGGTCCTGGCCGGCCGCACACCGTCCACACCGGACGTCCAGTACGCGGACTACGCGGTGTGGCAACGGGACCGCCTCACCGAGGAGGTCCTCGCCCGCGAGCTGGCGCACTGGGGCGAGGAGCTGGCGGGTGCCACGCCGCTGGCGTTGCGCACCGACCACCCGCGGCCCGCCGCGCGCGACGCCCGTGGCGCGGTCGTCGGCTTCACCGTCCCGGCCGCGGTCTCGCGGCAGCTGGAGGAGCTCGGCAGGCGCAGCGACGCGACCCCGTTCATGGTGCTGCTCACCGCCTACGCCACGCTGCTCGCCCGCTACACCGCCCAGTGGGACGTGGTCGTCGGCAGCCCCGTCGCCGGCCGCGACCGCCCCGAGATCGAGAACGTCGTCGGGTTCTTCCTCAACAGCATCGTGCTGCGCTGCCGCCTGGACGGCGACCTGACCTTCGAACAGGCCCTCGACTCCGTGCGCAACACGTGCAAGCAGGCGTTCGCGCACCAGGAGCTGCCGTTCGAACGGCTCGTCGCCGCACTCGCCCCGGAACGGGACCTGTCCCGCACGCCGCTCTACCAGGTGGCGTTCGACTTCCACGGCGACGAGCTGACCGGCGCACCCTCCGACGACGCCGAGCTGACCACCCTGCTCGAAGCGTCCCAGGTCGCCAAGACCGACCTCACGCTCTACCTGCGCAAGCAGTCCGACGGATCGATGACGGGGATGCTGGAGTACGCGACCTCGTTGTTCGACCGGTCGACCGTCGAGCGGATGGCACGGCACCTCGGGCAGCTGCTGGCGTCCGTCACGGGCGAGACGCTGCTCGGCACCGCGGACCTGCTGCCCGCGGACGAGCGCCGCGACGTGCTGTCGTGGAGCGGCAACCCGGTCGAGCCGGTCACGTCGTCGGTCCTCGACGGGTTCGAGCGGCAGGCCGCGGCGACCCCCGACGCGACCGCGCTGGTCGTGGCCGGCGCGACCGTCACGTTCCGCGAGCTCGACGCGCACGCCAACCGCCTGGCCCGGAGGCTGAGGGACGTGGGCGTCGGACCGGAGTCGGTCGTCGGCGTGCTGCTGGACCGCGGCGCGGACCTGCCGGCGGCGTTCCTGGCGGTGTGGAAGGCGGGCGGTGCGTACGTGCCGCTGGACCCGGACTTCCCGGCCGACCGCGTCCGGTACGTGCTGGCCGACGCCGGGGCCGACGTCCTGATCACCCACCGCGACGGCTTCGGCGGCCTGCGGCCCGACGTCCACGACGGCGACGCGAGCCCGTTGCCGCGTTCGATGGACCTGGACGCGCTGGCGTACGTCATCTACACCTCCGGTTCGACCGGGCGGCCCAAGGGCGTGCAGGTGCCGCACCGCGGCCTCGCGAACCACGTCCGCTGGGCGGTCGGCGAGCTCGCCGCAACCGGTGGTGCGCCGGTGTTCTCGTCGGTCGCGTTCGACCTGGTCGTGCCCAACGTGTGGGCGCCGCTGCTGGCCGGGCACCCGACGCACCTGCTGCCCCAGGACCTCGACCTCACCGAGCTCGGCGCGCGGCTGCTGGCCGCGGCACCGTTCGGGTTCCTCAAGCTCACACCCGGCCACCTCGACGTGCTCACCCAGCAGCTGGAGCCCGCGCAGCGCGCAGGGCTCGCCGACGTGGTCGTCGTGGCGGGCGAGGCGCTCCCGCCCCGGCTCGCCGCGCAGTGGGACGGCCTGGTCGACCTGGTCAACGAGTACGGCCCCACCGAGACCTCGGTCGGCACGTGCACCCATCCGGTGCGCTCGCCGCTCGGCGACTCGGTGCCGATCGGGACACCGCTGCCCGGCGTCACGATGCACGTGCTCGACACCCGGTTGGAGCCGGTGCCGGTCGGCGTGGTGGGGGAGCTGTTCGTCGGCGGCGCCGGCGTGGCCCGCGGCTACGCGAACCGGCCGGACCTCACCGCGGAGCGCTTCCTGCCCGATCCCTTCGGCCCGCCGGGAACGCGGTTCTACCGCACCGGCGACCTCGTGCGGCTGCTGCCCGGCGGCGCCGTCGACTTCGTCGGCCGGCGCGACCAGCAGGTGAAGATCCGCGGCTACCGGGTGGAGCTGGGCGAGGTCACCGGGGTGCTCACCGAGCACCCCGGCGTGCGCGACGCGGTCGTGGTCGCCGGGGACGGCGTGCTGACCGCGTACTACGTGCCGGTGGCCGGTGACGTGGAGCTCGGCGGGTGGTGCGCCGGGAAGCTGCCCGCCTACATGGTGCCCGCGACGTTCACCGCGCTCCCGGCGTTCCCCCTGAACGCCAACGGAAAGCTCGACCGCGCCGCACTGCCCGCACCCGGCCCCGCCGCCGAGACCCTGGTCGCACCGCGCGGTGTCGTCGAGGAACGGGTTGCCGAGGTGTTCACCGCGCTGCTCGGCGTCCCGGTCGGCGCGCACAGCCACTTCTTCTCGATCGGCGGCAACTCGATCCTCGCGATCCGGCTGATCGCGACGATCCAGTCCGAGTTCGAGGTGACCGTGCCGATGCGCGCGGTCTTCGAAGGCGGCACGGTCGCCGACCTCGCCGCCGTGGTCGAGGAGCAGGTGCGGGCCGAGCTCGACCGGATGTCCGACGAAGAACTGGCCCTGCTCGACGAGAGTGAGAACCGATGACCGAGGAAGAATACGTCTCCGCACTGCTCGCCTTCGTGCGACGGGAGTTCCTGTCGGACTCCGACGACGTGGAGCTGACGGCGGCCACGCCGCTGATCGAGTCGGGCGTCCTCGACTCGCTGCGCATCGCCGTGCTGATGGCGTTCATCCGCGACGAGTTCGCCGTGCAGGTGCCGCTGACCAAGATCGACGCGCGGCACTTCGCGGACATCAGCACCATCGCCGCGATGCTGCACGAGGAGCAGGGGGTGCGCGCATGAGCACCGACTACGACGTCGCGATCATCGGCGGCGGCCCGGCCGGCTCGACGATGGCGTCCTACCTGGCCAGGGCCGGCCTGAACGTGGTCGTGTTCGAGGGCGAGACCTTCCCGCGCGAACACGTCGGCGAGTCCCTGGTCCCCGCCACCACACCGGTGCTGGCCGAGATCGGCGCGCTGGAGAAGGTCGACGAGGCCGGGTTCCCGAAGAAGTACGGGGCGTCCTGGACGTCCGCGGAGTCGCGCGACATCCCGAAGATGGGCTACAGCGGCCTGAGCCACGGCTGGACCGCGGACATCCAGTTCGTGGAGCGCAACCAGCCCGGTGTGGACCGCGACTACACCTTCCACGTCGACCGCGGCCGCTTCGACGCGATCCTGCTCAAGCACGCCCAGGAGCAGGGCGCCACGGTCTTCAACGGCGTCCGCGTGCGCGACGTCGACTTCTCCTCCCCGTCGGAGGTGCGCCTGACCTGCCGCGTCGGCCCGCGCGACGTCCCGTTCACCGCGCGCATGGTGGTCGACGCCTCCGGCCGCTCGACGCTGCTGGGCAAGCAGCTCAAGGTGAAGGTCAGCGACCCGGTGTTCGACCAGTACGCGGTGCACACCTGGTTCGAGGGCCTCGACCGCGGTGCGCTGGCGGGGGACGCGTCGCAGGTGGACCACATCTTCGTGCACTTCCTGCCCATCAAGGACACCTGGGTGTGGCAGATCCCGATCACCGACACCATCACGTCCATCGGCGTGGTGACCCAGAAGAAGCGCTTCCGCGAGAGCTCCGGCGACCGCGAGGAGTTCTTCTGGGACTTCGTGGGAAGCCGCCCGGAGCTGGCCGACGCGCTGAAGAACTCGCAGCGGCTGCGCCCGTTCAAGGTCGAGGGCGACTACAGCTACGCGATGGAGAAGATCTGCGGCGACCGGTTCGTGCTGATCGGTGACGCGGCCCGGTTCGTCGACCCGATCTTCTCCAGCGGTGTGAGCGTGGCGCTCAACAGCGCGCGGATCGCGGCCCAGGACATCATCGCCGCGCACGCCGCCGGCTCGTACGAGAAGGAGCGCTTCGGCACCTATGAGTCGAAGCTGCGGCGGGCGGTGAAGTACTGGTACGAGTTCATCTCCATCTACTACCGGCTCAACGTGCTGTTCACCGCGTTCGTGCAGGACCACCGGTATCGCGTGGACGTGCTCAAGATGTTGCAGGGCGACGTGTACGACGGCGAGGAACCCAAGGCGCTCAAGGCGATGAAGGAGGTGGTCGCCGCCGTCGAGGCGAACCCCGACCACCTCTGGCACCCGTACCTGGGCACGCTCAAGGCACCCACCTCGGCACCCAGCTTCTGACGGTTCGACCCCAGCGGGCCGGCTCCTCCGGGAGCCGGCCCGCTGTCGTGTGCGCCGATGGCTTTCGGCGCGACGAAAGGGGTGCCCGGACCGTGGCCCGAACACCCCTTGTTGTTCTGTCCTACGGGCTAAGCCCCTTGGCCAGCAGTCTTGTCCGCCCCTTCCTCTCGTTGCTGCCCAGGGCGTCTGCAAGTAGAGCCAGGGGCGGGGACTTGGGGCGGCAGAGGCACGACAGCCGGCAACCTGCCTAGCTGGCTCCGAGGTGCTCTGCCAGGTGGTCGGCGATCGCGGTGACGCTGGGCTGGTGCCACAGCAGCGTGGACGGCAGCTTGTGGCCGAACCGCTTCTCCAGCCGCTTGCGCACGACGATCGTCATCACCGAGTCGAGCCCCTGCTCCACCAACGACCTGCGCACGTCGAGCGAGGCCGCCGGCAGCCGCATCTCGCCGGCGATCTGCGCCCCGATCACCTCGATGAGCCGGGCCTGGAGCTGGTCGGAGCCGAGCCCCTGGAAGTCGTCCGGTGCGGTGTCCTCCGCGGCGACGGCCTCGACGGTGGCGAGCTCGCTGAGCAGCGGAGGCCGGTCGGCGTCGGCCGCGGCGACCACCCGCAGGACCGGGTAGTGGCCGGGGCCCCGCGCCGCCGCGTAGTCCCACGCGCGGAACGCCTCGGCGGCGGAGATGTCGCCCACGCCGCGTGCGGCGAGCTGGCGGTCGACGGAGGCGTTGACCGCCATGCCCTGGCCGCGCCACGACGTCCAGCCCAGGCTGGTGACGTCGGGGCGGTGGGCGGCCAGCGCGTCGAGGAACGCGTTGGCCGCACCGTACGTCGCCTGGCCGGGGAGGCCGAGCAGCTGGCCGCACGACGAGAACAGGACGAAGAAGTCGAGGCTCCCCACCGGGAACGCCTGATGCAGGTTCCACGCACCGGTGACCTTCGGGGCCAGCACCGCCCGCATCGAGGCGAGGTCGACGTCGGCGGCCATGCGGTTGTCCAGCACACCCGCGGCGTGCACGATCCCGCTGATCGGCGGCAGGTCCAGCTCCCGCAACGACGTCACGGCCGCGGGATCGGTGATGTCCAGTGCGACGCAGTGGACGGTCACGCCGGCGCTCTCGAGCCCGCGGATCGCCTCGACCTGGCGCTGGTCGGGGTGCGCCGCCCAGTCCCGGCGCGCGGGGAACGGGGTGCGGCCCACGAGCACGAGCCGCCGCGCGCCGCGCTCGGCCAGCCACCGGGCGACCTCCAGACCCAGCACGCCCAGACCGCCGGTGACCAGGTACGTGCCGTCCGGGCGGCACGTCAGCGGGGTGTGGGAGGGTTCCCGGGTGGTCGGCAGCAGCGTGGCCGTCTCGACCCCGGACCGCAGCGAGATGACGTCCGCTGCCGGCGCCGAGCCGATCACCTCGTGCAGCCGCGCGGTGGAGCCGTCGGCGGGCAGGTCGACGACGCCGCCCCACAGCTCCTCGTACTCGCTCGCGAGCACCCGGCCCAGCCCCCACAGCACGGACTGCGCGAGTGCCTGCGGTGTCGCGCTTTCCCGCACCCCGGTCGTGACGCACCACAACCGCGGCGGGCTGTCCATCGTGGACAGCCGGTGGGCCTCCTCCAGCAGCTTCCAGGCGATGGCGGCCGGCTCCCCGTCGCTCGGGGCGAAGAACAGCTCGTCCGTGACGCCGGGCACCACCTCGCGGGAGGGGCCGAGCTCCAGGGGTCGCCAGCCGATCTCGTGCACCAGGTCCGCCGGGGCGGCCTGCTCGGTCATGCCGCCGTACCGCAGACCGGTCAGCTGCGCCCGCACGGTCCCACCGCTGTCGGCGACGAGGACGTCGACGGTGTCGGCCGACGTGACGGACACCTGGACGTCCACCGCGGCCGTCGGCGTGCCGGAGACCTGGACGGAACCGATCCCGGCGACCATCCGCAGCTCGGCGGGACCGGGGAACGCGGCGGGGGCGATGGACAGCGCGGCGTCGAGCACCGCCGGCCACGAGCCGTCGGCCAGCACGCGTGCGCGCAGGACGGTGTCGGTGCGCAGCAGCTCCTCGACGGTCCACTCGAACGCCATGTCCGGGACGCCCACCGAACGCAGGTGGGCGCGGACGTGGCCGGGCGGCAGCGGTGCGGAGCCCCTGGGCAGCTTCGGCAGCCGGGCCGGGAGGCCGGCGACCGGGCCGAGTGCGGCGGTGCAGTGGGTGAGCCAGCTGTCCGAGGCCTTCGCGGCGATCCGCAGGCCGTCGCCGTCGCGCACGACCTGGATCTCCCCGCCGCGCACCGGCAGCCGCAGGTCGACGTCGCGGACCGCTGTCACGCCCGCTGCCAGGAAGAAGGTGTTGACCAGCACCGCGGCCGGGACGATCTCGGTGCCGTGGATGGTGTGGCTGCCGGGGTACGGGCGGTTGGCGTCGTCGAGCGCGGTGCGCCACAGCGTCAGGTCCGGGCGGCCCGCCACCGGCACGGGGGCACCGAGCAGGGCGTGGTCGGCCGGGTCGTGCTGCTGCGGTGCGCCGCTGACCGAGGACTCGTGCCAGTGCGGCGTGTGCTGCCAGGCGCGCACGGGCAGGTCGGCGAGGTCGCCGGCGGGGTGCAGGCGGTCCCAGTCGACGTCGACACCGGCGCAGAACGCGGCACCGACCGCCGTGAGCACCGAGACCTGCTCGGGCTTGTTGCGCCGCAACGTGATCCCGACGAACGCCTCCTCGTCGCCGAGCGTCTCGGTCAGCGAGTGCGCGACGACCGGGTGGGCCGAGACCTCGACGAACCGCCGGTAGCCGTCCTCGATCGCGGCACGGGTCGCGTCCAGCAGGCGCACCGGGTTGCGCAGGTTCGCGGCCCAGTAGTCGCCGTGCAGCAGCCCGGTCGACCGCGGGTCGGGCAGAGCGGTGGAGTACATGGGGATCTGCGGTTCGCGCGGCTCCAGATCGCTCGCGGCCGCGGCGAGGCCGGCGGTGAGCGCGTCCATCTGCGGGCTGTGGAACGCCACGTCGGAGGCGACCCGCCGGACCTGGACGTCGTCCCACTCGGTGATGAGGGCGTCGATCGCGGCGGGCGAGCCGGAGACCACGGACGAGGACGGCGAGGCGGAGATGCCGGCGACGACGTCCGTGCGGCCACCGAGGCGCTCACCCGCCTCCTCGAACGACAGCGACGTCATCGCCATCGCACCCTGCCCGGCGACGCGGCGCAGCAGCGCGGAACGGCGGCAGCTCAGCCGGGCACCGTCCTGCGGGGTCAGCGCGCCGCAGGCGACCGCGGCCGCGATCTCGCCGACCGAGTGGCCGATCACCGCGTCCGGTGTGACGCCGTACGACCGCCACACCGCGGACAGGCCCACCTGCACCACGAAGATCATCGTCTGGATGCGGTCGATCGTGTCGAAGTCGCCGTCGCGCAGCACCTGGGTGGGGGAGAAGCCGATCTCCTCCAGGAAGACCGGTTCCAGCTCGGCGACGGCCGCGGCGAACTCCGGTGAGCTGTCGAGCAGTTCCCTGCCCATGCCCGGCCACTGCGCGCCGTGCCCGGAGAACACCCACACCAGCCCGGTGCCGGGGTTCGACGGGACCGGGTTCGGCAGTCGTTCACCGGCCGCGACCTCGCGCAGGCCCTCGGCCAGCTCCTCGGCGGTCTGGGCGACCACGGTGGCGCGGTGCGGGAGGTGCGACCGGCGGTGGGCGAGGGTGTGGCCGGCCGCGGTGAGGTCGCCGTGCCCGGCGAGCCGGTCGGCGAAGGCACGCAGGGCGTCCTGGGAGGCGGCGGACACGGGGAACAGCCGGGGCGCGTCGTCCGGTGCGGCCACCGCCGCACGCACGGGTGCCTCCTCCAGCACGACGTGCCCGATGGTGCCGCCGTACCCGAACCCGGAGACCCCGGCGCGGCGCACCCGGTCCCCGCGCCGCCACGGCGTGCGGGTGGTGTTGACCAGCAGTCCGGACGTGGCCCAGTCGATCGCCGGGTTGGGGGTGGCGCAGTTGAGGCTCGGCGGCAGCTCGCCGTGGTGCAGGGCGAGCGAGGCCTTGATGAGGCTCGCGATCCCGGCGCCCGCCTCCAGGTGCCCGATGTTGGGCTTGACCGACCCGATCCGCACCGGCTCGGTCCGCCCGGCCCCGTAGACGGCCGCCAGCGCGCCGGCCTCCAGCGGGTCGCCGAGCCGGGTGCCGGTGCCGTGCGCCTCGACGTAGTCCACGGAGGACGGTTCGACGCCCGCGCGGGAGCAGGCCTCCCGCAGCAGCGCCTCCTGCGCGGAACCGGACGGCGCCATGATGCCGTTGGTGCGCCCGTCCTGGTGCACGGCCGACCCGCGGATCACCGACAGGACCCGGTCGCCGTCGCGCAGCGCGTCGTCGAGCAGCTTGAGCACGAGGACGCCGCCGCCCTCGCCGCGCCCGTAACCGTTGGCGTCGGCGGAGAACGGCTTGCACCGGCCGTCGGGCGAGGTCGCCCCGGCGGCGTCGAGGGTGAGCGTCAGCCCCGGCCCGATGATCAGGTTCACACCGCCGACCAGCGCGATGCCGCACTCCCCGTCGGCCAGCGCCCTGCTCGCCAGGTGCGTCGCGACCAGCGACGCCGAGCACGCGGTGTCGACGGCGAGGCTCGGCCCGTGCAGGTCGAGCGCGTAGGAGATGCGGTTGGCCGCCGCGCACAGCGCGCTGCCGATGCCGGTCCACGCCTCGATCGAGGGCAGGTCCTCCAGCATCCGGCGGCCGTAGTCGTCGGACCCGATGCCGACGAACACGCCGGTGTCACCGCCCGCGAGCGACCGCGGCGGGATGCCGGCGTGCTCCAGCGCCTCCCACGCCACCTCCAGCAGCAGGCGCTGCTGCGGGTCCATCAGCTCGGCCTCGCGCGGGGTGAGCCCGAAGAAGCCGGAGTCGAACCCGGAGACGTCGTCCAGGAAGCCGCCGGGAACGGCGGCGCGGCGCAGCTCCGCGGGGAACGAGCCGTCGTAGGCGCGCCACCGGCCCTCCGGCAGGTCGCCGACACCGTCCCGGCCGGAGACCAGCATGTCCCAGAACGCGGCCGGGCCATCGGCGCCGCCCGCGAACCTGCAGCCGACGCCGATCACGGCCACCGGTGGTGTGCTCATGACTTTCCTCGCATTCTCGATCCCGACGGCGGAGGGCGTGACCGCGGGACCGAGCCGCCGGTCACGGCCCACCGGTGGTGTGCTCACGGTTGTTCCGGCGAGTCCAGCCAGGGGGCGGGGTGGTCGATGCCGACCACCGCGGCGGACAGCGTCACGCCGGGACCGACCCCGAGCATCAGCAGGTGGTCGCCCGGTCCGAGCTCGCCCGCGGACAGCAGGTGGTCGAGCGACACGACCTGGTCGCTCGCGCCGAGGTGGCCGACCGTGCGGCCGAACTCCCAGGTGGAGCGGGACATGCCGAGTCCGAGCGCGGCCATGCACCGCTGCTCGACGATCTCCCGCGAGTAGTTCATGTACGCCACGCGCGTGACGTCGCCGAGACCGATGCCGGCCTCGTCGAGCACGCGCTCCACGACGGACAGCGTCTGCTGGTGGATGCGGATCAGCGCGCCGGTGCCCTCCCCGGAGGAGACCATCCGGCTCTTGTACGCGGCGTTGCGCGCCACGAAGTCGAGCGGTGCGCCGACCGTCGGTCCCGGCGGGAACAGCGGCTCGTCGCCCCGGTGCATCTGCTCCGCCTCGGGCACGGCCACGGAGGCGACCGCGAGGAGCCGGGCGAAACCCGGTTCCCGCGACAGGATCACGGCCGACGCCGCGTCACCGGCGACGTAGCCGGGGCCCATCCGCCACCGGTCCATCATCGGGGTGCCGAAGTTGTCCGACGCCACCAGCAAGGCGTTCCCGCGGCCGGCCAGCACGTGCGCCGCACCCAGCTCCAGCGCGCCGAACATCCCGTTGCACCCCATGCGCACCTCGACCGCGAGCACGTCACCGCCGAGCAGGTGCCGTTGCAGGTGGTACTGCGGCTGCCAGCCGTCCGGGCCCTGGTGCCACGAGTCGGCGTACAGCAGCACACCGACGTCGTGCGGGTCGTGGCCGGTGCGCTTGAACGCGTCCTGCGCCGCGAGCAGGGCCATCTCCGGCGCGGGCACCTCACCCGCCACGGCGGCGCCGGCGAGCTGGTGCAGGTCCACCTCCTCCGCGGGGTAGAGCCCCTGCGCGACGGCCGACTCGATGCCGACCACCGGCGGCAGGTGGACGCCGATTCCCTTGATGTACACGTCGCGCACGGGGTGTCCCCTCAGTCGGCGAAGGTGCCGAGCACGTGGACCAGGCGGTCGAGCAACCGCCGTGCCTCGGCCGGGCGGAACAGGTCGGGCCGGTAGCCGAGCCGCAGGTGCAGCCGTTCACCGGGCACCGCGGCGAGCCGCAGCGGGTAGTGGGTCTCGTCCTCGACCTCGAACCCGGTCAGCCGCAGCGGGTTCGGCAGCGCGTCCGCCCACTCGGCGCGGTCGAAGGAGTAGTTGACGAACATGATCGCCGTGTCGAACAGGTCGCGGCCGATGTCGGCCAGCCCCAGGTGGTGGTGCGGGATCAGGGCCGCCTGCTCGGCCTGCAGCCGGGTCAGCAGGTCGGGGCCCAGCCGCACGCGCACGGGGACCGTGTTGGTCAGCAGCCCGACCATCCGCTCGATGCCCGGCAGGTGCGGCGGCCGGCCCGACACCGAGCAGCCGAACGCCACGTCGTCGCGCCCGGTCACCTGGCCCAGCACGGTCGCCCACGCCGCCTGCACCACCGTGTTCAGCGTGACACCGGGGATGCGGGCGAGCGCGGCCGTCGTCGTGGCGTCGAGGTCGGTCCTGACCTGTTCCTGCCGTTCGCGGGCAGGCGGTGCGCCGGGTGCCACGAGCGTCGGCGCGGAGAAGTCCTCCAGCGCCGCGGCCCAGACCCGGCGCGACTCGTCGAGGTCTTGACCGGCGAGCCACCGCAGGTAGTCGGAGTAGGGAGGGCCGGGACGGGGTTCGGTGTCCTGCGCGTACCGCTCGAACAGCTCGCGCACGATCAGCCCGGTCGACCAGCCGTCCCACAGCACGTGGTGGGCGGTCAGCAGCAGCCGGTGGTGGTGCTCGCCGAAGCGCAGCACGTGGAACCGGACCAGCGGCGGGCGGGTGAGGTCGAACCCCTCGGCGCGCTCCCGGGCCGCGATCCGGTCGGCGTCGCCGGCCGTGCACGCGGTCTCGCGCCACGGCAGCGTGACGTCCGAGCACACGATCTGGACGTCGTCGCGGAAGGCCGCCCGCAGGTTCGGGTGCCGCCGCAGCAACGCCGTGGCCGCCGCCCGCATCCGTGCGGCGTCGAACGGGCCCTCCAGGTCGAACCGCAGCTGCGAGACGTAGGAGTCCGCGTGCTGCCCGGACACCGCGTGCAGGAACACGAACCCCGCCTGCAGCGGTGACACCGGCAGCACGTCGGTCACGTCCGGGTGCGCGGCGGTGATCGCGTCGAGCTCGGCCCGGGTGAGGCCGGTGAGCGGCACGTCCGCCGGCGTCAGCGCAGCCCGGCCCCGCAACGCGGCCAGGTCGCCGAGCGCGGCACGCCACTGGTCGGCGAACTCGTGCACGTCCGCCTCCGAGAAGGCGGACTCGCGCCACGCCAGCTGTGCGCGCAGCACGCCACCGACGGAGAACGTGGTGCACGCCAATGCGTATCCCGGATCGGGGGTGCAGGTGAACGACTCGGCCGGCAGCTCGCCGAGGTCGCGGAACGCGATCCGCGGGTGCGCGTCGGCACCGCCGCCCCGCCGCTGTTCCTTGACCTGCCGCAACGCCTTCTCCGCCGGCGCCCACGCGCAGTGCACGGGCACCTGGGCGGCGATCCGCCCGACCGGCCCGGTGGAGCGCGGCGCCTCGGCGAGGCACGGTTCGGTCACCGCCTGGGTGAGCCCGGCCAGCACGACGTCGGCCCGGTCCACCCGGTACCGCTCGGCCAGCGAGTCCCAGTCGGCGTCGGGCAGCGTGATCTCCACCGTCCGCACGGGACCCGCGTCCACCGGCCCGCCCGGCGTGCCCGACACGTGGTCGCGCAACGGGACGGCGGCGGGCAGCGCGGCCCCGGACCACAGGGCGTCCAGGTCGGACAGCAAGGTCCGCCACGACTCGCCGTCGGCGAGCAGGTGGTGCAGCACCAGCAGCAACCGACCGGGGTGCGCGGGACCGGAGTCGAACCACACCGCCTGGACGACCCGTCCGTCGGCGGGGGAGAGGCGTTCGGCGGCCGCCGCCCGTTCGGCGTCCACGACCTCCGGCTCGGGGTCACCGACGAGCAGCACGCGGTTCAGGCAGTCGGCAGCGGCGTCGGCGACCTCCCACGTCCCGTCCGCCAGCACGCGCATCCGCAGCGCCTCGTGGTGCGCGACGAGGGTGTCGACGACCGAGGTCACCGCCTTCAGCCGGGTGCCGAGCGGCACCGGCACGACCACCGACTGGTGCAGGCCGTCCAACCGGGTGCCCAGCCGCGCGAGCTCGGGGGTCGGAGGGAACGGGCCGGTGCCCGCCGCGGTCAGGACGTCCCTGGCCACCCGCGCGAGCCGGGCCGGCGTCGGGTGCTGGAACACCTCCCGCGCGGTGAACTCCAGTCCCGCCGCGGCCGCGTTCGCCACCAGCGGGAACACCATGATGCTGTCGCCGCCGTGGTCGAAGAACGAGTCCTGCGGACCCACGCGGGCCACCCCGAGCGCCTGCGCGAACAGCCCGCACAGCAGGGCCTCCCGCCCGTCCTCGGGGGTGGCGTCGTCGGTCGAGGAGAAGTCCGGCGCGACCAGGAGCCTGCGGTCCACCTTGCCGTTCGGGGTGACCGGCAGCTCGTCCAGCAGCACCACGGCGGCCGGCACCATGAAGTCGGGCACCAGGCGCGCGGCGTGCTCGCGCAGCTCCTCCGCGGTGACCGCACCGTCCGGCACCACGTACGCGACGAGCCGTTTGCGCCCCTCGTCCAGCCGCACCACGGCGACCGCGGACCGGACCGCGCGATGACGGAGCAGCACGGCCTCCAGCTCGCCGAGCTCGACCCGGAACCCGCGGATCTTGACCTGGTCGTCGACGCGGACGCGGTACTCCAGGTTGCCGTCCGGCCGCCACCGCACCAG
Organism: Lentzea sp. NPDC037011; assembly: GCF_055607425.1. Classification (NCBI taxonomy): domain Bacteria; kingdom Bacillati; phylum Actinomycetota; class Actinomycetes; order Pseudonocardiales; family Pseudonocardiaceae; genus Lentzea; species Lentzea sp. NPDC037011. Next base: position 437,302 of record NZ_JBVJRT010000004.1, on the reverse strand, counting down.
GTCGCCGGTGCGGTACATCCGCGCACCCGGTGGCCCGAACGGGCACGGCACGAACCGCTCGGCCGTCAACGCGGCCCGGCGCAGGTACCCGCGCGCCAGCCCGTCCCCGGCGAGGTACAGCTCGCCCTCGACACCGGGCAGCGCGGGTTCCAGCCGCGAGTCCAGCACGTACACCCGCGTGTTCGCGACGGGCTTGCCGATCGGCGCCCCGTCCCCCGGGGTGAGCGGGCAGGTCGTGCTGGCCACCGCGGCCTCGGTGACGCCGTAGACGTTCACCATCCGCCGGCCCGACGCCCACCGCCGCACCACGTCCTGGTCGGGCGGCTCCCCGCCGGTGATCAGCAACCGCAGGTCGGGCAGCCCGTCGGACGGCAGCTGCGCGAGCATGACCGGCGGGATGGTGGCGTGCGTGACCCGCTCCGACCGCAGCAGCCCGGCGAGGTCCTGCCCGTCCGGTGCGAGCACCAGGCAGCCACCCGACACGAGCGTCGGCCAGATGTCGCCCACGGCCACGTCGAAGCTGGGCGAGACGAACTGGAGCACCCGGCTGCGTTCGGTCACGCCGAAGCGTTCGGCGTGGTCCAGCACGAAGTTGCGCATCGCGTCGTGCGGTACGACGACACCCTTCGGGGCACCGGTCGACCCGGACGTGTAGACGACGTAGGCCGCGTGTTCGCCGCGAGGGGCGGGCGGGGTCGCCGTGGAGGGACCGCTGAACCCGGGATCGTCGAACGCGGCGTCGTCGATGACCACCGCCGGCTGGAGGTCGCCGAGCAGGTACGCGACGCGTTCGGCCGGGTACTCGGGGTCGACCGGCACGTACGCGGCACCGGCCCGCAGCACCCCGAGCATCGCCACGACCAGCTCGGGTGAGCGGCGCAGCGCGACCGCCACGAGGTCCTCGGCGCCGATCCCGCGTGCGACCAGCCCGGCGGCGAGCGCCGACGCGCGTGCGCTGAGCTCGCCGTAGGTGAGGGTGCGGTCGCCGAACCGCACGGCCGGTGCGCCGGGGGTGCGAGCGGCTTGGCGGGCCACGAGCTCGGGCACGGTCTCGCCCGGCAGGTCGCGCGCGGTGGCGTTGCGGTCGACGAGCAGGTCGCGTCGTTCCACGTCGGACAGCAGCGACACGGCACCGATCGGCCGCGCCGGGTCCGCGGTCACCGCACGGAGGAACGCGGACAGCCGGTCGCGGTGGGCCAGGAACCCGGACAGGCTGTGGTGCTGGGGGTTCGCCTCGAACACGAGCGACATCTGGCCGCCCACCTGACCGCGCACGCCCAGCGAGAGGTCCACGATCGGGCCCGACGCCAGGTTGTGCGTCGTGGCCGTCGCGGCACCGAACCGCAGCGTGCGGTCGTACGGCATGAAGTTGACCATCGGTCCGATGAACGCCTGCTCGCTGCCGTCGAGCCCGAGGTCGCGGCGCAGGTCCTCCGCGCGGTAGCGCTCGTGCCGCAGCGCCGCGCGCACGACCTCGGCCATGCGGGGCACCAGGTCCGTGAGGCTCTCGGCCGCGGAGACGTCCATCCGCAGCGCGACGGAGTTCGTCGCCATGCCGGGCGCACGCCGCGACACCGTGCTGCGCCGCCCCGCGACCGGCATGCCGATGACCACGTCCCTGCGGTCGGTGACGCGGTGCACGTAGGCCGCGACCGCGGCGAGCACGACCACCTGCCACGTCGACCCCGTCGCCGCGGCGGCCTGCTGCAACGCCGAGACGTGCGCGGGTGCCAGCTCCGCGACCCGGCTGAGCCGCAGCGGCAGCGACGCGGGATCGGCGCCGGGCGGCACGTCGCCGAGCACCCGCATCTGCGCGGGCTGGTCGCCGAACCGCTTCATCCAGTACTCGCGGTCCTGCTCGAACTGCGCGGAGGCCCGGTAGGCCAGGTCCTCGGTGAGGATGTGCTCGAACGACGTGCAGGGCGTCCCGCCGTCCACATCGGACACCAGTGACGTGTAGAGCTCCGCGAGCCGGGTGCCGATCAGCTGCACCCCGTACCCGTCGACGACCGCGTGGTGCATGCGGTAGTAGAAGAGGAAGCGCGAGTCGGACACCTTGAACAGCGCGAACGCCGAGATCGGCGGCACGGCCAGGTCGACCGCACCGGTCGTGTCCGCGCGCATCCACCGCAGCGCGTCGCCCTCGGGATCGGCGTGGCCGGTGTGGTCGAAGAACGGCAGCGGCGCGTCGCCGCCGGGTGCGACGAACTGCCAGAGCTCGCCGTCGGCCCGGTCGAGCGCGGTGATCCGCAGCGCGTCGGCCTCGGCGCGCAGCCGGTTCCACGCCACGGTGAACACGCCGACGTCCAGCTGACCGTCCACGGCCAGGTACTCGGCGCAGTTGAACAGCTGCCCGGTCGGGTCCAGCTGGTGCGCGAACCACACACCCCGTTGTGCCGCCGACAGCGGCAGTCGCTCGGTCATGCCTCCCCCTCAGCCGTGGCGCTTCAGCTCGTCGAAGAACCCGTCCACGACGAGCCCGCCCGCGTGCTCGTGGACGTGCACCGCCACCGCGAGGTCCAGCACGCCCAGCCCGAACGGCGAGAAGACCACCGGCCGGTTCGCCGGCACGTCGATCTCGCCCGCCAGCAGCGCGCGCATGTCGCCCGCCATGAAGGAGCGGTCCCCGGTGCGCTGCTCGGTCAGGTGCGGTGAGGTGTTCGCCTTCATGCAGTGCTCGACGTCGTCGGCGACGTTGCAGGACGCGAGGACCACCTCGGGCGACAGGTCCCGCAGCGACAGGTGCAGCACCAGCGGGTTGTGCGCGAACCACGCCGGGTCGTGCACGTGCGGTTCGCCGGCCACCGTCGCGAACACGACGAGGTCCGACGAGCGGATGAGGTCCTCGGACCGGTCGTGCACCACGACCGGTCCGGACCGGCGCAGGTAGGCGGCGAACCCGTCGGCGTGCTCGGGGGACAGGTCGTGCACACCGGCCTCGTCGAACGCGAACCCGTTGGCCAGCAGGTAGGTGTGCACGTACCGCGCGATCAGCCCCGCGCCGACGAAACCCACGCGGGTGGGCCGGACACCGCGCGCGGCGCTGAGCCGCACGGCCGCGAGGGCGGCGGACGCGGCGGTGCGGGCGGCGCTGATGACCGACGCCTCCACGCAGGCGAACGGGTACCCGGTCTCGGCGTCGTTGAGGATCAGCACTGCGGAGGCGCGCGGAAGTCCGCCCGCGACGTTCTCCGGGAAGCTGGAGATCCACTTGATGCCGTGCACCGCGCCCAGCGACGCGGGCAGCGCGATGATCCGCGCTGACGGCCGGTCGGGGAAGCGCAGGAAGTACGAGTCCGGGTTCACCGTCCGGCCGTCGCCGTGCAGCCGGTACGCGGCCTCGACCACGTCGGTGACCTGTTTCTCGGCACCGGTCAGGACCTTGCGGACCTGCGCGCCGGAGATGACGGTGAAGGGGGGAGGCAGCACGGGGTGTCCTTCCTCAGGCGGGGTCGGCGGCGGGTTGCTGCCGCGACGGGGGCTCGTACTCGCTCAACCGCAGCCGCTCGCTCGCGGTCACCTCGATGCGGGCGGCCGCGGCACGCAGGATCGGCGGGCTCATCAGCGACGTGACGATCGCGATCAGCACGACGATCGTGTACATCTCGGTGCTGAGCACGCCCAGCCGCAGCCCGACCATCGCGACCACGACCTCGACGACACCGCGCGCGTTCATGCCGGCGCCGATCCCCAGCGCCTCCCAGCGGTTGAGGCCGCTCAGCCACGCGCCGAGGAACGCGCCGGCGAACTTGCCGAGGACCGCGATCAGCAGCAGGACCACGGCGGCGACGAGCACGGACGGCTGGACGAGGGCGGTGAGGTCCATGCGCAGCCCGGCCATCGCGAAGAAGACCGGCGCGAGGAACGTCATGACGACCGTGCGCAACGGGAGCAGCTTCTCCAGCACGTCGCCGCCCGCGTTGCGGATCAGCATGCCGCCGACGAGCGCGCCGAGCACCGCTTCGAGGCCGAGGAGGTGGCTGGCGGCGCTCATCGTCAGCAGGACCACGACCGCGGCACCGATCGTGGCGCCGTCGCTCACCCGCCGCATCACCGCGCGCACGACCGGCCTGCCGACGACGACCGAGACCACGACGAACAGCACGAGGAACCCGACGGACCGCGCGACCGTGCCCGCGTGCAGGCCGGTCGTGGCCATCGCGGTGACCAGCGACAGGCCGAGCCAGCCGACCATGTCGTCGACCGTGCCGGAGATGAGGATCAGCTGGCCCACGTTGCGGTGCAACAGCTTCAGGTCGATCAGGGTCTTGGCGATCACCGGGATCGCGCTGACGCACATGGCGATGCCGAGGAACAACGCGAACACCGCGCGCTGGTCACCGGAGCCTGCCAGCAGCGCCGACGGCACCAGGAATCCCGCGCCGACGCCGAGGCCCAGCGGGATCACCAGACCGGGGATGCTGATCTTCGCCGCGGTGCTGCCGCGCTTGCGGATGAGCTTGAGGTCGAGCGACACCCCGGTCACGCCGACCAGCAGCAGCACCCCGATCTGCCCGAACGCGTCGAGCACGTGGAACTGCTCCGCCTGGTGCGGGAACAGCCACTCCGCCCAGCCGGGCGCCACCGCGCCGAGCAGCGACGGGCCGAGCAGGATGCCCGTGAGCAGCTCGCCGACGATCGCGGGCATCCCGAACCGCATCGCGAGCCTGCCCGTCAGCAGCGCCAGCAGGAGCAGCACCGCGACCTGGACCAGGAACAGGAACAGGGAGTGGCCGCCGAAGGGCGGTACCGGGGTCATGTCAGGTGGCTCCAGTCAGCTGAACTTGCCGTCGAGGAAGATGAGCGGCGCGCGTTCCTCGCTGACCACGCGGCTCTCGACCACCGAGCCGATGATCAGGTCGTGGTCGCCGACCGGGTGCGTGTGCGCGAACTCGCAGACGAAGTAGGCGACGCAGCCCGGCACGACCGGCGCGGGCACGCTGCCCAGCGTGCGCAGCACGAGGTGGTCGGGAGCACCGGCGCGGCCGCGGCTCGCGTAGTGCCGCGCGTACTCCTCCTGGCCGGCGTCGAGGACGCTGATGCCGAAGTAGCGGGCGCGTTCGGCGAGCAGGCGCATCCGGCCACCCGTCGTGACCGACACGCCCACGAGGGCCGGCTGCAGCGACAGCGTGACGAACGAGTTGGCGGTCAGCGCGTGGTCACGACCCTCGTCGCTCACCGCCACCACCGTCACGCCGGTGGCGAACCGGCGGGCGGCGCGGCGCAGCGACTCGGCCTGGTGCTCGTGGTGGAGCTGGGCGCTCGACACGGGGTCAGTCCGACATCGCGACGAGGATGCGGCGCGGCCCGGTGAACGACCGCCTGCCGTGGCCGACCGCCACGTTGTCGATCAGCAGCACGTCGCCCGCGCGCCAGCTCACGTCGACCGCCTCGGACAGGCCGCGGTCGCGGATCTGCCGCACGTGCTCCGCCGGGATGGGGGAGCCGTCGGCGAACGTCACCGACTGCGGCAGGTCCTCTTCGGACATGATCTGGTACAGCGCCGCGGCGGTCTCGTCGCCGAGCCCGGCCGCGTGCCACTGGTCGGCCTGGTTGAACCAGACCTCGTCACCGGTCACCGGGTGCTCCACGGTCGAGGGCCGCACCTGGCTGACCCGCAGCCCGCCGTCGGCACGCCACGAGAACTCGCTGCCGGAGGTGCCGAGGAACTCCTCGACCACGTCCCGGTCGCCGGTCTCGAACGTGTCCTGCCAGCTCTTGCCGAAGCCCTTGCCGCCGTGCAGGTTCTGCGTGTACCGCACGCCTTTCGCGAACGCCTCGCGCACCTCGTCGTCGAGGGAACCCAGCCAGCGCACCCCGTCCACCACGGGGGTCGCGCCACCCGTTTCCGGTGCCACGTCGCAGAAGAACATCAGCCGTTCCGGCCATTGATGGGCGTACGACATCTCGTTGTGCATGGAGATGTCGAATTCCGGCGGGTATTCCGTGGACGTGTACACGTTCTGACCGACCTTCGTGCGCGGCGAGTTGCCGTGGACGTAGGCGAGCCGGTTGGGCAGCAGCAGGTCCATCACCTCGTCGAGCTCCGCGGTGGTGACCTGGAAACCGCGGAAGACCAGGGCCTTGTTCGCCGCCAGCAGCCCGGCCAGGTCGGCCCGTCCGCGCAGATGGTCGACCAGCCCGTGTGGACCTGGCTCGGCTCCGATGCCTGCCGGGTCGAGCTCGAGTGGAGCCCAGTGTCCCATCTGCCTCTCCCTCCGGTTCGTCGTGAAAACGACCCTGCGGAGAGCGCCTATATTTCATCGGTATCGCACCTATGGCCGTCCGTATAGCGGAAATATGGCGTCCCTGGAAAGGATTTGCGCGTCGGCTACGAGATGGGATTTCGGTGTGGCAGCTGTCATCACGAGTCCGCTGGAGTTCAACGTCGCGGACTTGTACGTGGACCTGCGGCCGGTCGTCGGACGGCGGCTGCTGCTCAAGTGCGAGGGCTTCAACTTCGCGGGCTCGATCAAGCTGAAGGCCGCGGTGGAGATGGTCGGCGCGATGGAACGCGACGGCCGCATCACCCCCGGCTCGACCCTGGTCGAGTCCTCCTCCGGCAACATGGGCGTCGCCCTCAGCCTCGTGGCGGCCAGCAAGGGGTACCGGTTCATCTGCGTCACCGACGTCCGCTGCACCGGTGCGGCCCGCCGCGCGATGGAGACGCTGGGCAGCGAGGTGCACGTGGTGTCCGAGCCGGATCCGTCCGGTGCGTTCCTCGGCACCCGGATCGCGCACGTGCAGGCGCTGTGCCGCGACAACCCCGGCTTCGTCTGGCTCAACCAGTACGCCAACCCCGGCAACTGGACGGGCCACTACCGCTCCACGGCGCCCGAGATCGCCAAGGAGTTCCCCGACCTGGACGTGCTGTTCATCGGCGCGGGCACCACCGGCACCCTGATGGGCTGTGCGCGGTACTTCCGCGAGACCCAGCCGGCCGTGCGCATCGTCGCCGTCGACAGCGTCGGCTCGGTCACCTTCGGCACGCCCGCGGCCACCCGGCTGATCCCGGGCCTGGGCACGAGCGTCCGCCCGCAGATCCTGGACGAGTCGCTCGTCGACGACGTCGTGCACGTCGAGGAGAGCGACACCGTCCGGACGTGCCACGAGCTGGTGCGGCACGGCTACCTGTTCGGCGGGTCGACCGGCACCGTCGTCAGCGGCGCGCTGCGGTGGCTGGAGTCCAGGGACGAGGACCTGACGTGCGTGGCGATCGCACCGGACCTGGGCAGCAACTACCTGGAGTCGCTCTACGACGACAGGTGGCTCGCGGACTCCGGTCTGCTGCCCGGCTGAGTCCTCACGCGCGCGACGACACGAGTCCGCGCACCTCGTCCCCGACCAGGCCGGTGATGCGGGGCCACTGGTCCTCCAAGAAGAAGTGGCCACCCGGCAGCACGTGCAGCTCCGTCGTCCCGGTGGTGTGCCGCTGCCAGGCGCGGGCCTCGTCCAGCGTCACCAGCGGGTCGTCGTCGCCGACCAGCACGGTGACGGGCGCGGTGAGGTCCGGGCCCTCGGCGTACCGGTAGGTCTCCGCGGCCCGGTAGTCCGCGCGCACCGCGGGGAGCACCATGCGGAGGATCTTCTCGTGCTGCAGCAGCGCGGAGCTCGTGCCGTTCAGCGCGCGCATCTCGGCGATCAGGCCGTCGTCGTCGCGCTGGTGCACGCGTTCGTCGCGCCAGCACGACGGCGCACGCCGGCCGGACGCGAAGAGGTGCGCCGCGGTCGTCCTGCGGGCGACCTCGAACGCGAGCGTCGCGCCCATGCTGTGTCCGAAGTAGATGGTCGGGCGGTCCAGGTGCGGTGCGAGGACCTCGGCGACCCGGTCCGCCAGCACGGCGATGTCGTCGATGCACGGCTCGTGCCTGCGGTCCTGCCGGCCCGGGTACTGCACGGCCAGCACGTCGGCCACCGGGGACAGCTGCTCGGCGAACGGCACGTAGTAGCTCGCCGAACCACCGGCGTGCGGGAAGCAGACGACCCGGACCTCGCTGTCCGGGCTGGGCGAGAAGCCGCGCAGCCAGGCGTCCTGACCGGGCCGGCTCATCGACCGGCTCCTGCGCCGCGGCCGGCCAGCGGATCGGCGGTCACGAGGGGGTCCGCCAGGCGGCGCTGCAGCACGGTGATGACCGGTGCCGCCATGAACGTGGTGGCCAGCGCCATCAGGACCATGATCGTGAACAGGGAGGAGGAGACCACGCCCAGCTGCACGCCGACGGTCAGGATCACCACCTCCGTCAGCCCGCGCGTGTTCATGAGCACGCCGATCAGCAGCGACTCCGTCCACCGGTCACCGGTCAGGCGCGCGGCGATCGCCGCGCCGCCGAGCTTGCCGGCCGTGGCGACCACGACGACCAGCAGCGCGGTCAGCCAGAGGGCGGCGGTGGTGAGCTGGTCGATCCGGGTGGACAGCCCCACCAGGCCGAAGAACATCGGCAGCAGCAGCACGGAGATCATGCTCTCGAGCTTCGCCTCGACGCCGCGCTGCCACTCGGGGTCGCGCGGCATCACGGCACCGGCCAGGAAACCGCCGAAGATCGCGTGGATGCCGATCTGGTCGGTCGTCCAGGCGCTCAGGATCGCCACCGCGACCATCACCCACATCGACGGGTGGCCCAGGCGCCGCAACAGGGGCCGGACCACGGCGAACATCACGACGAGGTAGCCGGTCGACAGGGCGAGCGTCAGCAGCACGTCCCCGAGGCCCGTCGACTTGGCCACGGCGACCACGACGGCCAGCATGATCCACGCGTAGACGTCGTTGATCGCCGCGCACACCAGGCTGATCACGCCCACGCGGGTGGGCATCAGGCCGGACTCCCGCAACAGCCGGGAGAGCACGGGGAACGCGGTGATCGCCATGGCCGCGGCGAAGAACAGGCAGAACGCCAGCCGGTCGGTCTGCGCACCGAACCGGGGGTACAGCCACAGCGCCAGCGGCACCGCGAGCGCGATCGGCACCAGCAGCGACGCGTGGCTGATGACCGTGACCTTGCGCCCCTGCCCGCGCAGCGACCTCAGGTCGATCTCCAGGCCGATCAGGAACATGAACATCACCAGGCCGGTCTGGGCCAGCACGTTCAGCCCCGCGATCACCTGCTGCGGGAAGAGGTGGGCCATCATCTCCGGCCACACCAGTCCCAGCACGCTGGGTCCCAGCAGGATGCCGGCGACGATCTCCCCGAGCACCCGCGGCTGGCCGATCTTGCTCACCGCCCAGCCGACGACCCGCACCGCGACCGTGAGCACGGCCATGGCGAGCAGCAGGCGGCCGCTCACCGTCGCGGCGTCCAAGTTCCCCATGTCTCCACTCCTCATCGCCCCGACTCGAAGATCAAGTCACGCATGAGCTCGCTCGCGCCGGCCGCGATGGTTCCCGCCATCGCGTCGCGGTACAGGCGGGCCGGCGCGGAGTCGTCGAGATACCCCCGCGCCCCGTGGAACTGCACGCACGCCTGTGCGGCCGCGACCGCCAGCTCGGTCGCCGTGAGCTTGAGAACGGCCGCGGCCTTGGTGTCCAGCCGCCCGGCGCAGTGCTCCTCCGCCAGCCGGTGGGCGAAGGCCCGCACGAGCTCGAACTGGGCGTCCAGGTCGGCCAGGCGGTGCCGCACCGCCTGGTTGGCGCTCAGCGCCTCACCGCGCACCCGGTGCGACCGCACGAACGACCGCAGCAGGTCGAGGCAGTGCCGGACGCCGCCGACCGCCAGCAGACCGGCGACCAGCCGTTCGAAGTCCAGCGCCGGCATCAGCTGCAGCAGCGCCCGGTCCGGCCGGCCGATCACCCCGTCCGTGACCACCCCGTCGAACGACACCCGGCACGTGCCGGCCGCGCGCCAGCCGAGCGTCCGCTGCGGGTGCCGGGTGATGCCAGGGGAGCGGCCGTCCACCACGAACAGACTCGCCCCGGACAGCACGCGGGTGGTGCCGCCCTCGCGGGTCTTGGCCAGCACGACGAAGTAGTCCGCGGTGGAACCGTTGGCCACGTAGAACTTCTCCCCGGTCAGCCGGTGACCGGCACCGTCCGGTTTGGCCACTGTGGACAGCGAGGACAGGTCCGTTCCCGCGTTCTGCTCGGTGATGGCCAGCGCGGCGATCCGGTCCGATCTGAGCCAGGCCGCCCGCTGGGCGTCGGTGCCGAACATCCGCAGGTAGGCGGGTGCCATGTAGGCGTGGACGCCGATGGCCGCGCGGACGCCGGCGTACCCGGTGGCGCCGAGCTCCTCCAGGAACACGGCGCTGCGCAGGAAGCCTGGGCCCTCGTGCGGCAGGGAGAGCAGACCGGTCTCCGCCAGCGCACGCCACCCGTCGGCCGGGATGTGCCCCTGCTCCTCCCAGCTGTCGGCGTGCGGCAGCACGACCGCGTCCAAGACGGACCGGATCTCTTGGCGGATGTCGTCGCTCATGACCCGGACCGCAGTGACGACAGGAGGGCCTCGCGGTCCACCTTCCCGTGCGCCGACAGGGGGAGCGACGCGCGGACCTCGATCACCGCGGGCACCATGTACGGCGGCAGGCGGTGCGCCAGGTGCTCCCGCAACGCCTCCGCCGGCGCGTCCGAGACGGCGAAAGCCATGAGCACCCGTTCGCCGGTGCCGGTGACGTGCATGGTGACGAAGGCCTGGCGCACGTCCGGGTGCCCGGTCAGCACGTGCTGGACCTCGCCCAGCTCGATGCGATGACCGTTGACCTTGACCTGGTCGTCGTCACGGCCCTGGAACACGAGCACGCCGTCCGCCTCGAAGTACGCGAGGTCACCGGTGCGGTACAGGCGTTCGGTGACGCCGTCGACCTCGCAGTCCACGAACCGCCGCGCGGTCTCCTCCGGCATCCCGAGGTAACCGGGGGACAGGCCGGGACCCGACAGGCAAACCTCACCCGTCTCACCCGGCTCGCACAGCCTGTCGTCGCGGACGAGGTGCACGCGGGTGTTCTGGATCGGCCGCCCGATCGGCAGCGGCCGGTCCTCCGGCTGCGGCCCGGTGAGCGGGTAGTAGGTGGCGAACGTGGTGCATTCGGTAGGGCCGTAGACGCTGACGATCCGGCCCGCGCCGTAGTGCGCCAGCGCCTTTTCGACGTGCGGCAACGAGTGCGCCTCACCGCCGGTGAGAACGGTGTCGACGGTGCCGAGGGCGTCGACGTCCTCGTCGACCATCGTGTTGAACAGCGCCGTGGTCAGGAAGACCGTGCTGACCACGTGCCGGCGGACCACCCGGCGCAGCTCGGACAGCCGGACGAAACCACCGGGGTAGACCACGCACGTGCCGCCGTTGAGCAGCGCTCCCCAGATCTCGAACGTGGCCGCGTCGAAGGTGACCGGCGCGAGGAACAGGGTGACGACCCTGTCGTCGAGCCGGGTGTAGCGGGCGTCGTGGACCAGCCGGACGACCGACCGGTGCTGGATCGGCACGCCCTTGGGCCGCCCGGTCGACCCCGAGGTGAAGTTGACGTACGCGATGTCCGTGGGCAGCACGGCGACCGCGGGGTCCGCGGCACCGTCACCGTCCGAAGAGGACACATCGGTCACCTGGCACCGCGGCAGCCGCGCCGCCAGGGCCTCCCGCTGGTCGGTGACCACCCGGTCGCAGCCGGCGATGTCGAACATCACGTGCAGGCGCTCGTCCGGCCAGGACGGGTCGAACGGCAGGTACACCGCCCCGCACTTGACGATCGCGAGCAGCGCGACGACGAGCTCGCACGACCGCCGCACGCACACGCCCACCACGTCACCGCGCCGGCACCCCTGTCGGACGAGGTGCCCCGCCAGCCGGTTGGCCGCCGCGTTCAGCTCCGCGTAGGTCATCCGCCGGTCGCCGTGCACGAGCGCGGTCGCCTCGCCGTTCCGCCGGGCACGGTGTTCGAACAGCTCCTTCATACTGCTGTCCGACGGAAAGGGAACCGACGTGTCCACATTGGCCAGAGCGTGCACATCGCGCGCTCTGGGTCCGGCGGTGAGCCGTTTCATGCGCTTCCCCTCGACATCTGCTCCCTGCTTCCGGGTGGACGGCGTGGAGGGGTGACCCCCGGCAGGCACACCGGGGGCCACCCCTCATCGCGGTGCGCCTACGCCGGTGACGCGTCGGCCTGCTGCCCGTTGCGGGCGATGCTCTCGGCGATCTCGCGGACGCTGCTGTTGCTGAACAGGTCGTCCGGCGGCAGCGCGTCCTCGCCGTAGGCCTCCTCGGCCCTGGCGATCAGCTTGACCGCCGTCAGCGAGGACCCGCCGGACCGGAAGAAGTCGGACTCCGCGTCCACGCTCAGCCCGAGGTCCTGACAGGTGGTCACGACCCACTTCTGGATGGTGTCGATGTCGTCGGTCGCCATCAGGCCGGCACCCCGTCCCTGACGGGGAAGCGGAAGCCGTTCACGGTGGTCTCGACGAACTTGTTGTGCCCGAAGTTGTCCCGGCCCGAGGTGAGCACGTTGCCGAACTTCTCCAGGCTGGCCGCACCACCGAACTCGGCGAGCGCGTCGGAGTGCGGGTAGACGCGCACGGAGGTCGGCAGGTAACGCCCCGCGAAGCCGAGTCGCATCTGGTCGGTCTTGCCCGCGTGCGGGTGCGAGGCGTGCATCAGCGTGGACCAGAAGATGATGAACTGGCCCTGCCTCATCGCCTGCGAGACCGCTTTGGACTCGTCCGGGGACCAGTTGGGGTCCTTCTGCAGCTGCCGGTAGTCGTAGCCGAAGAACCCGCGGCGCACCCCGCCCTTCTCCTGGTTGTTGATCAGCTCCGGGTTGTAGTCCATGACCTTGGACTCGTCGTAGTTCATCGACTTGTGGGAGCCGGGGATGAACTGCAGGCAGCCCATGTCCACCGACGCGTCGGTGAACGCCGTCCACACCGTGATGGTGCCGCCGAAGTCCGCGTCCTCCGGCCACACGATCTGCGGGTGCTTCGAGCCGGCCACGTTGGAGAAGTTGTCGGCCTGGTGCCAGTCCGTACCCTCGTCACCGGGGTACTTGGGGAAGAACTCCGAGCGCCAGCACAGCGTGTCCGGCCCGAGGATGCTCGACACCCGGTCCACGATCTCCGGCCGGGTGATGTGCTCGGCCAGGAAGTCGACGTCCAAGTGCCGGTCGTAGTTCGACAGGTTGGTCACGCCGGAGATGGTCTTGCCGCCGCCGTACACGGCCTTTTTCGTGTTGATCAGTTTCGGCCGCAGGGCCTGCAAATGCGCGGCCATCTCCTCGGGCTCGTAGAGGTCGAATGGACCTATGTATCCGTCGCGGTGGAACTTCGCGAGTTCCTCGTCGCTCAGTGTGAACGCCTTGCTTTCGGATACCATGATTACCCCTGCCGTTCCGAAAATTTGCACGTCGAATTTGCGCGGAAGTGGTCTTGTCGGTGAACAATCAATCGAACGCGGGCAGCACGAATGGAGCCGGCCGGACGGCTCGGCGTCAACTGTCAGGTTCGTGAGATCAACGGTCGCGTGCTACCTCGCCAGCGACGATCAGGTCAGGCCTGCGCTCTGCCGGTGGAAGGCCTGCGCGGATGTCTGGTATTTCCAGTTCGCGACATGTCAACCCCCCGGTCGGCCCCCAGTGCCATTTCTGGGTCACAGCCCCCATGTCGCTGGACCCGAAGCGAACGTAACCAAATCTCCGCAGGCGTGTCAAGGTTCCCCCTGACGTGCGCCGGATTAGCCAGACTTGCCGCCGTGTGGTGTGCGGGTAATACTGACAGGCGGGTACTGGGGTCTATTCGTGCAGATTCATACACGCATGGGTGTATGCCGATGCGCACACGAGTGCGTACGGCGTGCACGCACTGGTGCGCGCCTGCGGGTGTGCGCCAACGGCGGTATGTCTCTGTCGAGGAGGGAGCCGTCGATGCTCGGGGGCGGGCTTGGCAGGACGGGAGAGTTGTCCGGGCAGTCGGTCTTGAGGGGCAGGACGCGGGAGCTCGAGTTCTTCGACCACCTGTTGGGAACCTTCGGCGGGAGCCCGGTCAGGGTGCTGGAGCTGGCCGGTGAGCCCGGCATGGGCAAGACCCGGCTGCTGGCCGCGTTCCGGGAACGGGCGGAACGCGCGGGTGTGCTGGTGGCGCACGGCGAGGCCGTGGGCAAGCCGCTGATGACGGAGTTCGCGGTGTTCGCCGACGCACTGGACGACCTGCTGGCGGCAGGCGGTGCGCGTCTGCTGTCCGGAATGGACCCGCGGGCGGCAGTCCGGTTGCCGGAGATGTTCCCCGTGCTGCACGCGTCCGGCGCCACCCGGACACAGCCGCAGGAACGGCGGTACTGGGCCTGTCAGGGCATCCGCGCGTTGCTGGGGAAGCTGAGCGAGGACGCACCGCTCGTGCTGCTGCTCGACGACGTGCACAACGCGCAGCAGAGCTCCGTCGAGATGATCCTCAACCTGGTGCGCCGCCCGCTGGCCGCACCCGTGCTGCTCGTGCTGACCCACCGTCCCCGGCAGACGCCGGTCGACCTGGTCAGCGCGCTGGGCACGGCGGCGGAGACCGGTGCGGTGCGGCGGATCGAGCTGGGACCGCTGGACCCGGCCGACTCGGCGCGGCTGCTGCCCGCCACCATGCGGCCGGGTCGCCGCAGGGTGCTGCACCGGCTCAGCGGCGGGCAGCCAGGACTGCTGAGCGCGCTGGCCGCCGGTGCGCACGACGACACGGCGGTCGTGGACGACCTGCCGTCGCCGCACCCGGTCGCGGCGGCCGTGGGCGTGGACCTGCAGGCGCTGGGACCGGAGGGGCGGTTGTTCGCCCAGGCCGCCGCCGTCGTCGGCGACGCGATCGACCCGGTGCTGGTGGCCGAGGTCGCCGAGCTCGAACACGACCGCGCGTTGGCCGGCCTGGACGAGCTGATCGCCCAGGACCTGGTGCGCACCAGGGACAACCGGCTCGGTTTCCGCGACGGCGTGGTCAGGGCGATCTGCTACCGGCAGTCGGGTGGCGGGTGGCGGATCGGTGCTCACGCCAGGGCCTACGAGGCGCTGTGGAAGCGCGGCGCACCGCTGGCCGACCAGGCGCACCACCTCGAACGGTCCGGCAAACCGGCGACCGAGCGGGACGCCGAGACGCTCCTGGCCGCGGTCAGGAGCACCGGTGACCGCATGCCCGGCGCGGTGTCGCGTTGGCTGCGGGCGTTGCTGGAGCGGCACGACCTGCACCGCGGCGAGCTGGTCACCCGGCTCGCGAGGGCCACCGCGCTGTCCGGGCGGCTGGCCGAGAGCCTGCCGGAGCACCAGCAGGCGTGGCGGCACCACGACGAGCTGGACCCGGCGACCCTCACCGGCCTGGCCGAGTCCCACGTCCGGGCGTTGCGCCTGCTCGGCAGGTTCGACGACGCGGCGGAGGTGGTCCGCACGGCCGTCCGGCACGTCGAGGTGCCGCTCGCCCTCGCCGAGATCGCACTGGACAGCGGCGGTGACGTGGCCGGTCTGCTGGACACCGTCGCACCACTGGCGCAGGCCGATCCGCGCGCGGCGGCCGTGCACAGCGCGATGCTCGCCACACTGGGCCGCGGCACCGAGGCGGCGGCAGTGGCCGACAGCACCGCCGAGGCGCTCGACCGACTGGGTGATGACGTCACGTCGACGTGTGAAGCGCTCGACTGGCTCGGCTGGGCGAACATCTGGTCCGGCCGCACCGCGCACGCGCTGACCGAGTTCACCCGCGGGCTGGAGCTCGCCGAGCGGCACCAGCAGGTCCACGTCCTCGGCCGGATCCACCTCGGCCTGGCCACCGCACACCTGCGCGACGGCGCGCTGGGACTGGCGGTGGAACACGCACAGGACGCGAGTGCGCTCGCCTCCTCGACCGGCTCGGCCGGGGTCGCGGTGCGGACGAAACGGCTGTGCGCCGAGATCCGGCACGTGATCGCGAGCGGCGGCACGGCGGTGCCGGGGTCGCTGTGCGCGGTGCTGGCCGGGCTCAGCTCGGCGGTGGGCAGGAACGACGAGGCGCGGTTCTGGCACGCGCTGGAGGACGAGCTGCTGTCCCGGCGCGGTCCGGCCGACCAGCTGGGGCTGACCCTGCTGGCGCTGGCGTGCCTGGAGTCGGTGACCGAGCAGAAGCAGGCGCGGCAGCTGGTGCGCGCGGCCGTCGCCGTGCTGTCCGCCCGGTCGCACCCGGTCCTGCTCGCCGTGCTGCACCTGGACGGGGCACCCGTGCGCGCGGCGGGGGAGGCCGAGGTCGAGGACTTCGAGAAGGCCGTCGTGGAGCGGCTGAGCCTGTTGAGCGTTCGGGAGAACCAGGTGGCCGAGCTCGTGGCGAGGGGACGGACCAACCAGCAGATCGCGCGGGCGTTGACGTTGAGCCACAAGACGGTGGAGACCTACCTGCGCCGGATCTTCGACAAGCTGGAGGTCTCGTCCCGCTCGGAGGTCGCGGCACTCACCGGCACCATGCGCCGGATCGCGTGACAGCGTTCTCCCCCGGTCGGTTCGCCGGCCGGGGGAGACATGTCTCTCAGGCGAGGGTGACGCGGGTGCCGGCGCCGTCGAGCGCCCGGCTCACCGGCGACTCCGCCCTGCCGTCGGCGATCAGCACCGTCCGCACGCCGCCCTGCAACGCCTCGCGCGCCCCGATCAGCTTCACCGACATGCCACCGGACACGGTGGACGCGCTGGCCGCGGTGAGCGGGTAGCTGCTCAGCAGCGACGTGGGATCGCCCAGGTCCGCGAGCAGTCCGGGGGCGGCGGTGAGGAACACCAGCGTGTCCGCCTTGAGCTCGGCGGCCACCGCGGCGGCGACCCGGTCCGCGTTGACGTTCACCGGGCGGCCGTCCTCGGCGACCGCCGGCGGCGAAATCACCGGGGTGTACCCGTTGTCCAGCAGCAACTCCAGCAGCGCCCCGGACACCGAGGTGATCCGTCCGCTGTGGTCGTCGCGGACCAGGACGCGCTTGCCGTCCACCACGGCGCGGACGGCGGCGCGGCGTTCGGCCCGCAGCAGACCGGCGTCCAGCCCGGACAGTCCGATCGCGCGGACGCCGCGCTCGCCCAGCGCACCGAGCACGGCCGGGCGGACCTGGCCGAGCAGCGCCAGTTGCAGCACCTCCAGGGTGGCCGCGTCCGTGTGCCGGGTCGTGACACCGCTGGCGGAGGTGAGGTGACGTTGGGGCACGTCGAGCCGGTCCGCCAGTGAGTCGACCGTCGCCGAGCCGCCGTGCACCAGCACGACCCGCCGACCGGCGTGGACCAGGTCCGACACGTCCGCGCAGACCCCGGTGGCGTCGACACCGGCCGCCCCGCCGACCTTGACCACGAGCACGCCGTCCATGTCTCTCCTGCCTGTGTCGGTGCCGCGCCGGCGGTCTCAGGCCGGTCGCGGTGCTAGATCGGGTGCAGCCCGACGAAGCCGAGGCCGGTGCTCTCCGCCCAGCCCATGCGGATGTTCAGGCACTGCACGGCGTTGCTCGCGCCGCCCTTGCCGAGGTTGTCCAGCGCCGCGACGGCCAGCACGCGGTCACCGTCCACGGCGAACCCGACATCGCAGAAGTTGGTCCCGGCCAGGATCTTCGGCTCCGGCAGCCGGTACAGGCCACGCCGTTGCGCGACGATCCGCACGAACGGCTCGTTCCCGTAGGCGGTGCGGTAGGCGCGGCGCAGGTCGTTCTCGGTGACACCGGAGGCCGTGGCGTGACACAGGACCTGAGCCCCGCGCACCGCCTCGACGCCGGTCGCCGTCATCCGCACCCGCAGCCCGGTCTCCTGCCCGACCTCGGCCTCGTGCCGGTGCCGGACCGCCGCGAACACCCGCATCGCCCCGCTGCGCTCGGAGTGCAGGTTCATCCCGGTCGCGGTCGCGCCGGAACCGCTGGAGCCGATCTTGGCGTCGATCGTCACGTCCTGGTCGACGATCCCGGCCAGCGGTGCCAGCGCCAGGATCGCCGCGTTCGCCATGCACCCCGGCACGCTGATCCGCGCCGCCGTCCGCAGCGCGTCCCGGTGGCGTTCCGGCAGTCCCGGCGTGAACCCGGCCAGCAGGTCCGGCGCCGGGTGCGCCGAGTCGTAGTACGTCTCGTAGACCGCGGGGTCCTTCAACCGGAAGTCCGCGGTGAGGTCGACGACGAGCGGTGCGGCCGGGCCGATCGCCTGGACCAGCTCGGCGGCCTTCCCGTGCGACACGGCGATGAACAGCACGTCGTGGGAGCCGAGCTCGTCCGGGTGCGTGAAGGTCAGCGAGGTGTGGCCGCGCAGGTTGGGGTGCAGGCTGTCGACCCGCTTGCCCTGCTGGCTCGCGGAGTAGGCGCGCGTCACCTCGACCTCGGGGTGGGCGGTGAGCAGCCGGAGCAGCTCACCGCCGATGTACCCGGCCGCGCCGACGACGCCGGCGGAGATCGAGGTCACCTACTCGCCCCAGTCCTCGTCCATCTCGGGAGCCAGCGCCAGCACCAGCGGCTCGGCGGTGACGACCTCGAGCTCGCTCATGCAGTCGGGGCACTCCACGATCTCGTTCTGCGTCACCGAGCTCGTGATCTCGATCGCGCCCTCGCACTCGGGGCACGCCGTCGCGGTGGTCATGGCTCCTCCTCTGATGTCCAGCCGAGCATGTGGTCCGTGCACTCCCCGAAGTAGTCCGGAGAGTCCCCTACAGCAGGGCCTCGGCCGCCGCGACGACGGCTTCCGCGCTGACCCCGGTCGCCGCCAGCAGTTCCAGCTCGTCGCCGACGACGTCGAAGAACGAGGTGGGGACACCGATGCGGCGGACCCGGCACGGCGCGGTCTCGGCGAGCACCTCGCAGACCGCGCTGCTCATGCCGCCCTCCAGCACGTGGTCCTCGACCGTGACGATGCCGCGGGTCTGCTCGGACGCCGCCACGATCGCGTCGCGGTCGATGGGCTTGACGGTGTGCATGTCCAGCACGCGCGCGCTGACACCGGCCGCGGCGAGCAGGTCGTGCGCCTGCAGGGCCAGCACGGCCGGGTACGGCCCGGTGGCGATGATCGTCACGTCGTCGCCGTCGCGCAGCCGCGTGGCCTTGCCGAGCACGAAGTCGTCCGGCGACTCGTGCACGAGCGGGGTGGCCGCCCGGCCCAGCCGCAGGAACAGCGGACCGGGCAGGTCCGCGGTCGCCCACACGGCCGCCTCGGTCGACACCGAGTCCGACGGCACGACGACGGTCATGTTCGGCATGGTGCGGGCGATGGCGATGTCCTCCAGCGCGTGGTGCGTGGGACCGTAGTGCCCCGCGGAGAACCCGGCGTGCGTGACGACGATCCGCACCGGCAGGTTGTTGCCCGCGACGTCGACCTTCATCTGCTCGCACGCCCGGCACGCGGCGAACGTGCTGATGGTGTTGGCGTAGGGCAGGAAGCCCGCGGAGGCCAGTCCGGCGCTGACACCCATCATGTTCGCCTCGGCGATGCCCACGTTGGTGTACCGGTCGGGGAACCGCTCGCCGAAACCGGTCTCCAGCCCGCCCATGTCGGAGTCCACGCAGAACACCCGCGGGTCCCGCTCGGCCAGCTCGCCGAGGACCCGGCGGTAGACCTCGCGGGTGGGCACCAGGACGCCGGGTGCTGTCTCGACGCTCATGACGTCCTCCTCGACCGCGCCCGCAGACCCGCCTGCGCCCTGGTGAGCAACGCGGGAGTCAGCGTGACGTGGTGGCTCTTCTTCTTGTCCTCGAACAGCGGAACGCCCTTGCCCTTGACCGTTCGCGCGATGACGGCCGTGGGACGACCCGGCTCCAGCGACGCGAAGACCTCGCGCAGCGCGTCCAGGTCGTGGCCGTCCACCTCCACGGCGGTCCAGCCGAAGCTGCGCCACCGGTCGGCGAGCGGTTCGAGGCCCAGGTCCTCGGTGCGGCCGGTGATCTGCCAGCCGTTGCGGTCCACGATGGCGACCAGGTTGTCCAGGCCCGCCGCGGGCGCGAACTGGGCCGCCTCCCACACCGAGCCCTCCTGCAGCTCACCGTCGCCCATCAGCACGAAGGCCCGGTACGGGTGCCCCGCGCGTTTGGCGGCCAGCGCCACGCCCGCGCCGAGCGACAACCCGTGGCCCAGCGAGCCGCTGGGGAACTCGACGCCGGGCAGGCGGCGCAGCGGGTGCCCCGCGAGCCGGCCACCGCTGGCGGCGTAGGTCTCCAGTTCGGACTCGGGCAGGAAGCCGTTGGCGGCCAGCACGGCGTAGAGGGCGGCGCTGGCGTGGCCCTTGCTGAGGATGAACCGGTCCCGCAGCGGCCAGTCCGGCTCGTCCGGCCGCAGGTCGAGCACCTCGTCGTAGAGCACGGTGAGCAGGTCGACGCAGGACAGGCTGCCGCCGACGTGCGTGCCGGACGGCGAGGAGCCCATCCGCAGGATCTGCTCGCGGTTGCGCAGCGCCTTGGTGGCGAGCGGGGTGGTCATACGGCCGCCTTCGACTGGTGGTCCACGCTGCGGGCGATCGGGATCAGGGTGTCGAGGTTGTCCCACACCTTGCGGATCGCCTCGGCGCACCGCAGCAGCACCGGGCCGCTGTGCGGGTTCAGGTGCCAGCGCTGCAACGTCAGCGACGACTCGATGACCGCCGTGGTCTCCGGGTACTCCCCGCCGCGGACGTCCCCGCCGAGCTTCCACGGGTACCCGCCGAACCCGGCACGGGTCTGGAACGCCTCCTGCATCGGCAGCGGCACCAGCTGGTACGGCTGCAACGGCACGCCCTCGGCGCGCAGTGCGCGGTGCAGGATCGACCGCAGTGCACCGGGGCGCACGTCCGGGTGGCCCGTGGCCGCCGGGTCGAAGCGCAACCGCAGGATGTGCCAGGCGTGCGTCCGGTCGGCCGGCACCTCCGGCAGCACAAGTCCCGGCAGGCCGGCCAGCGCGGCGAGCATCGCCTCGACGTTGCGCTTGCGGGCGGCGTCGTACTCCGGCAGGCGCGCGAGCTGGGCGCGGGTGAACGCCGCCTGGATGGCGCTGAGCTTCGCGTTTCCGGCCAGCACGCGGGAGACGTAGTCCCGTTCCCGGCCGCCGCGCAGGTCCTCGCCGAACTGCCGGTGCAGCACGACCTTCCGGTGCAGCTCCGGGTCCGCGGTGGTGATCAGGCCGCCTTCGCCGCACGTGGGCAGGTTCTTGACCACGTTGAGGCTGAACGTGGCGATGTCGCCGAGCGTGCCGGTGCGCCTGCCCCGGTAGGTGGCACCGTGCGACTGCGCGGCGTCCTCGACCAGCAGCAGGTCGTGCCGGTCGGCCAGTGCGCGCAACGCGGTCATGTCGGCGGGCAGGCCGTGCAGGTGCACCACGAGGATCGCGCGGGTCCGCGGGGTGACCGCCGCCGCCGCGGCCTCGGGTGACATGTTGTACGTGACCGGGTCGATGTCGACGAACACCGGCACGAGCATCCGCTGCACGGCACCGATGGCGCTCGCGATGAAGCTCAGCGCGGGCACCAGGACCTCCGCGCCCGGCTCGATCCCGGCCGCGGCGAGCGCCAGCTCGATGGCCGCGGTCCCGTTGACCACCGCCGCGCAGTGCGGGGTACCGACGAACTCGGCCCACTCCGCCTCCAGCGCGGCCACCTCACCGCCGCCGGTGCTGTTGGACGTGAACTGCCCGCTGTCCAGCACGCGCCGGGTCGCCTCGTGCTCGGCGTCCGTGATCACCGGCCACCGGACCTGCTCGGGTGGGACGCTGCCCTTCCCGATCACCCTGGTGCCGCCGAACATCGCCAGCTTGTCGCTCATGCCGCCGCACCGATGCCGAGCTTGCGGGTCGCGAAGTCCACGTAGGCCCCGACCAGGTCCACCGACAGCACCTCGAGTGCGCCGTGGAACTCCGGCGTGTGGTTGACCTCGTTGACGAGGTAGCCGTCGTGCTCGGACTCCAGCACGTCGATGCCGAGGATGCCGTCGCCCACCGCGTCGGCCGTGGCCCGCAGGAGCTTGGTCAGCTCCTCGTCGGGGTCGCAGCGCATCGTCGTGCCACCGCGTGCGGTGTTCGTGCGCCACTCGTCGGACATCTTGTAGATCACGCCGACGACCTCACCGCCCATGACGTAGGCCTTGATGTCGCGGCCGGGTTTGTCGACGTACTCCTGCACGTAGACGACCTGGTGGTGCAGGCCGGGCAGCGCGCTGCGGTGCTCCAGCATGATCTCGGCGGAGTTGCGGTCGGTGGGCCGTGCGGCCAGGTGCCCCCACGACCCGTTCACCGGCTTGGACACCAGCGGGAACCCGAAGTCCTCCAGGTGGTCCAGCGCGTGCTCCGGCGACAGGCTCACGGCCGCCCGCGGCACCGGCAGCCCGGCGGCGTGCAGGGTGAGGGTGGTGAGCAGCTTGTCCCCGCACAGCGCGACGACGTCGGCGCTGTTGACCACGGTGAGGCCGGAGTGCTCCAGCAACCGCGCCGCGTAGACGTTGCGGGTGTGGGAGATCTCGCGGCTGATCACGCCCGCGTAGGCGGGTGTGGGCGCCTGCACCTCGAACAGCGCCCGGCGGGTGTCGATCACTTCCACCGGCACCCCGCGCCGGGCCAGCTCGGCGAGGATCAGCTTCTCCTCGAGCCGGATGCGCGATGCCAGTACGGCGACAGGCAGGTCCATCAGGTCATCCCCTGGTCAGCTCGGTGACATCAGATCGGTGGCGAGCCGGCCGACGGCGTCGGTCAGGACCGTCACCGCCAGCAGGTACTCGGACAGGTCGACGTGCTCGGTGGGCGTGTGGTCCAGGTGCGGGTCACCGGGACCGTACGTGGCGATCGGCACCTGCCACGCCGGACCCAGGACGTTCATGTCCGAGGTGCCGAGCTTCAGCTTGAACTCGGCGCCGCCGGTGTGCTCCCGCACCGCGGCGGCCAGCGCCCTGGCCACGGGGTCGGCGCGGGACCGGCGGATCGCCGGCGTCGTCTCCAGCACCCGGATCTGCGCGTCACCGGCGAGATCGCGCACCTCGGCCAGGAAGGCGGCGGTGTCGAAGTCCAGCGGTGTGCGGCAGGAGACCACCAGGTCGGCGTGGACGAGGTCGCCCGACGTGCTGACCAGGGTGGGGGACAGCTGGTCGAACACCCGGCCACCGGCCACCGCGTACCGCGCGCGCAGCGCCTCCCAGAAGGCCGCGGCGACCTCGCTCGCGTTGGGGTCCGGCGAGCTGGTGTGCGCCTGCGGCCGGTCGACGGAGCAGGTGAACCGCAGCACGCCCTTGTAGCCGACCACGACCGTGCCCACACCGCTCGGTTCGCCGATCACCACGGCGTCCGCGCGCTGGGTGACCGCGACGTAGTGCGCGCCGACGGAGTCGCGTTCCTCGTCGACCGCGCCGACGACCACGATCCGCGCACCGGCCGCCCGTGCCCGTGCCGCGGCGACGATCATCGTCGCGAGCGGTCCCTTGGCGTCCACGGAACCACGCCCGTACAGCTTGTCGCCGTCGAGCCGGACCGGTGGCCCGCCCGGCACCGTGTCCAGGTGGCCGAGCAGCATGATCGTGGGACCGTCGGCGGCGCCGATCACACCGACGGCGTTGCCGGCGTCGTCCACGTGCGCCTCGAAACCCAGCTCGGTCATGGCGCCGACGACGAACCGGGCCAGCTCGCCCTCCTGGCCGGACACCGACGGGATGGCCACCATCCGGTGCAGGAGGTCGACCGCTCTGCCGTCGGAGACCGCGGCGGTGGGCACGGTGTTCGCGGAGGTGGGGGAGGTGCGGGTCATCAGCCGCGCCCTTCCGGGGCCAGCTCGGCCAGCTCCTCGATCGTGTGCCGGCCGAGCAGCACCTGCAGGGGGAAGTCCAGGCCGAGCTCACGGGTGCGCTGCAACAGGTTCACCGCGCGCAGCGAGTCGCCGCCGAGCTCGTAGAAGTCGTCGCGGATGCCGACCTCGGGCACGCCCAGCACGTCGGCCCACAGCTTCACCAGCAGCGTCTCCACGGGCGTCCTGGGCGGCACGCGGACCGACTCCACCAGGTCCGCCGGTGGCAGCGGCAGCGCGGCGTGGTCGACCTTCCCGTTGTCGTTCACCGGGAACGACGGCACGGTCACGAACCGGCCGGGCACCATGGCGGCGGGCAGCCGGTCGGCGAGGTGGCGCCGCAGCTCGTCCACGGCCACGTCACCGTCGGTCACGAGGTAGCCGACGAGCCGCGGGCCGCCGTGCTCGTCCGGCCGGACGACCACGACCGCGTCGGTGACCGCCGGGTGCGTGCGCATCGCACTGGCGATCTCCGCCGGCTCGACGCGCTGGCCGCGGATCTTGACCTGGTGGTCGGTGCGGCCGAGGAAGACCAGCTGCCCGTGCGAGTTCCAGTACGCCCGGTCGCCGGTCTTGTAGATCCGCGTGCCGTTCTCGTGCGGCAGGAAGGCGGCCGCGGTCGCCTGCGGCTGGCCGAGGTAGGCGCGGGCGGTCTGCACGCCCGCGATGTGCAGCTCACCGGGAACACCGACGGGCACGGGCTGCCCGTGCGCGTCGAGCAGCAGCAGCTGCACGCCCGGCAACGGGTCGCCGATCGGCACCCGGCTGCTGTCCGCCGCCGTGTCGACCCGGAAGTGCGTCACCTCGACCGCGGCCTCGGCCGGGCCGTACATGTTGTGCAGCTCGACGCCGGGGAACGCGGCGAGGAAGTCCGCCGCCAGCCTTGCCGGCAGCTCCTCGCCGCTGCACTGCACCCGCCGGAGCGAGGGCACGTCGGCGGCGGTGATGCCGTAGTCGAGGAACAGGCGCAGCATCGACGGCACGAAGTGCGTGTGCGTGACGCCGTGCCGGGTGAAGAACTCCTTGAGGTAACGAGGATCGCGGTGACCGCCCGGTGCGGCGAACACCAGCCGGGCGCCCACGAGCAACGGCCAGAGGATCTCGGGCACGGCCACGTCGAAGCCGATCGGGGTCTTCTGGGCGACCACGTCGCCGGTGCCCAGCGGCATCCGCGCCTCCGCCGCGCGCAGCCGGTTGGCCAGGCCCGCGACGGTGTTGACCGCACCCTTGGGCACGCCCGTCGAACCGGACGTGAAGACCACGTAGGACGCGCTGTCCCCGGGCACCTCCACCGGCGCCGCCGGTTCTCCCGTGACCTCGGCGACGTCCACGACGCGGGTGCCGCCGGAGACCCGGGACCGCGTCGCGGCCGAGGCGAGCACGATGCCCGGCTTCGCACCGGCCAGCACCGCCGCCAGCCGTCCATCGGGGTAGTCCGGGTCGAGCGGCAGGTACGCGCCGCCCGCCTTCAGCACCGCCAGCACCGCGACGGCCAGGTCGAGGCCGCGTTCGAGGCACACGCCGACGCAGTCGCCCACCCGGACGCCGTTGGTCCGCAACCACGACGCGACCTCCGCCGCGCGGATGTCCAGCTCGCGGTAGGTCATCGAGTCACCGGTGGCGTCCGCGACGACCGCGACCGCGTCCGGTGTGCGTGCGGCGGTCCGCCCGAACCACTCCGTGATCGACGGCAGCGGCTCGGCGAGCTCGGTCGACCCGGTCATCGCCTCGACCCGCGCCCGCTCGGCCGCGGACAGCACCGGAAGCGTCCACAGCGGAGCGTCCAGGTGCTCGGTGAACTCGGTCAGCACGGTCACGAACGCGTCCAGCACGCGTTGCGCGGACGCCTCCTCGAACAGACCGGTGGAGTACGCCACCTCGGCGGCGAGACCGTCGTCGGCCGGCGCGAGGTACAGCCCCACGTCGAACTGCGCACCGCCGCTGTGCACCGCGACCGGCTGCACCTGCACGCCGGGGAGGCTGAGGTCGCCGCTCGGGGTGTTCTGCAGGGCCAGCACGGTCTGCGGGATCTTCGGGCCGTCACCGCGCGCCTGCTTGATCCACTCGAACGGCACGTCCTGGTGGGCCAGCGCGGTCAGGCAGACCGACCGGCACCGCACCAGCGCCTGCCGCAGCGTCTCCCGCGGGTCCAGCCGCACCCGCAACGGCAGCGTGTTGACGAAGAACCCGACGACGCCGTCGAGCTCGTCACTGGGCCGGCCGGCGACCGGTGTGCCGATGACGAGGTCGTCCTGGCCGCTCCACCGCGCCAGCACGATCGACCACGCGGCCACGAACACCATGAACTCGGTGGCGTTCTCGCTCTGCGCGGCCGTGGCCAGCCGCTTCACCAGCACGTCCGGCAGTACCGCGCGGACCGTGCCGCCCCGGTAGCCGGTGGCCGAGCCGCGCGGGTGGTCGGTCACCAGGTCGAGCGCGGTCGCACCGGCCAGGGTGGTCCGCCAGAACTCCAGCTGTCCCGCGACCTCGTCGCCGGCCAGGAAGTCCCGCTGCCACAGGGCGAAGTCGGCGTACTGCATCTCCGGTTCTGGCCACCGCGGCGGGGTGCCGCCCGCCAGCGCGGCGTACGCGGCGCCCAGCTCGGCCATCAGGATGCCCAGCGACCAGCCGTCGACCACGATGTGGTGCACGCACAGCACGAGCACCCACTGCGGTTCCGGCGCGTCGGTGATCCGCAGCAGCCGCGCCCGCAGCAACGGCGGCGCGGACAGGGTGAACGGCGGCTCCACGACGGCCCGGATGGCGTCGTCCAGCCCGGCTTCGGCCGTGTCCCCGGTGCTGAACGGGACGGTCAGCTCGGAGATCGCGACCTGCGTGACCGCGCCGCCCTCGCCGATCTCGACACCGGTGCGCAGCGCCTCGTGCCGGTCGACGAGCAGCTGCAGCGCTTGGCGCAGGAAGTCCGCGTTCAGGTCGCCGGTCAGCCGCAGCGCGCCGCTGACGTGGTAGGCGCTGCCCGCGCCCATCTCGTGCAGCATCCACAGCCGTTCCTGGCCGAAGGACGCCGGGAAGACGTACGTGTCGGTCACCGGAGCCCTCCCGGGGTGGCGGGGACGCCGGGCTGCCACACCAGCCGCAGCCGGTCCGCGGTGAACGATTCCACGACACCTCCCAATCCTGGTCTGCAGACGTTGCCGGTCCCGCGGTGTCCGGGACAGTCGGGGATCTCCCCGGCTCACCCCCGCGGCCGCACCCGGACCTCGTCGTCGGCAGCGGTCACGACGGCCTCGCCTGGCGGGTCCGCCCACGGCGCCGGCAGCGCGGCCCGGTCGAGCTTTCCGCTGGGCAGCAGCGGGAACCGGTCGAGCACCACGTACACCGACGGCACCATGTGCTCGGGCAGCAGCGCGGCCAGGTAGCCGCGCAGCTCGGCGGTGGACGGGCGGTGGTTGCCGCGCAGCAGCACGTACGCGGCCAGCCTGCGCTCGCCGCCGGCGTCGTCGAAGGCGGTCACCACCGGTTCGCGCACCGCCGGGTGCGTCGCCAGCTCCGCCTCGACCTCACCGGGCTCCACCAGGAACCCGCGGACCTTGATCTGCTGGTCCAGCCGGCCGAGGAACTCGACGTCCCCGTTGGACAGGAACCGCGCGTGGTCACCGGTGGCGTACATCCGGCCGCCGGGCTCCTGGCCGTACGGGTCGGGCCGGAACCGGTCCGCGGTCAGCCCCGGCCGCCGCCAGTAGCCGCGGCCGGGACCCGCTCCGCCGATGAACAGCTCACCCGGCACGCCGACGGGTGCGGGCCGGCCGTGCCGGTCGAGGATGTAGATGCGGTGGTTCGCGAACGGCCTGCCCCACGGCACACCGCCCGCGTAGCTGCGGCGGGTCAGCCGGTGGGCGAGGCTGCAGTACGACGTCTCGGTCATGCCGGCCAGGTTGAGCAGCCGGATGCCGGGGAGCAGGTCCGTGAGCTGGCGGGGCAGCGTGGGCGGCATCCGGTCACCTCCCAGGCCGATCGCGCGCAACACGACACCGGGCATGCCGCCGCGCCGGCCGGCGTGACCGACCAGGGCGTCCAGCAGCGCCGGCGCCGAGCTCCACGCCGTGACCTCCTGGCGCACCAACAGGTCCAACAGCCGGTCGAGGTCCGTGGTCTCCTCGTCGCTCGGCACGACGACGGTCGCGCCCGCCGCGAGCGTGCCGAAGACCTCGTAGACCGACATGTCGTAGTTCAGCGACGAGACCGCCAGCACGCGGTCTTCCTGCGTGAGGTCGTAGGCGTTGTTGACGCCGTGCAGCGTGTTCACCACACGGGCGTGCTCGTTGGCCGAGCCCTTCGGCTGGCCGGTCGAACCGGACGTGTAGATCACGTAGGCGAGCCCCGCGCCGTGCACGGGGACGTCCGGCCGGGAGACGGGCTCGTCCGCGGGCCACTCGGTGTCCAGGCGGAGGAACCGGACCGGGCCGTCGAGGTCCCCGGTCTCGACCGAGGAGTGCGTCAGGACCACCGGCGCTGCCGCGTCCTGCACCATGTGCGCCACCCGCGACCGCGGGTAGCCGGGGTCCAGCGGCAGGTAGGCCGCACCGGCCTTCAGGATGCCGAGCACCGCGACGACCACCAGCTCCGACCGCGGCAGCGAGACGCCGACGAGCTGCTCGGACGTCAGCCCCAGCGCCCGCAGCCGGTGCGCGAGCTGGTTGGCGCGCGCGTCCAGCTCGGCGTAGGTGAGCGTGCGGTCCCCGAAGACGACGGCGGGTGCGTCCGGAGTCCGCTCCACCCACTGCTCGACCACGCCGTGCACGGTCAGCGGGCCCTCGAACGGCGCGGCGGAGCTGTGACCGCTGAGCTCGCCGGTGATCCGGGTGCTCTCGGCCGGCGCGATCAGCGGCAGCGCCGACACGGCCTCGTCCGGCCGGGACACGCCGTGCCGCAGCAGCCGCACGAAGGCGTCGGCCATCCGGGCCGCGGTGTCGCGGGTGAACAGGTCCGCGCTGAACTCCAGGCGCCCGTCGACACCGCCGTCCGCGCTGGGCACGAGGTCGAGCGCCACGTCGAACTTCGTGGCCACCGACCGGACCGGGAGCTCCTCGACGACCAGCCCGCCGAGCCGCACCGGCGCGGGCGGTGCGTCGCGCAGCGCCAGCACCACCTGGACCAGCGGCGCCAGCCCGTCCGTGCGGCCGGCGCCGACGTCGGTGACCACGAGGTCGAACGGGTAGTCCTGGTTGGCCAGGGCCGCGCGGTGCTCCTCACCGGCCGCGGCGACCAGGTCGGCGAACGCCGGGTCGCCGGACAGGTCCAGGCGCAGCGGGAGGGTGTTGGCGAGGAGCCCGACCACCGGCTCGGTCTCGGCCGCGCACCGGCCGGCGACGGGGGAGCCGACCACCACCTCGTCCTGGCCGCTCCACCGCGACAGCACGGCCGTGAACGCGGCCAGCAGCACCGCGAACCGGGTCGTCCCCGCCGTGGCCGCCACGGCGCCGACGGACGTGACGAGGTCCGGTGACAACCGGAACGCCATGGTGTCACCGCGTGCGGTCCGGGCGGCGGACCGCGAGCCGTCCGCCGGCAGCAGCAGCTCACCCGCACCGGCCAGCGCCGTCCGCCAGTGCTCCCGCTGGGCGTCCAGCTCGCCGCGGCGGAGCCGGTCGCGCTGCCACACCACGACGTCGCCGTACTGCACCGGCAGCTCCGGCAGCGGGGACGGCCGGCCGTCGCGGAACGCCTCGTACAACGCGGTCAGCTCCGCGCGGAGCACGCCGATCGACCAGCCGTCGCACGCGACGTGGTGGATGCTCAGCAGCAGCACGTGCACGCGATCGTCGACGCGCAGCAGGCTCGCCCGCAGCATCGGCGCCGTCGCCAGGTCGAACGCGGTCGCGGCCTCGCGCAGCACCGCCCGTTCGACGTCGGGCGCGTCCCTGATGTCCCGCACCGGCAACGGCACCGGCGCCGGCGGGCTCACCACCTGGTACGGCACGCCGGCGCGCTCGACGATGTTGGTGCGCAGCACCTCGTGCCGCCGCACGACCTCGTCCAGGCACCGGCTCAGCACGGGCACGTCGAGGTCGCCGGTGAACCGCACCGCGACCGGGACGACGTGCGCCGGCGAGCCGGGGTCCACCTGTTCGAGGAACCACAGCCGTTCCTGCGCCGGTGAGCAGGGCAGCCGTCCGTCACCGCGACCGGCGCGCGGCACCCGGCGCGGTGGGGCCGGCGCCCATCCGTCTGCTGTGGACTCAAGTCGCATGCGGCCGCCCTTCGCCAATCGGTCCCGAGAATCGCGGCCGGCGCACGGGACCCTCAAGTCGGGGACATACCTGGCTTGTCCCGCCCGCGCGGCCTGGGGGACCGTGAGCACCCCAGGAAGGAAGCCACATGATCATCGCCTTGTGGGCGGCCCCGCGCTCCCGGTCGACCGCGCTCTTCCGCTCGATGGTCGAGCACGACGGGCTCCTCGCCCTGCACGAGCCGTTCTGCAACATCTCCGACTACGGCTCGACCACCGTCGGGTCCCGCGAGGTGCACACCCACACCGACCTGATCGCGGCGATCCGGGAGGAGTCGGCTACCCGCACGGTGTTCTTCAAGGACACCACGGACCTCCGTTACGACGCGGTGCTGGCCGACCGCCGGTTCCTGGCCGAGGTGCGGCACACGTTCCTGATCCGCCGCCCCGACGAGATCGCGGCCTCGTTCTACGCGCTCAAGCCGGACATGGTGTGCTCGGACATCGGCATCGAGGGCCAGTACGAGATCTACCGGGCCGTGCTCGACGCGGGCGGGCAGGTGCCCGTCGTGCTCGACGCCGCGGACCTGGTCAGCGCGCCGTCGGAGGTGCTGCGCGCGTACTGCGACCGCGTGGGGATCACCTACCGCGCCGAGGCGACGACGTGGTCCTCCGGCGACCGCTCCGAATGGTCCCGTTCCGCGCGGTGGCACACGGCGGTCAGCAACAGCACCGGGTTCACCGCCACGTCGACCGCGTACCCGGACACGGTGGACAACAACGAGGCGCTCGCGGCGTTCAGCAAGCACCACGAGCCGTTCTACGACCTGCTGTCCACCCACCGCCTGCTTCCCTGACGCATCTGCAAGTACTGCCAACACCTGTGTTGGCAGTACTTGCAGACGCCGTGGGCACGGCAGGGGAGCAGGTCAGGCGCTCAGCGCCGCGAGCAGTTCGGCGCGGAGGGCGGTTGCCGTCCCATACCACTGGGCGTCGACCGCCGCGCGCCGGTAGAACAGCTGCGCGTCGCTGTGCTCGGTCATGCCGCGCGCGCCGTGCAGGTGCACCGCCTCCTCCGCGCTCTGCCGGGCGACCGCGCCGGCCAGCAGCACCGCCTGCGCTCCCGTCCGCGGGCTCGGCTCCGTGCCGAC
This sequence comes from Lentzea sp. NPDC037011, assembly GCF_055607425.1. NCBI lineage: Bacteria > Bacillati > Actinomycetota > Actinomycetes > Pseudonocardiales > Pseudonocardiaceae > Lentzea > Lentzea sp. NPDC037011. The sequence goes on along the minus strand of NZ_JBVJRT010000004.1, from coordinate 406,338 downwards.
CAGCGCACGGACGGCCTCGGCTTCCGCGTGCAGCGCCGCCAAGCGGTACGCCAGGGCCGTGGACTTGGCCAGCGGCTGACCGAAGACCTTGCGCTCCCGCAGGTGGTCCGCGGTCAGCCGGATCGCCGCCTGCGCCGCGCCGACCAGGTACGCGGCGTGCCGCAGCCGGGCCCTGGCCAGCACCGCCGGGTAGTCGGCCGTCACGTCCCGCACCTGCGCCACCGCGTCCTGGAGCTCGACGGTGTGCAGGTCGCCACGGCCGACGTCGTCCTGCCGGCGGGTCCGCACACCGGGCTGCTCGACGGGAACCAGCGCGGCCGTGGTGCCACCGACGACGAGCAGGTCGTCCACATCGGACGCGAACGCCACGAACCGCCGCACGGCCGTGACCTTGCCGTCCCGCAGCACGAACGGCGCGGGCGTGGCGGGGTTGTCGGTGCCGTTCTCCCGCAACGCCAGCGCGACGGTGCGGCCGGGGGAGAGCGGGAACAGCTCCGCGGCCGCGACGGTGTCCAGGAACGGGCTCTGGTACAGCGCGGCGCCCATCAGCTCGGCGGCCCGCAGCACCTCCGCCGGGGACTGCTCGGAGTCCGCGAGCGCGGCCAGCACCTGCCGGCGCGTCTCCTCGTCCTGCGGCGCACCGCCGCCCCGCGGCCGTTCGCCCAGCCTGCGCAGCAGCGGGGTGGTGTCGTCGTCGAACAGGTCGGTCAGCATCACAGCAGTCCCAGTTCCCCGGTCGCGATGAGGTACAGCATGACTTCGGAGGTGCCGGAGGCCAGGCGCAGGCTCGGCCCGGTCCGGTAGGCCGACTCGACGCTCCCGTGCGCGGGTGCGCCGCCGTCCCACGAGGTGAGCACGGAGTCCAGGCCGTCGACCTCCGCCGCGGCCCGCAGGATCGGCCGGAAGTGCTCGGAGGCGTACCACTTGGCCATGGCCGACCCGCCCGGTGACGGCCGGTCCGCCGCGAGGTTGTGCACCTGCTGCCACGCCAGCGCGTGCGCCGCGGCCAGCCGTGCGTCCAGCTCGGCCAGCTCCGGGGACAGGCGGCCGGTGGCGCGGGCGCGGTCGAGGACGGTGTCCAGCAGGACCCGCGCCTTGGCGTGGAAGTCGATGCCAGTGCGTTCCAGCAGCAGCAACGAGTTCATCAACGTCCAGCCGTCGTGCACCGAGCCGACGACGGCGTCCTCGGTGAGCAGCAGCCCGTCGATGACGACCTGGGTGAACCGGTCGTTGCCCATCGACGCGACGGTGGACACGTGCACGCCCGCGGAGTCGAGGGGCACGAGGAACAGCGTGATGCCGTCCATGCCGACACCGCTGTCCCTGGTGCGGGCCGCGCACAGGGCCATCTCGGCGAACTGCGACTTCTGGTTGTAGATCTTCGTGCCGTGCAGGCGCCAGCCGGCGCCGTCGGGGCGTGCCTCGGTGCGCAGGGCGGCCAGGTCGGAGCCGCACGACGGTTCGGTGAACAGCACGGTGGCCATCCGGTCACCGCGCGCCAGCGCGGGCAGGTGCTCCTGCTTCTGCGCCTCCGTCCCGCTGTGCAGCAGGAACGTGCCCACGATGCCGATGCTCAACGTGTGCAGGTCGTCCGGCACGCCCGCGTACAGCATCTCCTCGGTGAGCGCCGCCGCCTCCGCCACACCGAGGCCGAGGCCGCCGTAGCGCTCCGGCCAGTGCGGGGCGAGCCAGCCGCGTTCACCCAGCCACGAGTAGACGGCGAGCCGCCCGGTCTCCGCCTCCGGTGGCAGGGCGCGGATCGCGGCGACCTCGTCCTGAACGCGCCGGGAGGCGAAGAACGCGCGGATCTCCTCGCGGAAGTTCACGACGACCGCCCGTCGACGGCGTCCAGCAACGCGGCCAGCTCGTCGGGGGAGACGTCCGCCAGCTCCCGTTCCTCCACGAGCGCCGCGAGCCCGCCGAGGGTGGCGTGCAGGAAGAGGTCCCGCAGCTCCAGCCGGACCCCGAAGCGCTCCTGGACCCTGGTGGCCACCTGGGTGATCTTCAACGACGTGCCGCCGATGGCGAAGAAGTTGTCCTGCACCGAGATCGACTCGGTACCGAGCAGCTCCTGCCAGATCTCGGCGAGCGCCACCTCGGTCGCCGTCGTGGGCGGGGAGGTCTCCGGCACGTGCGCCGCGCCCGGCCTGGGCAGCTGGGCGCGGTCGAGCTTGCCGCTCGCCGCACGGGGCAGCGACGGCAGCACGACGAAGGTCGACGGCACCAGGTAGACCGGCAGCGACTCGCTCAGCTCGGACCGCAGCACCGCCGTGTCCACGGTCGCACCGGCCGCGGGCGCGACGTACGCCACGAGCTGGGCGTCACCGCCACTGCCGGACACCACCACGGCCGCGTCCTCGACCTGGCGCAACGCCATCACGGCGTGCTCGATCTCGGCGGGCTCCACCCGCAGGCCGCGGATCTTGACCTGGTTGTCGATCCGACCGACGAACTCCAGGTTGCCGTCCGCGCGCCGGCGCACCAGGTCGCCCGTGCGGTACAGCCGGCCGCCGGGTGCGCCGAACGGGTCCGGCACGAACTTCTCCGCGGTCAGGTCCGGCCGCCCCGCGTACCCGCGCGCCACGCCCACCCCGCCGATCAGCAGCTCACCCGGCACGCCCACCGGCACCGGCTCGCCGAACCGGTCGACGACATAGGCCTGGTAGTTGGCCATCGGCACGCCGATCGGCGGCATCGCGTCGTGGTGCTCGTGCGGGCAGAGGTAGTCGACGCACGCCACCGTCGCCTCGGTGGGGCCGTAGCCGTTGTGGAACATCCGGTTCCCGGTGTTCCAGGCGTTGACCAGCTCACCGGGGAACGACTCCAGGCCGACGAACAACGCCCGCAGGTCCGGCAGGGCCGCCGGGTCGAGCAGCCGCAGCACCGCCGGTGGCAGGTCGGTGACGGTGACCCGCTCGGACCGCATCAGCTCGGTCAGCCGCACCGGGTCCAGCAGGTCCGCGCGGGGTGCCTGCACGAGGGTCGCGCCGCTGCACAGCGCGCCGAAGAAGTCGAAGAGGCTCACGTCGAACGCCGGGTTGGCGAACTGGAGCACGCGGTCGCCGACCTCCAGTCCGAACAGCTCGATCACCGCCGGGGTGAAGCCCGCGATCGACCGGTGGGAGACCTGCACGCCCTTCGGCCGCCCGGTCGAGCCGGAGGTGAAGATCACGTACGCCAGGTTGTCCTGGTGCACGGGGAGGTTGGGCCGCGCGGTGTCCTGCGCCGCGACCGCCGGGTCGTCCAGGCACACCGCCCGCACGCCCTCGGGCACGCCCCCGGCCAGGTCGGTGGTCGTCACGACCACGGCCGCGCCCGCGTCGCCGAGCACCAGCTCCCGCCGGGCCACGGGGTGGTCGGGGTCCAGCGGCAGGTACGCGCCGCCCGCCTTCAGCACACCCAGGAACGCCGTCGGCAGCGCGGGCCCGCGCTCCAGCAGGACGCCGACCACCGACTCCGGCCCCACCCCGAGCGAGGACAGGTGCCGGGCCAGTTGGTTGGCCCGCTCGTCGAGCTCCCGGTAGGTCAGCGACGCGCCCGCGAACCGGCTGGCGACCGCGTCCGGCGCCCTGTCCACAACGGACTCGAACAGGTGGTGCAGGCAGCGCTCCTGCGGGCCGTACGACCGCTCCGTCCGGTTGGCCTCGACCACCACCGAGTCGTACTCGTCGTCGGTGAGCAGCCGCACCCGGCCCAGTGGCGTCTCGGGGGCGTCGAGCACGAGTTCGAGCACGCGCCGGTAGTGCGCGAACAGCCGCCGGATCCGGTCGGCGTCGAACAGCTCCGTGGAGTACTCCGCCCACAGCCGCAGCCCGCTCCCGGCCACCTGGGTGACCTGGAACGCGAGGTCGAAGCGGGCGGTCCCGATGTCGGGCGAGTACACCTCGGCGGTCAGGTCGCCGACGGTCGCGGACTCCACCGACGCGTGCTGCAGGGTGAACGACACCTGGAACAGCGGGTTGCGGCTCGGGTCGCGCTCGGGGCTCAGCTCGTCGACCAGCCGACCGAACGGCAGGTCCTGGTTGAGGTGCGCGTCGATCACGGTCTGGCCCGTGCGCGCCACCAGCTCCCGGAACGTCGGGTTGCCCGCGGTGGAGGTGCGCAGCACCAGGGTGTTGGCGAAGAACCCGATCAGCGGCTCGATCTCGGGCCGGGTGCGACCGGAGAAGATCGACCCCACCACGATGTCGTCCTGGCCGCTGTAGCGCGCCATCACGACGTTGAACGCGGCCAGTGCGACGGTCAGCACGGTGGCCCGTTCGGCGATGGCGAACGCGGACAGCTTCTCCGCGAGCGGGCCCGGCAGCATGACCTCTTCGATCGACCCCGCCTGCGTGCGGTGCGCCGGCCGCGGCCGGTCCGTCGGCAGGTCGAGCGTCGGCAGGTCGCGCAGCTGCTCCCGCCAGTACCGCAGCTGGTCCTGCGGTGCCTCGCCGGCCAGCCAGTCCCGTTGCCACACCGCGTAGTCGGCGAACTGCACGGCCAGCGGCACGGCGTCGACGGGCGCGCCGATCGCGCGCTGGTAGCTCGTGATCAGCTCGCGCAGCATGATCTCGACGGACCAGCCGTCGGTGGCGATGTGGTGCATGGCGAGCACCAGGACGTACTCCGTGGCGCTCACCCGGCCCAGCGCCGGCCGGAACACCGGGCCGGTGCCCAGGTCGAACGGCTCCCGCACGAGGTCGCCGACGAACGCGTCCACGTCCCCGGCGGCGATGTCGGTGACCGGCAGCGGAACCCGGTCCGGTGCGGGCTCGACCTGCTGGTACGGCACGCCGTTCTCGCTCGGGTAGCGCGTGCGCAGGACCTCGTGCCTCGTGAGGACCTCGGTGAGCGCGCGTTGCAACGCGTCCACGTCGAGGTCGGCCTTGAGCCGCAGCACCATCGGCGCGTTGTAGACCGGCTGGCCCTGCGACCACTGGTCGAGGAACCACAACCGTTGCTGGGCGAACGACAACGGCAGCCGCCGGTCCCGCGCGGCGGGTTCGATCCGGGTGCCGCCGCCGTGGCTCGCGGTGTGCTGCCGGGTGCGCAGCGCCAGTACCGCCTTGCGCGCTTCGGCGAGTCCACTCGCGGCCGGTCGGGATGGCGGGTTCGGCATGCTCGGCTCCTCGACTGCGCGTCCTCGGCTGCCCGTGGGCGAGCCTCCACCCTGTCCAGACCGCGGGAGCCGGACGAGTCCGGCAATACCCCTACAGGTCCGGCACGGTCCCGGCGTGCCACTCTGCGGCGGGGAGGTGCTGTGTGTCCACATCAGACACTCTGACCGTCGCGGAGGCCCTGCGACCGGCCGACGAGCTGGCCGCCGAGGTCGCCGCCGTGACCAGGGCCGCCTACCGGGCGGGGGACCTGGTGCCAGGCCTGCCGGTCGCGGACGGCGCCCGGGAGACGGCGGACGACGTGCGCGCCGACCTGGCCGCCGGGTACCACCTGTGGACCGCGACGGCCGGTGGCCGGGTCGTCGGCGCGGTGCGGGCGCACAGCCGGGACTGGTGCGTGCGCCGGCTCGCCGTGTCACCCGAAGCCCGCGGGCTCGGCGTGGGCAGGCGGCTGCTGCGGGCGCTCGAAGCCGGTGCGCGCGCCGAGGGGGCGGCGCGAGTGGTGCTCGACGCCGTGGTCGAACGCGGCAACCCGGCGTTCTACGCCCGCGCGGGCTACCGGACGGTCCACCACTTCCCCGCAGACGACAAGCCGTTGTCCGAAGTGCACATGGAGCTGCTGCTCGGCGAACCGGTGAGGGCGCAGGACTACCCGGAACCCGACCACACGCCCGGAACCATCCGGTCCTGGTGGTCGGTGGCCGGCGGCACGGTGTGCGTCACGGCGCCGGCGCCCGACGGGATCTCCGCCGAGGTGGACAGGAACCGTCACCTGGGGGTGCTGCGGGGCGCTGACTGGGCCCCGCTCGCCGACGTCGCGCCGGTGCGGCGGAGCTGGTCGGAGCCCGCCGCGGTGATCGGCTCGTTCGCCCAGCCCAGGCTGGACCGGCCGGAGTTCCTGGCCTGGTGGCGGGTAGGGGAATCCCCGGACTGGCCGGGGTGTCCGCCCGCAGGACAGTCTGCCTGGGCAGGGCGGCCGAGCTGTGAGGAGCGCGATGCACGAGAGCACTGAAGAGCGGCTGGGAAACCTCACGGCCCAGCAGCGCGCCGCACTCGTGGCCGAGCTCCGCGCCCAGCGCGCCGCCGCCCGCGAGGCCGACCGGATTCCCGCCGTCGGACGGGACGCGCCGCTGCCGCTGTCGTTCGCGCAGCAGCGGCTGTGGTTCCTGCACCAGTGGGCGGACGGGAAGCCGATCTACAACACGCCGCTGGCCATGCGCCTGCGCGGCGAGCTCGACGTGCCGCTGCTGCGGAACGCGGTCGCCGAGCTGGTCGCCCGGCACGAGAGCCTGCGCACCCGGTACGTCAACACGCCCGACGGCCCGCGCCAGCTCGTCGGCCCACCCGGAACCGGCCTGTTCACCGCGACGGACCTGCGGGAGTTCGAGGACCGCGAACGCCGGGCGGCCGACCTGCTGGCCGCGGCCGGGCGCCGCCGGTTCGACCTGGAGCGCGACCCGCTGCTGCGTGCCGACCTCGTGCGGCTGGCGGCCGACGACCACCTGCTCGTCCTCGCCCTGCACCACATCGCCACCGACGCGTGGTCCACCGAGATCCTCACCAGGGAGCTGATCGAGCTCTACAGCGCCGCCCGCGCGGGCCGGGCCGCCGTGCTGGCGGAGCTGCCGATCCAGTACGCCGACTTCGCCGCCTGGCAGCACGGCCCGGAGGCCACCGCGCGGCGTGCCGCGTCGCTGGAGTACTGGCGCACGGCCCTGGCGGACCTGGACACCCTGCGGTTCCCGGCCGACCGGCCGCGACCGGCGGCCCCGACCTGGGCGGGCGACACCGTCCACCACGTCCTGCCCGCACGGCTGCACCGCGAGCTGCAGGCCCTGGGCGGCCCCGAACCGACCAGGGTGCTGCCGCTGATGCTCGCCGCGCTGGCGGCGGTGTCCTCCCGGTACACCGGCCAGCACGACATCGTCGCCGGAACCGCGTTCTCCGGTCGCACGAGGCCGGAGCTGGAGCGGCTGATCGGCTACTTCGCGAACACGGTGGTGCTGCGGGTGTCCACCGCGGGCGACCCGAACTTCCGCGAGCTGCTGGCGCGCGCCCAGGAGACCGTCTACTCCGCGCACCCGCACCAGGACATGCCGTTCGACCAGCTGGTCAACGAGCTGCGGCCGGACCGCGACGCGGGCGCCAACCCGCTGTTCCAGGTGGCGTTGCTGCAGGTCGACGAGCACCTCAAGTCCGTGCGGATGGGCGACGTCGAGGTCGAGGGCGTCGCCCTGCACACCGGCACCGCGCGCTTCGACCTCACCCTCAGCGTCGCCGAGCGGTCCGCGGGCGGCGTCGAGCTGGGCCTGGAGTACGCCACCGAGCTGTTCGACCGCGACCGGATGGACCGGTTCCTGCAGCACACCCGCCAGCTCCTGGAGTCCGCGGTCTCCCGCCCGGACGCCCGGCTGTCCGAGCTGGAGCTCCTGCCGCTGTCGGAACGCGTCCGGCTGACCGTGCACTGGAACGACACGAGCGCACCCGTCCCCGCGGGCACCGTGCACGAGGCCTTCGACGCCCAGGCCGAGCGCACCCCGGACGCGACCGCCGTGGTGAGCGGGGAGGACTCGCTGACCTACGCGCAGCTGCGGTGCCGGGCGAACCAGGTCGCGCACCGGCTGCTCGCCGCCGGCGCCGGACCGGGCAGCCTGGTCGGGGTCGCCGTGGGCCGGTCGGTCGACACCACCGCCGCGCTGCTCGGCGTGCTCAAGGCCGGTGCGGCGTACGTGCCGCTGGACCCGAGGTACCCGGCCACCCGGCTCGGGTTCGTCCTCCAGGACGCGGCCCCGGTCGCCGTCCTCGTCGACGAGCAGAGCAAGACCGCGATGTCGGAGCACGGCGTCCCGCTGGTCGACGTGGCCGAGGTCAGCGGCGAACCCGACACGGCGCCGGAGACCGCGGTGGCGCCGGAGATGCTGGCGTACGTCTGTTACACCTCGGGCTCGACCGGTCAGCCCAAGGGCGTGATGGTCGACCACCGCGAGGTCATGACCCTGTACGGGGAGCTGGACCGGCGGCTGGGCACCCGCGATCCGGGCGTGTGGCTCGCGGTCAGCAGCATCTCGTTCGACATCTCCGTGGTCGAGCTGCTGTGGACGCTGGCCAGGGGCTACACCGTCGTGGTCGCCGAGGCGAACACCGACACCATGCTGGGCGGGCGCACCGCGCGGCCCACGCGCAAACTCGACTTCGGCCTGTTCTACTTCGCGAGCGACGACTCCAGCACGCCCGGCAGCGAGCGCTACCGGCTGCTGCTGGAAGGCGCGAAGTACGCGGACCGCAACGGGTTCAGCTCGGTCTGGACGCCCGAACGGCACTTCCACGCCTTCGGCGGGCTCTACCCGGCGCCGTCGGTCATGGCGGCGGCGCTGGCCGTGGCGACCGACCGGATCTCGATCCGCGCGGGCAGCGTGGTGCTGCCGCTGCACAACCCGGTGCGGGTGGCCGAGGAGTGGTCCGTCGTCGACAACCTGTCCGACGGCCGCGTGGGCATCTCGGTGGCGTCCGGCTGGCACCGCAACGACTTCGTGTTCGCGCCGGAGAACTACGGCGAACGCAAGAAGATCATGCTCGACGGCGTCGAGACCGTGCGGTCGCTGTGGCGCGGGGAGAGCGTGCGCATGCCCGCCGGCGAGGGTGCCGAGGTCGACGTCCGCATCCGGCCCGCGCCCGTGCAGGCCGAGCTGCCGATGTGGCTGAGCGCCGCGGGCAGCCCGGAGACGTTCCGCGCGGCGGGGCACGCCGGACTCGGCCTGCTCACCCACATGCTCGGCCAGGACCTCGACGCGCTCGCCGGGAAGATCGCCGTCTACCGCGAAGCCTGGCGGGAACGCCACGGCACCGACGGCGGGCACGTGGCGCTGATGCTGCACACGTTCATCGACCCGGACCGAGACCGCGCGCTGGACGTGGCCCGCGGCCCGTTCACCCGGTACCTGAGCACCTCGCTGGACCTGCTGCGCGGCCTGGCCAAGCAGATGGGCCTGGAGTTCGACACGCTCAGCGAGGACGACCGGCTGGCGTTGCTCGAACACGCCGCCGACCGGTACATGGAGTCCGGTGGCCTGTTCGGCACCCCGGAGGAGTGCGTGCGGTTCGCCGAGCGGCTCGCGGAGCTGGGCGTCGACGAGATCGCGTGCCTGGTCGACTTCGGCATCGCGACCGACGACGTCCTCGCGGCCCTGCCGCACGTCGACACCGTCCGCCGCGCCTTCACCGGTGCCCGGCGCGACGACAGCCTCGCCTCGCTGATCCGCGCGCACGACGTGACCCACCTGCAGTGCACGCCGACGCTGGCGGGGCTGCTCGCCGGTGCGCAGGACGCGGCCGAGGCCCTGGCGTCGCTGAAGGTGCTGTTCGTCGGCGGTGAGGCGCTGACCGCCGACCTGGCCCGCAGGCTGCGCGAGATCACCCCCGCCGAGCTGCACAACATGTACGGCCCGACGGAGACGACGGTGTGGTCGACCGCGGACCGCGTCGTGGACGAGGTGACCATCGGGACGCCGCTGGCGAACGAGGCCGCCTACGTGCTGGACCACCGGTTGCAGCCGCAGCCCATCGGCGTGGCGGGGGAGCTGTTCCTCGGCGGCGACGGCGTCACGGCCGGGTACCACCGCAGGCCCGGTCTCACCGCGGAGCGGTTCGTCCCCGACCCCTTCGCCGGGGGCGGCCGGCGCCTCTACCGCACGGGTGACCTGGCCCGCCGCCGTGCCGACGGCAAGCTGGAGTTCCTCGGCCGGGCCGACGACCAGGTCAAGATCCGCGGCCACCGGCTGGAGCTCGGCGAGGTCGAGGCCGCGCTGCTCGACCACCCCGCGGTCCGCTCGGCCGCCGTCGCCGCCAGGGGCGAGGCAGGACGCCAGTACCTCGCGGCCTACCTGGTGCCCGAGAACGGCACGCGGCCGACGGACGCCCAGGTGCGGCGCCACCTGAGGGACCTGCTGCCCGAGCACATGGTCCCGGCCCGGTTCACCTGGCTCGACGCGTTCCCCCTGACGCCCAACGGAAAGGTCGACCGCAAGCGGCTGCCCGACCCCGGCGCGGCCGGACCGGACGTGACCTACGAGCCGCCCGCCACCGCGACGGAGCGGGTGCTCGCCGAGATCTGGCAGGAGGTGCTCGGCGGGGGACCGGTCGGTGTCCTGACGGGCTTCTTCGACCTCGGCGGCAACTCGATCTCCGTGGTGCTGGTGGTGGACAAGGCGAACCGGCGAGGCGTGCCGATCACCGCGCGCCAGCTGTTCCAGCACCAGACCGTCCGCGAGCTCGCCGGCGTCGCCGCGGGCACCGCCGAGGACGGTGGCGCGATCGTGCCCCTGAACGAGTCCGGCACCCGCAGGCCGTTGATCTGCCTGCACGCGAGCACCGGGTCGTCCCTGCCGTACGTGCCGGTGAGCAAGCACCTGGGCGACCGGCCGTGCTACGCGATCGAGCTGCCCGAGGGCGCCTCGCCCGACGTGGCGGAGCTGGCCCGCGGCTACGCGTCGGCGATCCGGCAGCGGTGGCCGGAGGGCCCGTACCACCTCGTCGGCTGGTCACTGGGCGGCAGCCTCGCGGTGGCCGTGGCGGCCGAGCTCGGCGACGTCGGACTGCTGGCCCTGCTCGACACGGTCGCCCCCGCGGACACCGGTGTCGCCGTCCCGCTGCCGTTCGCGGTCGACGGGTTCGTCCGCAGCGTGGCGGCGGCCTCGGGCGCCGAGGTGACCCTGGACGTCGCCGAGCTCAGCGCACTCGAACCCGATGCCCAGTACGCCAAGGCGTTGGACGCCCTGGCGGAGGCCGGGTTGCTGCCGGACGGGCAGCGCGCCGAGATGCTGGCCAGGGCGAGGACGTTCACCGACCTGACCACGGCCGTGTCGGTGTGGCGACCGGAACGCCACCGCGGCGTCGTGGACCTCCTGGTGCCGCACGGCTCCGGCACCACCGCGGCGGGCTGGGAGTCCGTTGTGGACGGCGAGGTCCGGACCACGGCCGTGCGGGGCGACCACTTCAGCATGATGCAGACCGCCCACGCCGCCGAGCTGGCGGCGGTCCTGCGGTCGCTGGCTGACCAGCGGGAAACCGAGATGGAGGATGGACATGCGTGACGAGGACGAGGACGGCACCCGCTTCACCGTGGTGGTCAACCACGAGGAGCAGTACTCGATCTGGCCGACGTACCGCGAGGTGCCGTCCGGGTGGCGCGAGGTCGGCGTCACCGGCACCAAGAGCGAGTGCCTCGCGCACGTCGAGACCGTCTGGACGGACATGCGGCCGCTGAGCCTGCGCCGCGCGATGGGGGTGTAGTGGCCGTCGCGGAGGACTACGTGCTGTCGCACCTGGACGCGGTCGAGGCCGAGGCGGTGCACGTGCTGCGCGAGGTGGTCGCGACCGTCGAGCGGCCTGCGCTGCTGTTCTCCGGCGGCAAGGACTCCATGGTGATGCTGCACGTGGCGGTCAAGGCGTTCTGGCCGGCGCCGCCACCGTTCCCCCTGGTCCACATCGACACCGGGCACAACTTCGACGAGGTGGTCGAGTTCCGCGACGAGGTGGTGCGCCGGACCGGCGTGCGGCTGGTGGTGGGCCGCGTGCAGGACGACATCGACGCGGGCCGGGTGGTGGAGGGCTCCGGCGGGCGCAACCGCCTGCAGACCACGACCCTGCTGCGGACCACCGCCGAACACCGGTTCGGCGCGTTGTTCGGCGGTGCCCGCCGTGACGAGGAGAAGGCCCGCGCCAAGGAACGCGTCTTCAGCCTGCGCGACGACCACGGCCAGTGGGACCCCCGCAACCAGCGGCCCGAGCTGTGGAACCTCTACAACGCCCGCCACCGCAGGGGCGAGCACCTGCGGGTGTTCCCGCTGTCGAACTGGACCGAGCTCGACATCTGGTCCTACATCGCCCGCGAGGGCATCGACCTGCCGTCGCTGTACTACTCCCACCGCCGCGAGGTGGTCGAACGCGACGGGATGCTGCTGGCGCACACCCGGTTCCTGCGGCTGGAGGCGGGGGAGCGGCCGCACGAGGCCACGGTCCGGTTCCGCACGGTCGGCGACGCCACCTGCACCGGCTGCGTGGAGTCCACAGCGGACACACCGGCCGCGGTGGTCGCGGAGACCGAGGTCACCCGCGTGACCGAACGCGGCGCGACCCGCGCCGACGACCGGATCTCCGAAGCCGGCATGGAGGATCGCAAACGGGAGGGGTACTTCTGATGGACCCCCAGCTGTTGCGCCTGGCCACGGCAGGCAGCGTGGACGACGGCAAGTCGACCCTCATCGGGCGGCTGCTCTACGACGTGAAGGCGATCTTCACCGACCAGCTGGCGTCGATCGAGCGCGCCAGCGAGGCCCGCGGCACGGCGATGGACCTGGCGCTGCTCACCGACGGCCTGCGCGCCGAACGCGAGCAGGGCATCACCATCGACGTCGCCTACCGGCACTTCGCCACGCCCCGGCGCCGGTTCATCATCGCCGACACCCCGGGTCACCTGCAGTACACCCGCAACATGGTCACGGGCGCGTCCACGGCGGACCTCGCGCTGGTCCTGGTGGACGCCCGCAAGGGGCTGCTGGACCAGTCCCGCAGGCACGCGTTCGTCGCGAGCCTGCTGGGCATCCCGCACCTGGTCGTGTGCGTGAACAAGATGGACCTGGTGGACTTCTCCGCCGGCCGGTTCGCCGAGATCCGCGCGGAGTTCGAGCAGTTCGCGTCCCGGCTCGACGTCGCGGACGTCACGTTCATCCCGGTCTCGGCGCTGCACGGCGACAACGTGGTGCAGCGGAGCACGCAGATGCCCTGGTACGAGGGCACCCCGCTGCTGCACCACCTGGAGAACGTGCACATCGCGTCCGACCGCAACCTCGTCGACGCCCGGTTGCCCGTGCAGTACGTGGTGCGCCACGGCGACTTCCGCGGGTACGCGGGCACCGTCGGCGGCGGCACGTTCCGCGAGGGCGACGAGGTCGTCGTGCTGCCCTCCGGCGTGACCTCGACGATCTCGGCCATCCACCGGCCCGGCGGAGGAGCGCTGCCGTATGCGTTCGCGCCCCAGGCGGTCACCGTGCGGCTGGCCGACGACGTGGACGTGCGGCGCGGCGACATGATCTGCAAGCCCGGCAACCGGCCCGAGGTCGGCAGGGACGTCGAGGCCATGGTCTGCTGGCTCGGCGACCGGTCCGCGCTCTCACCCGGTTCGCGGCTGCTCGTCCAGCACACCACGCAGGAGGTCCGCGCCACGGTGCAGGCCCTGCGCTACCGGCTCGACATCACCACCCTGCACCGCGACGAGTCCGCGGAGTCGTTGTCGCTCAACGAGATCGGCCGCGTCACGCTGCACACGCACGCCCCGCTGGCCTACGACGTGTACCGGCGCAACCGGGCGACCGGCAGCTTCGTGCTCGTCGACGAGGCCACCAACGACACCGTCGGTGCCGGCATGGTCCTGCGGCCCGCCGCACCCACCGTCGTCTGGCACCGCACCGACGTGGCCCGAACGACGCCGGGGTGCACGGTGTGGCTGACCGGTCTGTCGGCCGCGGGCAAGTCCACGATCGCCGCGGAGGTCGAACGCCTGCTGGTCGCGGCCGGCCGGCCCGCCTACCTGCTCGACGGCGACAACCTGCGCCACGGCCTGAACTCGGACCTGGGCTTCAGCGCGCAGGACCGCGCGGAGAACGTCCGCCGGGTCGGCGAGGTCGCCCGGTTGTTCGCCGACGCGGGCGTGGTCGCGATCGTCGCGCTGATCAGCCCGTACCGAGCCGACCGCGACCAGGTGCGGTCCCGGCACGCCGACACCGGGCTGGCGTTCCGGGAGGTGCACGTCGACACCCCCGTCGAGGTGTGCGAGTCCCGCGACCCCAAGGGCATGTACGCGCGCGCTCGCCGTGGCGAGATCACGGGGTTCACCGGCGTGGACGACCCGTACGAACCGCCGGAGCACCCCGAGCTGGTGCTGCGGCCCGACGACGGCGACGTCCAGGAACTGGCCGCACGCGTGGTCGCCCTGCTCACCTGACGAAGAAGGACGGACCTCCCATGTCGTTCGCCGACGAACCGGTGCCGCTGCTGCGGGACCTGATCAGGATCGACACCACCAACCCGCCCGGCAGGGAGACCGCCGTCGTCGACCACCTGCGGCGGCTGCTCGCCGGCGTGGACGTGGACCTGAAGGTGCTCGGCCCGGACCCGGAGCGGCTGAACCTCGTCGCGCGGTTCCCCGGCCGCGGCGAGGCACCGCCGTTGCTGCTGCACGCGCACTCCGACGTCGTGCCGGTGGACGGCCAGCAGTGGACGCACCCGCCGTTCGAGGCGCGGATCGTCGACGGGCACGTTTGGGGCCGGGGCGCGATCGACATGAAGGGCGGCCTGGCGATGATGCTGTCCGCCCTGTCCCGCCTGGCGGCCGCGGGCGAGCGCCCCGCCGGTGACGTCCTGCTGGCCGTGGTGGCCGACGAGGAGGCGGGCAGCGCGGTCGGCGCCCGCTACCTCGTCAACGAGCACCCGGAGCTGTTCGACGGCGTGGAGTACGCGATCGGCGAGGAGGGCGGTGCCGGCATCGACCTCCCCGGCCACCGGTTCCACCCGATCGTGGTGGCCGAGAAGCGGGCCTGCTGGCTGCGCCTGACGTTGCGCGGTCCGGGCGGCCACGGTTCCCGGCTGGCACCGCCGGACTCGCCGATGGCACGCCTGGGCCGGCTGCTCGCCACGCTGACCGGGACCCGGATGCCGCGGCACCAGACCTCGGCCGCGGACCGCATGCTGGAGGTGCTCGCGGGCGCGCTGCCGTCACCGCTGTCGGAGCAGGTGGCCCGGTACCGCGCGGACCAGACCGGCGACCCCCGCCCGGAGGGCCTGCCGTTGCGGGAGGCGCTGCGGCTGGACTCGGTGCTGCGGCACACCGCGAACCCCACGATCGTCCGCACGACCGAGAAGATCAACGTCGTGCCCAGCGAGATCACCGTCGACCTGGACGGCCGGATCCTGCCCGGCAACTTCACCGTCGAGGACTTCGTCGGTGAGCTGCGCGAGCTCGCCGGCGAGGACTTCGAGCACGAGCTGCTGCTGGAGGGCTCGATGGTCCGGCCGGAACGGATCCGGCAACCCGAGTTCGGCGGCTTCTACGACACGATGGCCGAGATCCTCGCCAAGGCCGACCCGGACGCCGTGCCGTTGCCCATGGTCTCGCCGGCCTCGACCGACGCCCGCCTGTTCGCCCAGCTCGGCATCCGCTGCTACGGCTGGCTCCCGTTGCGGCTCCCGGCGGGCACCGACTACCGCGGCCTGCTGCACACGGTCGACGAACGCGTTCCCATGGACGCACTGGAGTTCGGCACGACCTGCCTCACCGAGCTGCTGCGCTCCTACCGCTGACCGTGACGTGGGGGCGGCCCGGCGTGCCGGGCCGCCCCCACGTCAGTCCAGGTGGCGGATCGTGCGGATCGGGCGGCTGGCCGCGGGGATGGCGGACAACAGCAGCAGGATCGGCGCGATGACCAGAGTGGTGCGCGCGCCAACCCCGTCGACCAGGAAACCCGCGACCACCGAACCCAGCGACAGCATGCCGAACGCGAACAGCCGGTAGCTGGCGTTCATCCGCGCGAGCAGCTCGGGCGGCGTGGTCTTCTGCCGCACGGTCAACGCGACCACGGTCCCGCCCGCGGCACCGGCCGAGCCGAGGAAGTAGGCCAGGCCGCACAGCACCGAGTCCAGACGGCCACCGTCGGCCAGCGGCAGCAGGAAGTACGACGACGTGGAGAACACGAGCACGACCAGCATCGAACGCCCGTAGCCGAGCCGCCTGATCAACGCGGGCGTGGTCAGCGCGCCGCAGATGCCGCCGAGCCCGCCGCACAGCATGATCAGCCCGTACGCGGCGGAGCTGTGCCCGAGCTCGCGCACGAAGTAGATCAGGAACGCCACGGTCGTCATCGCGGTGGCGGCGTTGTAGATCCCGGCGTGGACGGCGAACGCCCGGACCGGCGGGTTGTGCAGCACCGCGCGGAGCCCTTCGGTCACCTCACGCCGGAGGTTGCGCGGGGACGGCGGCGGGACCTGCTCGCGGTGGCGGATCAGCAGCAACGCGTTCGCCGAGGTCAGGTACGACAACGCGTCGAACACGAGGGTCGCTGCCGGGCCGAACAGGGCGCTGAGCCAGCCCGCGAGACCGGGTCCGCCGGTCGCACCGGCGGCTTGGCCTGCCAGGACCCTGCTGTTGGCCGACGCGAGCGCACCGCCCTGCACGAGCAGGGGCAGGTAGCTGGTCGCCGCGATGTCGTAGAGCACCGTCATCGTGCCGCCGACCACCGCGATCACGTACAGCAGCGGCAGCGTCAGCAGGCCGAGCAGGGCCAGCACCGGCACGGACAGCACGACCACGAACCGGACGAGGTCCGCGGCGATCATGACCGGCCGCTTCGCGCGCCGCTCCAGCCAGACGCCAGCGAGCAGCGGCAGCAGGAAGAACGGGCACAGGTACAGGCCCTGCAACAGGCCGACCTGCGTGCCCGATCCGTCCAGGGTGGTCACGACGAGCAGCGGCAGCACGAACTCGGTGATCCGGGAACCGAACTGGGAGACCACGTCACCGGCCCAGAACCGCCGGAAGTCGCGGCCGGGTCCGGTGCGCACGGCGGTGTCGGTAGCCACGCCGCGAGCCTTCCACCCGCGCGGACACCGGTTAAGTCAGGAGAACCCCTCACTTTGCCCCGCACGCGGGCGCGGCGATGCTCCACGGGTGGTAGATGTGGCGAGCACCCCGGACACCGCGGCCGAGACCGTCCCGCCGGCGCGACCGAGATCGACGTGGCTGCGACGGCTGCGGATCACCGCCTGGTGCCTCGTGGTGGTCCTGGTCGTGGTGGCGTCCGCGGCGGGCCTCTTCGTCACCTGGACCGTGCGGAACTCGTTCCCGACGACGGACGGCGAGCTGGCCGTGCCCGGTCTGCGCGCACCGGTCGAGGTGCTGCGCGACCAGTACGGCGTGCCGCAGGTCTACGCGGACAACCCCCACGACCTGTTCCTCGCGCAGGGCTACACGCACGCGCAGGACCGGTTCTGGGAGATGGACGTCCGCCGCCACATCACCGCGGGGCGGCTCTCCGAGCTGTTCGGCGCCGACCAGGTGACCGTGGACGCGACCGTGCGGACGATGGGCTGGCGCCGGGTCGCCGAGCAGGAGTACGGCATGCTCTCGGCGAGCACGCGCGAGCACCTGCAGGCCTACGCCGACGGCGTGAACGCCTACCTCGCCGAGCACTCCGGGTCCGAGCTGAGCGTGGAGTACGCGGTCCTCGGGGTGATCACGCCGGGGTACGTGCCGGAGCAGTGGACCCCGGTGGACTCGGTGGCCTGGCTCAAGGCCATGGCCTGGGACCTCAGCGGCACGGTCACCTATCAGACCAGGCGCGCGATGCTGTCCGCGAGCCTGCCGGCGGACACCGTGGCGCGGCTGTTCCCCGAGTACGACTACAGCCGTTGGGAACCCAGCGTGCCCGCCGCCTCCGACGCGACCGTGCCGCAGGGCGCCGGACGTGCCGAGAAGGCGGCCTTCACGGCGGCGCTGGACAACGCGGCCGACGCCGCGAGCTCGCTCGACGGCGTCCTCGGGCCGCGCGGCCAGGGCATCGGGTCCAACGCCTGGGTGGTGTCGGGCAAGCTCACCAAGTCCGGCAAACCGCTGCTGGCCAACGATCCCCACCTCGGACCGGCGATGCCGAGCATCTGGTACCAGATGGGCCTGCACTGCCGTTCGGTCGGTCAGGAGTGCCCGTTCGACGTCAGCGGCTTCACGTTCTCCGGCATGCCCGGTGTGGTCATCGGCCACAACCGGGACGTCTCGTGGGGGCTGACGAACCTCGACCCCGCGGTCACGGACCTGTACCTGGAACGCGTCACCGGCTCGACCTACGAGTACGACGGCGTGCAGAAGCCCCTGGAGACCAGGCAGGAGGTCATCAAGGTCGCGGGCGCCCAACCACGGACGATCACGGTCCGGTCCACCGGCCACGGCCCGTTGCTGTCCGACGTGGTGGACCGGCTGAAGAACGCCGGCGCGCAGGGCAGGGTGCCCGGCGTCGAGGCCGGTGAGCACGCCGTCGCGATCAAATGGACCGCGCTGCAACCGGCCAGGACCCTGGACGCGGTGTTCCAGCTGGCGCTCGCCCGCGACTGGACCTCGTTCCGCGAGGCCGCGTCGCTGTTCGCGGCACCGGCGCAGAACATGCTCTACGCCGACCGTGCGGGCCACATCGGCTACCAGGTGCCCGGTCTCATCCCGGTCCGCAAGCAGGGCGACGGGCGGTTCCCGGTGCCCGGCTGGACCAGCGCGACCGAGTGGGCCGGGTACCTGCCGTTCGAGCAGCTGCCCAGCGCGCTCGACCCCGCGGGCGGGTACTTCGTGAACGCCAACAACGCCGTGACCGACCCGTCCTACCCGCACCTGATCACCAAGGACTGGGGTGACGGCAACCGCAGCCAGCGGATCACCGACCTGATCAAGCAGGGCGGCAAGCTGGACGCGGCCGCGATGCAGCGGATCCAGCTCGACACCCGCAACGCCAATGCCGCGAACCTGACCCCGCACCTGTTGCGGGTGCCCGTCGAGGGTGACACGGCGAAGGCGCGGGACCTGTTGCGCGGCTGGGACTTCACCCAGCCCGCCGACTCCGCCGCGGCCGCCTACTTCAACGCCGTCTGGCGCAACCTGCTGCAGCTGATGTTCGTGGACAAGCTCACCAACGGCGCGCCCAAGGTCGACGTGGACGGCGGCGGCCAGTGGTTCGAGGTCGTCCGCGACCTGCTGAACCGCCCCGACGACGACTTCTGGCACAACGCCAAGCGCGCCCTCACCGGCCGGGACGCCGTGCTGCGCGCGGCCATGGACGACGCGAACGCCGAGCTGCGCGACCGGCTCGGCGCCGACCCGGCCGCGTGGAGGTGGGGCGACCTGCACCAGCTGACGGTGCGCAACCAGACGCTGGGCACCGGCCCCGCGCCGGTCCAGTGGCTGCTCAACCGCGAACCGGGCGGTGTCGCGGGCGGACCCGCCACGGTGAACGCGACCGGCTGGAACGCGAAGAAGACCTACCAGGTGAACTGGGTGCCGTCCATGCGGATGGTCGTGGACTGGGCCGACCTGGACGCCTCCCGGTGGGTCAACCTCACCGGCGCCTCCGGCCACGCGTTCGACGACCACTACGACGACCAGCTGCCGCTGTGGCAGCGCGGGGAGACCACCGCGTGGCCGTTCAGCCGCGACGCCGTGACGGCGGCGGCACGGCAGCACCTCACCCTGAAGCCGGCCTGAGCCCTGTGGGACAGTGTTCGAGCTCAAAGGACATCGACGGACAAGGGCGTTGTACATGACGAGCAGGCTGGAATGGACGACGATCGACAGCGTGGACCCGCGGCGGCTGGCCCAGTTCTGGTGCGGCGTCCTGGGTTACGTCGTCTACGAGGACAAGAACGGCACCGTGGTCGAGATCGGCCCCGACCCCGAGGCGCCGGACGCGGAACGGCTCGCTGACCTGCGCCGCGCGCCCGCCGTGCCGAGCATGTCCTTCGTCCAGGTGCCCGAGGGCAAGGACGGCGGCAAGAACAGGGTGCACTTCGAGATCACCCCGATCGACAGCGACCAGCGGACCGAGCTGGACCGGCTGCTCGCGCTCGGTGCGTCCACTGTGGATGTCGGCCAGGGCGACGGCCGCTCCTGGGTCGTGCTGGCCGACCCGGAGGGCAACGAGTTCTGCCTGGCCCGCAGCCTCGCGCCGGGGGAGTTCGACCTGTAACACCGGGCCTGTCGGGAACGTCACCGACTTGTCCGGACATCCGGACCGGATGAACCTCGACACGTGACGGAATGGCTGCAGCGCTTCTCGCCACCTGGGCGGGCAAAGGCGAGGTTGGTGTGCTTACCGCCCGGTGGCGGGTCCGCTCAGCTCTACCACCGGTGGCCCGCGGTCCTGGGCCCCGAGGTCGAGGTCGTCGCGGTGGAGCTGCCCGGCCGCGGCGCGCGGAGCCTGCAGCCACCGCTGACGGACATGGGCGCCCTGGTACCGGTCCTGGTCGCCGAGCTCGGGCGGCTCGACGACCTGCCGCTGGTGGTGTTCGGCCACAGCATGGGCGGCATCGTCGGCTGGGAGCTCTGCCGCAGGCTGCCGCGGGAACCGCGGGGCCTGGTCGTGGCAGCGGCCGCGGCGCCGACCCGCCTGCGTTCACCGCGGTGGTACAGCGAGACCACGGATGAGGGCCTGCACGAGCTGATCACCCGCTCCGAGGGCCTCCCGGCGCAGACCGCGCTCGACCCGCTGTTCCTCGAGTACTTCCTGCCGATGCTGCGCGCGGACCTCACGCTGGTCAACACCTTCGAACCGGAACCGCTGCCACCGCTGCGCTGCCCGCTGCGGGTGTACCGCGGCGCGGCGGACCCGCTGGTGGGCGACGACGAAGCGGACGCGTGGCTGGCGGAGACCGAGGGCGACGCGCGCGTCCACACCTTCGACGGCGGCCACTTCTTCCCCCGCGACCTCCCCGACGTGGTGCTCGCCCAGCTGCGCGCCGACGTGCTGGCGGCCGTGGAGGTGCCGTCGCTGTGACGTCCCCAGCGCCGCCGGCGGCAGCGAGGTACCCGGCAGCACCGTCCGACGAGTCCCACCGCGCCCGCATCCGGGTCGACCACTGAGGAGGGCCAGTGCCCGAGAACGTTCGCACAACCGGGCCGGCCACGGCGGAGCTCGTCGCGGGCCTGGCCGCCGAGGGCTTCGTCCGCCTGTCCGGCACGGACTTCCCGGTCGACACCGGCGGCGCCGAGTTCGCCGAGTTCCGCGCCGGCTGGGAGGACCTGATCCGGGACGACGCGCTGGTCGACGGCGGCAGCTACCGGTACCGCCGGTACGGCCGGCTCGCGGCAGCGCCGGTGGGCGAGGGCTTCGAGCTGACCCCGTTGCCGCACCGGGCGTTCCGCCAGGACAGCATCCCGATGTGGCGGTCGAACGAGCGCCTGTTCGCCCCGATCGAGCCCGCTTTCCTCACCAATCCGTGCCTGCACGACCTGATCTCGACCGACCTCGCCCTCGCGGCTCTGGTCCGGTCTTGTCCGGAGTGGACGGTGGGCCTGCACATGATCCGGATCGTGGCCGTGCCGGGTGAACCCGGCCTGCCCACGCCGGAGGGACGGCACCGCGACGGGCACTCGTTCGTCGGCATGCACCTGGTGCGCAGGGAGAACAGTGCGGGCGGGGAGTCGACGATCTACCGGGACGGTCTGCCGGAGGTCCGCTTCACCCTGCGCGACCCGCTGGAGTCGGTGCTGGTCGACGACACGGCCATCTGGCACGAGGCGTCGCCGATCTCGATCCTCGACCCGGCCGGTGGGCGCACCGTGCGGGACATGCTCCTCGTCGACGTGAACCCGGCATGACCGCCGCACAGCTCACGTTCAGCCCGTGCGACCTGCCGCTCGACGGCAGGCTGGTCGAGGTCGGACCCGGCCGGTACGACTGGGTGCACCTCCACCTGTCGGCACCGGTCGGGGAGGCCGCGGTGTGGCTGCACTACCGCGACGCCGTCGACCCCGAGTTCCTGCGCTCGCTGCCCGGCACGCCGGTCGCCCGCATCGGGATGCCCCGGCGCGCCGAGCTGCTCGCCGTGGAACTGCCGGTGCTGCCGGGCGTCCGCCTGCTGGGGACGGCCCTGTCATGATGCGACCGCTTTCCCTTGCACCGCACCTGAACAACACCGGGCTGACCGGCGAGGACAGGCTCGACGGCGGCGGCTTCAACATCTGGGGCAACACCTTCCCCGCGGCCGAGCTCCCACCCGCCGGTGGCACGGCGGTGGTCGGCGAGGTGCCGTTCCTGTTCCCGGTCGCGGGTGCGGACAACGTCCGCTGCCGCGGCCAGCGCGTCGACGTCCCCGCCGGCGACTGGGACTGGGTGCACGTGCTCGGTGCCGCGGAACGCCGGACCGAGGACCTCGTCGAGGTCCACTACGCGGACGGCTCGGTGCGCGGCCAGTGGCTGCGGATGTCGGACTTCTGGCCGCAGACCGAACCCCGCTTCGGCGAGGTGCTCGCGTTCCGCTGCCGGCACATGCACTACCCCCGGCACGTGCAGCGCACGACGTCGCCCGCCATCTGGGCCCAGCGCGTCCCGCTGACGGTCCCGTCGGGCGTCGTCGCGCTCGTCCTGCCGGACAACCCCGCGTTGCACGTCTTCGCCCTCACCCTGCAGGCGGTCGGATGAAAGCCTCGTTGCCGGGCATCGCGCACTGGCGCCACGACCTCGGTCATTGCCTGCACGCCACCGCGGGCGTGCTGCTGGGCTTCCACGGCGCGGACCCGCTGGACCTGCTGGGCGCGGCCTGGGGGTTCGACTACACCGCGGGTGACATGCGCCGCGAGGAGTACTACTTCCCCTGCGGGCAGCGGTCGTTGTTCGCGAGCCTCGCGCCGTTCCACGACGTGACGTCCACCTGGCACGCACCGTCCTCGCCCGAGCAGGGCTGGGACGAGGTGCGGGCCAGGGTGCTGGCGGGCACACCGGTCGCGGTGGCCGCGGACAACTACTTCCTCCCGTTCCGCCCGGCCTACCAGGACGTCCACACCAACCACCTGCTCGTGGTGCACGGCTTCGACGAGGAGCGCGGCACGGTGTCGGTGTGCGACCCGGTGCCGCCCAGGTTCCTGGGGGAGATCCGGATCGAGGAGCTGACCGCGGCACGTGACTCGGCCAACCCGGTCCGGCACAGCCGCGACATGTTCTTCACCGCCAACCCGATCGGCAACCGCTGGCTGGACGTGACCGTCAGCGGCCACACCGGTCCCGCGTCCCGCGAGCGCCTCCGCGAGATCATGACGGCGAACCTGGAGGGCCTGCGAGGCGTGGACGACGGGTCGTCGGACCACCGCGGTCTGCCCGGCCAGGAACGCTTCCTGCGCGAGGCGGCCGCACGTCTGTCCGGCGGTGACGCGTCCGTCGTGGACGAGGTGTTCGTCGTGGCCGGTGTCGCCCTCGCGGTGACCGGCCTGCACGGCGACTACCTCGCCGCGGCCGGTCGCCGGCTCGGTGAGCGACCGCTGCTCACGCTCGCCCGCGAGGTCGACCGGATCGCCCACCACTGGTCCGCCGTCCGCATCATGGTCGCCACCGGCCGCGACGACCCGGCCACCGCGGGCAGGGCGCTGGCCGGGCGGACGACCGCGCTGCTGGCGGACCAACTGGCCACAGTGGACCGGATGGCCGCCGTCGCCGCGGCGCTCTGACCCCGGCAGTCGGGAGAATCCCCGTCTTCCCGGAAGGGTCGCGCGAACCCGATCCTGCGTGAATGGCAGATGTGGTGGGCGAGTACGACGCGGCGGACATCGACCTGGAGGAGGTGCTGCGCGGCCTGTCACCGGAGAAGCGGTTGCTGGTCGGTGCGGAGCTGGCGCGCAGGGCCGCGTCGGCGGCGGGCATCCCGGTGATCCCGCGAACCGGTGACCCGCTGCCGTGCT
Organism: Lentzea sp. NPDC037011; assembly: GCF_055607425.1. Lineage (NCBI taxonomy): Bacteria > Bacillati > Actinomycetota > Actinomycetes > Pseudonocardiales > Pseudonocardiaceae > Lentzea > Lentzea sp. NPDC037011. The sequence goes on along the minus strand of NZ_JBVJRT010000004.1, from coordinate 382,767 downwards.
CGTTCGCGCAGGAACGGCTGTGGTACCTCGACCAGGCCGATCCCGGGTCCGTGGCCTACGTCGTGCCGGCGGCGGTGCGGTTCACCGGACGGCTGGACGTCGGCGCACTGCGCCGGTCGCTCGACGAGATCGTGCGCAGGCACGAGGTGCTGCGGACGGTGTTCGTCGAACGGGACGGCCTGCCGCACCAGGTGGTGCTGCCCGCCGAACCGCTGAGCATCCCCCTGGTGGAGCTGGGCGGGGAGGCCGCGGAAGCCGAGGTGCGCGAGCGCTACCAGCAGGAGGTCCGGCTGCCGTTCGACCTCGCGCGCGGACCGCTGATCAGGGCCAGCGTCCTGCGGGTCGCCGACGACGAGCACGTGCTGCTGCTGAGCCTGCACCACATCGTGTCCGACGGCTGGTCGCTCGGCGTCCTGCAGCACGAGCTGACGACGCTCTACCGGGCGTTCGCGGCCGGCGAGCCGTCGCCGCTGCCGGAGCTGGCCGTGCAGTACGCGGACTTCGCGGTCTGGCAGCGCAACCGGCCCGGCGCCGGTCAGCTGGAGTACTGGCGGGACCTCCTCGCGGGGGCACCCGTCCTGGAGCTGCCCGCGGACAAACCCCGTCCCGCACAACGGACCTCGCACGGCGCCTCGGTCCCCCTGCACCTGACCGCGGACACCGTCCGCGCCGTGGACCGGCTGGCCGAGACCGAGCAGGCCACCCAGTACATGGTGCTGCTCGCCGCGTACGCCCTGCTGCTGCGGCGGTGGAGCGGCCAGCCGGAGATGATCATCGGCTCCCCGGTGGCCAACCGCGTGCACGTGGACGTCGAGCCGCTGGTCGGGTTCTTCGTGAACACCCTGCCGCTGCGCGTGGACACGTCCGGGGACCCGACCTTCCGCGAACTGGTCCGCACGGCCCGCGAGATCTGCCTCGCCGCGTACGCCAACCAGGACCTGCCGTTCGAGCGGATGGTCGCCGAGACCGTCGCCGACCGGTCCGCGGGCACCGTCCCCCTGGTGCAGACGCTGCTGGTGCTGCGGAACGTGCCGATGTCCGCGCTGGAGCTGCCCGGCGTCCGGGTGGAGGTGCTGGACCTGCACACCGAGTCGACCAAGTTCGACCTGTCCCTCGACCTCGTGCCGGACGCGGACGGCGGCATCGCCGGTCGCGCCGAGTTCAGCCTCGACCTGTTCGAGGCCGGCACCGTGCGGCGCATGATGACGGCGTTCGACCTGCTGCTGGCGGCCGGGCTGCGCGCTCCGGACACCCGGATCTCGCGGTTGCCGATCGCCACCGAGCAGGAACGCGCCCGCGTGGTGGCGGAGTTCAGCGGTGGCGGCTCGGCGGCACCGGCGCGGACCGCGGGCACCCTGCACGGGCTCTTCGAGCAGCAGGCCGACCGCGCGCCCGACGCTCCAGCGGTGGTCTTCGGCGACCGGACGCTGTCCTACCGCGAGCTGGACGAGCGGGCGAACCAGCTCGCCCGGTTCCTGCGCGCCGAGGGCGTCGGACCGGAGCAGCTGGTCGGCGTCTCCCTGCCGCGCTCGGAGCTGATGATCGTCGCGGTGCTCGGCATCCTGAAGGCCGGTGCGGGCTACGTGCCCCTCGACCCGTTCTACCCCCGCCAGCGGGTCGCCTACATGGCCGAGGACGCCCGGGCGGAGCTCGTGCTCACCCACTCCTCGGTGGCCGACCCCGACCGCATGCGGGTCGGCGACGACACCGCCGGACCCCGGCTGGTGTGCCTCGACACCGAGGCCACCCGCATCGAGGAGCTGTCGCGGGAACGACCCGAGCCCGTCGTCACCGAGGCGAACCTCGCCTACGTCATCTACACCTCGGGCTCCACCGGCCGCCCCAAGGGTTCGGCGAACGAGCACGGCCGGGTGGCCAACACCCTGCACGGCGTCAACGGGGCCTACGGGCTCCAGCCCGCTGACCGGATGCTGGCGATCTCCTCGCTGAACTACGACATGTCCGTCTACGAGGTCTTCGGCACGCTGGCCGCGGGCGCGACGATCGTCGTGCCCGGTGACATCGAGACCACCGACCCGGAGCAGCTGCTGGAGCTGTTGCAGCGGCAGCGGGTGACCGCGTGGAGCTCGGCGCCGGCGTTGCTGGACATGCTGGTCAACCACACCTACGGGCGCGGCGGCATGCCCGGTGTCGTGTTGCGGGCGGTCGGTCTGGGCGGTGACCGGATGCCGCCCGCGCTGCCCGCCCGGCTGGCCGAGCTCGTCCCCGGTGTGCGCCTGCTCAACCTCGCGGGCATGACCGAGGTGTCCTACTGCAGCACGTCCCACCCGGTGACCGGGCGCAGTCCGGCCGGTGTGCCCTGGGGCAGGCCGTTGCCCAACCACCGGCTCTACGTCCTCGACGAGCACGGCGAACCGGTCCCGGTCGGGGTGGCGGGGGAGCTGTTCGTCGGCGGAGCCGGTCCCGGCCGCGGGTACTGGCGGCGGCCGGGGCTGACCGCCGAGCGGTTCGTTCCCGACCCGTTCAGCCCGGAGCCGGGCGGCCGGATGTACGGCACCGGCGACCACGCGCGGTTCCTCCCCAACGGGGACCTCGACTTCCTCGGCCGGCTGGACCTCCAGGTGAAGATCCGCGGGTTCCGGATCGAGCTGGGGGAGATCGAGAACGCGCTCGCCGGCCACCCCGGGGTGAACGAGCCGGTGGTGCTGGCCTACACCGACTCCGTCGGCGAGCGGAGGCTCGCGGCCTACGTGACGCCGCGCGGTGATGAGCGGCCGGAGGCGAACGCGTTGCGCGACTACCTCTCCGAACGCCTGCCGGACCACATGGTGCCGTCGGCCTACGTCGTGCTCGACCGGCTTCCCCTGCTGCCCAGCGGGAAGCTGAACCGCGCGGCGCTGCCGGTGCCCGGTGCGGGCGCCGCGCGGAGCGACTACACCCCGCCCGAGGGGAACCTGGAGCAGGTGCTCGCCGACCTGTGGTCGGGACTGCTCGCGGCACCGCGGATCGGCGCGGTGGACGACTTCTTCGAGCTGGGCGGTCACTCCCTGCTGGCCACCCAGGCGGTGTCGCGGATCAGGGAGCTGTTCCGCATCAAGCTGGACATCCCCGGCTTCCTCGCGGCGCGGACGGTGCGCGCGCTCGCCGCCTACATGCGCCAGCTCGGCGCGACCGAAGGCATCGACGTGGACGCGGTCGCCGAGCTCGTCGTCGAGGTGAGCGCCCTGTCCGACGAGCAGGCGCGCACCGAGGTGCAGAACGGAACGAGGACCTGATGAGCAGCATTCCGCTGGTGTGCCTGCCGTTCGCCGGCAGCGGCAGCGCGTTCTTCCGGCAGTGGCGCGCGGTGGCCCCGGCCGGCCTGGAGATCGTCCCGGTGCGGCTGCCCGGCCGCGAGCGGCTGGTCAGGCAGGAGCCGTACCGCGACGTCCACGTGGCGGCGCGCGGTGTGCTGCCCGACGTGCTGGCCGACGTCGGGGGCGGCGGCCCGGTCGCGCTCTTCGGCCACAGCCTGGGCGCCGTCCTGGCCTACGAGCTGGCCCACCTGCTCGCGGACACCACGCCCGCCGAGGTCGTGAGCCTGGTCGTCAGCGGCTCACCGGGACCGTGGACGCAGCGCACGCGGCGGGCGACCGGGTTGCCCGACGACGAGTTCGCCGACCGGGTCGCCGAGCTCGCCGGGCACCGCGACGACGCGCTCGGCAACCCCGACGTGCGCCGCATGGTGCTGCCGACGTTGCGGGCGGACGTGGAGATGCACGAGGACTACCGGCCCAGCACCGACGTGCCGCTCGCGGCACCGATCACCGCGGTGCGGGGCGAGCACGACGCCCTGGTGTCCGCCGAGCTGGCCAGCGAGTGGGAAAAGGCGACCAGCCGCGGGTTCACGCTGCGGGAGCTGCCCGGTGAGCACATGTACCTCCTGACCTCCGCCGACCGGGTGCTGCGCGTGGTCGAGGAGTCGCTCGGCGGGCGGTGACGCCGTGCACTGTCGGGGGACTCACCGACTTGTTGGCGGTGCCGGGCAGGGCAAACGTGATGACGTGACTGCTCGGCTGCGGCGTTCGTCGCCACCACAGGGGAGGTGCCGGCGTTTTGGCTCCAGGACCACTCTCGGCTGACCAGCTGCGACTGCTCCAGCGGCGACTGGACGAGGCGGGTGTCGGCGCGGCGCCCGCACCGATCCCGCGCCGCCCCGCCGGGGAGACGCGGAGCCCGGCATCCCCTGCCCAGGAACGGCTTTTCTTCTTCGAGCGGATGAACCCCGGCAGCCCGCTCTACGTCGTGGCCGGTGCGCTCAGGATGCACGGCGAGCTCGACCTCGCCGTGCTGCGGGAGACGGTGCGCCGGCTGGTCGACCGGCACGAGGCCCTGCGCACGGGCCTTGAGGTCGACACCGACGGCGCTGTCGTCCAGGTCGTGCACCCGCCAGAGGCAGTCCCGGTCGAGCTGCCGGTCCGCGAGGTGACCGCGGACGAGCTGTGGGACGAGGTCGGCCGCACCTGCCGCCGGCCCTTCGACCTCGCCGGGCCGAGCCTGCTGCGGCCGGCGCTGTTCCGGGTAGGACCGGCCGAGTGGTACCTGGTGCTGTGCGTGCACCACATCGTCGTGGACGGCTGGTCCCTCGGCGTCCTCGCGGAGGAGTTCGCCGTCGTGTACGGCGCGCTGCGCGGCGGACAGCTCCCGGTGCTGCGGCCGCTGCCGATCCGGTACGCGGACTTCGCCGCCTGGCACCGCGACCACGTGTCCGGTGACGCGCTCGCCGGGCAGGTCGAGTACTGGCGCGAGCAGCTCGCCGGTGTGCGGCCCTTCGCTCTGCCGGCCGACGTCACGTCCGGCCCAGGACGGCCGTTCTCCGGCGGAGACGTGCCGATGTCGCTGCCCGCGGACCTCGTGGACGGCATGCGGCGGCTCGGTGAGGCCGAGGGCGCCACGCTCTACATGGTGCTGGCCACGGCCTGGGCGGTCGTGCTGTCGCGGTGGGCGGACCGCTCGGACGTGGTGTGGGGCACCGCCATCGCCGCGCGCACCAGGACGGAGCTCGAAGGGCTCGTCGGGTTCTTCGTGAACACGCTGGCGCTGCGGGTGGACGTGCGGGCCCCGCTGACGTTCCGGGAGCTGCTCGGCCGGGTGCGCCGGACGTGCCTCGACGCCTACGCGCACCAGGACCTGCCGTTCGACCAGCTCGTCAAGGTGGTCCGGCCGGACAGGGACGCCACGGGCCGCTCGCCGGTCGTGCGGCACCTGCTGGTGCTGCACAACACCCCGCCCGCCACGGCGCAGCTGCCCGGGATCAGCATGGACGTGGTCCCGGTGCACACCGGCACCGCCAAGTTCGAGCTGGAGATCGAGCTGTCCCCGGCGGCCGACGGCGGGCTGACCGGGTTCGTGGAGTTCGCCGCGGACGTGCTGGCGGAGTCCTCGGTCCGGCGGCTGGTGGGCGCGCTGACCGAGGTGCTGCGCGCCGGCGTGGCCGACGCCGGGTGTCCGGTGTGGAGACTGCCGCTGGCCCCGGCGGAACGGCACGCCCAGGTCGGTCGCATGCACCTGCTCGACCGGTCGCTGACCGAGGTGCCAGCGGGTGTGGTCGGCCAGGTGTTCGTCAGCGCGGCCGAGGCGGGCGAGGGGTTCGCGGGACGTCCCGGCCGCACGGCCGAGCGGTTCGTGCCGGACCCGACCGGGTCGGGCACCCGGTTGTACGCGACCGGGCTGCGGGCCCGGCGCACCGCGGCGGGAGCACTGGAGTTCCTGGCACCCGCCGTGGACGACGAGCCGCGGCGGGCGGTGGAACACCCGGTCGAGCCGCGTCAGGAGAAGGTCGCCACCCGCACCGAGACCGAGCGCGTGGTCGCGGGCATCTGGGCGGAGCTGCTGGACGCCGACGACTTCGGCGTGCACGACGACTTCTTCGACCTCGGCGGACATTCGCTGCTCGCCGTGCGGATCCTGCACCGGATCCACGCGGCCTGCCACGTGGAGCTGGAGCTCGTCGACTTCTTCGAAGCGGGCACCGTCGCGAACGTGGCGGCCCTGGTGGAGAAGGCGACCCCGGCCAGGCCCACGAGATCCATTCCCAAGCTGGACCGCGCGCGGTTCCGGGCGGATGACGACAGGAGCGACCATGGGGCTGAGTGACCCCGCAGATCTCGTCGAGCTGCTGCTCGCGCGGGCGACCGGGCGACCGGACGCCGTCGGCTACGTGTTCACCGACGGCGACGGCTCCGAGCTCGCGCTGACCTACCGCGAACTGGACGCCGCCGCGCGGGGCGCCGCCGCCGCGCTGCAGTCCGCCGGGGTGGCACCCGGCGACCGGGTGATGCTGCTGCACCCGCCCGGCGCGAGCTACGTCACCGCCTTCTTCGGCTGCCTGTACGCCGGGGCGGTCGCGGTCCCCGTGTACCCGCCGACCAACCGCGCGGGCATCGCGCGGGTGCTCGCCGTGGCCGAGGACTGCGCCGCGACCGTCGCCACGACCGACGAGGCGATCCTGCCCGCGGTGCGGGAGCGCCTGGGCGACCTGCCGCTGCGCTGGCTGGTGCCCACCGGCGAGCCGGCGGGCTGGTCCAGGCCCGCGCTCACCCCGGACACCGTCGCCTTCCTCCAGTACACCTCGGGCTCCACGGCGACGCCGAAGGGCGTGCTGCTGAGCCACGGCAACCTGCTGCACAACTCGGCGGTGATCTCCGGCGTGCTCGAACCGGACGAGCACACCCGCAGCGTCAGCTGGTTGCCGCCCTACCACGACATGGGCCTGATCGGCGGAATCCTGCAGCCGCTCCACAGTGGATTCCCGGGCATGCTCATGTCCCCCATGGCCTTCCTGCACCACCCCGTCCGGTGGTTGCGCGCCATCAGCGAGTTCGGCGCCTCGGCCAGTGCCGCACCGGACTTCGCGTACGCGGAGTGCGTGCGCCGGGTCAGCGACGAGGACCTGGCCGGGCTCGACCTGAGCGCCTGGCGGCTGGCCCTGGTCGGCGCGGAACCGGTGCGCGCCCCGACGTTGCGCGCGTTCGCCGAGCGCTTCGGGCCGGCCGGCTTCCGCGCGGAGGCGTTCCTGCCCTGCTACGGCCTCGCGGAGGCGACGCTGTTCGTGGCCGGTGCCGCCGCGTCGGTGCTGCCGGTGGAGCTCACCGTGGACCGCGCCGAACTGGCCAGGGGCAGCGTCGTGCCGGCCGGGTCCGGGGCGACGCTGGTGGGCTGCGGCACCGCCAGGGGCACGGATCTCGTCGCCGTGGTGGACCCGGCCACCGGCCGGGAACGCGCGGCCGGTGAGGTCGGTGAGATCTGGGTCAGCGGTCCCACGGTCGGCGCGGGCTACTGGGCCAACGAGGACGAGACGCAGCGCGTCTTCCGCGCCCGCCTCGACGGGTCCGACCGGGACTGGCTGCGCACCGGCGACCTCGGGTTCCGGCGTGACGGCGAGCTGTTCGTGACCGGGCGGCTCAAGGAGCTGATCGTCATCCGGGGCGCCAACCACTACCCGGCCGACATCGAGCAGTCCGCCGCCACCGCCGGTCCCGGTCTGGCCGCCGGCCGGGCTGCCGCGTTCGCCGTGGACGACGGCGAGACCGAACGCGTCGTCCTGGTGCACGAGGTGGCCAGGGGGTTCACGACCGACCAGCCGGCCGAGGTGGCGGCGCTGATCCGCGCGGTGCGCGAGGCCGTCACCCGCGACCACCTGCTCGAACTGGCCGATGTGGTGCTGGTGCGACCGGGTTCGGTGCCCAGGACCTCCAGCGGCAAGGTCCGCCGGACCGCGTGCCGCGAGCAGTACCTCGCCGGGACGCTGGCGGCCCTCGCCGCGGAACCCGCCGGACCGGCCCAGCCGAGCGAGCCCGCGCCCGGCACCGCGGACCCGATCACCCGGCTCGTCGCCGAGGCGCTCCAGCTCGACCACGCGGCGCTGGACCCCGACCGCCCGCTCGTCGGCCAGGGACTGGACTCACTGCGCGCGATCCGGCTGCGGTCCGCGCTGTTGTCCGGCCACGACACCGATGTCGAGCTGGAGTGGCTGCTGAGCGAGGCGACCCCCGCGGCGGTCGCCTCCGCGTCCCGCGGCCTGCGGGAGAACGTCCCCGTTCCCCGGCTCGCCGACGGCGTGGTGGCACCGGCGTCGTTCGGGCAGGAGCGCCTGTGGCTGCTCGACCAGATCGGCGCCGGGGCCGCGTACCACATCGCCGGCCGGGTCGACTGGGACGACGAACCCGATGTCGAGGCCGTGCGTTCCGCGCTGCGTGCACTCGTGGCCCGGCACGACGCCCTGCGCACCGGGTTCCGCCTGACGTCGGAAGGCCGCCTGGAACAGGTCGTGCACGCCGACGTCGAGTTCGACGTGGCGGTCCGGCAGGTGCCGGACGAGACGGCGCTCGACGAGGAGTGCCGGCGGGTGGCCGAGGAGGAGTTCGACCTCGCCGCACCCCCGTTGGTGCGGGCGACGGTGGTCCAGGTCACCGCGAACGGGCGGTGGGTGCTCGTGCTCTGCGTGCACCACACGGTCGCCGACGGCGAGTCAGCCGGCGTTCTGGCGCGCGAGCTGAACACCCTCCTCGCCGCCGGCCCGTCGGCGTTGCCGGAGCTGCCGGTCCGGTACGCGGACTTCGCGGCCTGGCAACGGGACCAGGTCTCAGGTGACGCGGTGGCCGGGCAGGTGGCGCACTGGCGGGAACGACTGGCCGGTGCCGTGCCGCTGGAGCTGCCGTCCGACGCCGCGGCGGGTGCCGACCGCTCGTTCGAGGGCAGCGCGCTGCCCCTCATCGTTCCCGCCGGGCTGATGGCACAGGTGCGGCAGCTGGCCGCCGCCGAGCAGGTGACGCCGTTCATGGTGCTCGCCGCAGCCTGGGCGGCGGTGCTGTCGCGGTGGGCTGACCAGAAGGACGTGGTCATCGGCACGGTCACCGCCGGTCGCTCGCGCCCCGAACTGGCCGGGGTCGTCGGTTTCTTCGCCAACACCGTGCCGCTGCGCGTGGACCTGGGCGGCGAGCCGACGTTCCGGGAGCTGCTCGGCCGCGTCCGCGAGACGTGCCTGGCCGCCTACGCGCACCAGGACCTGCCGTTCGACCAGATCGTCCGCGCTGCCCGCCAAGACCAGGACTTCTCCGACCGGCTGTCGATCGTGCGCACCATGCTCGTGCTGCGGGAGGAGCTGCCGCCGGTGGTCCCGGCGGGCCGGATCTCCCAGCTGCACACCGGGACGGCGCAGTTCGACGTGCGGATCGAGCTGGCGGCGGCCCCCGGCGGTGACCTGAGCGGCCGGCTGGAGTACTCCACCGACGTGCTGGGCGAGCTGACCGCGACCGGCCTCGGAGAGGCACTGGTGGAGCTGCTGCGCGCCGGGACCGCCGACGCCGGGCAGCCCGTGTCACGACTGCCGGTCATGTCGGCTGCGGCGTTGTCCCGCACCACCTCGCTGGGCGACGGCGGTCCGTTGCGGCCCGAGTTCGACACGGCCGTCAGCTGGTTCGAGGCGGTGGTGGACCGGTGGGGCGACGGGATCGCCGTCGTCGAGGACGGCGGTGACCAGCTGTCGTTCCTGGACGTGGAGCGGCGCGCGAACCAGCTGGCCCGGTGGCTGGGCGACCACGGCGTCGGGCGCGGTTCCCGCGTCGGCGTCTGCCTCGAACGCGGGCAGCACCTCGTGATCGGGGTGTGGGCCATCTGGAAGGCCGGGGGCGTCTACCTGCCCCTGGACCCGGACAGCCCGGCCGAGCGGCTGGCGGGCATGATCGCCGACGCCCGCCCGGCCGTCGTGCTGACCTCCTCGGCGGCGCGGAAGGTGGTGCCGCCGGACATCCGCTCGGTGTGCCTGGACGACCCGGCGGTGAGTGCCGAGGTGGCCGCACGGCCCACCACCCCGCCCGGGGTGGTGATCGGCCCGCTCGACGTGGCGTACGTGCTGTTCACGTCCGGCTCGACCGGGAAGCCCAAGGGCGCCACCAACACCCACGGCGCACTGGTGAACCGGCTGGAGTCCTACCGGCACCGGCTCGGACTGGACTCCAGCCAGGTGCTGGCGACCAAGACCCCGATCGGGTTCGACGTCTCGGTGCCCGAGCTGGTGTGGCCGCTGCTGCACGGGGCGCGGCTGGTGCTGGTCCAGCCGGGCGGGCACCGCGACGCGGCGCACCTGCACGAGGTCTTCGACCGCCACGGCGTGACGATGTCCAACTTCGTCCCGTCGATGCTGCGGCCGTTCCTGGAGCACGAGCACCCCGGCGGGCACCCGGCGCTGCGGCTGGTGGTGTCCTGCGGCGAGGAGCTGCCCACCGCGCTGGCCACCGACTTCCTCCGCACGTTCCCCGGTGTGCGGCTCCTGAACACCTACGGGCCCGCCGAGGCTGCGGTCGAGGTGATCACGCACGAGGCCACCGGACCGTTCGGCGCGCGCGTGCCGCTGGGCCGTCCGCTGGCGGGCGTCACGCTGTTCGTGCTCGACCGGTCGATGTCGCCGGTGCCGCAGGGCATGGTGGGTGAGCTGTACGTCGGCGGCGTGCAGGTCGGGCACGGCTACGAGGGCCGGCCGGACCTGACGGCGGCGCGGTACGTGCCGAGCCCGTTCGGCGACGGCGAGCGGCTGTACGCGACGGGCGACCGCGCGCGGTGGACCGACGGCGGGCTGCTGGAGTACTGGGGGCGCAACGACTTCCAGGTGAAGGTGCACGGCCAGCGGGTGGAGCTGGGCGAGATCGAGGTGGTGCTGCGGGAGTGCGAGGGCGTCGCCGACGCCGTCGTCGTCGCGGTGCCCGACCAGTACGGCGACCGGTTCCTCGCGGCCTACCTCGTCGCGAAGGCCGAACGCCCTGCCACCGAGCAGCTGCGCGCGGTCCTCGGTGAGACCCTGCCCAAGCACATGGTGCCGGCCGTGTTCACGTGGCTGGACGCGATCCCGTTGTCGCCCAACGAGAAGGTCGACCGGGCCGCGCTGCCGCCGGTCAGCCTGGAACGCAGCGCCGAGACCGCCTACGTCGAGCCGAGAGACGCCCTGGAGGGCCAGCTGGCCGAGATCTGGGCGGAGGTCCTGGGCGTCCCGCGCATCGGCGTGCGGGACAGCTTCTTCGACCTCGGCGGGCACTCGCTGCTCGCGACCAGGGTCGTCACCCGGATCAGGTCGGCCCTGCGGGTGGAGCTGCCGCTGGCGGACCTGCTCACGACCGACCCCACGGTGGAGCGCCTCGCCGACCGCATCCGCGAACGCCGGGTGCAGCAGGCGTCCAGGGACGACCTGCGCGAGGTCCTCGCCATGGTCGCCACGCTGTCGGACGAGGAAGTGGCCGCGCGGCTGGCCGAGGAGCAGGGGAGCGTCGGATGAGCCCCGGACGGTGGCGGGTGGACGGTGGTGTCGGGAGCGTGCCGGACTTGTGGGGTGCCTCCGGGCGCGATGACGATGCCGTGAGCACATCGGACCGGCCTGTCTGGGGTGAGCGATGACCGGGCGATCACGTGAGGTGGCGGCCGAACCCGCCACGACGTTCCAACGTGGACTGTGGTTCCTCGCGCGGATGGACCCGGGCAGTCCCGCCCACAGCTTCTCGGCCGGCTGGCGGCTGAACGGGGCCCTCGACGTCGAGGCGCTGCGGAAAGCGTTTTCCGCGCTGCGGTCGCGGCACCGGGCGCTGCGCACGCGGTTCGCCGAGGTGGCCGGTGCGCCGATGCAGGTCGTCGACGAACCCGCCGCGGACTTCGCGCTCACGCACGAGGTGGTGGACTCGGAGGACGAGGCCGCCGAGGTGCTGCGGGCGTTCGCCCGGCAGCCGGTCGACCTCGCCGACGGCCCGGTCCTGCGGGCCGCCGTGGTGCGGTGCGGTCCGGACACCCACCTCCTCGCTGTCGTGGTCCACCGGATCGCCTTCGACCAGTGGTCCGAGCACCTGCTGACCCGCGACCTCGCCGCGCTGTACGCGGCGGAGGTGACCGGTGCGGCACCGGCGCTGCCACCGGTCGCGGAACGCGGGCACGAGGAGCCCGGTGACCACGAGGAGGCGCGGCGGTACTGGGAGGACCGGCTGGCCGAGTGCCCCGTGGGGCTCGACCTGCCGCGGCTGAGCCAGGAGAGCGGCGACCGCGCGGCCAGCCACGGCATCGACGTCCCCGCCGAGGTCGTGGCGGCGGTGGCCCGCCAGGCCGGATGCCCGGCGAGCAGCGCACTCCTGGCCGTGTGGGCGTTGTTGCTGCGCCGCTACAGCAGGCAGACCGACATCATGGTCGGCACGAGCTCACCGGACCGCGACGGCACCGACGACATCGGCTGCCACCAGCACGTCCTCGCGCTGCGCCTCGACGTCACCGGCGACCCGGTGTTCCGCGACCTGGCCGAGCGGGTGCACGGCACGCTGGGCGAGGCCGCCGCCCACCGCGCGCTCGGGTTCGACGAGGTGGTCAAGGTGGCCAGGCCGAGCCGCCGCGGCCGCCGCGACTCCCTGTTCGAGGTGTGGTTCGAGGCCACCGGCGAGGACTCGGCCCTGGCACTGCCGGGGGTGCGGGCCGAGCGGCTCGCGCTCGACCCGGCCGCCGTCAGGTACCCGCTGGCCCTGACCGCCCGCCGCGAGGGTGACGTGTGGCGGCTGACGTTCGACTACGCGGCGGGGGAGTTCTCCGCCGGCACGATCACGGCGATGGCGAGGCACCTCGACCGGCTGCTCGCGGAGATCGCGGCGGGCGCGCAGGTGCCGGTGACGCGCATCCCGTTGCTGACCGGCGAGGAGCGCGCCGCGCTGATCGCAGGCCGCAGCGCCGGACCCGTCCAGCCGGAGCCGGGCACCACGCTGCTCGACCTGTTCGAGGCGCAGGTGGTGGCCGCACCGGACCGGGTCGCGGTGCGCCTCGGCGAGACCGCCCTGACCTACGCCGGGCTCGACGCGAGCGCCAACCTGCTGGCCCACCGCCTGCGCGCGGCGGGCGTGCGGCCCGACGTCCGCGTCGCCCTGTACCTGGAACGCGGCCTGGAGATGGTCGTGGCCGTGCTGGGGGTGCTCAAGGCCGGCGGCGCCTACGTGGCCATCGACCAGCGCAACCCGGCGGACCGGATCGGCACCGTGCTGTCCGAGGTGGCCGCCCCGGTCGTGCTGACGACGCTGCGGTCGCAACACCGGCTGCCCGCGACCACCGCCGAGGTCTGGCCGTTGGACGGCATCCACGCCGAGGCGGGCAAGCCGACCGGCCCCGGCAGCGGCCTCGACCCGCAGGACGTGGCCTACGTGACGTACACGTCGGGCTCGACCGGGGGGCCGAAGGGGATCGCCATGCCCCACCGGGCCGTGGTCAACCTGCTGGCCTGGCAGGCCGGCCACTACCGGATGACCACGGACGACCCGCCGCGGACGCTGCAGTTCGCGTCACTGGCCTTCGACGTCTCGGTGCAGGACATGTTCTCGACCTGGCTGGTGGGCGGCGAGGTCGTCCTGATCACCGACGACGAACGGCTCGACCTCGCACGGCTGCACGGCGTCCTGGACGCACAGGGCGTCCGGCGCCTGTTCATCCCGGCACCCGCCCTGCACCAGGTGGCGGCGGGCTACCGGGAGGCCGGCACGACACCGGCCGCGCTGCGCACCGTCATCTCCGGGTCGGAGCAGTTCATGGCCACCCCGGACGTCCGGCAGCTGAGCACCGTCCCCGGCATGTCCCTGCACAACGAGTACGGGCCGTCCGAGACCCACGTCGTCACCTGTTACGACCTGCCGCGGGACCACGAGCAGTGGCCCACGCCCGTACCGGTCGGCACACCGATCGCCAACGCGAGCGTGTACCTCCTCGACGAGCACGGCGAGGTCGTCCCGGACGGCGTGATCGGCGAGATCCACATCGGCGGCGCCGGCCTGGCCCGCGGCTACGTCGGCAAGCCCGGCGTCACGGCCGAGAAGTTCGTGCCCGACCCGTTCGCCCGTGAACCCGGCCGCCGCATGTACCGCACCGGCGACCTGGGCCGCTGGCGGCCGGGCGGCGAGCTGGAGTTCCTCGGCAGGGCCGACTTCCAGGTCAAGGTCCGCGGCTTCCGCGTGGAGCTCGCCGAGGTCGAGAGCGCCCTGGAGACCCATCCCCAGGTCGGTGAGGCGGTGGTGCTGGTGCGCACCGCCCCGGCCGGTGACGCCCGCCTGGTCGGCTACGTGAGCCGCGTCGGCCCCGGCACCCCGGACCTCGCCCGGCTGCTGCGGACCCACGCCGCGACCAAGGTCCCGGACTACATGGTGCCCTCCAGCGTGGTGGTGCTGGAACGGCTGCCGCTCACGGCGAACGGCAAGGTCGACCGCCGCGCCCTGCCCGACCCCGACTGGGACGCACCGCAACGCCCCGCGCGCGCACCGCTGAGCACCCCGACCCAGCGACGGGTGGCCGAGATCTGGTCGGCGGCGCTCGGCGTGGCGGAGATCGGCGCCGACGAGGACTTCTTCGACCTCGGCGGCCACTCCCTGCTCGCCGCGCAGGTGCTCGCGCAGGTGTGCTCGTCGTTCGCCGTCGACATCCCGCTGCACGCGCTCTTCGAACACCCCACCACCGCCGAGTTCGCCGAGGTGGTGGAGACAGCCGCTGCGAGCCAACGACAAGGAGGCGTGTCCGTGACCCTGTCAACCGAGGTGTCCAGGCAGTACGCCGAGGACGGGTACTTCCTGCGCGAACGCCTCTTCACGGTGGACGAACTCGCGGTGCTGCGCGACCAGGCCGAGGCGGAGTTCGGCCGCCCCGGCCCGCACCGGACGATGGAGGAGGCCTCCGGAAGGGTCCGCGCGGTGCACGGCGTGCACCTGACGAACGAGGTGTTCCACGACCTCGTCCGCGACCCCCGCCTGCTCGGCCCGGCGAGCGAGCTGCTCGGCGACGACGTCTACGTCCACCAGTTCAAGATCAACGCGAAACACGGCCTCGGCGGCGGCATCTGGGAGTGGCACCAGGACTTCATGTTCTGGCAGCGCGAGGACGGCATGCCCCGCCCCGACGCGCTCAGCGCCGTGGTGTTCCTCGACCCCGTGACGGAGTTCAACGGCCCCCTCTACCTCGTCCCCGGCTCGCACCAGGGCCTCCTGCCGGTCACCTTCGACGAGGAGGAGGACTGGGCGTCCACGCTGTCGGCGTCGCTGAAGTACCAGATCGACCCAGTGGCCCTCGGCAAGAGCATGAACGACAACGGCATCGTCGCCCCGCTCGGCGACATGGGCTCTGTCCTGTTCTTCCACGGGCAGCTGCTGCACGGCTCGCCGCCCAACATGTCCGCGACCGACCGCAGGCTGCTGATCATCACGTTCAACTCGGTCCGCAACGCCCCGCGCCCGCAGGACCAGACCCGGCCGGAGTTCCTCTCCGCACGGGACGCGACACCGCTGCGCCCGGTCGTCCCGGTCTCGTCCTAGCCCGTCCCGCCGCTGGAACGGGGGAGCGGCCACCGCCGGTCTCCCGTTCCAGCGGTGTTCTGCGCGTCGCGGTCCCCGAGGAGGTCCAGCAGGCCGCTGCCCCGCTCGGTCAGCCGGTAGACGACGTGCCGCCCGGACCGCGTCCGGCTCACCACGCCCGCCTGGCGCAGCACCGCCAGATGCGCGCTCACGGTGCCGAGCGAGAGGTCCAGCACCGCCGCCAGCTGAGTGCTCGTCGCGGGCGTCCTGAGCTCCACGGCCACCCGTGCCCGACCGGCTCCCAGCAGCACGGACACCGGGTCCGAGTGGGCGCGCTCGGGCTGGACAGCGGCCCCGCGCGCGGGGTACACCAGCGCGTACCGGCCGGGACGCTCACAGGTCCACGAGCCCTGCCGGGCCGTGTACGGGACGAAGACCAGGCCGTGGTCGCCGATGTCCCGATCGCTCCAGCTCTGGTTGCTGAACCGGATCGCGTCGGGCTCGACCCACACCGAACGCCGGGTCATGCCCTTCACCGCGCGCTGCCAGCCGTGCGCGGCGACGAGCTCGGCGCGGTAGGTGATCTCCCGCTCGATCACCGCGTGCCTGCGCGGCCAGTCGCGTTCGACGAACCGGTGCCAGCCCTCCTCCAGCACCGCGGCGATCCGGGACCCGGCACCGCCGGCCGGCAGCCACGCGCCGGTCGTGGAGCAGCCCGTGGAGGCCGCGGCGTCCTCGATCGTGGCCAGCACCTCGGCGTCGGACTGAGCGGCCACCTCGGCGAGCTCGTCGGCCAGGCGGGTGTCCACACCGCCGGACGGCGGGACCGAGACCACGTCGGGGAACCACTTCGTGGCGGAGACCAGGCCCAGGAGCCCCGCGGCGACCGCGTTGCCCGCGAGCCACGAGCGGTAGGCGGGCAGGTTCTCCGAGTGCCACCGCGCGAGCCACGGCCAGGCGCAGGGCCGGTGCAGCGCGATCAGCGACCCCACGGTCTCCGCGAGCGGCGACACGGCGAAGTGCGAGCGCGCCAAGCCGGTGGCGCTGAGGCGCAGGAGCGTCAACGTTGCGCCTTTCGTCGCAGAGCTGGAGATCCCGGAACCGGCACTGCGAGCCTCGCCCGGTGAAGATGATCGACTCTACCGTCCTCCGGCCACCGTTCAGGGGGTTCCTCGCCGCCCGCACCGTCTCCCTCCTGGGCTCCTCGATGTCGTCCGTCGCGCTGGCGCTCGGCGTTCTCGGGGCCACCGGACGCGCCACCGACCTCGGCATCGTGCTGGCGGCCGGGATCGGTCCTCAGCTCGTGCTCCTGCTCGTCGGCGGTGCCGTGGCCGACCGGTTCTCGCGCAGGACCCTGCTGGTCCACGCCAACCTCGGGGCCGGACTGACGCAGGCGGGCGTCGCCGCGATCCTGCTGTCCGGCACGTTCGACCTGCTCCCCGTGTCCCTGCTCGCGGTGGCGCACGGCGCACTCGAGGCGTTCGCGTCGCCCGCCCTGCGCGGCATCGTCCCCGAGCTCGTCGCACCGGAGGACCTGCACCGCGCCAACTCCGCCCTGTCCCTGAGCCGCAACGTCAGCCGGGTCGCGGGCCCCGCCCTCGCCGGCGTCATCACGGCCGTCGCCGGCGGCGGCTGGGCCGTGGCCGCCGACGCGCTGAGCTTCCTCATCGCGGCCGCGCTGCTGTCCCGGTTGCCGAGGTCCGGACGGGTCAGCGGCGCGCGCGGCAGCCTGCTGCCCGACATCCGGGCGGGCTGGCGGGAGTTCAGGTCGACCACCTGGGTGTGGGTCACGTCGCTGGCGTTCTTCGTCGTCAACCTCGCGAACGTCGGCCCCTGGCAGGTGCTCGGCCCGACGCTCACCAGGGAGGACGGCGGCGACGCGGCGTGGGGCCTGGTGCTGAGCGTGCGCGCGACCGGCCTCGTCGCCATGAGCCTGCTGATGTACCGCCTCGTGCTGCGCAGGCCGTTGCGCGCCGGAATGGTCGCGGCCGCCTTCGGCGCGCTCCCGCTGTTCGCGCTGAGCGCGGACGCCGGTCTGCCGGTGCTGCTGGTCTGCGTCTTCGTCGGCGCGATGGGGTTCACGGTGTCCGGGGTCACCTGGGACACCGCGTTGCAGCAGAACGTGCGCCCCGAAGTCCTCTCCAGGGTGTCTTCCTACGACGACCTGCTGTCCTTCGGCGCGATTCCGATCGGGCTGCTCGTGGTGGGACGAGCAGCGGCCGAGTGGGGTGCGCGGACGGTGGCGCTCGCCGGCGGGGTCGCGTTCGTGGCCGCGGCGCTCGTTCCCCTGCTCAGCCGGTCGGTCCGCGACCTGCGCGCGACCCCAGCAGACCGCGGCCGGCGAGGTTCTCCATCAGCGCGGTGATGCCGAACGCCCAGTCCTCCGCGTCCTCGGCCGTGTTCACGACGTTCGTCAACGCCCCCAGCCGCGGCGAGGAGATGCGCACGACGTCCCCGACCTTGTGCGTGAACCCCTCACCGGGCTGGTCCCGGTCCTCGGTCGGGGCGAACATCGTGCCGGTGAACAGCACGAACCCGTCGGGGTAGCGGTGGTGGGCACCATAGGCGTGGGACACGAGGTCCTCCAGCTCCCGGCTGATCTCGGAGACCGGGTTCACGCCGTGCAGCTCGAACCCGTCGGGCCCGGTGATGTCCAGGGCGATCTCGGTGGCCTTGGCGTCCGCGAGCGTGAACCCGTCGTCGAACAGCCGGAGGAACGGCCCGACGGCGCAGGAGCCGTTGTTGTCCTTCGCCTCGGTGAGCAGCAGGGCACTGCGCCCCTCGAAGTCGCGCAGGTTGACGTCGTTGCCGAGCGTCGCGCCGACCGGCTTCCCGCGCGAGTCCACGACCAGGACGAGCTCGGGCTCGGGGTTGTTCCACTCCGAGCGGGCGAGAACGCCGACGTCGGCGCCCAGCCCCACCGCCGAGAGCACCGGCGCCTTGGTGAAGATCTCGGGGTCGGGCCCGATGCCGACCTCCAGGTACTGCGACCACAGCCCCTCCGCCTGCAGCACCCCCTTCACCTCCGCGGCCTGGGCGGACCCCGGCCGCAGGTGGGAGATGTGGCCCCGCACGGCCGCACCCACCTTCGCGCGCACCTCCTCGGCCCGCGCCGGGTCCCCGTCGGCGCGCTCCTCGATGACCCGTTCGAGCATGCTGCGCACGAACGTCACGCCGGCGGCCTTGAGCACCTGCAGGTCGACCGGCGCCAGGAACCGGGGGACGGCACCGGCGGCCCGGCTCGCCGTGGCCGCCAGCACCTCCGCGAGCGGCCACGACGTGCCACCGGCGTGCGTCCTGACGACCTCCACCGCGTCCGGCCGTTCGAGCAGCGCCGACACGGTCGGCGCCACCGGCGACAGGTCGACGACCTCCTCACCGCGGACCGCCACGACCGAAGGGCCGCTCACGGACGGGTCGAAGACCCTCCCGGCCAGCGTGGCGTCCGCTGCGTCGCCGGGGAGGACGTCGGCTGCGGTGAGCGAGATCCCCATGGGAACCCTTCCTGCTGCGGTGGCCGGGTCTCTGCCGTCGTGACGGCGCGATCGCGGGTGTGGCGCTGCGACTGTTGTACCGCATCGCTGACCGGCCAGGTGGCCGCTGCGCTGTTCACCGCCGCACCGGACCCCCTGACCCGTGCCCCGGGGGACTGGGTCGGGACTGCACTGGCCCGGGGAGGTTGAAAGCACCGCGCACACCGGCTGACACAATGGACGAATGGCTCTGGGTTACGTCCTCGCTGTGTTGGCGACCCTGGCGTCAGGCAGTGGTTCGATCTTGGAGTCGATGGGTGTCCGGCGTGTCGCCGCGCACGGCGGATCGTCTCGCGATCTCATCGCTCTCTGGCGCCAGTGGCGGTACTTCCTCGGTCTCGGCGTGAACCTGCTGGGGTTCGCGTGCGCGTCCGCGGCCCTGCACCGCCTGCCGCTGTTCCTCGTCCAGTCGATGCTCGCGTTCAGCGTCGGCGTGACCGCCATGATCAGCGCATTCATGGGCACCCGCCTGCGCAGGTCGGGGTGGGTGGCACTGGCCGTCGGCGCGATCGGCCTGGTCCTGCTGGGCGTCTCCGCGGAGCCGGGCAGGGCCCAGGCCCTGCCGCCGCAGTGGCGGTGGGTCCTCGTGGCCGTGGCACTCCCGGTGGCGGCGATCGCCGTCTACGCCCGCCGCCACAACCACGTCTGGGCCACCGTCGCACTGGCCTTCGGCTCCGGCATCGCCTACAGCGTCGTCGGCATCTCGGCCAGGACCCTCCACCTCCCCGACACCGCGTGGCGACTGGTCCTCGAACCGGCGGCCTGGGCCATCGTCCTCAACGGCCTCGTCGCGGCGGTGCTGTTCGCGATGGCCCTGCAGAAGGGCGGCCCGACCGGTGTCACCGCGATCATGTTCACCACGAACACGGCGCTCTCGTCGTTCGTCGGCCTGGTCTACCTCGGTGACACCGTCCGCGACGGGTACCTGACCGCCGCGACCATCGGGTTCGTGCTGGCGTTCGCCGGGGCCATCGCCGTCGCCCACTACTCGGCGAACACCCAGCAGAAGGAAGGCACAGCGCCCGCCGGCCGTGCGCCGGCGAAGCACACGATCTCCTCGCTGGACCAGCGGTAGCGCCCGGCGCGTTCCGGCGACGTCACCTCCGTGAGACGAAGCCGCCGAGTGCGGAGGACAGCTGGGTCCGGCGGCGCACACCGAGCTTGCGGTAGATGCTCGTGAGGTGGAACTCGACGGTGCGCCGGGTGACGTTGAGCTTGTGCGCGACCTCGTCGTTCGACCTCCCCTCCAGCACCAGGCTCGCCACGCGGTACTCGTGCGGCGTCAGCAGCGCGGTGGACGAGGGGCCCGGTGGCGGCACGCTCGCCGGCTCGGCACGAGGCCGCACCAGCTCACTCCCCGCGGCGCCGGCCCCCAGACCCGCGAGCCGCTGTCCCGGCTCCACGACGACGCCGCACTGCTCGCCCAGCATCCGCGCCTCCGCGAGGTGGCGCCGTGCCGCGTCGCGGTGGCCCTTCTCCCACTGGGTGACGGCGAGCTCGAGCAGCACCCTGGCGTGCAGCATCCGCGCGGGCGACCCCCTCAGCAGCGCGTCGGCCTCGGACAGCCAGGGCGCGGCGGCGGCACCGCCGGTCACGATGCCCACGGTCAGCAACGCGCGGGCCACGACGGTCGGCGCGCCCCACTTCCGTGCCAGCGTCAGCTCTTCGAGCGCCAGGTCCAGTGCCTGCCTGCGCTGCCCCAGCCGGAGCCTGGCCAGCGCCGCGTAGGAGCGCCAGGGGCGCACGGCCGGACTGCCCATGCCCCAGGACACCAGGCGCTCACCGCATTCGAGCTGGTCGGCGAGCGCTCCCGCGGCGTCACCGCGCTCCATGCGCAACGCACCCCTCGCGTGCAGGAGCGCGGTGTGCGGCCAGGTCTGCGGCAGCGTCCTCGTCCTGCCGAGGAGCAGGAGGGCCTCCTCCGCGTCGTCGAGCGCGCCGAGCTCCATGTGTGCGCGCATCAGCGCTTCGACGGCGTAGACGTTCCCGAAGTGGTCGGGGGGCAGCTCCGCCTTCCTCGCCGCGGACAACGCGAGCCTGGCGTCCGCGACCGCTTCGGTGAAGGACCCGCAGTGGTAGTGCGCCCGGGAACGGACGGTGTGGCCGAGCAGCTCGATCAGCGACAACCCCTCCCGGTGCGCTTCGAGCAGGACGTCGTTGCAGTAGCGCATCACCAGTTCGAGGTCATCGGTGCGGATGAAGGCGTTGAGCACGCCGAGGAGCCGCTGCGGGTGCTGCAGCATGGCGGCCGCGCCGTTCTGCATCGCCGCGACGGCCGCCTCGCGGCACAGGTGCAGGTCGGTTCCCCGGTTGCCGGCGTCCTCGGCGATCAGCGCCGCGAGCCTGCGACCACGTGCGTCGCGACTGCGCCACTCCCGCTCGTCGAAGCGGGTGAGGTCCACCTGGCCGGTCGAGGGGTCCCGCGACGGCACCGTGAGCTTTCTCAGCAGCTGCAGCATGTCGACCGCCGCGGGGATCTTGGGCCCGATCTCGTCCACGGCGCGGCTCAGCACCTCGTCCGCCTTGTCGTAGGCACCGTCGAGGTACAGGACCTGGGCGAGCCGGCAGACGACCGCGAGGGTTCTCTCCGGGTCGTCCAGCTCGCCGATGCCCTCCTCGAGGTGCACGACCGCCATCCGCGGGTCGACGTAGGTCTCGGCGAACCCCAGCCGCAGCACCAGGTCTCGCCTCTGGGCGGCGGAGACGTCCTCCTGCAGGGCCCTGTTCAGCAGTTTCGCACCGGACTGGGGATCGCCCTCGGTGATCAGCGTCTCGGCGGCGGCCCGGAGCGCGTCCACGGCCCAGGAACCCAGACGGGAGGACGTCCGCAGGACGTGCCGTGCGATGAGGAGGGAGGACGCGCGCGTCCGGTGCAGGAACCGCGCGGCTCTGGCGTGCAGCTCCTCCTGGTCACCGTAGGCGACGGCCTCCTCGATCCCGCTCCTGAGCGCCGAGTGGGCGAAGGTGAGCTCGCCCTCCGGAGCGAGCACCCCCATCCCCTCGAGCTGGCGCACCTGGTCCGCGGCCGCGCCGCTGCTCATGCCCGTGACCGCGGCCAGGAGCTCCAGGTGAGGTGGCACCACGACGGCGATCGCCTTGGCGACCTCGACCAGCTCGCGTGACTGCCGGTTGAGCCGCGCGAGCACGGACCGCCCCAGTTCCTCTGGCTGCGGGGTGATCAGGTTGGCCGCGGCCTGCTCGTCCGGTGCCACCGACTGCTCCCTCATCAGGGAGAGGATCTGGGTGGACACCATGGGGCAGCCGTTGGTGGCCCGCAGGAGGGAGGCGGTGAACTTCTCGTGCGGTGCGCGTCCGAGCACCTGCTCGGTGAGGGCCGCGACGTCCGGTGCGGTGAGAACGCCCAGCCGCAGCCGCTCCGAGTAGATCTCGAGCTCGGCGAGGAGGATCGGATCGGTCGGCCGGATGCCGGACGTGCGGCCCAGCAGGATCGTGACCGGGAGCCGGGCCACCCGGTGGACCAGGTAGTTCAGCCAGCGCAGGGACGGCACGTCCGTCCACTGCACGTCGTCGATGACGAGGCAGAGGGGCGCGTGCTGCGCGAGACCGGTCGTGATGCGGTAGAGGTCGCGGATCGCCCGGTGGACGTGGACCTCCTCGAAGTCGCCCAGGTCGCCCGCGGGGTGCCCGGCGATGACCGCGTGCCCGTGCGGTGCGGCTTCCTGGTCCCAACCGCTGGTCCGCTCCAGGCGCAGGTGCTCGAAGAGCTGCTGGACCACGGCGAACGGCATCTCCCGCTCCATCGGCGACGCCACGGCCCTGCAGATGACGAATCCGCGTTCACGTGCCATCGAGCACGCGGCGTCCAGCAGTGCCGTCTTGCCGATGCCGGTCGCTCCTTCGAACAGGAGCGTGGAGGGCATGGCGGCCTCCGCTGCGTCCAGGGCCTCCGTGATGCGTTGCAACTCGGCCCCGCGGCCGACGAGGGCGGTCCGGCTGTTGAGATTCCGGCGTCGACTTGCGTCGGCTTTCATCGTGAACGCTCCGTAGTCAGCGGCTGGTCCGTTCGGGTAATAATCGTATTAGTCCACGGGTGTTAAATTTGCTCTTTCAATTCCACGCGAGGGTACCCTGCTGGTCACGGGCGTAAATGAGGCATTCGGGGGACGCTTCTCCCGGGGTGCGACGAGATTTATCACATCCGCATGGGGATGTCGTTTGGGGCGATAAGGAAAAAAGAGAAAAATGAATTCGGTCACACCTCCGCCGTGTGCGCTGCCACTTGATCGAAGTCGCCTCTCGATTGAAGGCAGTCGTGACCGGCGGGGCAAACCGGTGTTCCAGTCCCTGGCACAGGACGAGCCCCTCCGGCTGACGGCTCCGCGAGATCAGCTCAGGCACCGCACCGCGCGCAGCAGAATGCCGCCCTCGCGGTAGCGGAAGGCGGCATCCTGGGTGAGGCGGAGATGGAGTTCTGAGCTGTCGTCACTGCGGCATGTTGCCGTGCCGGTGCTCCGGGCGCCGGGCACGCATCAACGGACGGATGACCTTGATGATCGCGTCGCGGGTCTGCGTCGGCGTGATGAGCGCGTCGACGGCTTGGCGTGCGGTCGCCAGCGCCGGCGACAGTGCTTCCGCGCGGTAGTTCTCCAGCAGCTCCTGGCGCTTGCCGGGGTTCGCGGCGAGCTCGCGGCGGAACACGACCTCCACCGCGCCCTCGGCTCCCATGACGCCGATCTCCGCCGTGGGCCAGGCGAACACGCGGTCGGCGCCGAGCTGCTTGGAGTTCATCACGATGTACGCGCCGCCGTAGGCCTTGCGCAGGATCACGGTCACCCTGGGCACGGTCGCTTCCGCGAAGGCGTACAACAACTTGGCGCCGCGGCGGATGACGCCGTCGGTTTCCTGGGACCGGCCGGGCAGGAAACCCGGGG
Organism: Lentzea sp. NPDC037011; assembly: GCF_055607425.1. Classification (NCBI taxonomy): domain Bacteria; kingdom Bacillati; phylum Actinomycetota; class Actinomycetes; order Pseudonocardiales; family Pseudonocardiaceae; genus Lentzea; species Lentzea sp. NPDC037011. The sequence goes on along the minus strand of NZ_JBVJRT010000004.1, from coordinate 359,064 downwards.
TGTCGACGAGCGTGACCAGGGGGAGGCCGAAGGCGTCGCACATCCGCACGAACCGTGCGCCCTTCTCGGCCGCCTGGGCGTTGAGCGTGCCCGCCAGCGTGTTCGGCTGGTTCGCCACGACACCCACCGGCATGCCGTCCACCCGCGCGAAGCCGATGACGATGTTCGCGGCGTAGTGCGGCTGGAGCTCGAGGAAGCTGTCCCCGTCGACCAGCCCGCGCACGACTCGCCGCACGTCGTAGGTCTTGCGCTGTTCGGACGGCACCTCGGGGTCGGTCTCCGGCTCGCGGGCCAGGTGCAGCGGCAGCTCGTCCCAGCACGAGCTGGGCAGGTAGGACAAGATCCGGCGCACCAGCGGGAACGCGTCCTCGGGGCGTTCGGTCACGAGGTGTGCGAGGCCGGACATGGCGGAGTGGACGGGCGCACCGCCGAGGTCCGCGGCGGTGACGTCCTCACCGGTCACGCTGCGCACGACCTTGGGACCGGTCAGGAACATGTGCGCCTGGCGGTCCATCACGATCAGGTCGGTCAGCGCGGGGGAGTAGGCGGCACCGCCCGCGCAGGCACCGAGGATCACGCTGATCTGCGGTACCCGCCCGGACAGGGCCACGTTGCGGCGGAAGATCGACGCGTACCCGTCGAGAGCGGAGACCCCCTCCTGGATGCGCGCTCCGCCGGAGTCCAGCACGCCCACCACCGGGCACCGCGCCCGCTCCGCCTGGTCGAGGACCTGCGCGATCTTCTGCGCGTGGGTGGCGCCCAGGGTCCCGCCCAGCACGGAGACGTCCTGGGCGAACACGGCGGCGGGCCGCGCGTCGATCTCGGCCGTGCCCGTGATCACCGCATCTCCCGCAGGTGTCTTGGCCTGCATGCCGAAGGCGGTGCACTGGTGCTTCGCCTCCGCGCCGAACTCCACCAGGCTGCCGGCGTCGACGAGCGCGTTCAGCGCGTCGCGGGCACCGGGCTTGGCCGGTTTCACCGGCGCGGGGGTCGCGGCCGGGTTCATCGTCGTGGTCACGGGTTCTGTCTCCGTCGGCTCTCGTGGTCAGACCAGCGGCAGATCGGGCACGGGCAGCAGTTCGGCGTAGGCCTCGACGTAGTCCGCGGAGGCGATGGGAGCGCGCAGCACGTCGTTGGAGATGCCGAAGGCGTCGACGACGTCCTCGACCCGGGGCAGGAGCCGTTCGTCGACCGCTGCGACCAGGGAGGGCAGCTCTCGGGCCTGAGCGGGTTCGAGGGTGCCGTCGCACAGGTGCCAGGCCGCGTCCCGGCCCAGTTCGGCGAGGGCGAACCGCAGGAACAGCGCCCGGAGGACCTCACCGACCTCGGCGGAGGTGGCTCGCTGCGCCAGTGCGTGGAGTTCTTCGAGGGCACGCCGCACGCCGTGCACCCTGCCGAGCTCCGAGGCCGGCAACGCGGCGCCGTTGGCCCGCTCGAACGGGTCGTCACCGGTCCTGCGTGCCGCGCGTGCTTCCTCGTAGACCCTGTTCTCGCGGTGCGAGAACAGGCGGAGCAGGAACTCCGGGTCGTCCAGCGCGCCGTGACCGGGTGCCGAGACCGGTGGCTCGTAGCCGCGGCCGAGCAGCATCTCGTTGGCGGCGTCCAGGAGCACGACCTGGTTGTCGCCCTCGGCGGTGATCGATCCCTGGACCAGTGCCACGTAGGGCGAGATCCTGTTGTGCGCGAACATGCCCCGTGCTCCGCACCGTTCGATGCAGGTGGTCACCACGTCCTGCGCCGTCCACGTGACGAGCGCCTTGGTCACGGCGAGCGCGCGTTTGACCTCGACCGAGGCGAGAGAGCTCCGCGCCGCCTGCCGCCTGGTCCCGTTCAACAGCACGCTGACGGCGCACGTCCTGGCCAGGGCGTCGAGCAGCTGGGCCTGGTGGGTCCGGAAGGTCATGACGGGAACGGACCGGCCACCGGAGACGGTGACGTGCCGGCCGTGCGCGTGCCGGACGGCGATGAAGACGCTGGCGCGGGCGGCGGCCGCGGTCGCGGAGGTGAGGCAGAGCTTGCCGGTCTGCACCCTGGTCATCGCCCTGGTGAACCTGCGGCGCAACGACCTGACCGCACCCGTGCGGCTCCCGTCCGCAGCGATGACCGGCTCTGCGGCGTCCAGCAGCAACGCACGCGGAACGCGCACGCCCCGGAAGGTGGTGACGGCGTTGTCGAGCGCCAGCCCCGGCTTGTCGCCCAGCGGCTTGACGTCGACTCCCCGGCACGGGCCGTTCTCGTCGCGGATGCGCACCACGAAGGGGAACACGCCCTCGTCGGCACCGTCGATCTCCAGCCGGGCCAGCACCACGGCGATCTTCGGCACGCCGTCCAGGCCGGTGTTGGGCATGAACTTGCGCGCCTCGTGGCTCGGCGTGGTGAGCACGAACTCGTCGGTCGAACGGTCGTAGACCGCCCGTGTGCGCAGTTCGGCGACGTTGTTGCCATAACCCAGCTCGGTCGCGAGGAAGACGCCGACCGAGTCCATCCTGGCCAGCTCGTCGACCACGGCGGCCAGCTCCGGCCGGTCACCGCCGAGCTCCAGGACGGCGCCGAGGCACAGGTTGTAGTGGATGGTCAGCACCGACACCAGGGTCGGGTCGAGCACACCGGCCCACTCGTGCAGGACGAGGAAGCGCTCCAGGTCACCGCTGATGAACTCGCGAACGGGTCCGAGCTCGGCGTTGACCTGCCGCAGCCGGCGGTAGGCGAGAGCGGCGTTCTCGGCGGGCGAGCGGCCTTCCACCTGGTCGAAGGCCGCGGTGGAGAAGAGCTTGGCGTACCGGTCGTGCTCCTCGTCGGCGCCGTACCGCAGCAGTCCGCGCAACTCCGCCACCTGGTCCGCGGTGAGACGCGCGAGCGCCTCCGATCGAGCGTCGTGCGCAACCACTTGCTTGCTCCTTCTTCTCTGGGTGCCGGTCAGGGCGCGCCGACGAGCAGCGCGGCGTTCTGCCCGCCGAACCCGAACGAGGTGCTCATGGCGATCTCGATCGCCTGCCGCCTCGCCACCGGGGCGAGGTCGAGGTCGATCTCCGGGTCGAGGTTCTCGAGGTTGGCCGTGGGCGGGACCAGCCCGTGTTCGATGCTGAGGGAGGCGTAGACGGTCTCGGCCGCCCCGGCCGCCGCGAGCAGGTGGCCGGTGACGCCCTTGGTCGAGGCCACCGAGATCCCGTCGCCGAAGAACTCGCGCACCGCTTTCGCCTCTGCCTGGTCGTTGAGCTTGGTCGACGTGCCGTGCGCGTTGAGGTGGTCGACGTCCGCACCGGTGAGGCCGGCGTCCAGCAGCGCCGCGGTGATCGCCGCGCGTGCGCCCACGCCGTCGGGGTGCGGGCTGGTCACGTGGTGGGCGTCGGCGGAGGCGCCGTAGCCGAGCACCCGGCCCCGGACCGTCGCGCCGCGGGCACGGGCGTCCGCCTCCCGTTCGAGGACGACGATGGCCGCGCCCTCCGCCGCCACGAACCCGTCCCGGTCGCGGTCGAACGGGCGAGAGGCCCTGCTCGGGTCCGCTGACCGCTTGGTGAGCGCCCCCATCCTGGCGAACGCGGAGAGCACGAGCGGCACGAGCGAGGCATCGGCGGCACCCGCGACCGCGACGTCGCACGCACCGGACTGCAGCAGCATCCGCGCCGTGCCGATCGCGGTGGCACCGGAGGCGCACGCGGTCGACACCGTCAGGTTAGGACCGGTCGCCGACAGGTGGATGGCGAGCTGACCGGCCACCATGTTCACCAGCGACATCGGCATCGTGAGCGGTGAGGTCGCGGCCGGGCCGCGGTTCAGCATCGCCACGTGCTGCGCGGTCAGCGTCTCCATGCCGCCGACCGACACCCCGATGACGATCGCGACGCGGGCGCCGTCCCAGTCGCTGGTCCGCAGTCCCGCGTCCTGGACCGCCTCGCCGGCGGCGACGATGCCGAGCTGGCTGTAGCGGTCGAGCCGCCGAGCACCGTGACCGAGCAGCATCCGCGCGTCGAAGTCCGTGACCGGGCACACGACCTGGGTCCCCAGCACACCGAGGTCAGGACCGAGCACGGCCGTCGGTTCGCCGGCGCTGACGCGCTTCCAGTTCTCGTCGACGCCGACGCCCGCCGAGGTCACCATCCCCCGGCCGGTGATGACGACCTCGGGACGCGAGGTCATGCCGCGACCTTGCCGCTCAGCAGCCCGGCGACGTCGGCGATCGTGGTGACCGTCTCGAGCTCCTCGTCGGAGATCAGGACGTTGTAGTGCTCGCCCATGACGACGCCGAACTCGACCACGTCCAGGGAGTCGGTCAGCACCTCTTCGAGCGCGGTGTCCGCGGTGATCGTGTCGGCCGGAACCGCGAACTTGGTCGTCAGGACCTCGGCGATCGTGTTGTACACGCTGGACAAGACGTTTCCTCCTGCGATGGGCGGCTCGGCGGCGCGTCGGCAACCGTTGGCAGCACCAACTCTGCGACAGGTGGGGGAGGTCCGTGCTGTGGAGAACCACAGTCGGTTGTGTGACCTGATCGGACCGCGCGGCCACCTCGCCATTCCGTCCACTTAGGACCTGGAAATGACGGGCCCGCTGGTGTGCCGATGACATCGGTGCGGTTCGGCTTGGCGACGATGCGGCCGGGAACGCGCCGCTGTGGACTTCCACAGTCGATTCCGGCTCGCGCTGGTTAGCGTCGATGACGTCGTACCGGCGTCGACGCGCCACGCGAGATCAACGGGAGAACGTATGACAGCGGATCAACGCCGTGCCGCGGTGCTGTGCGGGATCGGCACGTGGTTGCCGTCGAGGGTGGTGACGAACGACGAGCTCGCTCGTCAGCTGGACACCTCGGACGAGTGGATCCGGAAGCGGACCGGCATCCGGGAACGCCGGGTGCTCGAACCCGGCATGTCGACCTCGGTCCTCGCGGTGGAGGCGGGTGCCCGTGCGCTGAAGTCGGCCGGTGGCGCGGACGTCGACCTGGTGATCGTGGCCACGACGACACCGGACCACCCCTGCCCGTCCACCGCGCCCGAGGTCGCCAGCAGGCTCGGGCTGAGCGGGGTGCCCGCCTTCGACCTCAACGCCGTGTGCGCGGGCTTCGTGTACGCGCTCGCGACGGCCGCGGGCCACATCGCCGCGGGCATCGCCGAACGCGTGCTGGTGATCGGCGCCGACACCTTCACCACGGTGCTGAACCCGCAGGACCGCACCACCGCGGCCATCTTCGGCGACGGCGCCGGTGCGGTGGTGCTCCGCGCGGGCACCGCGGACGAACCGGGCGCCTTCGGCCCGTTCGACCTGGGATCGGACGGCACCGGCTCGGACCTGTTGATCGTGCCCGCCGGTGGTTCCGAGCAGCGCGGTTCCGGAGAGCCGCTCGACCCCGCCGACGTCCACTTCCGGATGGACGGCCAGCCGGTGTACCGCCACGCCGTGGCGCGCATGAGCGAGTCGGCGGGCAAGGTGCTCGACAACGCAGGGTGGCGCCTCGAGGACGTGGACCGGTTCGCGTGCCACCAGGCGAACGCCCGGATCATCAGCGCGGTGGCACGCAACCTCCGGGTGCCGGAAGAGCGCTTCCTCCTGAACGTCGACCGCGTGGGCAACACGGTCGCCGCCTCCATCCCGCTGGTCCTCGGCGATGCCGCCGCCGCAGGGGAGCTGGTCGCAGGCAACCGCGTACTGGTCACCTCGTTCGGCGCGGGCCTCAGCTGGGGTTCCACCGTGCTGACCTGGCCGGAACTGGTCATCGAGTGACCGCCTCCCCGGTACCGCTCACCGCCTCATGACGGCCCGGATCTTCGCCACACCGGCCGACCTGCTCGACGCAGTCGGCGACCGGCTCGGCACGAGCTCGTGGCGCACCGTCGACCAGCGCACGGTGGACGGCTTCGCCGACGTCACCGGCGACCACCAGTGGATCCACCGTGCGGGTCCCGCGGCCGACGCGGGTCCGTTCGGAGGACCGGTGGCGCACGGCTTCCTCACCCTGTCGCTGGTGGTCCCGATGCTCGACGAGGTGCTCCGCGTCGACGGGGCCTCGTCGGTCGTCAACAGGGGCGTCGACGCGCTGCGCTTCACCACACCGGTTCCGGCCGGAGGACGCATCCGGCTGACCGCCGAGCTCACGTCGGCGAAGTCGCGGCCGCGTGACTTCGTGGAGGTCGTGGTGTCGGTCGTCGTCGAGGTCGAGGGGAAGCCCCGTCCCGCCTGCAAGGCCGACCTGGTCATGCTCTACCGGTGAGACGGCGTTCATCCGGCGGTGGTTGCGCCATCCAGATGACGTGAAGGACTGAATGGTCTAATCAGGGGTACCTCGAACGGGAGACCGAGAGTTCGGGAGTTCCCATGACCACCGTGCTCGTCGCCGATGACGATGCTGACGTCCGGGACGTCGTGGTGTTCAAGCTCGAGCAGTCGGGCTACGACGTGCTCGTCGCCGAAGACGGCGCCACGGCGTTGACCCTGGCCCGCGACGCCCTGCCGGACATCGCCGTCCTGGACGTGATGATGCCCCGGATGACCGGCCTGGACGTCTGCCGGGAACTGCGCGCGGCCGAGGCCACCGCCGGCATCCCGGTGATCCTGCTGACCGCCCGTGCCCGGGAGAGCGACGTCGAAGGCGGCTTCGACTGGGGAGCGGACGACTACCTCACCAAACCGTTCAGCCCCCGTGAGCTGGCCAGCCGGGTCCGCGCCGTCCTGGCCCGCAGCCGGCGATGACCTCACCGGTGTCCCCGTCGATCGACCGCGACGTGCTGGTCGTCGCGGTGGGATGCCTCGCCGTGCTGCTCGTCGCCCTCTCCCTGGCGGTGTTGGCCGGCCGGTGGTGGCTGCGGGTCACCGACGCACGCCGCGCGGGCCTGGTGGCTTCCGCTCGCCCGTGGCTGGTCCGGCTGGTCGCAGGAGAAGACGACGATGCCGTGTCCGTGGAACGGCTCGCCGCGGTGGATGCGCGCACGTGGCGCGCACTGGAGCCGGTCGCGGTCGCCATGCTCGGCAAGGTGCGCGGCGAGGCGCGAACCGCCGTGGTCGGCCTGCTCGAACGGCGGGGTTCGGTGGAGCGGGCGATGCGCGGCGCACATCGGCGCAGCGCCGTGGTGCGTGCCCGGTCGGCCCACCTGCTCGGCGCGGTGGGCGGACCGGGGGCGACGGCGCAGCTCGCACGACTCCTGGGGGACCGAGACCTGGAAGTGCGGGCCGTGGCCGTGCGGGCCCTCGGCCGGCTGGCCGACCCGAGCGCGGCGGTCGCACTCGTGCACGGCCTGCGGCGCACACCCCCGCTGCCGCACCACCTGGTCATGACCGCGCTGCGGCAGATCGGCCCGGCGGCGGTCCCACCGTTGCTCGCCGCGGCGGACCACGCCGACGACCTCGTTCGCGCCCAGGTCGCCGAAGCCCTCGGCCTGATCGGCGCGGTGGCGGCGGCACCCGTGCTCGTGGCGATGCTGCGCACCGACCGCTCCACCGAGGTCCGCCTGCGTGCGGTCCGTGCTCTCGGCCTGATCGGCGCTCCCACCCCGGTCGACGACGTCATCGCCGCCACCTCCGCCCGCGAGCCGCTCGTGCTGCGGGTGACGGCGGCCGAGGCCCTGGGCGTGCTGGGCGCGCGGCGCGCGGTCCCGGTGCTGACCGAGCTGGTCGACGATCCCGTGCATTGGGTCGCGCACACGGCCGCCGCGTCTCTCGCCGCGATTCGCCCTGACGGAGTGGCCGCTCTCGCGCGGGTGGCTGACCGTTCGGGGCATGCCCGCGAGGCTCTGGCGGCGGCGAACGCCAGGAGGCCGCCGGCGACGGTGCGGCCATGACCGCGCTGGACGTCGTCAGCGACGTCGTCGTTCTGGCCAACTGGTTCGTGCTGGCCTACTTCCTGCTGCTGAACACGAGCTACCTCGGCCTGATCCTGCTCGCGGTGCGCGAGTTCCGCCGCCACCTCCGGCGCCGCCCGTACGCGGGCTTCGAAGAGACGTACACCGACCCGTTGGCGCTCGGGGTCTCGGTCGTGATGCCGGCGCACAACGAGGAAGCGACGATCGTCGAGAGCGTCAACGCCATGCTGGCCCTGCGGCACCCGCTCTTCGAGGTCGTGGTCGTCGACGACGGCTCCACCGACGGCACCTTCGACGTGCTGCGCTCCCACTTCGGTCTGGTGGAGGTCCCGCGGGTGGTGCCGGAGGACGTCCTCACCCGCGGCGCCATCACCTCGGTGCACGCCCCGCCGGGAGCGGTGCCGCTGGTCGTGGTCCGCAAGGAGAACGGCGGCAAGGCCTCGGCGAACAACACCGGCATCAACGTCTCGGTCCAACCGCTGGTGTGCATGGTCGACGCCGACTCGCTCCTCGACCCGGACGCCCTGCTCGTCGTGGCCAGGCCCTTCGGCGACGACCCTGAACACGTGGTCGCCACCGGCGGCGTCGTGCGCGCGGTCAACGACAGCACCGTCACGGCCGGACGCGTGACCGAGCTGCGCATGCCGAGGACCTGGTTGGCACGCACGCAGGTCGTGGAGTACCTGCGTGCGTTCCTGCTGGGACGCTCCGGCTGGTCGGCCCTCAACGCGCTCGTCGTCGTCTCCGGGGCGTTCGGCCTGTTCCGGCGCGACGTCCTGGTGGAGGTCGGTGGGCTGGACGTCGACACGATCGGGGAGGACGCCGAACTGGTCGTCCGCCTGCACCGCTGGATGCGCGAGCACCGGCGGCGCGCCAGGGTCGTGTTCGTCCCCGAGCCGGTGGCCTGGACCGAGGTGCCGGAGTCGCTGCGGGTGCTCGGCCGCCAGCGGCGCCGCTGGTCCCGAGGCCTTGCGGAGGTCCTGTGGAAGCACCGCAGGATGCTCGGGAACCCGGCGTACGGCGCGGTCGGCACGCTGGCACTGCCGTTCTACGCGCTGTTCGAGCTGCTCGCGCCGGTGGTCGAGCTGTTCGGGCTCGTCGCACTCGCCGCCGGACTGCTGATGGGGGCCGTCGACTGGGCCTTCGCCGTGCTGTTCTTCCTGGTGGCGTTCGGCTACGGCGTCGCGCTCTCCCTCGTCGCCCTCGTGGTGGAGGAGTACTCGTTCCACCGCTACCGCGGCTGGCGTGACCTGGCGGTGGCCCTCGTGGTGGCGGTCGTCGAGAACGTCGGCTACCGGCAGCTGACGGCGGTGTGGCGGCTGCGCGGCCTGGTGGACGCCCTGCGGGGCGGGAAGGCCGAGTGGGGCCGGATGACGCGGGTGGGGTTCGCCAGCGCCGAGCCCGCAGGCGGTCCCGTGCCCGCGTCCGGACCGGTGGCACATCCGGGAGAGGCGGTGCCCGATGCCCGTTGACCTGCGTGACCGCGACTCCGTGCTGGCCGAGTACGGCATCGAGGACCTGGGGCGCCATCCCGACCTGGAAGCTCTCGCGGAGCTGGCCGCGCAGGTCTGCGGGGCACCCCACGGCGCGGTCAACCTGATCAGCGAGCACCTGCAGCACCAGGTCGCGGCGGTGGGGATCTCACCCTCGGTCTGCTCGCGGGAGGACTCGATGTGCGCGGTCTCGATCGTCACCCCGGAGCCGGTCGAGGTGTTCGACGCACGGGAGGACCCCCGCTTCGCCGCCAACCCCTTCGTCACGGGCCGGATCGCATCGGTCCGGTTCTACGCCGCCAGCAGGCTGCAGGCGCCCTCCGGCGCCGTGCTCGGCACCCTGTGCGTCTTCGACGACGTCCCCCGCCGGCTGGACCCGCGACAGCGGCGCAGCCTGGACCTGCTCGCCCACCAGGCCGTCGACGTGCTGGAGCTGCGACGGTCCGGCCTGGCGCTCACCCGCACCGTCGCGGAACTGTCCGCGGCCCGCGCCGAGCTGCTGCGCTCCAACAGCGAGCTCGCCGACTTCGCCGGACGGGTCAGCCACGACCTGCGCAACCCGCTCGCGGGCATCACGGGATTCCTCGAACTGCTGTCGGACCACCCTGCCGTCGTGGCCGCCCCGACCGCCGGGCGACTGGTCGAACGCGGCAGGGGCGCCGCGAACCGCATGCACGCCCTGGTCGACGAACTGCTGGAGTACGCGAAGCTCGGCGGACAGCTGAGGTGCCGGTCCGTGGACCTCGGCACCCTCCTCGCCGACCTCGTCGACGACCGCTCCACCGGCGCGGGAACCGAGCCGGTGGAGCTGGACCTCGAACCGCTGCCGGCAGTCCGCGGCGACGAGACACACCTGCGAGCGCTGCTGCAGAACGTCATCAGCAACGCGGTCCGCTTCGCACGCCCCGACCGGCGGCTCCGCGTGCGGATCCGGGCGAAGCACAGTGGCGAGTTCGTGCGCGTCGAGATCGCCGACAACGGCAGGGGCATCCCACCCGCACGCCGCGAAGAGGCCTTCGCGCTGCTGAGCCAGGTGCACCAGCACGGCACGGTCGAAGGCGGCACGGGCATCGGACTGGCCACCTGCCGACGCGTCGTCACCGCCCACGGCGGCACGATCGGAATGGCCGACGGCATCGACGGCGGCTTGACCGTCTGGTTCACCCTGCCCGCCGCCTGATCGAGCTGAAGCGATCTTGCGGAGACGTTCGCCAAGCCGTGACGTGATGGCACGCCGGCCGGTAACACCGCGTGCCGAGGCCACGACATGCCGTGGGGAACGTCGTGGTGCGGTCGACAGGAGCTTTGCGCGTGCGGTTGGAGTCGTTGACGTCCAGTGTCCGGTTGAACGGGGTGGAGCCGGGCGAGACGGTCACCGTCCTCTTCGCTCAGCCGCACGGTGCCGACACCGTCGAGCTGACCTACAAGCGCGTCAACGGCTCCTTGGGGCAGCGCCTCGTCTACCGCGACGACGAGGACTCGCTCACCGTCGCCGACAGCGGGGCGCGTGCGTTCGACGCTCCCGCGGAGGACTTCAAGCTGGCCGCCGAGGCCAAGCGGATCCAGCTGGCCGGCCTCTTCGACCCCATGCTCGCGGTGGCGACCAGCAACGTCCGCCCGTTGCCGCACCAGATCTCCGCCGTGTACCGGGAGCTGTTGCCGCGCACACCGCTGCGGTTCCTCCTGGCGGACGACCCCGGCGCGGGCAAGACGATCATGGCGGGTCTCTACGTCAAGGAGCTCGTGCTCCGCGACGACGTGCAGCGGTGTCTCGTCGTGGCTCCCGGTGGGCTGGTCGAGCAGTGGCAGGACGAGCTCTTCTTCAAGTTCGGCCTCAGCTTCGACCTGCTCACCAACCAGCTGATCGACGCGAACGTCAACGTCAACGTCTTCGAGGCGAAGAACCTCGTGATCGCGCGGATGGACCAGCTCGCCCGCAACGAGGAGCTCCAGCGCAAGCTGCTGGAGAGCCGGTGGGACCTCGTCGTCGTCGACGAGGCGCACCGCATGGGCGCCAACTGGTTCGGTGGCGAGCTGCGCAAGACGAAGCGGTTCCTGCTGGGGGAGAAGCTCGGTGAGATCGCTCGGCACCTGCTGCTGATGACCGCCACCCCGCACTCGGGCAAGGAGGAGGACTTCCAGGCCTTCCTCACCCTGCTCGACCGGGACCGGTTCGCGGGAAGGAAGAAGACCACGGTCGACACCGCGGGGCTCATGCGCCGCGTGGTCAAGGAGGGCCTCCTCACCTTCGAGGGGAAGCGGCTGTTCCCCGAACGCGTCGCCGAGACGGTCCCGTACCAGCTGACCCCGCTGGAGCAGGAGCTGTACGAGGACGTCACCGAGTACGTGCGCACCGGGATGAACCGGGCCGAGCGCCTGGACGGGAAGCGGCGGAACACCGTCGGGTTCGCGATGACCGTTCTCCAGCGGCGGCTGGCTTCGAGCCCCGAGGCGATCCACCGGTCACTGGGCCGCCGCGCCGAGCGGCTCGAACGCAAGAAGCGCGAGATCGAGGCGGGCTCGTTCGCCGAGTCCTTTCCGAACGCCGACCTCGCTGTCCTCGATGACGACGAGCTGAGCGCCGAGGAGCTGGAGTCCCTCGAAGAGGAGGTCGTGGACGCCGCGACGGCCGCCCAGACCGTCGCCGAGCTCAGCGCCGAACTCAAGGAGCTCGGCGTGCTCATCGCGGCCGCGTCCCGGGTCCGCGCGTCCGGCACGGACCGCAAGTGGTCGGAGCTGTCCCGCATCCTCCACGACCACACGCTCACGACCGATGGCAGAGGCGTGCCGCGCAAGCTGATCGTCTTCACCGAACACAGGGACACGCTGGACTACCTGCGCGGACGCATCACCACCCTGCTGGGGCGGCCCGAGGCGGTGGTGGCGATCCACGGCGGGGTGCGGCGACTGGACCGGCGCAGGACCACCGAGGAGTTCACCCAGAACCCGGGGTGCCAGGTGCTGCTGGCCACGGACGCCGCGGGCGAGGGCCTGAACCTCCAGGCCGCGCACCTGGTGGTCAACTACGACCTGCCGTGGAACCCGAACCGCATCGAGCAGCGGTTCGGGCGCGTGCACCGCATCGGCCAGACCGAGGTGTGCCGGCTGTGGAACCTGGTGGCCACCGACACCCGTGAGGGCGAGGTCTTCGCCACCCTGCTCCGGAAGCTGGAGCAGATGAGCGAGTCCTACGGCGGGAAGGTCTTCGACGTCCTCGGCGAGGCGTTCGCGGAGACACCTCTGCGCGATCTGTTGCTGCGCGCCATCCAATACGGTGAGCAGCCCGAAGTGCGGGCGCGCATGCACGAGGTCATCGACGAGGCAGCCGGGAAGAGGGTGCGGCACCTGCTCACCGAGCGGGCGCTGGCCGCGACCGGCTTCTCGGACGACGACCTCCAGACGATGCGGGCGGCGATGGACGAAGCCAGGGCGAAGCGCCTGCAGCCGCACTACGTCGAGATGGCGTTCAAGGTCGCGTTCGCCCGGCTGGGCGGCAAGGTCGTCCGGCGGGAGAAGGGGCGCTTCGAGATCCCCCACGTCCCACCGGCGGTCCGCGCCCACGCGCACGCCCCGGTCGCGTCGCGGTACGAGCGGGTGTGCTTCGCGCTCGACCACATCGGGGACGAGGAAGCCGTCCGGGCCGACCTGCTCGCGCCGGGCCACCCGCTGCACGACGCGGTGGTGGACCTGGCGATCGAGCGGTTCTCCGGTTCCCTCGCCGCCGGCACGGTCCTGGTGTCGGCGACGCTGGAGAAACCCCATCTGCTGGTCGGCGTCGAGGAGACCGTGAACGACGCCACCGGCGCGTCCGTGGCACGCCGCTTCGGGTACGTGTTCGTGGACGAGCACGGCACCGTCACCTCCGCCGGCCCGGCGCCGTACCTGGACTGCGTGGCTGCTCCTCGCGGCCACGGGGTGGACCAGGCCAAGACCGCCGCGTGGCTCGCCGACGCCGAGACCAAGGCGCTCAGCTGGATCAGCGCCCACCGGCTCCGCGAGTACCTCGACGAGGTCCGCCCGGCCCGTGCCGCCGAGCTGGAACGGACGCGCCACCAGGTCCGGGAACGCCTGGTCGCCGAGCGGGAGCGCCTGCTCCGGGACGCCTCCGCCGCCCAGGAGAAGCAGCGGCGCGGGGAGAAGGTGAAGGAGACGGCCACCAGCCTCGCCGGCAAGGCCGCCGAGCTCGACGTGCGGCTCGCCAGGCGCATGGAGCTGCTGGACCGGCAGAGCCACATGTCGACGCAGCCACCGCGGTTCGTCACCGCCGCACTGGTCCTCCCGCTCTCACTGGTCGCCGACGAGATCGACCGGAACGCGCCCCTGCACGCCAAGGAGACCAAGGAGGTCGAGCGGCGCGGGATCGACCTCGTCCTGGCGGCCGAGCGGAAGCTCGGCCGCGCACCCGAGGAGCAGGCCTTCACCAACCCCGGCTTCGACGTGCTCTCCGCCGCCCCGGACGGCACCGCCATCCGGATCGAGGTGAAGGCGCGCACAGCGGGTGCCGAGGACTTCTTCGTGACCCACAACGAGGTCATGACGGGCAAGAACGCCGCACCCCACTACCGCCTCGCCCTCGTCTCCGTCGACCCGCGCGGTCCCGAGCACGACCAGGTGCGCTACCTCGCCGATCCCTTCAGGACCACCGACCTGGGAGGCTTCGCGGCGACGGGCGTCCGCGGGGACTGGGCCCAGTCGTGGTCGAAGGGGACAGCGCCCTTCTGACCAGGACACGCTCGCGAGGGGACAGCAGACCGCAGCTCCCGCCGGTCGACGCCGGCAGGCAGGGTGACGAGAGAGAACGATGGACAAGGTCGAACGCGAGCGCGCCAAGGAGATCGCGGCCAGCCTCCAGCAGTGGTCCCACCGGGCGGCGGCTGTGCGCGCGACCAGGAAGGCCGTCGCGGACGAGGCCGCGGCCGCCGCCAGTGAGATCGAGCGCCGCGTGCACCGGTGCGGGGTCGGCCAGACCGTTCTGTGGCAGACCATCAGCCTGCGCCCCGACGACCGTGCCTGCGTCACCGCGCTGCGGCGCGCGCACGAGCTGCCGCAGGTCTCCGAGCAGGCGCACGAGGCTCTGACCGGTCTCCTGAACGACCGCGTCCGCACGGCGCTGGCCGACAGCAGATCGGCGTTCGGCGCCCGGCGCCTGTTCGCCTCCAAGGCCCGCAAGGAGAAGGCAGCGGGCAGCGTGCAGCACCTCGCCGAGCTCGACGGCCGGCTGACCGGCTCGGGTGCCCTGACCGCACTGGCGCAGCTGGAGCGGTGGGACCCGGCGCTGACGCGTGACGTCCCCGAGAACATGCTGCTGGCGCCCGAGGTCGGCTTCGCCCACCGGCTCCCGGCCGGTTCCCAGGTGGTCGACGTGCGGTTCCTGGCACCGGCACGGGCGGCCCTGGCGGCGATCGACCGGTCGCTGCGCGAGGTGCACCAGGTCCAGGCCGTCGTCGCCACCGCCGCCGAAGCGCTGCGCCAGGACGAGACCATGGCGATGGTCGCCGAGATGCCGGTCGAACGCCTGCGGGAGGCCACGAGCGGACAGCTCCGGCTCGGCGCGCTCCGCGAAGCCGGGATCACCACCGTCGGCGCGGTGCTGCGGCACGAACACGCGATCCCCGCGCTTCCCGGCGTGGGCGAGGTGACCGGCAAGCGGATGATCGGGGCCGCGCGCACCATCTGGCAGACCACCCTGGACGAAATGCCGGTCCGCATCGACATCGCCAAGCGGACGCCCGCGGCCACCGAGCTGCTCCGCGCCCTGCGCGCCTGGTCCGCGGTCCGGTCCATCGGCGCGGCCGCCGCCGAGCTGGCGGCCGTGGAAGAGCTGCGCGCCATCGCGAACACCGTCGCCAACGGCGCCACCCACCTGGTGGTGATCCCCGCCGAACGGCAGGTCGCGGACCTTCGCGCGGTCTGCGACAGGGTCACGAACTGGGCGGGGGCGCTCGGGCACCACGACGGCGGCGGCACGTCCCGCGGCGCGGCCGACCCGTGGGAGGACTTCTTCGCGCGTCCCGCCGACTACTACGCGATGCTCTCCGAGCTGGGTTTCCTCAGCGGTGACGAGGAGGGCACCGGCGGCGACCTCCCGGACGAGATCCTCGACGCGATCCGCGACCTCAAGCTGGAGACGTCCCACCTGCGCGCCTCGCTGCGCGGCTACCAGTCGTTCGGCGCGCGGTTCGCGATCGTGCAGCGCAAGGTCATCATCGGCGACGAGATGGGCCTCGGGAAGACCGTCGAGGCGATCGCCGTGCTCACGCACCTGCGCGCCAAGGGCTCCCACCACTTCCTGGTCGTCTGCCCCGCGGCCGTGGTGACGAACTGGGTCCGCGAAGTCCGGTCGAAGTCGGACCTGGGGGCGTTCCGGCTGCACGGCCAGGGCCGCGACGACGCGCTCAGGCAGTGGGTCAGAGACGGCGGCGTCGCCGTCACGACGTACGACAGCCTGGCGTGGCTGGAGGGACGGGTTCCCGCGAAGGCCGCCCCCGCCTGCCTGGTGTTCGACGAGGCGCACTACATCAAGAACCCCGAGGCCAAGCGGACGGCGAGGTCGCGGGCGCTCATCGGCGGCGCCCCGCGCGCGGTCCTGCTGACCGGCACGCCCCTGGAGAACCGGATCGAGGAGTTCCGCAACCTCGTCGACTACCTGCGCCCCGACCTCGCGGTCGACGCGGGGGAGCACGCCCCGCGCCAGTTCCGCAAGCAGGTCGCCCCCGTCTACCTGCGGCGCAACCAGGAGGACGTGCTCACCGAGCTGCCGGAGCTGGTCGAGGTGGAGGAGTGGCTGCCGCTCTCGGACGAGGACCAGCGGGCCTACCGCGCGTCCGTGGCCGAGTCGAACTTCATGGCGATGCGCCAGGCCGCGCTGCGGGCGGGCCACAGGTCCGAGAAGGTCCGCAGGCTCCTCGACATCGTGGAGGAGGCCGAGGAGAACCAGCGCAAGGTGCTGGTCTTCTCCCACTTCCGGGGCGTCTTGGACGACGTCGCCCGCATCCTGCCCGGCAAGGTGTTCGGGCCGCTCACCGGATCGGTCCCCGCTGCCCGGCGCCAGGCGATGGTCGACGAGTTCTCCGGGGCAGCCGGTGGCGCGGTCCTGGTCGCCCAGATCGTGGCCGGCGGTGTCGGTCTCAACATCCAGTCCGCTTCGGTGGTCGTCATCTGCGAGCCGCAGCTCAAGCCCACCACGGAGTGGCAGGCGATCGCACGGGCGCGCCGGATGGGCCAGCTCGAGACGGTCCAGGTCCACCGGCTGCTGTCCGAGGAGGGCGTCGACCGCCGGATCACCGACATCCTCGGGCGCAAGCGCGAGCTCTTCGACGACTTCGCACGCACCTCGGCGACGGCGGACAGCGCGCCAGAGGCGTTCGACATCTCCGACGCCGAGATCGCCCGCGAGATCGTGGCCGCCGAACGGAAACGACTGCTCGGCGGCCCGGCCTCGTAGACCCCGAGCGCCCCGCGCCACTCGGCCGGTCGCCGGATCACCGGCTTCGGATCGGACTCCCGGTCGCGGTCGGGCTGATGTCCGCCGAGGCCGTGGTGGCTGCGCGGAGCGGGCGTGATCCGGTTGACCAGTCGATCACCGCCGTCGTACCGCGGTGAGGGGCGGAGAGCAGTGCGGCGACGTGGTCGCGCAGGGCGCGTTGGACGTTCTGCCGGGAGTCGCTGGGGATCACCGTCCATCCCCGCGTGCGCGCCCAGTCGAGCAGGACCCGGCGGACGGCCGTCTGGTGGGTCAGGAAGCGCGCGGGGGAGCACCCGGCGTCCCGGCCGCACTCGTAGGGGGCGAGGTCGGTGCCCTTGCGGCGCAAGGCCTCCTCCGGCGTGACGTCGAGGTAGACGACCGAGTCGACGGGCGCCATCGCGGCGTTGATCGTGTGCACGAGGTCGGGTGGGCAGTCGGCGAGCAGTTCGGCTGCCGCGTGCTTCGCCCAGTAGCCGTCCAGGACCACGAGGTCCTCGGTGCGTTCGAGTGCGAGTGTGGCCGCGGTGGCGTTCATCCACCCCAGGAACAGCATCCGTGCCGGGGTGGGCATCTCCGCGATGCAGGTGCGCAGGTCCACCTGGTCCGTGCCCCGCAGGAACCGCGCGTGCGGCACCACGTCGTGGCGGAAGACGTCCCATTTGCCGACGACGGCGGCGGAGTGGCCCTCCGCCCGTGCCCATGCGACCAGGTCGCGGACTTGGGTGCTCTTGCCCGCGCCATCGGGCCCGTCCAAAGCGATGATCATTGTTCGATCGTCCTCCCCGGCCCGAACGGCGATCCCTCTCCAGGAATTGCGTAGGCCTTTCACGTTGCATTCGAGTCAAGGTGATATTCCCACCACATGAGTGTCGGGTCGGATTTCGACACGCCGGGCGGAGTCGATGTCGGTACAGTCACCTCGGACAGGCCGGGAGGATTTCATGTTCAAAGTTTCTCACGTTGTCCGAATGGATGACGGAATCGATGTGCGTCACCGTGCGCAATTCTCGTCACTCGGTCAGGTAGGTGATCTCGTGCCCCGAACGCGCGTTGTCCGATCGGATGTCGCAATCTCCGGTCGAGAACCCGGTGGGGCGGCGAGATGACCGCGCACCTCTACTGGGACCGGATGTGGCGCACCCGGCAGGGCCGCAGCGGCTGGGTCGCGCCGCACCCCTGGGTGACGGACACCGTCCACCGCTTGCGCGAGCGCGGCGTGCGCGACGTGCTGGACCTCGGCTGCGGCATCGGACGGCACACGTTCCTGCTGGCGGAGGAGGGCTTCACCGTCCACGCGATCGACCGCAGTGCCGCCGCGGTGGAGTTCGTCCGCGGTGAGGCGGCCGACCGGCGAATGCTTCTGACGGCGGACGTCGCCGACATCACGTCCCTGCCCTGTCCGGCCGGCGCCTTCGACTTCGTGCTGGCCTTCAACGTGGTCTACCACGCCGACGAGGACGTTCTGGCGCGGGTGCTGGGGGAGGTGCGCCGCGTCCTCCGCCCCGGTGGCCTCTACCAGGCCACGATGCTGTCCAAGCGCAACGCGCAGCACGGCCGGGGCGTCGAGGTCGCGCCGAACACGTTCGTCCAGCCCCGTGCGACCGACGACAAGGTCCATCCGCACCTCTACGCCGACGAGGCCGACCTGGTGCGGCTGCACCGGGGGTTCAGACTGCTCGACGCCTTCGACGCCGAGCACGGGACGCCCGGCTCGTACCACTGGCACTGCCTGTTCGAGGTGGAGCGCGCGACGCCGCGGCACCGCGGCCCCGGGCACGTCGGAGGGCGGTACGCATGACCAAGGCCGCTGAGCTGCGCGAACTGCTGACGCGACCGGCTGTCTCGCGCATCGTCGGGGCGAGGGACCCGCTCACCGCGCGGATGGTCGAGGAGGCGGGCTTCGACGGCGTGTGGGTGTCCAGCTTCGAGCTGTCGGCCACCCGTGCGCTGCCCGACCTCGGTCTGCTGACGATGACCGAGTGCCTCGACGCCGCCGCGCTCATCGACGGTGCGACGGTCCTGCCCTCGCTGGTCGACTGCGACACCGGGTTCGGCACCGCGATCAACCTCGTCCGCGTGGTGCGGCTGTGCGAGGCGGCGGGCATCGCCGGGATCTGCGTCGAGGACAAGGTGTTCCCCAAGCGCAACAGCTATCTCGACGGAGGACAGGTCCTGGAGGACCCGGACGCGTTCGCCCAGCGCGTCGAGGCGGCCGTGCGCAGCAGGCGTGACCAGGACTTCACCGTGGTGGCCCGCTGCGAGGCCCTGATCGCCGGCGCGGGCATGGACGAGGCGGTGCGCAGGGCGCACCACTACGTCGACGCCGGCGCGGACGCCGTGCTGGTCCACTCGAAGCGGCGCGAACCCGACGAGATCGTCGAGTTCCTCCACCGGTGGCGCCGCCGCGCGCCGGTGGTCGTGGTGCCGACGACCTACTACCGGTGGAGCCTGGCCGAGGCGCAGGACGCCGGGGTCTCGCTGGTCATCTACGCCAACCAGGCCCTGAGGGCCTCCGTGCTGGCCGTGCGCACGGTGCTGAGCGAGATCCACCTGCGTGGCGACGCGGCCACCGCCGAGGACTCGATCGCGCCGGTGAAGGAGGTCTTCGCCCTGACCAGGACCGCCGAGTGGGAGGAGTGGGGAGCGTGATCGAGGCGGAGGTGTTCTGCAGCGCGCTGGAGACGCGCGGGTTCGACTTCTTCACCGGTGTTCCCTGCTCCTACCTGCAGGGCGCGTTCACCGTCCTGGAACGCCGCGGCGCCTACGTCCCCGCGCCCAACGAGGGGGTGGCGATGGCGATGGCGGCCGGCGCGCAGCTCGCCGGCCGCCGCGCCGCACTGCTGGTGCAGAACTCCGGGCTGGGCAACCTGCTCGACCCGCTGACCTCCCTGCTGATGTCCTACGACATCCCGCTGCTGGTCGTGATGAGCCTGCGCGGGTGGCCGGACGCACGCGACGACGAGCCGCACCACGAGGTCATGGGTCGCGCCACGGCCGCGCTGCTGGACGCCGTGGGGGTCGCGCACGCGGTGCTCGGACCGTCGGTGGACTCCCTCGACGCCGCCCTCGACCGGGCGAAGCGGGAGTACCGGCACGACCGCTGCTTCGCCCTGCTCGTGCCGAAGGCGACGCTGGCCTCGTGCCCCGTCCCGGACACGGCCGCGGACGCGGTGATGCGACGCGCGGACGCGGTCGCCGCGATCTGCGCGCACCTGGGTGACGCGCTGGTCTACAGCACCACCGGCATGATCAGCCGCGAGCTGTTCGGGCTGGACGACCGCCCCGGCAACTTCTACGTGCAGGGCAGCATGGGCCACGCGATCGGCCTGGGCCTGGGCACGGCGGTCGCCCGGCCCGACCGGCGGGTCGTCGTGGTGGACGGCGACGGCTCCGCGTTGATGCACCTCGGTGGCCTGGCGCTGGTGGGTGACAGGAAGCCGCCCAACCTGACCCACCTGGTGCTGGACAACGGTGCCTACGACTCCACGGGTGGACAGCGGACCCGCGCCCACCCGGTCGCCTGGGACCGCCTCGCGCTCTCCGTCGGCTACCGCACCGCCGCGGTCTGCCGGACCGTCGAGCAGGTGCACGCCTGCCTGGAGCGCGTCGCGGGCGCACCGGGCCCGCACCTGGTCGCGGTGCGGATCGCGGCCGGCGCTGGGGTGACCCCGCCACGCGTCACGTCCGTCCTCGACAACCGCGGCATCCGGGAGAGGTTCCGGTTCGCCGCGTGTGCCACCAGCGGGCTCGGGGTGGACCGGTGAGATCGGTGCTGGTCGCCGCGCGTGGAGCACCGGCGGTGCGCGCGGCCGCGGTGTGCCGCGCCCTCGGCATCGCCCCGGTGACCGTCGTGACGCCGTCGGACCCGCAGCGGCGGCACGTCCTCGCCGGTCACGTGGTGCTCGACGCAGCCGGCTGCGCCGCCACCACCCGCGCCGGTGCCGGCTGCGGCGGTTACGACTGCGCCGACTGCGTCGTCCGCGCGGCGGTCGCGGCCGGGGTGGACGCCGTGCACCCCGGCTGGGGAGCCGTCGCGGAGGACCCGGCACTGGCCCGCGGGCTCGCGGAGCGGGGCATCCGGTTCGTCGGCTCACCGGAGGCGGCGCTCGCGGTGGCCGGTGACACGGCCTGGGCGGTCGAGACGGCCGAGCGCGCCGGCGTGCCCGTGCTTCCCCACGCCGTCGGCAGGCGGATGATCCGCGCGCTCGTCGCCCGCCACGGCCTGCCCGTCGTGCTCAAGCGGTCGCGCTGCCGGCAGGGTGAGGGGGTCCGCGTGGTCCGGTGTCCGGCGGAACTGTCCGCCGCGCTGGCCGACCACCCGGACTGGTACGCCGAGCGGTACGTGGAACCCGCGCGCGTGGTCGGAGTGGTGGTGGCGGTCGACGACCAGGGCAACGCCGCACACCTGTGCGAGCGGGAATCGCTGCTGGTGGCGGGCAACCGCAAGCTGCTGGAGGCCGCGCCCGTCCACGGCGTGCCCGAGGTGCTCCTGGCGGCGATGCGAGCCGACGCCCAGCGGGTGGCGCGCGCGTTCGGCCTGCTCAACGTGGTGACGGTCGAGTTCCTCGTCCACGCGGGTGGCTACACGTTCCAGGAGGTCAACCCGCGCCTCACCGGCGCCTACCGGATCGCCGAAGCGGTGACCGGGATCGACGTGATCGCCCTGCAGCTCGGGCTGGCCGCCGGGGCGCGGTCGACCCCCGTCGACCCGCCCGCCGGCACGCACGTCGTGCAAGGCCACCTGTTCCTCCGCCCAGGGACGCCCGCAAACCGGGTGCTCAGGCGGGTGAGCCTGCCCGCCGAGCGGCCGGGGGTGGTCGTCGACTGCACGCTCGACGTGGGGCAGCCGGTCGTGCTCGACACCATCGCGGCGCAGGTGCTGACCACCGGCACCAGCCGCGCCCAGGCGTACGACCGCGTGGCGCGCGCAGTCGGCGATCTGCACCTCGCCGGTGTCCGGCACCACGGCGCGGACATCGCGCAGTGGTGCCTCCGGCGATCCCGAGCGCTCACGGAGGTGTGACGACGACATGGACGACAGCGAACAGACCACCCCGATCCACCACCTCGACCAGCGGCTGGTGGACGGGGTGGTCGGAGACGACCCCTCCTCCCGCGCCGCCTTGGCGAGGGCGGCGCGCGACTGCGAGGAACGGCACCTGGTGACCGGGCCTGGCTACTTCCTGCTGTCCGGGCTCGGTCACCTCGACGAGTCCGCGGCACGCCGCTTCCTGCTCGCGCTGTCGGTGGCGCTGGGCAGGCCACTGCCCCAGACCTTCGACGGCGAGGTGGTCCGCGAGGTGCGCGACCGGGGCGTCCGGCTGGAGAGCGGACCCACCGTCCGCTACTCCGACACCCGGCAGGGCGGGCACCTGCACACCGACGGCATCCACCGGCCCGGCGAGGTGCCCGCCTACTTCGCGCTGCACTGCGTCCGGCAGGCGGCGGCAGGCGGGGCCCTGGTCCTGGTGCACGTGGCCGACCTGGTCCGCGAACTGCTCGCGTCGGAGCCGGAGTCGGTGGCCGCGTTGCGGCAACCGGTGCACTTCGACACGCGGGACGACCGCCCCGGCCACCCGGTCACCGTGCCGCGCCCCGTCCTGGAGCTCGACCGCGGGGAAGCGCGGATCGCCTACCTGCGCGAGTACATCGAAAGCGCGCACCGCCGACCGGGAGTCCCCCCGCTGTCCGAGCCCCAGACGCGGGCCATGAACCGGTTGGACGCGCTGCTGTCCCGCCCGGACCTGCGCACCTGCCACCGCCTGGAACCCGGCCAGGTGGTCGTCGTCAACAACAGGGCGGTCGTGCACGGCAGGACCGCGTTCCAGGACCGGCCCGGCGCGGGTGCGGGCCGGCTGATGTTGCGGACGTGGATCGGGGCCCGGCCGGCTGTCCTGCAACCACCTCTGTGAGTTACCCCTGGGTGGTGCCGGCGACATCACCGGCGGTAACGCCACTCCCCACCACTGGGGTGCCATCCGCCGAAATAGTACTTCGAAATCACCGAATCGGATGCAAAAACGCCCGGCTGCGAATAATGGGCCACGTGCCCTTGTCGGCCGGGATTGACCGCAGTACGCTCGGAAAACCGGGCAATTAACATTTCGACGTTCTGTTGATGAAAGGCGATCCCGATGGCTAACCAGGAACGCGCGGCCGATGTGGAACAACTCGCGAGCGCGGCGAGCACCATTCAGGAGAACCGCACCGGTTTGGTCCTGACCGGTCGGATCAAGAACGGTGAGCTCCAGCTCGACCAGTCGACGCTCGACCAGATCCGTGAGAAGTACCCGGACGCCGACATGGCGTTCGTCGCGATGAACTCACCGTTCGACGCCGAGCCCCAGGCCGTCTGACCGCCACACCGTCTGGCCGAACGTGGCCCCAGCACCGATCGCGAGGATGTGAGGTTCGGATGTCCCAGGACGTTGTTCTCGCGCACACTCTGCTCGGGCGTGAACCCTCCACGGACCTCATCCGGTCCATCGCCGAGGTGGCGGTTCGAACCCACTACCCGGACGCCGGGTGCCCGCGCTACTTCGAGGCGCTGGACCAAGCCCTGCGGGACGAACCGCCACCGTTCGGCACAGCGGAGTACGGTCTCATCTACCGCAGCCTGTCGGTCGAACCGAGGTGGATGGGCATCTCCCTGATCACCAACGCGGAGCGCGAGGGCGACGGCTCCCGGCGGCTGTGGTCCCTCGCGGCCTGCGCGGTCGACCCGCGCCACCAGCGCCTGCTCAAGCGCCACGCCTGCGACGAGTCCAGGCACTCCCTGATCTACCTGTCGCTGCTCGACCTGACCTTCCCCGGGGCGGTGTCGCCGGAGTTCCGCACCGAGCTCCGGCAGCTGTCACCGGGGTTCACCATGCGGCGGGAGCTGTTCCCGGTCCCGGGGTCCCCGTACGCCAGGGTGCCCACGATCGACGACTTCCTCCAGATGAACATCGCCGAGATCCGCACGACGGTCCACCACGCCATGCAGCGCCCGGTCCTGGCCGTCCACTGCCCGCCCGAGAACCAGGACAAGATCACCAGGCTGCACGACGCGCTGCTGACCGACGAGCTCAGCCACATCGCCTACACCGCCGTGCTCGTCGAGGAGATCGGCCGGAACGCCGACCCCGGCCGGTTCGCGGCGCTGTTCCGCAAGCGGCTGCACGACTTCAACACCATCACCACCGAGGAGCTGGGCGGGAACGTGTTCGACTGCTCGGTCGCGTGCTGCGCCCGCCGGCCGACCTGCCGCGCGAGAGCGGGCGACCCGGAACCCGTCCTGCACCAGATCGGGATCGGCCGCTCGTGAGCAGCGCCA
Source organism: Lentzea sp. NPDC037011 (assembly GCF_055607425.1). Taxonomy (NCBI): domain Bacteria; kingdom Bacillati; phylum Actinomycetota; class Actinomycetes; order Pseudonocardiales; family Pseudonocardiaceae; genus Lentzea; species Lentzea sp. NPDC037011. The sequence goes on along the minus strand of NZ_JBVJRT010000004.1, from coordinate 335,001 downwards.
CGGAGACGTCACCGGCGCTCACGGCGTGCCTGGCCCGGTGCGGCACCGACCAGGCGGCCCTGCTGGCCGGCATCGACGACGTCGTCGGCCTGCGCCCCGGCGACCTGGTCCTCGCCGTCGGCTCCCTGGTGGAAGGGCTGGGCAACGACAAGTCCGACCTCGACCTGATCCTCGTCCCCGGCGAAGGCGACACCGACCGCGCGGAGGACGAGCTGTGCTGGGCCGTCGGGCACAGCATGGTCGACCTGCGGATCCTCCACCGAGCCGGAGTCGAGTCGTTGATCCACCGCCTGCGCGACTGGGCGTGCCTGCCGTGGAACCTGGTCGAGCTGGCCCCGTTCGACGACGGCGAGCGGTTGCTGCTGCACCGCCTGCTCGAAGGGCTCGTGGTCCACCCGCCCAGCCCCGGTCCGGCGCCGTGGTCCTGGCGGCCGGACCGCGCCTCGGTGGCGAGGCTGAAACTCCAGGTCGCGCGCCACCTCGCGCGCACCGTCCAGGTCGACCTGGTCGGCTACCGCCGCCAGGGTGACGACGCCACGTGCGTGCTGGCGGCGCAAGACCTCCTCGGCCACGCCGTCGACGGCCTGCTCGCGGCCCACCACCTCACCAACCCGAACCCCAAGTGGCGCACCCGGCTGCTGGCCCGGCTGCCCGGCGACTGGGACCGTCCTCTGTGGACGCGCGGCACCGGTCTGCCCGCCGACCGCCTCTTCTGGGACCTCCACCGGGCGCCGGCCAGACCCGAACCACGGTCGGCCGCGGCCCACGCCACCCGCTGCGTCGCCTTCGCGCGGGCGGTGTTCGCCTGGGCGGAGCACCACCTCATCGGACGCCCCGCACCCGCGAGGGTGCCGCTGGTCCCGGTGCGCGACGACGACCGCGCCACCGGCGCCGTGCTGCCCGCCCTGGAGTTCGACGTCGACTTCTTCTTCTCCGGCCAGGGGATCGCCGTCGCCCGGCTCAACGAGTTCGCGGCCTCGCTGCAGCTGTCGGAACAGGAGTTCGCGCACCTGCTGCTGTGCGACGGCAGGACCACGGCCGCCGCCGCACAGGCGGCCGTCGGACAGCGGGACGGCGAGGCAGCGCCGAACGTCGAGAGCCTGGTCCAGCGGATCACCGACCGCGGCCTCGTCCTGCGCACACCGGCCCAGGCAGGCACCTCCCCGTCGGAGGACACCGCCATCGCAGCGGTGGAGCGGTTGAGCGAGGTGCTCACCGGAACCGGGTACGGCGAGTTCCTGACCTGCTTCACCCCGTCCGTCCTCGACCCGCGGGCGTGGCGGGCCGCACGCGACCACGCGGCACCGGGTCTGCGTGCCGTCGTGGACCTGTTGCTGCTGGGCCGCGGTGTGCACCCGGACGCGCTGCCGCCGGACCTCGCCGCGTCGGTGGCGGGCTTGACGGCGGCGGGAGTGCTCGTCGAGCGGCAGGACGGGTGCGTCGACACCGACGGCCTCGCCGTCCTGCTCGTCGCCGGCAACTGGTTGATCTGCCACCGTCCGCAGCCGGACCCGCTGTGCTACCTCGGTGACGACTCCCTGGCACTGCTGAGCCGGCTGACGCCGCAGGGAACCCGAGCGTGCCTCGACCTCTGCGCCGGCCCTGGGCTGCACGCGCTGCACTGCGCCCGCTTCGCACCGCAGGTGACCGCGGTGGAGCTCGACCCCCGAGTCGCCCGCGTGACCCGGCTCAACGCCGCGCTGAACGGGCTGACCGACCGCGTCGAAGTCCTCTCCGGCGACCTGTACCAGCCCGTCGCCGGGCGGCGCTTCGACCTGGTGGTCGCCAACCCGCCGACCCTGCCCTACCCGGTGGCGGACCTGCCGGCGCCCCGTGTCGGACACGGCGGTGAGGACGGCCTGCTGGTGACCTCACGGGTGCTCGCCGGCCTCCCGGACGCCCTGACCGGTCGCGGCCGGGCGCACCTGGTCGGGATGACGCTGACCGACGGCGGACCGGGGCGCTTCGGTGACTGGTTGTCCGCGGCTGCCCGCGAGCACGACCTGGACATCCGCTGCACGGTGGTCTCCCACTCACCGCTGACCACCGGCACGGACACCTGCGAACGGCTCATCGCGGCGGTCGCCGCCGCCACGCACACCCAGCCGGACCGGGTCCGCGAGTCCTACGCCCGGCTGGCCGAGGCCCAGCGCGCGACTCATCTGAGCGCCTACTTCCTCCAGGTGTCGACCGGTTCGGGCGAGGTCGCCCTGGCCGATGTGTCACCGGCCGGCCGCGGCGGCACGTGGTTCGTCTGAGCACCACAGTCCACGCCGACCGTGACACGGTCACGCTCTCGGTTGATCTTCTGCGTTCGCACCCTCTGGAGGGACGCTCGATCGGGCGGCACGAGGAGCGCGCGGAACCCGGTGGCAATAGCTTCCCGATGCGACAGCCAAGCGGTCCACCGGCATCCGACGCAGAGGGAGTCCTTGCGTGTTCAGAGGTATCGGCCGGTTCGTCTCCAGGCACGCACGCGCCGTCCTCGTGGCAGGTGTGTCGGTGGTGATCTGCGCCGGGGCACTCGGTCTCACCGCCTCCGGTGCGTTGACGACCTCCGGTTTCGGTGATCCGGATTCGGAGTCCTGGCGGGCGCAGACCCTCATCGAGGAGCGGTTCGGCGGGCACGTCAACGCCCTGGTCCTGATCACCGCCCGCACCGGCACGGTCGACGACGCGGCGGTCAGGCAAGCCGGCGGCGAGCTGACCGCGCGCCTGAAGGCCGACCCGGTGCTGTCCGACGTGACCTCCTACTTCGCCACCGCGACGCCGCAGCTGCGTTCGGACGACGGCCGACACGCGCTCGCCCTCGGCCAGTTCTCCGGTGACTTCGCGGACAACCAGAACACCGTCGAGCGGCTGCGTGAGCGCTATGCCGGCGACCGGGGCCCGATCACCGTCCACATCGGCGGCTCGGCGGCGGCCGAGCTGGACGCCGACCAGCAGTTGGCCGCCGATCTGCTGCTGGCCGAGCTGATCGCCGTTCCGGTGATCCTGCTCCTGCTCGTGCTCGCCTTCCGCACGGTCGTGGCCGCGACGCTGCCGTTGCTCATGGGTGGTGCCGCGATCGTGTGCACCATCGCCGGGTTGTCGGTCATCGGGTCGGTGACCGACGTGTCGATCTACTCGGTCAACATGGCCGTCGGGCTGGGCCTCGGGCTGGCCGTGGACTACGCGCTGCTGATGACGAGCCGGTTCCGCGAGGAGCTGGCCGCCGGGCTCGACCCCTCCGCCGCGGTGATCCGCACCGTGCAGACCGCCGGCCGGACGATCGTGTTCAGCGCCGTCACGGTGGCCGTCGTGCTCTCCGTGCTGCTGTTGTTCCCCATGTACTTCCTGCGTTCGTTCGCCTATGCCGGGATCGGCGTGGTCACCGCGTCCATGATCAGCGCGGTGCTCGTGCTGCCCGCGGTGCTGACCGTGCTCGGACCGAAGGTCAACGCCGGCCGCCTGCCGTGGGCGCACCGCTACCCCCTCGGCTCCGGGTCGGCCCTGTGGGGAAGGCTCGCCGACACGGCCATGCGGCGGCCGCTGCTCACCGGGGTGCCGGTGATCGTCCTGCTGCTGCTGGCAGCCATGCCGCTGGCACGGGCGGAGATCGGCATGCCCGACGACCGGGTGCTCCCGAGCTCCGCACACAGCCGGGTGGTGGGCGAGGTGGTGCGCGGGCACTTCCGCACCGAGGACGGCAGGGCGATCCAGGTCGTCGTGCAGGGCACTGCCACACCGGCCGCGGTGGCCGGCCACGCACGCCGGATCTCCGAGCTTCCCGGCGTGGCGCAGGTGACCTCCAGCGCGGGAGCGTTCGTCCGCGGTCACGACAGCGGACCGGTCCCCGCCGGCGCCACGCTCGTCCGGGCCGACAGCCAGCGCCTCCTCGTCGCAGCCCAACTCGAACCCAGCTCGGCGCGGGCGCGCGAACTGATCAGCGCGATCCGCGCGCTGCCGGCACCGCCTGGCACCTCGGTCGCGGTCGGCGGCGAGGCAGCGCTCCTGGCGGACAGCCAGGACGCCATCGGAAGCCGGCTGCCACTGGCGCTCGCGTTGATCGCGATCACCACGTTCGCCCTGCTGTTCCTGTTCACCGGCAGCCTCCTGCAACCGCTGCGGGCGGTGGCGTTCAACGTGCTCGGCCTGTCGGCCACCCTCGGTGTGCTGGTGCTGGTCTTCCAGGAGGGGTGGCTGGCACCGGTCCTCGGCTTCACCCCGTCACCGCTCAACATCTGCATGCTGGTGCTGATGGTCACCATCATCCTCGGACTGTCGATGGACTACGAGCTGTTCGTGGTGAGCCGCATCAAGGAGGCCCACGACCAGGGCGCCGACCACCACTCGGCGGTGATCACCGGAATGTCCCGCACCGGCCGGCTCGTCTCCACCGCCGCGGCACTGATCGCGGTCAGCCTCTTCGCGTTCGCCCTCAGCGGAGTGAGCTTCGTCCAGATGTTCGGCATCGGAGCAGGGCTGGCCGTCCTGCTGGACGCCACCCTCATCCGCGGCGTGCTGATGCCGGTCGGCATGCGACTGCTCGGACGCCACGCGTGGTGGGCTCCCGCACCGATGCGCCACCTGCACCGACGCGTGGGCCTCCGCGAAACACCGGACACGTCCACCCGTGTGGCTCCCACACGTCACCCTCTACCTGAAGCCGCCCGGTAGTGCGCGCACACTCCAACACCGCTGGTGGGTCAACCGGGATCTCATGCGCCTGGGACACTGGACCCTCAACCACCCGCTAGACCAGGAGTGCACAGTGCAGCAGGGAACCGTCCGCTGGTACGACCTCGAGCGCGGCTTCGGCTTCCTCGCCCCCGATGACGGCGGCCCCGACATCTTCGTGCACGTCTCGCAGGTGCAGGGCGAGGGTGCGGCACGGGCGCTGCGCGAGGGCCAGACCGTGGAGTTCGAGACCGGTGAGGGACCTCGCGGTCCGCAGGCGCTGCACGTCGCCGTCACCGGGGACGCCTCGCCCGACGCGACCTTGGGCGTGCTCGCCACCGTCTCCTGGTACGAGCCGGCCAAGGGCTACGGGTTCGCCGCGCCGGACGGCGGGGGCGCCGAGGTGTTCGTGCACTCCTCCGCCATCGTCACCGGGGGCGTCCTCGCGGCCGGGCAGCGGGTGGCCTTCGTCGTCACGGCGGGGGAGAAGGGTCCGCAGGCCCAGCACGTGGTGCCGCTGAGCTTCGACGCCGGCGTCCACCGCGCCCCTCTGGTCGCCCCCGGCGACGGCGCCGACGGCTCCGTGCTGTGGTTCGACGAGGAGAAGTCGTTCGGCTTCGTGGCCGCCGACGACGGGGCGGGCGACGTCTTCCTGCACGAGCGCGCCTTGGTCGACGACCGGTACCTGCCGGTGGAGGGCGACCGGGTCTCGTTCACCACGGTCACCGTGGACCAGGGTCGTCAGGCGCGCGAGGTGCGGTTCGTGGCCGCAGGCGAGCCGGTGGACACCGCCGCGACCCCCAGCCAGGCCCGTCTGGCCGCCCGGCCCGCAGCCCGCGCCGGCGACGGCACGGTGGCCCGCTACGACGGCGACCGCGGCTTCGGCTTCATCACCCCCGACGCGGGCGGCCCCGACCTCTTCGTGCACGTCTCGGTGGTCTCCGGCGAGCCCCTGGTGGCCGGCGAGCGGGTGCGCTTCCGCATCCGGCAGAGCGACCGGGGCCCGCAGGCGGACGCCGTCGAGCGCGCCTGACCGCCCGGGACGGTCCTAACAGGTCTCGAAGCGGGCGATGTAGCGGCGCTGCACGGCGTCCCGGCACGGTTTCTCGTCACGCGAGGTTGACGTACTTGTGCGCCAGCTCGGCGCCCTCCTGGCTGAGGAGGCTGCTGCGCGCGCCGGACAGCATCGTGCTCACCGGGATCGTCTCGTCGTGCGGCCTGACGGTCTGCGAGGTGTGCGCGAACCACAGCCGGCCCGGCTCGCTGAGCTGCTCCGCGCCGAGGATGTGCGCCGACTGGTAACACGCCGCGCCCAGCACCCCGAGGATCGTCGAGACGTTGGCGGACAGCTGCAGGCACCGGCGCGCGGCGTTGAGGCCCATGCTGACCACGTCCTGGTTCTGGCCGTTCGACGGGATGGTCTTCACCGACGACGGGGCCGCGAGGTCGAGGTTCTCCGAGGCGACGCTGGTGGCGAGGAACTGGGCGCCCATCAGGCCGAACGACAGTCCGCTGTCGGTCAGCGCGAGGAAGTCCGGCAGCGTGCCACTGGTCGCCGGGTCGACGAGGCGGTTGATCTGGCGCTCGGCCAGCACGCCGATCTCCGTCAGCGCGATGGCGAGGTAGTCACACGCCATCGCCACGTACTGGCCGTGGAAGTTGCCGCCGTGGAACGAGGTGTCCGCGCTCGCGAACACGAGCGGGTTGTCGTTGCACGAGTTGAGCTCGCGTTCGACGATGCCGCGGCAGAACGCGATGGTCTCCACGACCGGGCCGAGGATCTGCGGCACGCAGCGCAGCGAGTAGGCGTTCTGGATGTAGATCCCGGTGTCGGTGACCGCGTCGTTTTCACCGGTCTGCTGCTCGATGGCCGTCATCAGCTCCGCGTGCCTGTGGGTGAGCCTGCTGCCGGCCAGCAGCGACCGCAGCCGATCGGCGACCTGGATCTGACCGGGATGGCCTTTCAGCTCGTGCCCGAGCGCGTCGTAGGCCGCCGCGGAGCCGCGCAGGCACTGGATCACGACGCTGGCGAGGAGCACGGCGCTCTCCAGCAGCTCCTGGGCTTCCAGGAGCGCGATCGACGCGACCCCGGTCATGGCCGAGGTCCCGTTGTTGAGCGCGAGACCTTCCTTGTATCCCAGCACCACGGGCTTGAGACCGTTGGCCTGCAACGCGTCCATGCTGGGCACGCGTTCTCCGCCGAAGAAGACCTCTCCCTCGCCGATCAGTGGGAGTCCCATGTGGCTCAAGGGGGAGAGGTCGCCACTGGCGCCGAGGGAGCCCTGTTTGGGGATCACCGGGGTGATGTCGTGGTTGAGCAGATCCGCCATCAGCGACAGGGTTTCCGTCGAAACGCCCGAATAGCCCCGTGCGAGGCAGTTGAGCCGGGCGAGCAGGATCGCGCGGGCCTCGGGCTCGTCGAACACCTCGCTGCCGCCGGCAGCGCACCCGCGGAGCAGGTTGACCTGCAGCTCACTCATGTAGCGGGCGGGCACCGTCACGTGCGCCATCTCGCCGAAACCGGTGTTCACGCCGTACATCGGGCGCTGATCCATGCCCCACTCGGTGATCCGCTCGTGCGCCTCACGTGCCCTCTGAAGTGCCTGCTCGTCGAGTTCGACCGTCTCCCGGTTGATCGCCACCCGTGCCACGTCGTGGATGGTGAGACTGTGCCCGGTGATGGTAATCATTGTCAGCCTTTCGTGCATGCCACGCCGAATTGGGGTACTACGACGAAACGGTTGTGCGGGCTTCGCGGTCGAAGCTGTTGGCGGGCCAGGCACGCTCGCGCCGCTGCCGAAGACCGCCACGCGTGCCCCGGCCGGAAGGTCCGCGGTGCCGCGCCCGTGTTCCGCGCCTTGGCCGGCCGGTACCCCTGGTCCTCCTGGTAGCAGTAGTGGATCGCCAGGCGGTCGTGGGGATCACCACGGACAGCTGTGGGCGGTTGGGCATGCGGCCACGTTGTCGGACGTCGCTCTCACGCCACTACTGGCGCGGTCTCCGCGTACTGACCCGGGAGGGGCCCGGCAAGAGCGCCGTGAGAGCGGAGCAGGACCGGCGCCTTCCATGGTCGGACGTGTGAGTCGGATGTCCGCGAGGGCCGGCTCTCGACTTGTGGTCACGAGGAGGGTCGAGTCTTGTCATGAGCGTCTCTGTCCGGATCATCGACGGCATCTACGGAAGGCCGGCCGCCGGACTCGCGGTCAGCCTCAGCCGACAGTCCGATGGTGGGTCAGTGCGGCGGTGGACTGGTCGAGCGGACGAAAGCGGGCAGGTCCTGAGCTTGCGGGAGCTTTCACTGCCGCGGGGAGCGTATCGGCTGGAATTCGACCTCGGCGAATACTTCAACACGCTCGGGTACGCGCCCCGCAACTCGGCGATCGGGGTGAGCTTCACGACCAACCGTGACCGTGTTCACCGGATCACGCTGCTGGTGACTCCCGCTAACTGCTTCATATTCAGCGAGGATGGGCAATGAAAGTCAAGTCAGGAGTGCCATCGCAGTTCCCGCCCCTGCCCGCGGACACCACCACGGCCGGCGCCGCCACGCTGCCTTCGCCGGGACTGCGCCTCGAAAGCGGAATGCCCTTCGACAACTGGCTGGGGATCGGCCAGAGGCTGGCCGAGGTCGCGAGCAACTCGGCGTGGTGCCTGGGTGACTGGCTGATCTACGGCGAAACCCGCTTCACCGGGCGTTACCGCAGTGCCGTCGAGCAGACCGCGCTCGACTACAAGACGTTGCGCAACTACGCGTGGGTCGCCAGGAAGTTCGCGCACGCGAGACGGAGGGCCGGGTTGAGCTTCGAGCACCACGCCGCGGTCGCCGGTCTCCCCGGGCCGGAGCAGGACTACTGGCTTCGGAAGGCGGAGTTGTTCGGCTGGTCGAGGAACGACCTGCGGCGCGAGGTGCGCGCCAGCCTCTCCACGCGCGGCGAGGACCTCGCTGACCGAGGTGTCGCGGCCGGGGTGACCACGGACGCCGGGCGTGAAGACGTCGGCGTGGCACCGAAACTGCAGCTGGATGTCACCGACGATCAGCTTGCCATGATCACGGAGGCGGCCAGCAGGTCCCAGCTGTCCGTTGGCACGTGGGCACAACAGATGCTTGAGCAGGCAGCTCGCGCGACCTTGGCGTTCGCTTCGCGAGAACCGGCTCCGGCGACGCGAGCCGCCGGAGCCGGCTGACTCACTCCTCGATCCGGGCGAACCGCGCAATGGCGTCGCGGTACGCCGCTGTCGCGTCGGCGCGCGTGTGTGAAGAGGCTTCGGAGTAGAGCAGAACGCGGATGTGCTCACCCACCTCTTCGCTCCGGTTGAAGCTGGCCTCGAATGGGAAGTCCGTGTGGGACCAGTCGTCGAACGCCTCCAGCGTGTCCAGGTCGAGCCGTTGCGCGACACCGGCGATGCTGTGGAAGCTGTTGAAACCGAACAGGGAAGCGGGAACCACCGCCCGGCCGATGGTGCGGGCCAGCTGGGCCAGCGGAGTCCGGCCGCGCATGGTGACCTGCATCAGCTGCCGGTGCGCCAGGGCGACGGCCTCCCTGCCCGGTGCCGGGACGTCGACTCGCAGCGGGGCGACGTTGAGGAACATCCCCCGCGCGTCCACGCCGTTCGGTACCGCGAGCCGGGTGTTGACGGGGACGCCGGTGAGAATCCTCCGCTCGCCGGCCAGTCGTGCCAGCGCCTCCAGGTGGATGGCGAGGAGCACGGCCTTCACCCCGGAAGAGCTCGCCGCGAGCCGGCTCAGCATCCGGTTCTCCCTGCCCACGATCTCCACCGAGTCCTGCCACGTGTGGCAGTCGCGAGTGGACTCGGCACTCGACCGTGGTTCCAGTCCGCAGAGGTACTGGCTCCACCACTGCGAGTCGGCGACCGTGAGTGACTGGAAGAGCTGCTGCGCGCTGTGCTCGCGGAGCCTGAAGCGGGGCGAGTCGTTCGCGCCGGACGACGCCGGCCGCTCGGGTGGCCGCCCGGTGAGCTCCGCGACGTAGCGGTCCAGGAACTCCACCAGGTTCAGGTGGGTGCTCCACCCGTCGGCGATCGCGTGCGGCTCGGTCAGGGTCAGGGTGATCGCCGTATCGCTCAGGAGGTGGACCGTGATCGTGACGAGGGGCGGATCCGTCAGGTCGATGGTCCGCGCGTTCTCGGCATCGGCGAACTCGGCCAACCGGTGTTGCTGCTCACCGTGGGGGAGCCCGCGAAGGTCGTGCACCGTCACCAGTGGCCGGTCGACGTGGTCCAGCACGACCTGCATCGGGCGTGAGTAGCGGTCCAGGTCCAGCAGCGACCGGAACATCTCGTGCTCCCGCACCAGGCCGCGCCCGGCCTCCTCGAAGGCCGCGGGGTCCACGCGAGGCACGGTCAGATGTGAGGTCGCGACGTTGTGGTAGGCCGGGACACCGACTGCGCCGCGGTCTCGAAGTGCTGCGGCCATGAGCATCCGGGTGGCCATCGCGGCCTGTTGTTCGCTCATCGGGAAGGCGTCCTCGGCGCCGGCCGGCAGCCGTCGGCGATCCGCCGGAGAGACCAGGCCCAGCGCGGGTATCCGCGCCCATCGGTGGTCCGGAACCTCGAACGCCTCGCTGGCCTCGGCTGCCGCGCAGAGCGTCGCGCGGACGGACTCGGAGATGGTGTCGCGGCCCCGGCTGTTCACGATCGCTCCTTCGCCGGACGTGCTCGTGCCGCGAGGGACTCGAGTTCGTCGTCCTCCAGCACGTCGCGGATGGTGAGTTCGACACCCCGGGTGCACGCGATGGCCACGAAGCGCACGCACAGGATCGAGTCGCCGCCGATGGTGAAGAAGTGCGCCGAGCGGTCAGGCGGCGCGTCAAGGCCGAGGAGCTCGACCCAGATGCTCGAGATCAGCTCCTGGGTTTCATCGATGGTTCGCACGGGTGCCTCCTGAGGTCCGAGATGTGCCTTGGCCACGGGATCCACGGATCCGCCCGCCCTCCTACCGCGACACCAGGAGGTCGCCCATGACCATCGCGTCGATGTCGATCCGGGAGAACGTCGCGACCGCGTCCTCGGGTGAGCAGACGATCGGCTCCCCCCGCGAGTTGAACGACGTGTTGAGCAGGACCGGAATGCCGGTGACCGCACGGAAGGCGTCGATCAACCGCCAGTAGAGCTCGTTGTCCTCGTGTCGCACCACCTGGACCCGGGCGGTGCCGTCGACGTGCGTCACCGCCCCGAGGCTTGAACGCCACTCCTCGCGGACATCGACGGTCTCGATCATCCACAGGTACTCCTCGGGATCGTCGATCTCGAAGCACTGCTTCGCGTACTCGACCAGGACCGCCGGGGCGAGCGGCCGGAACTCCTCCCGTTGCTTGACCATCGAGTTGATCCGGTCCCTCATCTCGACGGTTCGCGGATCGGCGAGGATGCTGCGGTTGCCCAGCGCGCGCGGGCCGTACTCCATCCGGCCCTGGAAGAGCGCGACGACCTTTCCGTCGTTCAGGAGCGCGGCGGCCTCACCGACGAGGTCGTCGACTTCGAGCCGTCGCCAGCGCAGGCCGGCGCGTTCCACCGCGGTCTGGATGCGCTCCGAGGTGAAAGCCGGACCGAGGTAGGGCAGCCCGATGCGCGGGCGAACTCGCCTGCGGGGCGTCTCGGTGCCCTCCTCGACCACCGCCAGCGCCGCACCCAGCGCCGTTCCGTCGTCGCCGGCCGCCGGTTGGACGAACTGCCGCCGGTACCTCCCGCTCTTGCGAATGGCCTGGTTGACGACGCAGTTCAGGGCCACGCCGCCGGCCAGGCACAGGTTCTCGCTCGACTGCTCGTCCTGGTGCGCCGCGAGGAAACCGACGACGGTCTCCTCCGTCACGGCCTGCAGCGCGGCGGCGATGTCGAGGTGGTGCTGATCGAGGCTCGCTCCCGGTTCCCGTGGTGGGCCGAGGACGGAGGCGAGGTGGTCCCGTGACTTCTGATAGGTGAAGCGCTCCTGCGGTGTTTCGTTCAGGTATGTCAGTGGCGTGCTGTAGCGGCCGTCGTCGTGGCGGAGCACGAGGGTGTCGAACGCCGAACGGAGTCGCCGCCGGTCCCCGTAGGGCGCCAGTCCCATGACCTTGTACTCGTCGAAGTTCATCCAGAAGCCCAGGTGCATGGTGACCAGCCCGTAGACGAGTCCGATGGAGTGCAGCCCGCCCACCTGGCCGCGCAGCCGCAGTCCCCGCGGTCCGCCGGTGTACAGCGAGGTGCTCTCGAACTCGCCCACCCCGTCGGCGACGAGGACATCGGCGGAGTCGAAGCCGGAACAGTGCAACGCGCTGGCGGCGTGGGCCTGGTGGTGCAAGACCGGGATGACCTTCAGGTCGTCGCTCCAGAGGTCCCTGGGAAATGCCGCGAACAGGTCGCGCTGGATGACCTCCGGCGCGTACACGTTCTGGTATTCCTCGATCGCGCCTTCGGATTCGAAGTACGTCTGGTACCGGCCGAAGTCGAAGTTGTGCGCGACCGCGCTCACGTCACGCGGAGAGATGCCCGCCGCGTCGAGCACGTACTCGATCGCGGCCCGTGGGAACTCCCCGGTTCCCTTGCGCCGCACGAAACGCTCCTCGGCCGCGGCGGCCACGATGCCGTCCTCGGTGACGAGAGCCGCTGCCGAGTCCGCCCCCTGGGCGAGCCGGTACACGCGCTCGCCCAGCCCCGGAAACGACTGCCGCATGTACGGCTGGCTCTGGCCCAGCCCACTGACTCCCAGGACATATGGCACGATTGCAGCTCCTCTTCGTCGACATCGCGGGTTGACATCGGTTTCTTCGCTCTCGATGAGCCTTGAGCAGAGGTTTCGCCGGCGTCAGGTCATCGCCACCGCGATCTGTCGTTGCCCCTCGTACGGTTCGCGTCCGTGAGCCGTCAGCATGTTGTCGATCATCAGCAGGTCGCCTTGCCGGTAGTCGAACCGCGTCGCCGCCTCGCGGTACTTCTCGCGGACGTGCGCGCACACCTCCGCGGGGATCTCCTCCCCGTCGCCGTAGACGGTGTTGTTGGGGAGGCCGTCCCTGCCGAAGAGCTGTTCGAGGACTCCGACGACCCGCTCGGGAAGGGTCGTCCAGTGGAAGAAGGCTATGTGGTTGAACCACAGTTCGTCGCCGCTTGCCGGATGGCGGTGAAGGGCCACCCGATCGGCGACGGTGCGGAGGGTCCCGTCGTTGTTCCAGTGCGTCCGGATGCCGTTCTCTCCGCAGTAGCGATCCACGGCTTCGCGGCTCGTGGTGCCGAACACCTCGCTCCACGGCAGGCCGATCTGCGGATGGTAGTTGCGGATGTGCCGCCAGCCACGCCGGCGGAACTCCTCGACGACGCCCGCGTCGAGCGAGGCGGTGACCTGGCGGACGTCGGCCAGCGGCGTCGCCCCACCCGAGGCGGGAGGCTGCTGACAGAAGAAGAAGAGCCTGCTCGGCCAGGTCGCCTGGTAGGAGTTCTCGTTGTGGAAGAAGATCTCCTCCTCACGGGTGTACTCGGTCGACGTGTAGATCCCGGACTCGAGCTGCTTCCGCGGTGTGGAGCGTTCCGTGTAGGGCAGCGGTTCGCCGCCGAGCGCCTGAACCGCCTTCGCGAAGTCGGCCGTGGTATTGAGGGGAAATCCTCGGAACAGGACACGGCCGGCTGACCTCAGCCGCTCGTCGACGTACCGGGACTGCTCCTCGCTCAGCCCGGTGGTCAGGTCGCTGTCCAGATCGGACGGTGTGATCGGGGTGGCCGGCATCTTTCCCGTTATTCCCATGACACGCTCGACTTCCCACGTTCTGTGGTGCTGACCTGGGTGCTGATCCGGATGGAGCTCGGCAGTGCGTAGGACGGGAACGTCTCGCGCAGGTGTGCGAGGAGGTCTTCCTGGGTCGTCCCGCCGTCCCGGGTCACCACGGCCGAGCGGAGGCCGTGCACCTCGTCCGCCTGGACGGCGGCGCTCACCACCCCCGGGAAGGCGTTGAGGCGCGACTCGAGAGCGGCCAGGTTGATCCGGAAGCCCGCGACCTTCGCCTCCCGTCCCAGTCTGCCGAGGTAGGTGTAGGTCCCGTCGTGGTCGCGCCGCACGCGATCTCCGCTGCGGTAGCTGCGCTTGCCGGGCGGACCGGGGAACGGTCGCAACCGCCCGCGAGCCGTGGCGTCGCCCGATTCCGCTTCCGCTTCCGAGGCGGTGAGGTAACCGGTCGCGACCTGCACCCCGGTGATCACCAGCTCGCCCTCCTCGAACCCGTCCCCGGTCGGGGAAGGCGGTCCCTCGATGCTCAGCTCGACGCCAGGGGGAGCGGTCCCGATGGGAATCTCGTGACTGGTGCAGTCGACGGGCACGGTGTAGCGGCAGCAGCCCACGGTCGCCTCGGAAGGGCCGTACTCGTTGACCACCAGCGTGTCGGGGAGGCTCTCGCGCCAGCGGGCAACACCGGGCCCGTACAGGGCCTCACCTCCGACCACCAGGACCGGTATCGAGCACCGGGCCCCACGCGCCTCCAGCAGCTCGCACAGCACGGTGACCTGGCTCGGCGTCATCTTCACGAAACTGGCGCCCTGCAGGATGCCGGGGTCGTTGGCGACGTGCAGCGGCCAGCGCAACGGATCGAGGACCTCCACCCGTCTGCCGTTCAGCAGCGGTCCGAGGAGGCTGGTGATCGTCAGGTCGAAGCCCAGCGAGGTGAACAGCGGCGCCCCCCACCCTCGGGTGCAGTCGTACTCGCGCATCGACCAGCCCAGGTAGGCCGTCACGGCGGACTCGGGTACGACGACTCCCTTCGGCTCGCCGCTGGTGCCCGAGGTGAAGATCATGTACGAGGTGTCCCTCGGGACCGTGGGGATGAGGCGGTGCGGGCCTGGGTCGCCGGCCAGGTCCCGCGGGCTGAGCCGGACGACGCCGTCGGTCGTCCCGCCGGCGGCCCCGAGGATGAAGTCGGCACCGCACAGACGGGCGATCCTGGCGGCGGTGCGGGGCGGCATGCGGAGATCGATCGGAGCGAAGGCGGCTCCGGTCATCAGGATCGCCACGACCTGGACGAGAGCGGTCGTGCTCGGCGCCGCCTGGATGGGCACGACGGCCCCCGGCTCGGCCCCGCGCCGGCGCAGGTGGATGGCGACCTCGCGTGCCTGCGACAGCAGTTGTGCGTGGGTGGTGACCACGCCCTGTTCCACGACCGCGGCGGCGGTGGAACCGGCCAGGCCTCCGACGAGGTTGTGCGCGAACGTGGTCATGGCCGCGCCAGTTCCATGCAGTCGACGGGATCGCCGGCGGCGACCAGCAGGCGACGCACACCCGAGTAGGGGTTGCGCGCGTGGCTGCGGCGCAGGTTGTCGACGACGATCGTGCGGTCCGGTTGCCAGGGCACGACTTCCTCCAGGTCGGAGCAGATTCCCATGACCTCGTCGACGACGGCGTCGGGAATCGGCCCGCCGTCCCCACGCCGGCACCCCTTGGGGAACTCGTGAGGCTCGTACAGCAGGCGGAGCGAATCGTAGAGGTCCTCGTCCAGCGCGCGAGGATGCCAATGCAGGATCTGTGCTGTCAGCGAGGGCCGGCCGGTGGCCGGGTCGAGGATGACAGCCGGTCGCCGCTGCTCGGTGGTGAGGACGCCGCCGCGCTCGTCCCACCTCCAGGTGGTGTCCTCCCGTTCGCAGGCGCGCTCGACGGCGGCGGGGTCAGTGGTGCGGTAGACCTGACGCCAGTCGAGCCCGAGGTCCATGCCCAGCCTGCGGACGTAGGTGACCCCGGTGGCGAGCACGTTCCTGGTCGCGCGGCTGAGTCGCGTGTAGACGGCTGTCATGTCCGCGGTCGGTGTCTGTCCACCGTCCCCGATCTCCTGGCATCCGAAGACGATCCGCCGGGGCCACCGGCGTGCGAACGTGTTCTCGTTGTGCCACAGCAGCTTTCTGGTCCGGGAGAACGGGGTCGGACTGTTGACCGTGCCCGTGGGGTCGTCATCGACGCCGGTGTGCTCCGGGTTGTCCCTGGTGAGCGGTCCACACGCCGCGGCGGCGAGTCGCTGGAAGGTCGCCACGTCCTGGCACAGCCCGTCGCCGTCGATGACGACAGCGCCGTCACGGCGGAGGTGCTCCGTGAGCGCCGCGGAGTTGTCGTGCCACCACACTTCCGGTGGACCGTCGAGCCTGAGATGCCGCATCGTCGGCCATCCTTTCGCCGTGTGCCGCCGCCGAGATGAGGTGCTGACGTGCCAGCCGCGCCAACCGCTCGACATCGGTGCTGTCGGCGGTGCCGCGTCGTGCGGTGACCGTCAGGTCGAGGCCGGTGTCGGTGACGGTCACGCCCACCGACAGCTGGTTGCGTGCCACCGGCAGGCGGATGGCGACGGGCCGCAGGTTGTGCAGGCGGTTCTGGTACCGGATGTGGCGGAAGTAGAACTTGACGGGGTGACCGTCGTGGCCGGTGGTCTCGCTGTCCGGACGGATTCCCCGCCGCGCGGCGGCGTCCAGCCGGTGCAGCACGGCCGTGTGGACGGCCGCGGCCGCGGCCGCACCGGACGTACCGCGGTCGACGGTGGCGATGTCCAGTTGGGACAGGTGGAATCCCATCGTGTCGGGGGACGTGCCGGCCAGCGGGCGGAGGTCCACGTCGATGTACGCCCTGATCGTCGCCGGCTCCGACCACACCGCCGCCGCGGCCGCCAGGTGCCCGACCGTCCAGGCGAACGGGGTGACCCCGGCTCGCCGCGCCGCGGCCGCGAGCCGCTCCCACACGCGGTCCTCGTTCGGGATGGTCAGGTGCAGTTGTGGGTCGGTCACGAGCGGGGCGTGGTCCTGCGTGGCGACGTGGTGCACCGAAGGGCTGACGCCGCCTTCCCCCGGCCCGGTGAGCCTGCGGTCGACCTCGGTCCAGAAGACCTCCTCCGAACGCGTGTCCCACACGATGTGGTGAGCCAGCACGAACAGCCGCGCGGCGTTTCCCCTGTCATCGGCCTGCGCGGCCAGGTGGACCAGCGGCCCGGTTGCGAGGGGGGTCGGCAGCCCGGTCAAGTGGGAGATGACGTCCGTGCGCGACCATTCCGCCGGGAACGTGAGGAACTCCGCGGGTGGCGTTGCCGTGGGCGACTCGAGCACCTTGTGCAGCAGACCGTGCTCGTCGACCGCGAACCGTGCCAGTGCCTCGGGGTGACCGGCCAGGACGGCGGTCATGGCGTCCGCCGCGTGGCGAAGGCCCACCCGCGTCCCCGTGCGCGGCTCCGCAGCTGCGAGGCACAGGTAGCGCCCCGGCAGTGCCGCCGCCTGCTCCTGGTACCACAGGCCGAACTCGGCTGCGGTGGCGGGCAGAACCGTTGCCATCTCAGCGTCTCCTCGCTTCGATGACGCAGCGCGTGATGGTGGCCAGCCGCGGTTCCTCGAAGACCTCGAGCAGCGGCAGCGTGACCTCGCACGTGGCTTCGACTGATCGCACCAGCCGGATGAAGGTGAACGAGTCGGCACCGCTTTCGAAGAGGTTGTCGTGTGGTGCCAGCGTCTTCGCGGAGGCTGGCGCGACGTCGCGCCAGCAGGCCTCGACCTCTTCCAGCACCTTCGGGTAGTCGATCGCCCTCATCGATCCGCCTCGTCCCGAGCACCGGCGGCGGGGGAGAGGAAGAGCCCGGCTTGCGGGTGCTCGATCTCCCGGCGTTCACCGGGCCGAATCACGACGTCGGCCATCGCCGAGCCTCCTCGTTGAGAACTGCTGTGGTCATGGCGGTGAGAGCGGCGTCGGCCTCGGCACGCACAGCACGTGCCAGCCCACCGTCGGAGCGGCCCGTGATGACGCAGGTGATGTCCTCGGCCAGAGCGCCGGTCCGGAAGTAGCACGCGAGGGCGTGGCGCGGGGGCGAGCCGACGGGCGGCGTGGCCGAGCTCGTCACGCCGTCGATCTCGACGGCCGGCGCGGGTACCTGGTCCTCCAGAACGACGACGACGTCGCCGACGGGTGCCCACGCCTGTCCCGGCCGTACGCTGCCGAACCCCGGCACCAGCGCCGCGAAGTCGACGGCTGCCAGCAGGTCGCGGTTGACCGCGTCGACGACGCGGGTGACGCCCTGGCAGGAGGCGTCGACCAGCAGGGGCACGTCGACCGCGTAGTTGCCGATCGAGCGCACCTGGTCCGGCGTCCGCGTCGAGACCGGCGTCTCGACGACGACCTGGTCCCGGTCCAGCACCCGGCCGACCGCGGTGGCGATCACCGTGATGAGAACGGCCGCCCGGCTCACCGACAGCTCGTCCGCGAGTTCCCTGACCGGCTGCGTCGGCAGTCGCCACTGGACGCTCGACGTTCCCGCGGCGGCATCGTTCGGGCGAAGCCGCTCGTCGTACGGCTGCGCCGCCACCTCACGCCTGACGGTGGACCAGTGCCCAGCCGCGGCCTGGAGGAGACGGGCATCCGGTCTCGCGGGGGGCAGCACGCACTGCGAGGACAGCGATGTCCGGTGTTCCGGTGTGCCGAGGCGGTGCTGCAACTCCGCCACCAGAAGACCCATGCTCACTCCGTCGCACACCAGGTGGTGGGCGACCAGGTGGACGCCCACCGGTGCGGGCTCCGTGCGCGAGCGGACCAGCACGGCCCTGACCAGCTGATCCGCCCCGACGTCGAACGGCTGGTAGACGATGCCGTCCACCTCCGGCTGGGGAAAGGTGTCAGCGGATGCGGAGATCTGGAGCACGTCGACCCGCGCGACGCCTGCCGCGCGCACGACCCGTCGTGGGCGGTCGCGGCCGGGGACGTACTGGACCCTCAGCTGGGCCACGTCCTCCAGCAAGGCCGACAGCGCGTGCCGGAGGCGCTGCTCGGTGACGGCCGCACGTGTGGTGAACCCCCCGACGACGTTCAGCGCACCGTCGCCGGGAAAGAGCTGACTCCACACCCAGATCGGCCGTTCAGTGGAGGTCAGCTCGTCATCGGGGGCCAGGAGGGGAGCGGTCGGCGCGGAGCGCGGAGCCTGACGACGGGTGCGGTCCACCACACCGGCGATCCCGGCGACCGTGGGGTGGGCCAGGTAGTCGCGGATCGTCAGCTTGACTCCCAGCTCGCGCTCCAGGTGGGCGCTCAGCTCGAGTGCCAGGAGGGAGTGCCCGCCGCTGGCGAAGAAGTCGGTCGAGGGTGTCGCGGGCACGCGGGGCAGTACCCGCTCGAACGCCTCGGCGACCGCCTTCACCGTCGTCTCGTCCGCCGTCACCTCCACCTGTCCGTCGCCGGGGCCGGTCACCTCCAGAGACCGGTAGTCGACCTTCCCCGAGTGCAGGCGCGGCAGCTGCGGGCAGATCATCACCCGGTCGGGAACGAGGCGGACCTCCATCGTCTCGGCGATCTGCGTCAGGACCGCGTCACGGTCGAGGCTGCCGTCGGAGGGCACGACCCAGACGTGGATCAGCACCTGGCCGTCCGCCTCGTCGGCTCGAGCGGCCGCCTGCCCCACGGCGGGGAGCGCGTGGAGCACCGCCTCCACCTGGTCGAGGTTGATCCGCACACCGCGTCGTTTCACGGTCCGGTCACGCCGTCCCGACAACCGCAGACGACCGCGGTCGTCCAGATGGCCGAGATCCCCCGTCCGGAAGAGCGGGACGCCGCGAGGTGACGGAAAGGCGACGAGCGAGCCGGCCTCCTCCGACCCGTATCCGCGACACAGGTACGGAGACTCCACCACGATCTCGCCGGGGTGTCGGGCCGAGGAGCCGGTGTGGTCGTCCAACGGCTCGATGGACAGCGTCCGTCCCGCGATCGCGGCACCGACCGGGATGTCGCCCGAGTCGGCGTCCTCCGCCGTGACCTGGTGCCAGGTCAGCAGAATGCACTCCGAAGGGCCGTACTCGTTGTGCAGCCTGACCGTGGTCCCGCTGAGCTCCGCGGCGTCGAAGACCTGCCGTGCCA
The DNA here is from genome assembly GCF_055607425.1 of Lentzea sp. NPDC037011. Taxonomy (NCBI): domain Bacteria; kingdom Bacillati; phylum Actinomycetota; class Actinomycetes; order Pseudonocardiales; family Pseudonocardiaceae; genus Lentzea; species Lentzea sp. NPDC037011. The sequence goes on along the minus strand of NZ_JBVJRT010000004.1, from coordinate 315,509 downwards.
CTCGCGGGTCCAACCGCTCGCCGGCGCACATCACCTCCGTCAGGGACGGCGGCCACGACGCCTCGGGCCGCACCGCGGCGGACGCCACCCGCCTCAGGATCGACGGCGTGGTCTCGAAGTGGGTGATGCGTTCCTCGCTCAGCCACCGCAGCACCGCGTCCCCGTCACCGCGGATGGACATCGGCGCGACAACGCCCACCGCACCACTGGCCAGGGCCGGGATCAGCTCGCAGTAGTGGGCGTCGTAGGTGGGGGCCGCCCACACCGCCAGGCGGTGGCCGGGCGCGAGGCCGTACCTGGCGATGAACTCCACGCAGTACTGCTCGATCGCCGCCCGGCTCATCTCGATCAGCTTCGGTTCCGCCGTCGTGCCGGAAGTCCGGACGCAGTACGCGGCCGCCCGAGGTGTCCGCATCGCCATGCGTTCGCTGTGTTCGAGCACGGCGTGGTCGTCCCATTGCCGGGCGAGCTCACTCAGGTCCCGCCCGGTGACGGTGACCGGTTCGTTCGTCGGGTTCGCGGGTGTGGTGCGGGCGGATGAGCCGGTCAGGAGGACCACGTCGGCGCCGAACTGGTCGATGAGCTGCCGCCGCACGGCGTCGCTTTCCTGGTCATCGACGACCATGAAGGTCCGCCCCGTCCAGAAGCACGCCGCGATCAACGCGCTGACCTCGATCGACGCCGCGCCGACGATGACGACCCGTTCCGCGTGCCGTTGACCGAAGAACTCATCGCACGTGCAGGCGAGGGCACCGAGATCGGCGTAGGACAGGACGGTTCCGGTGTTGTCCACCAAAGCCGTCTCGGCCGCTCCACGACGGACGCGGTCTGCCAAGACCGTCGCCAGGGCTGCCCGTCCGTCCGCACCAGAGCTGATCATGATCGCTTCTCCCCGGTCACGCGGCGGCGTCCGTCATCGTCAGCACGAACTCGTTCATGCTGGCCGCGGACAGGAGGTCGTCCAGGGAAACGTCGTATCCGGCCTCCCGCAGTCCTCCCAGCAAGGAAAGAATTCCCAGCGAGTCGAGACCGAGACCGAACACGTCCACGGCCATGTCCGTCAGCTCGCGACCAGTCACCACGCGGAACTCCTGTTCAAGAACTTTGCGTGCCTGCATCGTCAGCCTCCTTTGTCGCATGCCCGGGGTCAGCGTGCTCTGCGGTCCAGTGCGTCCGTCACCGTGCTGATCTGTCGCTCGATGATTTCGGGATAGTCGGCCATCAGCCGTCTTAGTGCCGAATGGTCTTTCTCGTGCTTCGCGCCGAACATCGCCACGGGCAGAGCGGAATAGAAACGGAGGACCGTGCTGTACCGCTCGGCGACGTGGCGTTGCCACAAGTCATCGCCGAGCAACGCGCGCAACCGCTCGGACATCAGTCTGCTGTGCTCGAACAGCGCCCGCGGGGCGTGCAGGTCGAGCCCCGGGTCATCGGGCAGCGTGCCCAGGAGCTCGTCCCGGTACGCCTCCAACGCCGCCACGCCGTACAGGCGGTCGTCTGGCATGACCAGGCCCTGCGCGGCCCGGCCAGGGTTCCCGGAAGCGAGGAAGAGCTCGAGTTCGGCGATCACGAACTGCGGATCGAACCGGTAGGACGCCAGCGGGTCGAACTTGAAGAGGATGAACGCTCGCGACCACGGGTGGTCCGCGTTCGCACAGGACTCGTAGGCGGCGTCGAGCTCTCTCCAGGAAATCTGGGTCGTGTCGAACCGAATCGCCTCGTCATAACCCAGTAGATGCGCGATCTCCGCATCACTGTCTGATCCGTGGACGAGAACGTCGTGATGACGAGCACTTCGCCCGTGCGCCGGTCGCCGCGGAACGAAGAACTCGTCGACGAACGCGTACACGTACCAACCGTCGAGGAGCTGTGCGTGCACGAACTGCGCGAAGCTGCGGCCGATCCACCGCTGCATCCACTCACGGTCGGCTCTGATCGTGCGCAAGTGCGGATTGGCTGCGAAATCGCAGGAGTAGAAGCACAGCGATGGGGACTCCATCGGGTGTTCGTCGTAGGCCAGGTGTATGAAGTTCGAGAGAATCCAGTCACGGTTCTCGGGGACATGCGCCTCGACGATGGAGACCGGGTACGCATACGGCTGGTACGCCCGGATGCTGGGGTTCGTCGTCACCGGCAAAATCGCGCGTTGACGCCGTACACCCTCGACGTGGTCGGCCGCTGCGCTGCTCACCGGTATTGCCCAACCGCCCACGCGCGCTCGGCCGGTCCCTCGACTCGGCTGACGGCGACCGAGTCGGACATGTACTCGAGCGGGGTGACGACGTCGTCGCGGACCGCCTCGTCCCACGCGGTCGTCGGGCCGATTCCCCACTTGAACCAAGGGGTCAGGTCGTCGACCACGATCGTGGCGCCCGGTTTGGCCAGCCGGCGGGCGTTCGCGATGTCCGCCTTCGCGCACGGGTAGTCGTGGCCCCCGTCGATGAAGACGAGGTCGAAACCCTCCGAGGACGGGGGCATCTGGAAGGCCGGGACCGTCTGCGTGGAGTCGCCGTAGACGAGCTGGTGGCGATCCGGGTAACGGGAGTCGATGAACTCCTTCGCCGATTTGACGGTGGCCTCGGTGTTGATTTCGAAGGAGGTGACCTTCGCCTGGGGGGAGCTTTCGAGGAAGGCGATGCTCGAATAGCCGATGTTGAAACCCACCTCGGCTATGGAGGTGGCCTTCCGGGCTCTCGCCAGGTACATGAGGTACAGGACCTGGGCCAAGCAGCTGATTCCGTCGTCCAGTGCGTTTCCCGGCCCCTGTGCGCACTGGAAGACTTCCTCCATGAGCGCGTTGATGCGTGCTCGGTCGCTGGCTCCCGAATCGGGAAAAAGGGCGGACTTGAGTCCTGCTGAAGGCATCGACATGTCCATGTGGCAATGTTGTCTTTCTCGATCTTTTGCTGTCAACACTTCGGCTTCGACGTGCCGGGCGTGCGCTTACCGGAATTGTCCGACTGCCCACGCACGTGCGATCGGCCCGCGAATCCGGCTGACGGCGACCGCGTTGGACACGTGCTCGAGCGGGGTGACGACGTCGTCTTGGACCGCCTCGTCCCACGCGGTCGTCGGGCCGATTCCCCACTTGAACCAGGGGGTCATGCTGTTGACCACGATCGTGGCGCCCGGTTTGGCCAGCCGGCGGGCGTTCGCGATGTCCGCCTTCACCGACGGGTACTCGTGGGCGCCGTCGATGAAGACGAGGTCGAAACCATCTGATGTCGGGGGAGCTTGGAAGGCCGGTACCGTCTGCGTGGAGTCTCCGTAGATCAGCTGGTGGCGACCTGGGTAACGGGAGTCGATGAACTCCTTCGCCGACTTGGCCGGTGTCTCGTCGTGAATTTCGAAGGACGTGACCTGTGCGGCGGGTGAGCTCTCCAGGAAGGCGATGCTCGAAAAGCCGATGCTGAAACCTATCTCGGCTATGCGGGTGGCCTTCCGGGCTCTCGCCAGGTACATCAGGTACAGGAGCTGGGACAGGTTGCTGACCCGGTCGTCCAAGGTGTTCGGGGGGTCTTCTGCGCGTCGGAATACGTCTTCCATGAGCGACCGGATGCGGGATTGATCGCTGACTCCGGAATCGGAGAACAAGGCGGACTTGAGTCCTGCCGCAGGAATCGACATATCCATGGCGCAATGCTGTCCGCCGAAATCCGCCACTGTCAACGCCGTGGTGCGAGGTGCGGAACGTCGCGGTGAGTGTGTTGTCCTGCTGGCAGGACCACGAACCGCGGTACCCGGGTGAAGGGTTGCCGATCGAGCCCGCGGCCGCCTGCCGGCACGTGCGCCGGCAGGCAGAGGCCGGGAGTCGTGGTCACATCACGGAGGTGGCCTGTGCCGACTGGTCGGTGCCGGTCGGCTGCCGGCGTTCGGCGAGCAGTGCCGCGATGGCGATCAGGCCTATCAGCGCGATGGAGGCTCCCACGCCGATGACCCACCGCGGGCCGAACCACTCCGCCAGCACGCCGCTCGCGAGCATGGCGACGAGCGACACCCCGGCGTAGATGGCCCCGGTCGTGCCCACGATCCGGCCGCGCAGCGAGAGCGGCGTGCTGAGCAGCAGCCAGGTCTGCCCGCCCACCCACGAGATGGTGAAGGGAAGGCCGGAGACGACGAAGACGATCAACGCCAGCGGGAGCGACGGCCAGATCATCAGCACCACGATCGCGGCGTTGGAGACGGCGGCGCCGAGCAGGACGGGAAGGCGGTACCCCAGCCGGCGGACCACCGTGCCGATCATCGGGCCCGCGATCAGGGCCGAGACCGCGAACAAGCTGTTGACCAGGCCCATCTGCCCGGAGGTGGCACCGATCACGCCCAGCATGAGCACGGGGAACAGGGAGGACAGCGGCGCCTCCCTGATCGCGTCGAGGACTTGCAGGAGCACCAGGCCCCGGACGCGACGGCTGCGCCGGACGATCGCCAGGTACCCGTCGCCGTCGCCTTCCGTGCTTCCCGTGCCTTCCTCCGGCGCGTCGCCGGCGGTCGGCGTCTTCCGCCCTGACCCCCGCAGGAGCAGGCTGAGCAGTGTGGACAGCAGCATCAGCGCCGTCACCCCGATGACCGTCCAGCGGAAGCCGGCCCATCCCATCGTGAACCCGCCGAGCGCGGGCCCCACCAGCCTGGTGGCGTTGGAGGCGAACGAGTTCAGGCCGTTGGCCTCGACCAGGTCCTCGGCGGTGACGTAGTCGGCGATGAGGACCTGCTCGGCCGGGATGTAGAGCTGCTGGATGGCAGCCTGGGCGAACACCGCGCAGAGGAGGCCGATCGGCGAGTCGGCGACCGCGAAGACGGTCAGCAGCACCAGCACCCGCAGGAAGAGCGCGATCCGCATGATCCGCAGGGGTGTGCCCCAGCGATCTGTGACCGTCCCGGCCAGGTGCCCGAAGGCCACCCCGGCCACGGTCGGGGTGGCCGCGAGCAAGGCCGTCCAGATCGGCGAGCCGGTGAGTTGGTAGAGGTGGACGCTCAAGGCGATGCCCACGCCCGCTCCCACCAACGACGAGACCAGGTTGACGACCAGCAACATCCCGAACTGGGGATTCCTCATCAGGAACCCGAGCGGTTCGGCCCCCTTGTTGACGGGCACTGGGCCGCTCCTCTCGGAAGGGTGGCCACATCAGCCATACGCGAAGACGTAATCGTGCCCCAGGCATGACGTCAAGGTATGTCTCTCCTTTGTTGACCACGGCAGACGCCTGCGCTAGAACTGGTTGAACCAGATGGCAAAACCATCAATTCTTGCACTTCGTGAACGCGCCTGGGAAGTGATATGTCAGCCGTCAAACTCACCCTGCGATCGTCGGTGCCCGTGCATTTCTCCGCCGAGACCACCCGGCAGGGGCCGCTGACCACAGGCCAGATCAACATTCTGAAGTGGATCAAAGATTTCGAGTCGCGAGAGGGCCAGCCGTACCCTGTCGTGACGTGTGCGGTCAGCTTGAGTGAGACGGCGAGCGTGGAAGACGTCACCGACGGTCTTGCGCTCCTGATCGCCCGCCATGAGGTGCTGCGGACGTCCTTCGTCACCGGACCGCCGCCATGTCAGCGCGTCTCCTCCGCCGGCACGGTGATGGTCGACATCTGTTCGCTGGACGACGACCGAGCCGACCAGTCTGACGTCGAGGCCGAGCTCGCCGAGCACTTGGCGAGCACAACTCCGCACCGGCCCGCGGGGGAGCGGCTGGCCGGCCACCAGCTGCGAGTCGCCCTGGCCACCAGCGCTGACGTGGTGCGGGCGGTCCTCGTCGAGTTCTCGCACATGGCGGTGGACAGGGCCGGCGCGCAGATCCTCCAGCGTGAGCTGGCTGAACTCATCAGCGATCCCGCGGCCCGGGTCGTGGGACCGCCTCGCCATCATCCGCTGGACCAGGCGGAACTCGAATGCTCCGAGCGTGAACGCGCGAAACGTCGCAGAACGCTGGAGTACTGGAGCGGCAAGCTCGCCGTGATGCCCTCACCTCTCTACCTGACGCCTTCCGCGCGGCCCGAACTCGCGCAGGCGAACGCTGATGACGACACGGTGGGCGTCTCCATGTCGTCACCGGCCGCCGCACTGGCCGCGCGGAGCGTGAGCGCACGCACGCGAACCAGCCGGTCCAGTGTTCTGCTTGCCGCGGTGTGCGCCGTGCTTTCCGTGCGCACCGGCTATCGCGAGATAGTGTTCCCGGTGATGCCCTCGAACCGTTTTGAGCGCCACCTCTACGACTACGTCGGCACGCTCGCCCAAACAGGAATCGCCGCCATCGACGTCGGCTTCGCGAGCTTCGACCAAGTGGTGAGAAACGCGTGGGGTGGCATGCTGAAGGGGTGCATGCACGGCGTTTACGATGCCTATGAGCTCGCAGAAATCGGCGACGGGATAGCGCACGAACGCGGTGTTTTCTTCTGCTTCGACGCCATCTACAACTGCAGTGTCGTCGAAAGCGGTGTGGCTGTGGAGGAACGTCCACCGTCACCGGAGCACCTGACCGCCTTGCTGAACCGGACCCGGCTGCGTCACCACCCCATGCCATTCCGCCTGGCGACACCCGTCCGGTTCGACGTCTCCAAGTTGGACGACGAGGTGGAGCTGTGTGGCTGGAGTTCCGACCTCGGCCGGGTGCCGGTGGAACACCTGACGTCGTTGCTGCAGGCCGTCGAGCGTCTCCTGGTGGCGGCATGCGGTGGCGACCTCGATCACGAGGGCATCGTCGACGCCCTTCGGCTGGAGCCGGTCCGCCGGGACTCGACCTGGGTCAAGACCGATGTCCAGTGGGTCGACCTGGCTGAGGTCCAGCGACTCCTCGATGACGCGTTCGCACCGGCCGGGGCGCGTATTTTCGCGCAGGTGGCCGATGAACCGCTGGTGGCGTACGTCGAGGCCGCTGACTCCGTCCGGACGCCGGAGCAAGCTCACGCGCGGTGCATGGCCGTGCTACCGGCACACCCGTCAGCGACGACGCCGCGCCGTTACGTCGTCTGCGCGGCGGTTCCGGCCGGCGTCGACAACCCCATCGGCTGGCCGGCGATCAGCGCGGGGTCCGGGAGGAGCGGGCTGCCGGACGCTCAAAGCCAGTCCCACGAGGCGCCGCTGCGCAGTCGATAGCCGCCCCGAAGGTCCGACGCGATGCCGGAGCCGTACCGCTGGGTGATGTCAAAGGCCTCGCCACGGGCTGCCTCCGCGGCCCGTGGATGTCCCAGACCCGTCTCCACGTGGGCCTTGAACTCGAGGAACCTGGCACGGAGCACCGGAGCCGGACCGGTCTCACCGAAGGTCGTCAGCGCTTCGCCGATCAGGGTGGCGGCGCGGTCCCAGTCCCCGACGACAACGCAGAACTCGACGAATGACAGCAGGACCCGTGCACTGTCGAGACCGCCGGCCGTGCCACGCGACAGCGTGAGCGCGGCAGACAGGGCGGCCTGCGCGGACTCGTGGTGCCCACGGCGAGTCATGAGTGAGCCGAGAGCGGCCGACGCGTGCGCCTCGCCCACCGTGTCACCGCATTCCCGCGCCCGTGCCAGCACCCTGACGAACGACTCCTCGGCGTCCCGCCAGTTCCCCGTGCGGAGGTGGAAGGTGCCGAGCCGGTGCTCGACCCGTGCGGCTGTGCGCGGCGCCTGCGTGGTGCTCTTGGCAACCGCCTGGTCGAGGAACAGCCTGGCGTCGTCCCAGAGTCCCCTGTCCATGTGGATCTGCGCCATGTCGCCCAGCACGTCGACCTCACCCACCTGGTCACCGGCAGACCGGTGGTCGGCCAGAGCCCGCCGGTAGCCCAGCAGCGCCCGGTCGAACCGACCGGCCATTCGGTCAGCGAACGCGAGCGCACCGAGAGCCCGTGCTCGGCCGGGCACATCGCCGAGTCCCTCGTAGAGGCGGAGGGAGGACTCCAAAGTGGACGTCGCGTCTTTCACGCCGCCGTTGAGGGTCATCATCCCCAGCGAGTACAGCAACGCGGCCTCACCGCGCTCGTTGCCGGTCCGTCTGACGGCGTCGAGCGCTGTCTCGTGCGTGTACAGCCAGTCCTCGACCCGGTGATCGGACTCGAACAGCGCGACCAGGGCGACAGCCAGCCCCCAGCACACCTCGTCCAGCCCGAGATGAGCTGCTTGCGACACGGCGAGAACCAGTGCCGCGCTCTCCAGCCGGAGCCAGCCGAGCGGATCCACCAGGAGTTGATCGCGCACACCGGCCGGCAGCGTCCACGACCGCGCGGCACAGCGTGGCCCGTCACTGCCGTGGACGCGGCGGTGAGCGTCGACGGCCAGAGAGAGCCAGCAGTGCGACAGCCGGGACAGTGCCGCACGGCGCTCGCTCGGCACCTCGTCCACGGCCAGCCGCTCCAGGGAGAAGATGCGCACCAGGGCGTGCAGCCGGAACCGGTATCGGCCCGTGTCGTCCGCCTTCACCTCGACGAGGCGAGCCGCGGCGAGCTCGTCGAGGAGGTCGGCCGCGGAATCACCGTCGGCATCGAGCAACGGAGCGCACACCCAGGACGCGAAGTCCACCGGGCCGAGGAGCCCGAGCCTGGTGAACAGCTGCCGCGCACCCCGGCTGAGGCCGCTGCAGGAGGAAGCGATCGTCGCCCGGACGCTCATGTCGCCGAGGGTCAGCTCGTCAAGTCGCCGGGTTTCGTCCTTCAGGCGGGAGACCATCTGCCTGATGCTCCAGTGCGGCCACTTCACGAGCTTGGCGGCCACGATCCGGACGGCAAGTGGCAGGCACTCGCACAGCCTGACCAGTTCGAGTGCCATGTCGGACTCGGCGGCCACGCGCTCGGGGCGGACCATCTTGCCGAGCAGTTCGACGCAGGCCGCCTCATCCAGGTTCTCGACGTGAACGTGCACGGCGCCGGGCAGGCTGGTGAGAGGGTAGCGACTCGTGACGATCACACAGCAGTTGGCGTTTCCCGGCATCAGCGTCGTGACGATGGCCGCGCTGTCGGCGTCGTCGAGCAGGAGCAGGACCTTGCGGTCGCCGAGCCAACTGCGGTAGACGGCCTTCCGGTGTTCGAGGTCCTCAGGAAGTGCCGCGGGGTGGAAGCCGAGTGAGCCGAGCAGCTTGGCCAGCACGTCCAGCGGGTCGCTGCGATGGCCGTCGCCGCCGGGGAGCTGAACGAAGATCGCGCCTTCGTCGTACAGGTGGTGGACGGCGTGCGCCACGTGAAGGGCCAGGGTCGTCTTGCCGACGCCTCCGTTGCCGTTGAGGCACACGACAGGCATGTATCGCCTGCCTTCCGCGGAACCCGATCCGGAAAGCCTCGCGACGATGGCGTCGACCACTTCCTCCCGGCCGGTGAAGTCGGCGACAGTCGGCGGGAGCTGCCGGGGGACGATGGCGGGAAAGTTGCCGGTGGTTTTCGGTCCAGAAGCAGTCCGGGGTGTGACCGACAGCGGATCGACCCGTCTCAGGAAGGACTTGTGCAGCCTGTGCAGCCGGTCGGATGGCTCCAGTCCGAGTTCTTCCCTGAGGGTGTCCCTGATTTCTTGGAACGACTCAAGGGCGTCCGCTTGCCGGTCAGACCGGTGCAGGGCGACCATGTGGAGCGCTCTCAGTGACTCGCGCAGCGGGTGAGCCCGGACGAGCTCACTCAACTCGGCCACGAGCTCGTGATGCCTGTCGAGTTCGAACTCCAGCTCGATGCACTCCTCGGTGGTCCTGATCTGTTCTTCTTCAAGCCGGATCGCCATTGTTCTGACCACCGCGCTCTCGACGTCCGCGGCCACCGCCGGGCCGCGCCAGAGCGCGAGCGCGGCACGCAGCTCAGCTGCCGCGTCCCTGATCTTCCCGGCGGCAGCCAGCTCTCGGCCGGAACTGACCATCCGGCGGAACGCGGTGGAGTCGAGCGAACCCGCGGGAAGATGGATCGTGTAGCCCATCAGGCTGGTGGCGATCGCATGGTCGTCACCGAATTTTCGCAGCTCACGCCGCAAAGCGGAGATGCAGGTGTGGATCTGCCCCTTGGCGGTGACGGGTGGATCCTCTCCCCATATCCCCTCGGTGATCCGGTCGAGCGATACGAGGCTTCCTTCCTGCATGAGGAGCATCGCCAACACGGTTCGCTGGCGGCCGTTCGGAAACTGCAAAGAAATTTGGCCGAGGGAGACGTCGAGCGAACCGAGGATCCTGAAATGCATGACACGAAGCCATTTCGACGTGATGGACGCGAGGTGGAGGGTCCGCGTCGTGGCGGACGATCCCGTGGTCGCTCGACAGGCGCGAGGCCCCGTTGGTCGTGGTCCGTCAGCGGGCGGTGGAGCACGGGGACCATCGCCGACGCGGTACCCAGACGGCGTCCACCGGACGTTCGACGGACACCACGCGGTCGGGTTCGAGTGACGACCCGGAGAGGATCATCCTCTGTCGAGGCGCGAACGACGGTCGGTCGACCGCGCCGATGACCTCCGGTGGGCCAAGAATGCGGAACCGCATAGGCTGCTCCTTCTCACCGCAAATTCCGGCCAACACCCGGGTTACGCCGTTCGGCGTGCCGCGTTCACTCTGAATGGTTCACGGGATACCCGGACGCGGTTCGCAGGCCGAACGAAAACGGGAGTGGCCGATAGCGATGCAGTAGGTCGGCGGCATGATCGCGTTCCTCTCATCGGCGCAACATCAGTGAATTATCATCATCCGTCGGTACGCTCACTTTCGTGAATGTCGGACAGCTACGGGCACTCGAACAGTGCGGCGCAGGTGAATGCGCGCTGTCCGCGGGAAAGGGCGGACGGCGGCGGACACACCGGAGGCCCCGAGTTGGCCACTGACTTCGCCCCGCAGCTCCTGCGGCGATTGTGTGATGATCTTCGGCGTCTGCGGACGCAGGCAGGCGGACCGAGTCTGCGGGTCCTGGAGGTGCAGCTCGGCCGGGGCAGGAGCCAGCTCGCGACGGTGCTGAACGGCCAGGTTCGGCGACTTCCAGACTGGGAACTGGTCAAGGGCTTGGTCACCAACTGCCACCGGTACGCCGACGAGAACGGCCGACTGGACCGGCTGTCGGTGGCAACCGGCATCGAAGAGCACTGGCGCCCCCGGTACACCCTGCTGGAGTACGCCTTCGGCGAGAAGTCCGCCGCACCGGCGATTCCCGACGGCGGCGGTGCCGACCACCTGGGTAGGATGCCGGTTCCCCGACAGCTTCCGTTGGCGGTGCGCCACTTCACGGGTCGCGCCCGCGAGCTGACGACGCTGGACGCCCTGGCCGAGACGACTGCCCGCGCGGGCACGGTGGTGATCGTCGCCATCAGTGGCACGGCGGGGGTCGGCAAGACCACGTTGGCCGTGTGCTGGGCGCACCGGGTGGCCGGCCGGTTCCGTGACGGGCAGTTGTACGTGGACCTGCGTGGCTTCGACCCCGGCGGCCGGGCGGTGGACCCGGCCGAGGCGGTCCGCCGTTTCCTCGACGCCCTGGAGGTGCCGCCGAGCCGCATCCCCGCCGATCTGGACGCCCAGACAGCGCTGTACCGCAGTCTGCTCGCCGACAAGCGCATGTTGATCGTGCTGGACAACGCCCGCGACGCCGTCCAGGTACGTCCGCTGCTGCCGGCCGCACCCGGCTGTCTGGTCCTGATCACCAGTCGCAACCGGCTCTCCAGTCTGGTTGCCGCCGAGGGAGCGCACCCGCTCACGCTCGACCTGTTCACCACCTCGGAGGCCCAGGACGCGCTGACCGATCGGCTCGGCCTCGACCGGGTCACCGCCGAGCCCGCAGCGGTCGACGAGATCGTCGGCCGCTGCGCGCGGCTGCCACTGGCACTGGCCGTGGTCGCCGCCCGCGCGGCGATGGACCCGGAGCTGCCGCTGGCGGCCGTGGTCTGGGAACTGGCCGGCGCACCGGGCCGGTCGGACGTCTTCGAGGACGGCGACCCACAGGCCGACGTCCGGGCAGCGTTCTCCTGGTCCTACCAGGCACTGACCCCACCGGCGGCCCGGCTGTTCCGGCTCCTCAGCCTCCACCCCGGCCCGGACGTCACCGTCGCGGCCGCAGCCAGCCTCGCCGCCGTCTCCCTCCCGGAAGCGCGGGCGTCGCTGCTCGAACTGACCTCGGCGAGCCTCATCGCCAAGCGTCATCCCGACCGGCACACCTGGCACGACCTGATGCGTGACTACGCCGCACACCTGGCCCGGTCCACCGAACCCGAACCGGACCGCCGGGCCGCCGTCGGCCGGATCTTCGACCACTACCTGCACACGGCGTGCAACGCCAACCAGGTGCTGGACCCCGCCACGGACCACACCGAACCGGCCCCACCGGCCGGGGGAACCGTGCCGGAGCAGTTCACCGACTACCAGCGCGCACTCGACTGGTTCACCAGCGAACGCGCCGTCCTGCTCAACATCATCGAACACGCCACCACCGGCCGGGAGGCGCAGGTCGGACAACTCGCCCAGGCGATCGCGGTCTTCCTGGACCGCCGGGGGCACTGGCACGACGGGTTGGTGATCTGGCGGACCGCGATCGCGGCCGCGGCCCGATTGGCCGATCGGGTCATGGAGGCGCGCGCCCACTGCCAGCTCGGCCGCGCGTACACGCGGTTGTACCGGTTCGACGACGCCGACAACCAGCTCCACCGCGGCCTGGACCTCGCCGTCCAAGCCGGTGACCGCACCGAACAGGCGCACATCCACAACACCTTGTCCATCATGTGGGAGCGGTGGGGCGACCCGAAGCAGGCTCTCCGACACGACCACCAAGCCCTTGACCTGTACCGCGAAACCGGCCACCGGCTCGGGCAGGCCAGGTGCTACAACGCGATCGGCTGGCACCTCACGCTGCTCCGCGACCACGACCTGGCCCTGGCCTACTGCGAAAGAGCCCTCGTCCTCCTGCGAGAGCACAACGACCGGGCCGGTCAGGGCCTGGCACTGGACAGCCTCGGCCACATCCACCACCACCTCGGCCAGCACGCCCAGGCCGTCGTCTGCTACGAGCAGGCGCTGGAGGTGCACCGGGAGCTGGGCGACCAGTTCGGCGAAGCGGAAGCACTCGAGCACCTCGGCGACGTCCAGCACTACATGGGCGACAGCACCAAGGCCTTCCGGTCGTGGCACAAGGCCCTCGAACTGCTCACCGGCCTCGATCACCCCAGCGCCGACAACGTCAGGACCAAAGTCGCCGCCCATGGCGTCGGATCCACGTCGCGACATTCGACGGCGTGCCCTCCGGCCGCATCCGGTGAGGGGTGAGGCGTGGTCACGTACGCCCGCGGCGACTGACGCACTCACGGGTGTCGGCGTGCGGTAGTCGGACCCACGGCGGTGCGAAGGCGCGGGAAGGCCGTTGTGCAGACGGCCTTCCCGCCCGGTCTCCTGTCTGATCCGGGGACGTTCAGTCCCGCGAGGGTGAGATCAGAGGCCGCCGGTGTCCTCGTCGGACGTCCGGCCGGTCGTCGGGGGGTCGAACCGCAGTTCACCGTCGATGAGGTCGAAGAGCTCCTCGTCGGTGGCGACGTCGAGTTCGAGGCCGGGCGACGTGGCCTCCCACCCGCCGAGACGGACGAGCAGTTCCTGCAGGTGCTTGATGACGTCCGGCACGAGGTCTGGATCAGCGGTCATCGCCGGCTCGAGCCGGTCCAGCACCGCCAGGACGTCCTCGTCCTCGTCGCGCAGCTCGTCGTGCAGGTGGCGGGCGAGCGCCTCGGCGTCCGGATGTTCGAACACGAGCGTCCTGGACAGGGTCAGGCCGGTCGCGGTCGCGAGCCTGGTGCGCAGCTCGACGGACATGAGGGAGTCGAAACCGAGGTCCCGCAACGCCTGGTCGGACGGGATCGACTCCGGGTCGCTCTGGCCCCGGACGGCCGCGGCCTCGCTCTTCACCAGGTCCAGCAGGCGACTGCGGCGCTTGTCCGCGGGCAGGGCCGCCAACTCGTCGCGCAAGGTCACGTCACCCGAGCCGTCCACTTCGGACACGACCACGAACTCGTCGAAGAGGTGGCGCTCGCGGGCCGAGGAGAACAGCGACGCGAACTTGTCGCGGTCGAGGTCCGCCACGGTGAGCGCCGACTCACCGGCGGAGAGGGCCTCGTGCAGGGCCCGCAGAGCCAGTTCCGGTGCCAGCGCGCGCATTCCGGAACGGCTGAGCTTGGTCGCGAGCGTGTCGTCCGCGCCCATGCCGTCGCCGGCCCACATGCCCCACGCGACGGACGTCACGCGGTGGCCGTCGGCGCGCAGGCGATCCGCCAGCGCGTCGAGGCAGGCGTTGGCCGCGGCGTACGCACCCTGGCCGTTGCCGCCCCACACTCCGGCTGCGGAGGAGAACAAGACCGCTTCCTCGACCTGACCGGTGACGAGCAGGTCCTCCACCACCTGGGCGCCGGTGACCTTGGCCGCGAGCACGGTGGCGAGGTCCTGGCCGGACGTCTCGGTCAACGGCCGGGTCACGTTGACCCCGGCCGCGTGCACCACGGTGTGCACCGGCTGGCCCTGAGCCGCGAGTGAGGAGACCAGCTCCCCGACGGCGGTGCTGTCCGTGACGTCGCACGCCGCGGACGTCAGGCGGACGCCCTGCGCGGCGAGGTCCGCGTGCAGTTCTTCCTGCGCCGCACCTCGCCTGCTGGCCAGCACGACGTGCTCGGCACCTTCGGCCGCCAGCCAGCGGGTCAGGTGCGCACCCAGCGCGCCGGTGCCGCCGGTGATGAGGACGGTGCCCTCGGGGCGCCAGCGGCGGGCGGGGTTCCGGCGTGCCGCAGGCGCGGGAACGACCCGTCGCACCAGCACGTCCTCGTCGCGCACCGCGAACTGGTCCTCGCCGGCCGGATCGGCCAGCACGCCGAGCAGGCGGTCGACCGCACGGGCACCGGGGGTGGAGGGCAGGTCGACGAGACCGCCCCACGACCCGGGTTGTTCCAGTGCCGCCACCTGGCCGAGGCCCCACACCTGCGCCTGCACGGGGTTGCGCACCGGGTCGTCGGCGGAGGTGCCCACCGCCTGCTCGGTGAGCAGCCAGACGGGAATGCCCAGGTCGCCGGTCGCGGTGAGGAGCGCCAGCGTCGAGCTGAGCCCGGTGGAGACGCCCGACTCCTGGTGTTCGGCCAGGCCGAGCAGGGAGACGATCCCGTTGACGCGACCGACCGCGGACAGTCGTGCGGCGAGGTCGTGGTGGTCGTCGGCCAGCAGCTGGTGCACCCGCGCGCCGGAGTCGATCAGACCGGAGGTCAGTGCGCGCACCCAGGCCTGGCCGTGCTCGGGGTGGGCCACGACCAGCCAGGTGCCGGCGGGCCGGGCGGCGGAGACGGCCGGGACGGGGTTCCAGGCCACCCGGTAGCGCCAGTCGTTCGTTGCGGGTGCGGCGGCGTTCTGCCGCACCGCCTCCGCCCAGTAGCGCTCGCGCTGGAACGGGTACGTCGGCAGGTCGATCATCGGTGTCCGCGCGACGCCACCCACGCGTGCCCAGTCCACGGCGAGGCCGCGGACGTGAGCGGAGGCGACCGCCGTGACGGCGGTGAGGGCTTCCGGGCGGTCGCGGCGCAGCAACGGCGCGAACAGGCAGTCGTCCGCCGAAGCCAGACCCGCGGAACCGAGCGCGGTGAGCACCGCGTCAGGACCCAGTTCCAGGAACGTGCGAACGCCTTCGGCGGCGAGGGTCGTGACGGCGTCGTGGAAGCGCACCGCGTTCGCGGCGTGCCGCACCCAGTACTCCGCCGAGCGCAGGTCGTCTCCGGTGATCAGCTGACCGGTCACCGTCGACACCACCGCGACGCGTGCGGGGGAGTAGGTCAGCTCCTCCGCCACGCGCCGGAACTCGTCGAGCATCGGCTGCATCAGCGGGGAGTGGAACGCGTGGCTCACGGCCAGGCGCTTGGGCGAACCGAAGTGCCGCGCCACGGCCAGAACCGCGTCCTCGGCGCCGGACAGCACCAGCGACTCAGGGCCGTTGATCGCCGCGATCGCCACGTCGCCGTCGAGCAGTGGAGCGACGTCGGCCTCCGCGGCACGGACCGCGACCATGACGCCACCGGCGGGCAGTGCCTGCATGAGGCGGCCGCGTGCGGTCACCAGCCGACAGGCGTCCGGCAGGGACAGCACTCCGGCGACGTGCGCCGCGGCGATCTCGCCGATCGAGTGGCCGGCGAGGAAGTCGGGGGTCACTCCCCAGTCGGCCAGCAGGCGGTGCAACGCCACCTCGACGGCGAACAGCGCGGGCTGCGCGAACTCCGTGTGGTTCAGCCGGTCCGGGTCCTCCGCGATGATCCGCGGCAGCTCCGGGTCGAGGTGGGAGAAGCACTCCGTCAGGGCCTCGGCGAACACCGGGTACGCCTGCGCCAGCGCGACACCCATGCCGATCCGCTGGCTTCCCTGCCCGGAGAACAGGAACGCGGTGCCGCCGGTCGTCGTGTGACCGCGCACGACGCCTTCCGCCGACCGGCCGGCGCCGAGTGCCGAGAGGGCCGACAGCACCTCGGTGCGATCCTCGCCCAGAACGACGGCGCGTTCCCGCAGCGCCGTCCTGCTGTGGTCCAGTGCCGCGCCGATGAGTGCGGGGGAGACGTCGGCACGACTGCTCGCGAACTCGTGCAGCTGCGTCGCCTGGGCCCGCAGGGCGGCGGCGGTCGCGCCGGACAACGGCCAGGCGGTCACCGCCGGGACGTCCACTTCGGACAACGCGGGTGTGGCGCCTGCTTCCTCGATGATGACGTGGGCATTGGTGCCACTGATGCCGAACGCCGAGACAGCCGCACGACGCGGTGATCCACCGGCGGGCCATGCCGTCGTCTCGTCGAGGAGCCGCAGCGATCCGGCCGACCAGTCGACGTGCGTGGTCGGTTCGGCTGCGTGCAGCGTGCGCGGGAGCGTCCCGTTGCGCAGGGCCAGCACCATCTTGATCATGCCGGCGACGCCGGCCGCCGCCTGGGCGTGGCCGATGTTGGACTTCAGCGAGCCCAGCCACACCGGGTTCTCGGAGGACCGGGCGCTGCCGTAGGTCTCCAGCAGCGCCTGCGCCTCGATGGGATCACCCAGCACCGTGCCGGTGCCGTGGGCCTCGACAACGTCGACGTCGCGCGCGGTGAGCCCGGCGGAGAGCAACGCCTCCTGCACGACCTCGACCTGCGCGCGGCCGTTGGGCGCGGTGAGACCGTTGCTGGCGCCGTCGGAGTTGATGGCGCTGCCACGCAGCACCGCGAGCACCGGGTGCCCGTTGCGCCGGGCGTCGGACAGCCGCTCCAGCAGCACCAGGCCGGCGCCCTCACCCCAGGCGGTGCCGTCGGCGTTCGCGGAGAAGGGCTTGCAGCGGCCGTCCGGCGCGAGCCCGCCCTGCTTCTCGAACTCCACGAACATGCCGGGGGTGGCCATGACCGTCGCGCCACCGGCGAGGGCGAGCGTGCACTCGCCTGCCTGGATCGACCGCGCGGCCGTGTGCACCGCCACCAGCGACGAGGAGCACGCGGTGTCCAGCGTGATGGCGGGCCCGCGCAGCCCGAACGCGTAGGAGATGCGGCCAGAGGCCACGCTCGCGGCCCCGCCCGTCAGCAGGTGACCGGCGAGTTCCTCGGACGGCGCGTGCATGCGGGGCCCGTAGTCCTGCGCCATCATTCCGGCGAAGACACCGGTCCGGCTGCCGCGCAACGACGACGCGTCGAGGCCCGCGCGTTCGAAGACCTCCCAGGCCAGTTCCAGCAGCAGGCGCTGCTGGGGGTCCATCGCGGCCGCTTCACGCGGTGAGATGCCGAACAGGTCGGCGTCGAAGTCGCCGGCGCCGTGCAGGAAGCCGCCGCGTGCGGTGGCGATCCGCACCGGGTGGTCCAGGTCCCAGCCGCGGTTGCCGGGGAGCTCGCTCGTCAGGTCGGCTCCCTCGACGAGCAGCTGCCACAGCTGTTCCGGGGAGTCGGCGCCAGGCAGCCTGCACGCCATCGCGACGATCGCGATCGGGTCGTCGTCCTGGGCGTTGCCGGCGTCGGGAGCCGTGATGGCGGCGGGAGCGGTGTCACCGCCGAGCCGGACGCGCAGCGCCTCGGCCAGCCGGGACGGGCTGGGGTGGTCGTAGACCGCCCCGGAGGGCAGCTTCGCGCCGGTGGCGTCGTTGAGCCGGCCGCGCAGCTCGACGGCCATGCGGGAGTCCAGACCCATCTCCTTGAAGGTGAGGTCCGGGTCGACGGCGGCGGCGTCGGCGTGTCCGAGCACGATCGCGGTGTGCGCCAGGACGAGCCGGAGCAGCTGCCGCCCGTTCGCCGAGGGCGTCTGCGCAACGATCTCCTCCTGCTCGGCGACGACCGCCGCGGGAACTGCCGGTGCCGGACGGGCACCGGTGGCCGGAAGCCAGAACGGCCGCCGCTGGAACGGGTACGTGGGCAGCCGCAGTCGCGCGCAGGTCCTGGGGGAGAGGGCCTGGTGCCAGTCGACGGCGACTCCGCTGGTGTGCAACGAAGCCGCGGAGCTCAGCACGCGCGCCCAGTCACCGTCGTCGCGCCGCAGGGTCTCGACGACGACCGGGTCGGCGCCGGCCGCTTCGGCGGTTTCCGCGACCGCGCCGGTGAGGACCGGGTGCGGGCTGATCTCCACGAAGACGGAGTGGCCTTCGTCGAGCAGGGTCGCGACGGTGGGGGCCAGGAGAACGGCCTGACGCAGGTTGTCGTACCAGTAGCCGGGGTCGAGCGGCCGCGAGACCGGTTCGCCGGTGACGGTGGAGTAGAACGCGATGTCCGGTTCCCGGGCGGTGATGTCGCCCAGGTCGGCCAGCAGTTGCTCGCGCACGGCTTCGACGGCGGCGCAGTGGGAGGCGTAGTCGACGGCGATGCGACGCGCCCGGCCACCCTCGTTCTGGCACAGGGCCACGAACGACTCGACGTCCTCGATGGGGCCGCACACGACGGTGGAGGTCGGGCTGTTGATCGCGGCGACCTCGAGCCGTTCCGTCAGCCGGGAGCGGACCTCCGCCTCGGACAGCGCCACCACGGCCATCGTGCCGGTACCGGCGAGCACCTGGAGAGCGCGGGACCGCAGGGCCACGACCTTGGCCGCGTCCTCGAGGGTGAGCGCACCCGCCACGCAGGCAGCCGCGATCTCACCCTGGGAGTGGCCGACGACCGCGTCGGGACGCACACCGAGGGACTGCCACAGGGCGGCCAGCGACACCATGACCGCGAAGAGAGCGGGCTGGACCACGTCGACGCGGTCGAGCCCTTCACCGTCCTTCAGCACGTCGTGCAGCGACCAGTCGGTGAACGGGGCCAGCGCCCGCGCGCACTCGTCGATCCGGTCGCGGAAGACGGGGGAGGACTCCAGGAGTGCGGCCGCCATGCCGATCCACTGAGAGCCCTGGCCGGGGAAGACGAAGACGGTCTTGCCGGGTGTGCGGGCCTGGCCCTGGACGGTGCGCCCGTCGGGCAGTCCGTCCGCGACCGCGTGCAGCGACCGCAGCAGGTCCTCGCGGGTGGTGGCGACCGTGACGGCGCGGTGCCGGAAGGGCGTCCGGGTGGTGACGGTCGCGTGGGCGAGGTCAACGAGGTCGACGTCCGGCGCGGCGTCGAGGTGGGCGGCGAGCTGGGCGGCCTGGGCGTGCAGAGCCTGCTCGGTGCGGCCCGACAGCAGAACCGGCACGGCGCCGACCTGCTCGGCGGCGGGCTGCTCGGCGCTGACCTGCTCGGCGGAGGGCTGCGGCGAAACGGCCGCAGGCGCTGAGGCGAGCACGACGTGGCAGTTCGTCCCGCCCATGCCGAACGAGCTGACGCCGGCCAGGCGGGTGTCGCTCTCCGGCCAGGGTTCGGTGGAGGTGACCACCCGCAGGCCCAGTTCGGTGAGCGGGATGTCCGGGTTGGGCCGGTCGTGGTTCAGGCTGCGCGGGATCACGCCGTGTTCCAGGCTCAGGGCGGTCTTGATGAGACCGAGGATCCCGCCGGCGCCTTCGAGGTGACCGATGTTGGTCTTGACCGAACCGACGGGCAGGGGCTCGGCTCCCGCGCGGACCGCGCCCAGCGCCGCCGCCTCCAGCGGGTCACCGACCGGAGTGCCGGAACCGTGCAGCTCGACGTACTGGAGGTCGCCGGGCGCCACGCCGGCGTCGGCGCAGGCGGCTCGCACGACCTCGGCTTGAGCCTCGGCACTCGGCACGGTGAGGCCGTCGGTGGACCCGTCGTTGTTGACCGCGCCACCCAGGAGCACGCAGTGCACCGGGTCGCCGTCCGCGAGCGCACGCTCCAGCGGCTTGAGCACGACCACCCCGGCACCCTCCCCGCGGACGAAGCCGTTGGCCCGCTCGTCGAAGGTGAAGCACCGGCCGTCGTCGGACAGCCCGCCGAAGCGCGACGCGGTGACGGCACCGGCGCGCAGCAGGTTCAGGTTCACACCGGCGACGATCGCCAGCTCGGACTCGCCGGAGCGCACGCTGGTCGCGGCCAGGTGCGTCGCGACCAGGGAGGACGACTGGGCGGTGTCGACGGTCATGCTCGGACCGCGCAGGCCCAGGGCGTAGGAGACGCGGTTGGCGATGACGGCCCGCTGGGTCCCGGTCATGGTGGTGCCGGAGATGGTGTCCTCGTCCGCGTGGCTCAGGATCGCGTAGTCGTCGCGCAGCGCGCCGACGAACACACCGACGTTCCTGCCGCTCAGCGTCGCGGGCACGATGCCCGCGTCCTCCAGCGCCGTCCAGGACAGTTCGAGGACGAGGCGCTGCTGGGGGTCCATCGCGGCGGCCTCGCGCGGAGAGATCCCGAAGAACTCGGCGTCGAAACCCGCGACGTCGTCCACGAAACCGCCGAACCGCGCGCCCTGCGGTGCGGTCGTGGCGTCCCAGCGGTCGGACGGCACGGCGGAGATGGCGCTCTCACCGGAATGGAGCAGTCGCCAGAAATCCTGGAGATCACGAGCGCCGGGTGCTCGGCACGCCATTCCCACAACGGCGATGGCGTCGCGCGGGTGGAGCTGACCGGCGTTCATCAATTGACCCCCGTGGATCGATCGGCAGCGGTGTGAATCGATGAAAGACCACCGCGGGCCGCCAATGCGAATGACTGTTCCGGTTTTCGGAACTCCTCGTCGACGGGTCGCTGAGCAGGGATTCCACTGTGTCGGGCGTCTCATCGCAGGCGTACCGGAAAACGGAACGCGCCCTCGGGTGGAGTCCGCTCGGCCTCTAACTTCGGTGAGGCACACCCTGCAGTCGCTGCGAAACGCGCCGCCGCTCGAGTCGAGTGAACGCGCCCCGGCTCGCAGATTCGCAGTGACGTCGGGACCGCGGACCTCGTCCTCTCGGACCCGTTCGGGTTTCACGAAGCGCAGTTCGAGCAGAAGAAGGGTGATATCCGATTACCGACGAGAACAAGCTCCGCGACTACCTCAAGCGGGCGACCACGAACCTCCAGCAGGCGCGCGAGCAGCTCAAGGCCGCCGAGAACCGCAACCACGAGCCGATCGCGATCATCGGCATGGCCTGCCGCTACCCCGGTGACGTCACCACGCCGGAGGCGTTGTGGGAGCTCGTGCGCGAGGGCCGTGACGCGATCAGCGAGTTCCCCGCCGACCGCGGGTGGGACGTCGGCTACGACCCCGACGGCGAGACGCCCGGCACGACCAGCACCCGCCGCGGCGGCTTCCTGGCCGACGCGGCCGGCTTCGACGCCGACTTCTTCGGCATCAGCCCCCGCGAGGCCCTCGGGATGGACCCCCAGCAGAGGCTGCTGGTCGAGGTCGCCTGGGAGGCGCTCGAACGCGCGGGGCTCGTCCCCCAGAAGCTGCGGGGCAGCGAGACCGGTGTGTTCGTGGGCGCGGTCCACAACGACTACGAGTCCCTGCTCCGCGGTGTGCAGGAGACCGAGGGGTACCTGCTCACCGGCAACGCCGGCAGTGTCGCGTCCGGTCGCATCTCCTACACGCTCGGCCTGCGCGGCCCGGCCATGACCATCGACACCGCCTGCTCCTCGTCCCTCGTCGCCATCCACGAGGCCACGAACTCCCTGCGCTCGGGTGAGTGCGGACTCGCGCTGGCGGGCGGTGCCACGGTGATCTCCACGCCGGGCACCTTCGTCGAGTTCAGCAGGCAGCGCGGCCTCGCCGCCGACGGCCGCTGCAAGTCCTTCGCCGCGGGGGCCGATGGCACCGGGTGGAGCGAGGGCGCCGGCGTCGTCGTGCTGGAACGGCTCAGCGACGCCATCGCCAACGGCCACTTCGTGCACGCGGTCATCCGCGGTTCCGCGATCAACTCCGACGGCGCCAGCAACGGTCTCACCGCGCCCAGCGGTCCGGCCCAGGAGGCGGTCATCCGCCAGGCGTGCGCGAACGCCAGGCTGACCACGGCGGACGTGGACGTCGTGGAGGCGCACGGCACCGGCACGACGCTCGGTGACCCCATCGAGGCACGCGCACTGGCGGCCACCTACGGCAAGCGCCGCGAGCAGCCGTTGTGGCTGGGTTCGCTCAAGTCCAACATCGGCCACTCCCAGGCAGCCGCGGGCGTCGGTGGTGTCATCAAGATGGTGCAGGCGCTGCGCAACAGCGAGCTTCCCCGCACGCTGCACGTCGACCGGCCGACGCCGGACGTCGACTGGTCCGGGATGTCGCTGCTCACCGGCAACGTGGCGTGGCCGAAGCTCGAACGGCCGCGTCGTGCCGCTGTCTCGTCGTTCGGCATCAGCGGCACCAACGCCCACCTGATCCTCGAAGAGGCACCCGAGCAGACCCGGCCCACCGCGGAGACGACGCTTCCCGCCGTGCCGTTCGTCCTGTCGGCCAAGACCGACGACGCGGTGCAGGCGCAGGCCGACCAGCTCCGCGCGTTCCTGACCGGCCACCCCGAGGCCGGGCTCGCCGACGTCGCCGCCGCGCTGGCCACCACGCGCACGCACTTCGCCCGCCGAGCCGGCTTCGCGGCCGCCACCGCGGAGGAGGCCGTGGACAACCTGACCCGCCTCGTGCCGTCCGGCCGTGACGGGAAGCTGGCGTTCCTGTTCTCCGGACAAGGTTCCCAGCGCCTGGGCATGGGCGCCGGCCTCTACGACACCTTCCCCGTCTTCGCCAAGGCGCTCGACGAGGTCTGCGCGCTGCTCGACGTCGACGTCAAGGCCGTGATGTTCGGCGACGACGCTGACCTGCTGAACCAGACGGGCTTCACCCAGCCCGCGCTGTTCGCGTTCGAGACGGCTCTGCACCGGCTGTTCGAGGACCTCGGCGTGGTCCCCGACCACGTCATGGGCCACTCGATCGGCGAGATCACGGCCGCCCACGTGTCGGGCGTGCTGTCGCTGACCGACGCCTGCAGGCTCGTCTCCGCTCGTGCGCGGCTCATGCAGTCCCTGCCCGCCGGCGGTGCGATGCTCGCCGTGCAGGCCGCCGAGGACGAGATCGACCTGACCGGTCTGGAGGACCAGGTCTCGATCGCCGCGGTCAACGGTGAGCGCGCGATCGTGCTCGCCGGCGCCGAGGACGCGGTCGCTCGCCTGGAGGAGAGGTACCGCGCCGACGGCCGCCGGACGACCCGGTTGAAGGTCAGCCACGCCTTCCACTCGCCGCTGATGGACCCCGTGCTCGACGAGTTCGCGGACGCCGTGCGCACCATCGAGCACTCCGCTCCGGTCATTCCGTTCGTCTCCAACGTCACCGGCCGTCCCGTCACCGCCGAAGAACTGGCGGACCCGCGCTACTGGGTCCGGCACGCCCGCGGTGCCGTGCGGTTCGACGACGGTGTTCGCTGGCTCGCCGCCAACGGCGTCACCACCTTCGTGGAGGTCGGGCCGACCGCGGTGCTGATGCCGCTCGCCGCCCGAGCCACGGGTGGCACGGTCATCGCCACCGGCATGCGGGCGCGCACCGAGGACGTCGGCGTGATCGAGGCGCTGGCCCGGATCCACGGGCACGGGCACGACGTGGCCTGGGACCGGTTCTTCCCGGCGCGTTCGACCGTGCCGCAGGGCTTGCCGGTCTACCCCTTCCGGCACCAGCGCTTCTGGCCTGCCGCGCAGGCGCCCCTCGGTGCCGCCGCCACCTTCGGTCAGGACGCGTCCGACCACCCGCTGGTGCGCAGCATCGTCGAGCTGCCGGACGGCACGACCGTGTTCACCGGTGTGCTGGCCGTCGACATCCCCAGCTGGCTGCCGGACCACTGCGTGCACGGCAAGCCGATCCTGCCCGGCACCACGTTCGTCGACATGACCCTGTGGGCCGGCCGTCAGCTCGGCTGCAACCGCATCGACGAGATCAACCACCACGTGTTCGTCTCGGGCGAGCCGGGCCGCGTCCGCCAGCTGCGACTGGTGGTCGAGGCCGCCGACGAGGCCGGTCTGCGCGCCTTCACCGTGCACTCCCGGTTCACCGATGAGGCGCACGGCGAGTGGATCCACCACGCCACCGGCGCGCTCGCGGCCGACGCCGCGACCCCGAGGCCGTTCGAGGTCCAGTGGCCGCCGGCTGACGCCGAGGTCATCCCGATCGAGGGTTTCTACGAGCGGCTCGCCGACGCCGGACTCGGCTACGGGCCCTACTTCACCGGCATCCGGGCCGGCTGGCAGGGCGACGGCGTCCGGTACGCCGAGGTCTCCCTGCACGAAGGCGCGGACCTGAGCACCTACGGGATCCACCCGGCGTTGCTCGACGCCACGCTGCAGCTCGCCGCCGTCGGCTCGGAGCCCGGCAGCGAGTACCAGGTGCGCGTGCCCTTCGCCTGGTCGGGCGTCACGCTGCACACCACCGGGGTCGACTCGGTGCGCGTGCGACTGACCCAGCAAGGCATCGACACCATGGCCATCGACATCACCGATCCGAACGGCACCCCGGTCGCGACGGTCGACTCGATCACCCTGCGCCCGGTGTCGTCCGAGCAACTGCGGGCGTCCACCTCCACCCGAGGCGGCCTGCTGCACCGGCTCGACTGGCAGCCCGTGACGACGGGCACCGCGGGCGACGTCCCGCCGGTGGTGCGGATCAGCACAACGGGCACCGACCCGGTGGCTGAGACGCACGACGTCCTGCACCGCGCGCTGCGCACCGTGCAGGACACCGACGGCCCGATCGTGCTGCACACGACCGACGCCGTCTTCACCGGGCAGGTGGACGTCGCCGCGGCTTCGGTGTGGGGCCTGGTCAGGTCCGCCCAGTCGGAGCACCCCGGCCGCTTCGTGCTGGTCGACGGTGCCGACGACGAGGCGTTCCGGCAGGTGCTTCCCGCCGCGGTCGCCACCGGCGAGCCGCAGCTGGCCGTGCGCGGCGGACGCGTCCACGTGCCCCGGCTGGCGAACGCCCAGACCGGCACCGGCAGGACCGTCCTCGATCCCGAGGGCACCGTCCTCATCACCGGCGGCTCCGGCGGTCTCGGACGTCTGCTGGCCCGCCACCTGGTGGTGCGGCACGACGCCAGGCACCTCCTCCTGCTCAGCAGGCGCGGTGAGGCCGCGGACGGTGCGGCCGAGCTGAAAGCCCAGCTGGCCGAGCTCGGTGCCACCGCGACCTTCGCGGCCTGTGACGCCGCCGACCGGGACGCGCTGGCCGCGGTACTGGCCGCGATCCCGGCGGAGCACCCGCTCACCGCGGTCGTGCACGCGGCGGGCGTCGTCGACGACGGCGTCCTCAGCGACCTGACGCCCGAGCGCGTCGACGCCGTGCTGCGTCCCAAGGTCGACGCGGCCTGGTACCTGCACGAGCTCACCCAGGATCTCGGTCTCCGTTCGTTCGTGCTGTTCTCCTCGGCATCCGGCCTGCTCGGCCTGCCGGGACAGGCGGCCTACGCGGCGGCGAACACGTTCCTCGACGCACTGGCCGACCTGCGGCACGGTGCGGGGCTGCCCGCGACGTCGCTGGCCTGGGGCCCGTGGGCCGGAACCGAGCAGGACGGTGGCATGGCGGCCCGGCTGAGCGACGTCGACCGGAAGCGGCTCCTGCGCCTCGGCGTCGTGCCGATCAGCGGTGAGGAGGGCCTGGGCCTGTTCGACGACGCCGTCGCCTCGGACGCCGCGGTCCTGGTGCCGGCCCGGTTCTCGGTGCCGCAGGACGGCTCGGCGGCCCCGGTGCTGCGCGGCTTCGTCCGCACCAAGCCCTCGAAGGCGGCCAAGCCGGTGACGGCCGACCGCACTGACCTGGCAGCGACTCTGGCCTCGGCACCGGCCGAGGACCGCGTCGACATCGTCCTGGCGGTGGTCCGCGAGCACGTCGGCGCGGTGCTCGGCCACACGACGCCGAGCTCGGTCGAACCGCACCGGGGCTTCATGGAGATCGGGTTCGACTCGCTCACCGCGCTGGAACTGCGCAACCGCCTCAACTCGGCGACGAAGCTCAAGCTGCCGGCCACGGCCCTGTTCGACCACTCGTCCCCGAAGGCGCTGGCCGAGCACCTGGTCGGCACGCTCTGCGCCGACCTCGACGAGCCGGTGGCGGAAGGGGGCGGCGCAGCCCGTTCCTTGGCCGCCGAGATCGAGTCGTCCAGCGACGACGAACTGCTGGCATTCCTCGACCGCGAGTTCGGAGTCTCCTGATGAGCAACGACGACAAGCTGCGGTCCGCGGTCAAGAAGCTGGCCGTCGACCTGTTCGAGACCAGGGAGGAGCTCCGTGCGGTGAAGAACCGCGCGGAGGAGCCGATCGCCATCGTGGGCATGGCGTGTCGTTACCCCGGCGGTGTGCGGTCGCCGGAGGACCTCTGGCAGGCCCTCGTGGACGAGCGCGACGCCACGAGCGAGTTCCCCGAGGACCGCGGCTGGGACCTGGAGGCGCTCTACGACCCGGACCCCTCGAAGTCCGGTCACAGCTACACGCGACGCGGTGGTTTCCTCGACGACGTCGCCGGCTTCGACGCCCCGTTCTTCGGCATCGCGCCGAAGGAGGCCCTGGCGATGGACCCCCAGCAGCGGCTGCTGCTGGAAACCTCGTGGGAGGCCCTGGAGAACGGCGGTCTGGACCCGCGGGCGCTGCGCGGCAGCCAGGTCGGCGTCTTCGTCGGAGAGATGTACCACGACTACGGTCCGCCGTCGCACCTCGCGCCCCCGGCCGTCGAGGGGCAGCTCACCATCGGGATCGCGGGCAGCGTCGCCTCCGGGCGCATCTCCTACCTGCTCGGCCTCGAAGGCCCGACGTTCACCGTCGACACCGCGTGCTCGTCCTCACTGGTGACGCTGCACCTGGCGTCCCGGGCGCTGCGGTCGGGCGAGTGCTCCATGGCACTGGCCGGCGGCGTCACCGTGATGGCGACTCCGGGGTCGTTCACCGAGTTCAGCCGTCAGCGCGCGTTGTCGCCGGACGGCCGCTGCAAGCCGTTCTCGGCCGACGCCGACGGTGTGGCCTGGGGCGAAGGCGCGGGCATGCTCCTGCTCGAACGCCTCTCGGACGCGCGGGCCAACGGGCACCCGGTGCTCGCCGTGGTCCGCGGCTCCGCGATGAACTCCGACGGCGCGAGCAGCGGACTCACCGCACCGAGCGGCCCCGCCCAGCAGCGGGTCATCCGGTCCGCCCTGGCCTCCGCCGGGCTGACCAGCGACCAGATCGACGCGGTGGAGGCGCACGGCACCGGCACGCCGCTGGGTGACCCCATCGAGGTCCAGGCGCTCGACGCGGTCTACGGGTCCGGCCGGGACCGGCCCCTGTGGCTCGGCTCGCTGAAGTCCAACCTCGGCCACACCCAGGCCGCCGCAGGTGTCGCCGGTGTGATCAAGACCGTGCAGGCCATGCGCCACGGCATGTTGCCGCGCACCCTGCACATCAGCAAGCCCACCCCCTTGATCGATTGGGCCACGAGCCCGGTGCGGCTGGTGACCGAGGCGACTCCGTGGCCGCGGGGCGAAGAGCCCCGCCGCGCCGGTGTGTCCGCGTTCGCCATCAGCGGCGCCAACGCGCACGTGGTGCTGGAGGAGGCACCGGCCGCGGACGCACCGCCGCCGGTCGAGCGCGTCTCGACGCCGTGGATCCTGTCCGCGGAAACCGCTCAGGCACTGCGACTTCAGGCCGCACGCCTGCGCGAACACCTCCTGAGCCACCCCGACCTCCATCCGGGCGACGTGGCTGTGTCGCTCACGAGGCGAACGCGGTTCAAGCACCGCGCGCTCGTACGGGGAGGGCACCTCGCCGGCCTCGCCGCCGTCGCCGCGGGGGAGGAGACGGCCGGCGTCCTGACCGGCGTCGCCGGATCCACTCCGCTGCAGTTCGTCTTCTCCGGCGTCGTGCCCTCCGCGATCGGACACGACCTCTTCGACGCGCATCCGGTGTTCGCGGACGCTTTCGACGAGACGTGCCAGGCCTTCGGCCGAACGCGGGACGTTGTCCTGCGGGAGAACGGACTCGTCGCGCTGGTCGCGTTGCAGGTGGCGCAGTTCCGGCTGGTGCGGTCGTGGGGTGTGAAACCGGACCTGCTGCACGGCGATGGCGTCGGTGAGCTCGTCGCCGCCCACCTGGCGGGTCTGCTGTCCCTGCCGGAAGCCGCGCGGCACGCCGTCGCCCTGAACAAGGGTGAGACCGTCTCGTACCGACGTCCTCGGTTCCCGCTGGCGCGCGATGTCACGAGCGGTGCGGGGTGGAGGTCCGCCACCGAGGACCTGGCCGTCACGCGACTGGAGATCGGAGCGGCCTGCTCGAACCGCGAAGAGCTGCTCTCGGCTCTGGGCGCGCTCGCCGTCACGGGCACCGAGGTTGACCTGGCGGCCGCGTTCGCCGGTTCAGGGACCGCGGTTCCGCTGCCCACCTACGCCTTCGAGCGTCGTCGCTACTGGATCGACAGCACCGCGGTCACCGACGCCGCGCCGCCGCAGGCTTCCGTCGTCGAGCTGGCGACCGGTGGCAGCGTGCACACCAGCCGGCTGTCGCCCGGTCACCAGGGCTGGCTCGCCGACCACCGGGTGGGTGACGACGTCGTCGTTCCCGGCACCGCGTTGCTGGACATGGTCCTGCGGACGGGGGCCGAGCGGATCGACGAGATCGTCTTCACCGCTCCCGTGGCCGCACCGGCCGAGGTGCAGCTGCAGCTGTCCACAGTGGACGAGAATGGCGACGGCACCGTCGTGGTGTCCGCGCGGGCTTCCGAGAAGGCGCCGTGGACCGAGCACGCCCGCGCCAGGGTGACGGCGCCGGCGGAAGCTCCCGCCGCGCTCACCGAATGGCCGCCGGCCGACGCACAGCCGGTCGAGATCGCGGGGCTGCACGACCGGCTGGCCGATCGCGGCCTGACGTACGGTCCTGCCTTCCGCGGCCTCGAAGCGTTGTGGCGCAAGGACGACGAACTGTTCCTGGACGTGCGCCTGCCCGTCGCGGCAGGGGAGCACGTGCTGCACCCGGCACTGCTCGACGCGGCGTTGCACCCGCTCGCTGCCGGCTACCTGCTGGCGGACACCACGGGCACGCGGTTGCCCTTCGCGTGGAGGGGTGCGCAGGTGCACACGCCCGGCGCCACCGCGCTGCGCGTGCGCATGACGGCGACCGGCCCCGACGGAGTGTCGATCTCCGCTTGGGACACCAGGGGTGTTCCCGTCTTCACCGCCGACGAACTGGTCGCGCGACCGGTCACCCTCGCGGTGGACGACGTGCTGCACCAGGTCGAGTGGGTGCCGGCCACACCGGTCGCGGCGGGCTCGTTCGTGAAGCTGGACGACATCGTGCCGGCCGCGGTGGAAGGCGCCGCCCTGCCGGAGCGAGTGCGTTCGGCACTGGAAGAGGTCACCGCCTTCACCCGGCGCCGGCTCGCCGAGCAGAACGACGTGCTGGTGCTGGTCAGCGGTGAGGTCGAGAGCGACCCGGTGCGCAGCGCCGTCTGGGGCCTGCTGCGGTCCGTGCAGACCGAGCACCCCGGCCGGATCCAGCTGGTCGACACCGACGGTGACGTCGTGCTCGCCGACGACCGCCAGGTCCTGGTTCGCAACGGCAAGCCGTACGTCCCGCGGCTCCGCAAGGCGACGGCCAGTCCGGTGCCGGCCTGGCGGGGCGGCACCCTGCTGATCACCGGCGCCGGTGGCGTCGTCGGTTCGGCACTGGCCCGGCACGCCGCCGTCGCCCACGGGGTCGACCGGTTCGCCCTGGTCAGCCGTCGCGGTGCGGAATCGCCCGAAATGCAGGCGATCGCGGCGGAACTGCGCGACCTCGGCGCCTCCGTGGTCGTGGAGGCCTGCGACGCGGGTGATCACGACCAGGTCGCGACACTGATCAAGGGCATCCCCGATCTGCGCGGTGTCGTGCACGCGGCCGGAACCACGTCCGACGCGGTCTTCGAACGCCTCACCAGCGGGGACTTCGACCGCGTGCTGGCCTCGAAGGTCGACGCGGTGTCGGCCCTCGACGAACTGACCCGTGAGCTCGACCTCGACTGGTTCGTCGTCTGCTCGTCCGCGGCAGGCTGGTGGGGCACCGCCGGGCAGGCGAACTACGCCGCGGCCAACGCGTCCATGGACGCCATCGTGCGCCGCAGGCGCGCGACCGGTCTCGCGGGGATCTCCCTCGCGTGGGGGCTGTGGGCGGAACAGGGCGCGCTCGGTGCTCACCTCGACGACGTGGACCTGCGACGTCTCGCCCGCAGCGGTGTGCTGCCGCTGTCGACCGAGGACGCGCTGTCGGCCTTCGACAACGCGCTGGGGTCCGCTGAGGCCGTGCTCCTGCCGGTGCGGCTGGCGCCCGCTGCCGGGCCCGTCCCGGCCCGTGGCCGCGTCATCACGAACGAGCCCAGGCTGAGCGGTCTCGGACACAGCGACCTCGTCGCCGCGATCACGGACATGGTCGCCGAGGCTCTCGGTCACCGCGTCGAGGACGTGTCACCGGACGCCGCGCTGCTCCAGATGGGTCTGAGCTCGCTCACCGCACTGGAACTGCGCAACGCGCTGGAACGGGCCTCCGGCACCTCGATCCCGCTGACGACGCTCTTCGAGCACCCCACGCCGCAGAGCCTGGCCAAGTACCTGCGCACCCGGTTCGAGGCGGCTTCGGCCGGTTCCACCTCCACGCCGGCTTTGGTGTCGATGACGGGCACCACCGTCCTGCTGACCGGTGCGACCGGTGGCCTGGGTCGGTTGTTCGCGGAGTCGATGGCTTCCGCCGGCGCGAACCTGGTGCTGACCGGCCGGGACGGCGCGGCACTGGCCGAAGTGGCGGAATCCGCGCGCTCCCTCGGTGCCGAGGTCGTCTTCGACACCGCGGACATCATGGACGAAGCCGGTGTGGCCGGCGTCGTCAAGCAGGCCGTCGACACCTTCGGTTCGGTGGACGTGCTGGTCAACAACGCGGGCATCGCCGGCCCGATCGGACCCCTGTGGGAGACCGACGAGGACGAATGGTGGCGGGGCATGGAGATCAACCTCCGCGGCACGCTGAAGGTCTGCCGCGCCGTGCTACCTGGCATGGTCGAACGGGGTTCGGGCCGCATCGTGAACATCGTGAGCTCCGCGGGCAGGCACCGCTGGCCGAGCGCTTCGTCCTACTCGGTGTCGAAGGCCGCCATGATCAAGGTGGCGGACAACCTGGCCCCTGAGCTGCTCGGCACCGGCGTGTCGGTGTTCAGCTACCACCCGGGCCTGGTCGACCTGGGCATCACGAAGCAGGCCCTGGACCTCGAACCCACCGGTGACAAGTGGAGCGACCGGATGCAGGAGTGGCTGAGCGAGCAGCGCGAGCAGGGGCGGTTCGCCGCACCGGAGCGTGCCGCGGAAGTGCTGATGGAGCTGGCGTCCGGAAAGGCGGACCCGCTGTCGGGCCGCTACCTGACGCCCGAGGACGACGTCGAGTCGATGCTGGAGCGCATGGCTTGACGTGCGCCGCTCAGCCCACCTGCCGGCCGTTGGCCGTGCTGGTGGGCCGGGCGGTGGCCAACACGGCCGCCATGGTGGCGACCCTGCGCAGCGCGATGGCGGTGCGCGGCACGTCCAGCCGTTCAGGACTGGCGACGCTGATCGCGAGGAACGGCAGCTCACCGCCGATGCGCACCGGTATCGCCACGGTGCAACCGCCGCGTCCGGCGTCCTCGGTCACGACCGCCATGTCGCGCGTGCGCACGGTGCGCAGGTCGAGCATCAGCTGTTCCGGCCTGACACCGGCCGCGGCGGCGACCTCGTCGACGCGCTCGCGGAGATCCGGCCTGAACGCCAGCAGGGCGCGTCCGGTGGCGGTGTTCGCGGCTTGGCGCAGCGACGGCTGGCGTTGCACGTACCCGGCCAGTTCGTGGCGGTAGAGCAGTTCGACGTAGCGGACCTGCGTGCCGTTGAGGACGTCCAGGGCGACCATGCCGCGAGTGCGGTTCTGCAGGTCGACCAGGAGCGGGTTGAAGATCCGGCGCAGTCGTTCGGCCTTGGCCCGGTCGCTGTGCCGGGTCATGTCGTGGAGGTGGTCGCCGAGCACGAAGCCACCCTCGGAAGGAGCCACGAGGTTGAGGTCGGTCAGCACGCCGAGCACGCGGTGAACCGACGACTTGGGCTGGCCACACCGCCTGGCCAGGTCGGAGAGCGACATCGCGCCCTCGGCTCCAGCCAACTCCTCGATCAACGCGAGCGCCTTGCGCAGAGGACCACCCGGCGCGTTGCGGGCTTCTGAAAGCGACTCCACCGGCACGACTCCTGGGAATGTGGCTGGATCGGGCGGGATCAGTTGGCCTGCTTCAGGGCGTCCAGCACAGCCGCGCTCGGTCGGGCGCAGCGCAGCAGGTCCGAACGCATGGCGCGAACGGCGTACTTGAGGAGGGCGGTGGTGAAGTCGACGTTGATCGTTTCCGCCGGGCCCCAGACGCTGATCGCCATGCGGGGCAGGTGGTCTCCGGCCACGAGGGAGGCGGCGACACCGATCACCCCGCTGTACAACTCGCCGTTCGCCACCACGACGGCGTCCGGGTCGCGGGACCGCAGAGCACGGCCGATCGCGGTGCAATGCGCGGGAAGCATCGTGGGCACTCGTTGCACGAGGCACAGGTGCCGCAGGTCGTACTGCACGTCGACCTGGCGGACGTGCGATCCCGCCAAGATCCCGGTGCTGACGACACCGCCCGTCTTCTCCCGCAGGTCGATGATGTGCGGTGCCAGCGTGGACTTCAGCACCCGATCGACCCGCGCCCGTGCGCTGTCGTCGATCAGGTCGAACAGACAGTCACCGATCTCGTACCCGCTCGACGTGCGCCGGACGAGGCTCGAACCCGTGAGGGCGTCCATCATCCGGTGCAGGGAGGACTTCGGCAGGCCGGACGCGCGCGCCAGTTCTGCGAGTGTCATCGCTCCCGAAGAGGACAACAGCTCGACGAGCTCGAAGGCCTTCTTGACCGGGCGGCCTCGCACGGCCTCCTCACTGGACAAAGACGTGTCCTCCTGCGGCAAGTGGCTTGTCGGCGCACGGAGCGCCGCTGGCAAAGCCCACTGTCAATCAGGACGAAGTGCCGGGTACTGCGGAGAACCGCAGTACCCGGCGCGACCGGGCGAAGTCACATCCGCAGCACGAAGCCTCCGAGTGCGGACGACAGCTGGGTTCGGCGGCGCACCCGAGCTTGCGGCAGGTGGAACTTGTTCGTGCGCCGGGAAACTTTGAGCTCGTGCGCCATCTCGTGGTTCGAACGCCCTTCGAGCACCTAGATTCGCCGCGCGGTACTCGGGCGGTATCGGGAGCGCGTTGGGTGCCGAGCCGGGCGGCGTCACCTCCACCGGCTCAGCCCGTGGGAAGCTCCGGCGTGAGGCAGGGACTGCGGACTCCCGCAAAGCCGGAAATGATCGCGGTGAGAACTTGGCTCAACTCTGCAGGTGATCTTGGTCTCACCGTGCGACGGGGTTGCGCGAACGAGTGAATCGGTCGGTACGACTGCGATGTGGATGAAGGATCGGCTGCAAGGGTTGTAGGCCGACGAGGACTTCCTCGGCTGGTTCCCGCATGACGGGCGCCCTGGTCTGTCCGATCGGGCATCAGCGGGCAGCCGGAGATAGCCCTTTCCGGCGGGCTTGAAGACGCCGTGCAGAACAGGTGCTCAAGCGGACTTGAGCACCTGGCACGTAGGTGTAGCAGATTTGCGACATTTTGGTGTCCGAGGGGGACTTGAGTTCCCATCGGAATGTGCCGGAGTCAGTAGGGCCAGCCGGGAACGTTCAAGCGAATGCTGTACAGGCCGAAGTTTCCGGTGTTGCCGCCGGTGGATGCGGTACCCGACGTGATGTAGAGGGTTTTCCGGTCGGGGCCGCCGAAGGCGACGTTGGTCGCGTTGCGGCCGGCGGAGATCGTGCCGAGGAGCTTGCCGGCCGGGGAGTAGACGTAGACCTTCCCGCTGCCGTAGGTGGCCTGGTACAGGTTTCCCGCGCAGTCGACGGTGCCGCCGTCGGTGCCGTCGAGCGACGCGAAATCGCTGCGCTGCCCGGTGCTCCCGTCCGCGTTGACGGGGTAGCGGTAGATCTTGCCGGTCGCGTTGCCGCCGACGTAGAGGGTCTTGCCGTCAGGGGAGAGCTCGATGCCGTTCGGCTGGCGGATCGTGTCGTCGATCAGGGTGACGACACCGTTGGTGACGCGGAAGACGCCGGTCCTGCCCGACATCTGGTCCGGGCGGTTCGCGCGCTGGAAGTTCGGGTCGGTGAAGTAGGCCGTTCCGTTCGCGGCCACGGTGACATCGTTGGGAGAGTTGAACAGTCGTCCCTGGTAGGTCGCCGCGATCGTCGTCCGCCGCCCGGTGGCCAGGTCGTACGAGGACAGGCTGCGCTGGTCGTGGGTCGCCGCGAGGACGGACGTGCCGTCACGGCTGATCGCCAGACCGTTGCTGCCCGCGTTCTTGACGAAAGTGGTGAACGTGCCCGTCGAGGGGGTGTACCGCAGGATGTCCGAAGGCTGGACGTTCTGCGGGCCGGTGCCGTCGTACATGTTGGACAGCAACAGGGTTTGCGTCGCCGCGTCCCAGGTCGGGCCCTCCAGGAAGTTGAACCCGTCCTTGATCTTGGCCGCGGTCAGGTTCGGTGAGGGCAGCGGAGTGCCGAACGGCCCGCCGGGGCACGGTCCTTCGGGTGCCGCGACCGAGGTGCCGGTGACGCTCGCGGAGACCATGCCCAGGATGATCGTGGCCACCGCGATCTTTCGCTGCCGTGCTCGGATGTTCATGCCGGTGACATCCTCGCTTCCGCTTGGAGGACTGTGCCTTGAACTGTGAAGGATGATTTCGGTGCGGTCAAGACGAGACAAAGAGATTTCTTCCAGCTAAGAGGTGGATCGTCGGAGTGTTTGGGATCGCTAAAGTTCGAGTGACTTTTTAGCTTGTGGGGTGGCTGCGCGCGGGCACCATCGGGTCCTCGCTTCACGTGCGCTGCGGTTCGACACTCGAATCGAGTGGTGGTTCGACGAATTCGACGAGCGGGGCCATGTGAGAAAGCGATGGACGTGGGGGACGTGTCGAGTGCGAATTGTTCGTGCTCCCGAGAAAGACGCCCGTGCAGGTCAGTAAGCGTTGGTGGGTAGCGGTCGTCATCGGGCTTCTGCGCATGTCCTTCTCGGGAGAAGGATGTCGCGAGGGATACCGTCACACCCACCGGCACGGCGCGCCGTTCAGGACGAAGGACGCCGGCCGGTCGTTCGCACCGCTCCAGTCCGCCAGGAAGCCGAACGAGCGGGACTCGCCGGGCGGGATCGCCGAGTTCCACGGCGCACCGTGCACCGTCACCACTGCACCGTCCTGGGTGAACGAACCGTTCCAGAGCTGGGTCACACGCTGGCCGTTGGCGTACGACCAGGCGAGGGTCCACGAGTCGAGCGGTGCGGTGGCGGAGTTGGTGACCCGCGCCGAGCCGAGAAATCCGCCCTGCCACTGCGCCGTTGTCTCGTAGGTGATTTCGCAGGTGGCAGTGGGGAGAACGGTCCCGATCCGGCTGGGATCGGCCACGGCCCAGAAGGCGTCCTTGGCCCGCAGTCGGGTGTCGAACAGCAGCGGGTGGTCCTTGCGGGTCACCGGAAACGTGTCGAGCCACGTGCTGTCGTCGGCCAGGCCCCAGAACGTCACCGAGCTTATCGCGTGCGCGTACCTGGTGAACACAGCGAACAGGTCGCGGTAGCGCTGTGCCTGTGCCAGCAAGGAAGCGGCGGGCGGGCTCGGGTACGACTGGTTGCTGTCGGTGTAGATCGAGACGTCCATCTCGGTGATCTGCTGGTCCACGCCCAGGGGCAGGAACTTGGTGATCATCGCTTCCGTCTCGGCGGCCGAGGGCCAGTCGACGTTGACGTGCATCTGGTGTCCGACAGAGTCGACGGGAACGCCTTCCGCGCGCAGCTGGGACACGAGGTCGTACAACCGGTCCCGTTTTGCGGGCACATTGGTGTTGTAGTCGTTGATGACCAGCTTGGCGTTCGGTGCGACCTCGTGCGCCACGCGGAACGCCGTGCGGATGTAGTCCAGTCCCGCGATCTCGAACCACTTGTTGCGGCGCAGGCCGTCCGGTTGCGCCTCGTCGATGACCTCGTTCACCACGTCCCACGCCGTGATGTCGTCGCGGTACCGGCCCACCACGGCGCGGATGTGCGCCTCGATGCGGTGCAGCAGCAGCGCCTTGTTCTCCGCGGTGGGTGTCATCTCGGCGCCGGAGGAGTCCTTGAAGACCCAGTCAGGAGTCTGCTGGTGCCAGACGAGGGTGTGACCGCGGATCGCCTTCCCCCGCGCCTTGGCCCAGTCGACGAGCGTGTCCGCGTCCGTGAACCGGAACGCGCCCTCGGCGGGTTCGGTCGCGTCCCACTTCAGCTGGCTGCCCGGCGTGATCGAGCTGAAGTGCCGGTCGAGCAGCCTGCCGTGCTCCCCGTACAGCAGGGCGGGCTCGGCGGCAACCCCGAAGTGCCGGAACGGCACCACGTCCCGCAACGCGGGGATGTCGGTCTGGATCGGGGGAAGCGGTGTGTACGACAGGACGAAGTCGTCGAGGTGGAACGACGCCGCAGGACTGGAGCTCTCCACGTAGGTGGTGAGGAAGTCGGCATCGGACGCCAGCGTGTAGCCACCGGTGAGGTTGACCCAGCCGTCGGCGGTGACGAGCGTGTCGCCGACGACCCCTTCGTAGGACGTGACGCCGTCAGCATGGCGTTCGACGGACATCCGGAGCCGCGTGGGCTCCTCACCGCCCGCGAGCCGCACCCACACCGACAGGCTGTACCGCACGCCCTTCTCGACGTCGTCGAGCAGGGCGAGCACTGGCCCTTCCCAGGATTGAGTCCGGCCCGAGACGAGGAGGCTCCGGGCACCTCCGTGCGCGACGGCCGAGCTCACCGCGGTGGTCTCTCCCCCGCGCGAGGTCCAGCCCTGCACCGTGTCGTCCTCGAACGTGCTGGACACCACCGTCACCGGTGTGTCGGCGGCGAGCGCGGCGGGACCGTGCGTCAGCAGCCCTGCCACGACCGAGGTGACCAGCAGACCGGCTAGAACTCTCCTCATCGAGAATCCTCCAGGTTCTGGGAGCGCTCCCAGAACCATAAGGCGACCTGCTCCTGGCACCCAGGCACCATTCGGCCCAAACGCGGCACTCCACTGCCAGAGGGTCGGCGCGAGTCCAGCTCGCTCGCGAACACCCGCGGGATCAACAATCGGAGGAGGTCATCGCGGAGTCGGTGGACACCCGCCACACCCGTCGGTCCGTCGCAGCGCCGGCGCTGGAGCCGAGCAGCACCAGGTACTTCTCTCTCAGCAGCCCGGCCTACGTCTGCACGCCGGTCAGCCTGACCCTGGTGGCCTTGATCGTGGTCAGGGGCAGTCCCAGCAGAGAGATCCGGACGTCTTCGCTGCGGGAGACCCGATCTCCGCAGCTGTGCCGCCCATAAGGTCATCGCCTCGCTGATAAGCGAGGTCGTACCGGCTGTGAGCATGCATGGGTGATTAGTTCGCTGTTGTACCAGGCGTTGTGCAAGTTGCTGTCTGTTCCGGCGGTGCTAGTTCGCAGTAAAGCAACCAAGGACGCGGAGCTTCTTGGTCTGTGGCACGAGAACGTTGTGCTTCGTCGGCAGTTGGCCCGACCGGTTCGTTACGAGCTCGCGAACCGTTTCTGGTTCGCCACGCTGATGAGATTGATACGTCGCTCCAGCTGGCAGGAGGTCTTCCCAGTTACCCCTAACACGCGAGACCATCTGCGTCAGGCGCTACGTGAGTACGAGCGGCACTACGACGCGCACCGAACCCACCGGTCACTCGCCGCCGCAGCGCCCTTGCGAGCGGTCGCAGGCTCTTGAACCCGACCAGATCGGACGCCTCGCGGTACTCCAACGGGAGTGTCTAGGCTGAGTTCTCCGCGTGTATCGGCATGCCGCCTGACCTGCGCAAACGTAATTTTGCCACGCGCAGGGCCGCGGCGAGAGCCGAACTCGACGGCTTGCCCGCACCGAACCTGGCGACTGCCGCAGAGCTACAGGCCGCGGTGGACTCCCTCGCAAAGGTGACCGTGATCATCAACGAAGGGCAGCCGGAGAAGCTGGCGAGACTCTACGAGGAACTCGGGATCGAGCTGAGGTACGACAAAGCAAAAGAGGCCGTCTATGCGACGACCTCTCCGCGTGTGCTTAGCGTACGTGTCCGAGGGAGACTTGAACCCCCACAAGTAGCGAGCTTGCGCAGTTCGTGTGTTCATGCGCTATTGGATAGCTCGAATTTAGTATAGAGGGCCAGTCGACACTGATCAATCTTCGTCGCTGAGTTGTATCGACTTGGAGCAAGAACTTCGCGGCGACCTGTTGCACCACGCACTGGTGTGGAATCAGGCCCATATGCGGCAGGCGCTGCGTGAGTACGACCGCCACCGCAACGAGCACCGCACCCACCGATCGCTGGTGCGGCATCTTTGCGGGTCCGGCCTCAGCCTGTCAAAGCCAATCAGATCGAACGCTTCACCGTAGACGGACATGATCTTCTTGGCTGAGTCTTCTTCCACAAGTATCGTCATGTCTTGACCTGCACGGACGTAGTTTTCGGCACGCACAGCCGGTGGCGCGGGTGTGCGTGCTGACGTACTTCTGCATGGTTACCGACGTCCACCCCAGCCGGCACGAGGCCATCGCCGAGATCGTCCTGGCCGCCGCGAGCTACTGTTTCGGCTGGTTCGCCGCGTACTCCGCCCGGTTCCACAGCGCGAAGTAGAGGACGTCGGTCCACCAGCTGAGGCCGATCGGGTTCTCGGTCCTGTCGTCACGCGTGTTGTCGAAGTCGTCGGTCAGCACGAGCCCGTGGAACGCGTCCAGCGGCGGCGCCGACCGCTCGGCCGCCGCTGCGGCGA
This sequence comes from Lentzea sp. NPDC037011, assembly GCF_055607425.1. Taxonomy (NCBI): domain Bacteria; kingdom Bacillati; phylum Actinomycetota; class Actinomycetes; order Pseudonocardiales; family Pseudonocardiaceae; genus Lentzea; species Lentzea sp. NPDC037011. The sequence continues at coordinate 276,471 of NZ_JBVJRT010000004.1, read as the reverse complement.
GCACGGCCCCGGCCGCCGCCGCATCGTCGGGCAGCGCGTCGATGGCCGCGCCCGCCGCCCGGCACAGGTCGAGGTGGCCCTCGATGAGCGCCCGCAGCTCGTCCTCGCCGCTCTCGATCATGGTGTCGAGCTCGATGGTCTCGAGCAGGACGTACCGGTCGCGGTGCGCGTCGAGGAACCGCTCCGCCTCGGCGAGCCCGGCGTGCAGGCCTTCGGCGTCGCTCACGGCGCGCACGGCGGCGGCGAACTTCGTCAGCCGCGCGAACCCGGCGTCGAACTCACCGCTGATCGCGTACAGCGTGGTCCTGCTCTCCGGGGGCTCGCCGTCGAACCCGTCGGCGATCAGGGACGCGCACAGCCGGGGATCGCCGGACAGGAGCACCAGGAAGGAGAACGGGATGGCGTAGGGCCATTCCGACAGCCCGGAGACCGTCTCCGGCCGGTCCTCATAGGACTCCGGCCGGTTGCTGGTGCTGTACAGGTACGAACGGTTCGCCATGACCGGATGCTATGACGGGCCTGCGGCGGGGCTGGACCTGGCCGAGGCAGATGGTCCGTTTCGGTTGCGGGTAGACGCGGGCGTTCTCCGCTTCCCCCGCCCCGCAGGAGTTGGCCCTTGAGACTGATGAGGCCGCGTATTCAACTGTCGCGAGTTCTCAGCGGTTGTCGCGGTGAGTGATCGCCGGGTGCTCCGTCCGGTCGTGAGTGTTCAAACAGGACTCAACCGCTTACGTGATCCGTTCGAAGATGGCGGCCATGCCCTGGCTACCACCGATGCACATGGTCTCGAGGCCGTAGCGTGTCTGGCGGCGGTGCAGTTCGCGCGCGAGGGTGCCGAGCATGCGTACGCCGGTGGCGCCGACCGGGTGGTCCGCTTCCGCAAGGCCAGTCCGGACCGCGTGATCCGGCCGCGTAATCCGGCGCACCCGAACATCGTGGAGATCGAGGACTTCACGGCTGCTCAGCTCCTGCGGAAATCAAAGGGCAGCCTGCGGATCGCGCGGAAGGCAGAGCGGTCCGAACGGGCGGTGAAGCACCGCTATCTGTTTCGCGGCCGGATTCGGTGTGACATCTGCGGGCGGAAGATGGAGCGCAGCCCACGTAAGAAAGCCATGTACTACCGGTGCCCGGCACGCACCCTCGCTCCGAGATCTCCGGTGCTCGCGTCGCATCCCGGAGCGGTCTATTTGCGGGAGGACCTTCTTCAGGACGCCATCAACGGCTGGCTCGGGCACCTGTTCGACCGGAAGAACCGGGACCGGACCGTCGCCGCGTTGATGGACTCACAAGAACCGGTGATCGAGGTCAGTCGCGATGCCGCGAAGAGGAGGCTCGCTGACGCGGAAGCCAAGCTGACGAGGTTCCAGAACGCCATCATGGCCGGCGTCGATCCAGCTGCGTTGGTCGAGGCGATCAACGACGCGCAGGCGAGAGGCTGGCGGCACGGGCTGCCCTGGACAACGTCCCGGCACCAGTCGAGCGGGACATCGCCGAGATCTACGCGGCGATTGACTCCATCGGAGACGTCAGCGCAGCGCTCAAGGGTCATGCGCCGACGAGGCTGGAGGAGCTGTACGACGCGATCGACCTGCAGGTCCGCTACAAGCAAAACCCCCACGAAGCTGATGTCTCCATCAACCCCGTGGGGGTGAATAGTGCTGGTGTCCGAGGGGGGACTTGCTCGCTAAGCACACGCCTCGACCTGAGCTGAACCTCATCGTTAATCTATCCCGGTTGTCCTGTGAACGCTTCCGGTCGGGACGGCCTGTTGGGACAGTGGTGTGCTGCTGTCTACCTGCATAGATGGCTTGATCAGTGAGAGCGGGACGAGGCGAAGGGCCTGTCCCGCTCCCGTGTTTCTAGCCTCTGCAGGGCCTTGCTGAGTGCAGACGTGGACAGGACGGGACACCGGCCTGATCGCATCCCATATCGAACTAATGACGGTAACGACAGTTCGTAGCCAGAGGCGACATGGGCCACGGACACGGCCGCGAAGCGCTGGATGGTTGACGCCGCGATCTTCGTCGACTTAGAGGTAGACGTCAACGATGATCACCGACAACCTGGTGAGCTGAGCGGCGTGCGGTGCTCATCGAAGGCCATGCCTGGCCACGAGGTGGGACTTCTGAGCAGAAAGCGTTTCAAGCCTGCTGTTCGGCCAGGGTTCGATCAGTGGCGAGGTGCCAGTGTTGTGGTGCATCTCAGCCCACGCGACGGCGTCCGTAGTGAAGCGGCCCGTCGTGGCGATGATGAGTGCCCCTAAAACGGGCGGCCCCCACAGCCTCGCGGCGACGAGAGCGCCGGACACGTCGGTAAGACGTACGGAACACTGAAGCCAGTGCTTCGAGGCCGAGCCGTGCCCAACCTGTTCAAACGAGCTCAATCATATTTCTTCCACATCTCGATCGTGTGTGCCAACATCGTTGGCTCGCATCTTTCGCAACGGGTACGGCCCGGTGTAATCAAGAACAGTTTGTTGTTGCAGACTTCGCAGTTAGGCGATTCGGCTATTGCGGATGCGTGCGTTGGGTTGATGCATTCTGTCGGGATTGGAGTGCTTGGGTTCGGAGTTGTCGACTTGGAAGGGATATAGATTCCCGATGTTCCGGTGAGTTCTTGGAATAAATCTGCTCCCTCGGGTGGGACGATGTAGACGCTGCTCTTAACGAGTAGTAGAACGGCCTCTCTGGCTGGTAAGCGTGCAGCGACGTCATCTATCGTCATGCCGAACCAAGGCCGCGGGAAGGGATGATGCTTGCCGCAATGACGTCTCTTGCCTTCAGGGCAGCGGTCAAATGAATCGATAGAACATCTTGTGGCCTCTATTGTGCGGAGTCCGCTTGTTGCGGTCGCCGCTCGGCGTGGCGGTAGGTCTGTCCACGGCATCCTGTTGCAGCCGACGGAAGGTACTTGATGAAACCAGGTGGGGTTCTCGCCGGCGTCAGAGAACCATACGGCCAGCCATCCAGCCGAGTATGACTTCTTTGTTCGATTTGTTGCTTTGCGTGCGGTAATTGCGGACCGTTGAACCTCTATCCCTGTGGGGATCGGACCGTGTATTGCTACGTCCAGAATGGTGCCCGCGCCGGTGGAGTACTCTGTGTGTGAAGAGAAACCAGCGTCTGTGGCTGCACGATACCAGTATTCCTTTTGACGCTTGTGTTCGTCGCTCTCGAAAGAGACTTCATGGCGATGTCCGCCGCCGGAGAAGTGGACGGCATAATATTTTCCTCGACGCCTCTGTATGAACATCTCGTCATGGCCTGGAGTGGCAGGCGTCAGACACAGAAGGACGCGGTCACCGTGATGAATCTTCTGATGCAATGAACAGATGAGTGCGTAATCTGAGCTGGATAGACTGGACAGGTCCAGTTTGCGGTTGTCGGGGGTGTAAACAACTTGTGTGGTCACCCTGGCCCTCGGCTTCCGGTTCGCTCGCGACTGCTTTCTCTGCCCTCCGTGGCGGATCGAGTGATGTAAATGTTACGGAGGCCCGCACTGCGTGGCAAGGCTTGCCTGTTCGGGGCGAATTCGATCAAGGGAAACCCAAGTGCTGCATTGCAAAGCGCAGTTGGGGCAGGGTCAGGGTCGTATGCTCTGCCCCAACTGCTCTTATGGCTAGCTGAACCAGCCTGCTTGGTATTTAGCGTGGCGAAAATTTCGCCGCCCGACCCTGGTGTACGCGCTTGATGCATGCAAGACCTGAACGCATTACGCGAGTGAGGTATTTGCTCGCGGATAATGCAGGGAGCCATCATCCGGAAGAGCGCACCTGCTACCGGTGTTGGCGCGCTCGTTGGCTTCAATTTCCGCCGCATTGACCGGCAACCCGAAGACGATAAATCTCGCCGAGGACGCAGTGTTGGAGCCGCTGACCAAGTGGTTGTCTCAGGTCTTCGACCGGAAGAGCATCGATCGGACGGTGGCGCACCTCGTCGAGTCGCAAGACGGGACGGCGGGAAAGTCGGCCGTACGAGATGCGGTGAAGAAGCGGTTGGAAACTGCCGGCGCGAAGTTGCGGAGGTTCCAGGCGGCCATTGCGGCAGGCGTCGATCCTGCCGCCCTTGTTGATGCGATCAACGAAGCCGAGGAACAGCGTGCGGCGGCGTGCGCCGAATTGAACGGGTTGCCTGCGCCGTCTGTGGTCACAGCCGCCAGGGTGCAAGCGCGGCTCGACGGGTTAGACGATGTGGCGACGATCATCACGGAAGGCAAGCCAGAGAGGCTCGACCGGCTCTGCAAGCAGCTGGACATCGAGCTTCGGTGCAAAACACAGAAGAGGCCGTCTGCGCGACGACCTCTGCGTGCGTGTGGTTAATGCTGGTGTCCGAGGGGGGACTTGAACCCCCACCCCCTTTCGGGGACTAGCACCTCAAGCTAGCGCGTCTGCCATTCCGCCACCCGGACCTGTTCAGTTGTCACCGCAGCTCGCGCCGTGGTGCGTGCATAGATTACATGATCGTCGGCAACGACCAAAATCGAGCGCCCCCAGCAAGGTTTTCGCTGGTAGGAGCATGGTCGGGTGCACAGGGCAGCGGAAGCCAGGCAGATCAAACTCAAGCGGGGCTAGGGTCACCGGGTGCTGACGACGGCGTTGGTGGAGTGGTTGCTGAAGGACGCGGACCCGGCCCTGCGTTGGCAGGTCGAACGGGACCTCCTGCACGAGCCCAAAGAGGTGTGGAAGGCGACGAGAGCACGAGTTGCCACGGAAGGCTTCGGGAAGCGGTTGCTGGAACTCCAAGGCGAGGACGGGCAGTGGGCGGGTGGGGCCTTCTTCCCGCCTGACTACGACATGCGCGGCGACGAGCCGCAGCCGTGGACCGCGACCACCTGGACGTTGGTCACGTTGCGCGAGTGGGGGCTCGACCCCGAAGCGCTGCACGGCACTGCGGAGTTGTTGGCCGCCAACAGCCGGTGGGAGTACGACGGGTTGCCGTACTGGGGTGGCGAGGTCGACTGCTGCATCAACGCGATGACGGTGTCGAACGGGCTGTGGCTCGGGGTGGACGTCCACCACAACGTCGCGTGGTTCGTGGAGCACCAGCTTGAGGACGGCGGGTGGAACTGCGAGTGGGTTGAGGGGGCGAAGAGGTCGTCGTTCCACTCCACGCTCAACTCGCTCAAGGGGTTGCTGGACTACGAGGTGGCCACGGGGGGCACCGACGAGTCGAGGAGTGCGCGCAGGAGAGGGGAGGAGTACCTGCTCGAAAGGCACCTGTTCCGGCGGTTGTCGACGGGGGAGCCGGTGGCGGAGTGGGTGGACACGTTCCGGTACCCGTTGCGGTGGCAGTACAGCGTGCTCAACGCGGCCGACTACTTCCGGCGTGCAGCGCGGCCTGATGAGCGCATGGCGCAGGCCGTCGAGCGCATCAGGCAGCAGAGGCAGCCCGACGGGACGTGGGTGCAGGCTGGGCGGCATCCAGGGCGGATGTGGTTCGAGGTCGACGTCGAACGAGGGCAGCCGTCGAAGTGGCTGACGCTGTACGGGGCCAGGGTGCTGGAGTGGTGGGGTTAGATCCAGCCGCGGGCGCGGGCCATGCGGGCGGCCTCGTGGCGGTTCGAGGCGGCGGTTTTGCCGACTGCTGAGGACAGGTAGTTGCGGACGGTGCCGGGGGAGAGGGAGGCGCGGCGGGCGATTTCGTCGATCGGGGCGCCTTCCAGGGCCAGTTCTAGGACGTCGGCCTCGCGTGGGGTCAGGGGGCTGTCGCCGGCGCTGATGGCTTCTGCGGCCAGGGCCGGGTCGACGTAGCGGCCGCCGGAGTGGACGGTGCGGACGACGGTGGCCAGGACGTCGGCGGAGACGGTCTTCGGGAGGAAGCCGCGGACGCCGGCGGCCAGGGCGCGTTTCAGGTGGCCGGGGCGGCCGTGGGAGGTGACGATCATCGTGGAGCACGTGGGGAGCTCGGTGGCCAGGGTTTGGGCCACGGTGACGCCGTCGAGGTCGGGCATCTGCAGGTCGATCACGGCCACGTCGGGGCGGACTGCTCGGGCGGTGGCCACGGCTTCGGCGCCGGTGGCGGCTTGGGCGACCACCTCGAGGTCGTCCTCCAGGGCCAGGAGGGCGGCGAGGGCGCCGCGGATCAGGTGTTCGTCGTCGGCCAGGAGGATGCGGATCACGGGAGCTCCACGGTCAGCACGAAGCGGTTGGGGGGCTCCGGGGTGGCGGTCACCGAGCCGCCGAGGGTGGCCACGCGCTCGCGCAGGCCGGTGAGGCCGCTGCCGAAGCGGATGGTGGTGGCGGTGGCGCCGTCGTTGGACATGGTGAGGGTGGTGCCGCGCAACGCGATGGTGCACGTGCGGGCTTCGCTGTGGCGCAGGACGTTGGTCACGCCCTCGCGGACGGCCCAGCCCAGGGCTCCCGCGGCCTCGTCGGGGAGGGAGGGCTCGCCGATGACGCGGCAGTCGATGCCCGCGGAGGTGAGCAGGGAGCGGGCGCCGGCGAGCTCCACCGTGAGGTCCGCTGTGCGGTAGCCGGAGACGACGGCGCGGAGCTCGTCGAGGGACTCCTGGGCGATGCGGCGGACCTCCAGCATCTCGGCGACGGCCTCGTCACGGCCGCGTTGGGCGAGTTTCGCGGCCAGTTCGGCTTTCAGGGCGACGACGGAGAGGTTGCGGCCGACCACGTCGTGCAGGTCGCGGGCGAAGCGCAGGCGTTCCTCGGCCACGGCGAGGCTGGCGCGGACCTCGCGGGAGCGGTCGAGCTCCCACATCGTGCCGATCATCCACACCGAGGTGCGGTAGACGGCGGTGAAGAAGACCAGGGCGATCGTCATCGGGACCGCGGCGCCCAGCGGCACGGTCAGCACCAGGAACACGCCGGTCGCGGCCACCACGGCCGCCGTCACGCGGGGGCGCAGGGTGCACGACACCGCGGTCACGAACAGCACCGGCACGAACAGCGTCACGGCGTCGACCGGGCCGTCGCGCCCGCCGGGTGGTGCGCCGGGGAGGACGGCCATGCCGCCTGCCACCACCACGGCGGTCACGACGGCGGCGACGGTCAGGGCAAGGCGCGGGAACGGCGCCTTGCCCAGGTAGTGCTCGATGCCCTGGTGGACGAGCCACGTGCAGCACGCGGCGTGCACGACGATCGCGACGATAGTGGCGACGGCGGCGGTGCGGCTCACGGAGTCGTCGTTCGCGAGGCTCGTCATCGGCAGGATCGGCAGCGCGACGAGGGTCAGGTAGAACGACGAGCGGGTGAAGTAGTCGAACCGCGACGCGCTGCTGCGCGAGCGCCACCAGGACAGCAAGGTCACCTCCGCGGCTCCCAGCGGAACCATCGCCGGACAGCGTAGACACCGGCCGCGACCCACGCCGCCAGCACGACCACCGGCTGCAGCACCGGGCCGTCGTGCCAGCCGGCCCGCAGCAGGTCCAGGACCGGGGTGAGCGGCAGGAACCGCAGCACCGTCTGGACCTCGTCGGGGAACACCGACAGCGGGACCATCAGGCCGCTGCCGATGATGCACGCCATCAGGACCGGCAACGACGTCACCTGCGCCATCTCGACGGTGCGGGTGAACGCCGCGGACGCCGCCGCCAGCAACGCGAACAGCAGCGTCCCGCCGACGACGCCCAGCAGCGGGAACCACGGCTTCGTCGGCACCGCCACGCCGGTGATCACGCCGATGATCACCGCGAACAGCACCATCTGCCCGATGGCGACCACCATCGACGGCAGCGCGGCACCGAACAGCACCTCGGGGTCGGTCAGCTCGCCGACGCGCAGGCGCTTGAGCACGAGCTCCTCGCGGCGCGCGACGAACACGGTGACGAGGTTGTAGTAGACCGCCATGAGCAGCACGAACCCGGTCAGGCCGACGACCAGCGGCACGCCGTCGGCGTCGATCGACAGCAGCAGCGGCACGACCAGCAGCGGCACGATGAGCGAGTTGAACAGGGCGGTGCGGTTGCGCCAGAACAGCTTCAGCTCCGCCTGCCCGATGGCCACGGCCCTCATGCCGCCTCCTCCGCGATCGCCAGGAACGCCTCTTCGAGGGACGCCGAGCGGGCGTCCAGACCGGACAGCACGACGTCCTGCGCGTGTGCCCACGTCAGCAGTTCGTGCAACGTCTCCTGCAGGGTGTTGGTGCGCACGGTCGCGCGGCCGGACTCGTCGAGGTCGGCCACGACGGGCAGCGCGATGCCGGCGGGCGGCGTGAACGTGATGCGCGCCGGGTGGGCGTCGACGACCTCGGACACCGTGCCGCGCGCGACGATGCGGCCGCGGTGCATGATGGCCAGCCGATCGGCCAGTTCCTGCGCTTCTTCCAGGTAGTGCGTCGTCAGCAGCACGGTGGTGCCCTCGTGCAGGAGGGTGCGGATCAGCTGCCACGTGTTGCGCCGGCTCTCCGGGTCGAGGCCGGTGGTCGGCTCGTCGAGGAACAGCACCTCTGGCTGGCCGAGCAACGCGAGCGCCAGGTCCAGGCGCCGCCGTTCACCGCCGGAGAGCTGCTTCACCCGCACCGCCGAGCGGTGGCCCAGGTCGACGAGGTCGAGCGCCTCGGCGACCGGGCGGGGCCGGGTCAGCGTGCCCGCCCACATCGTGGTCGCCTCGGACACGGTCAGGTCGGGCGGGAAGCCGCCCTCCTGCAACATCACGCCCACCCGCGGGCGCACGGCCTTGCGCTCCAGGAACGGGTCGTGGCCCAGGACCCGGACGGTCCCCTCCGCCGGCCGGGTCAGGCCCTCCACCACCTCGACGGTCGAGGTCTTGCCCGCGCCGTTCGTGCCGAGCAACGCGAACATCTCGCCGCGCTCCACCTCGAACGAGACGCCGCGCACGGCCTCGAATCCCCCTGAGTAGCGCCGGGTCAGGTCTTTCACCTCGATCGCTGTCATGTGTTCAACGATCGCGTGAAATTCCTGGTCCCGGCAGTGTCAGGACGCATCGGAACGTGATGACAGATGTCATGTCCCCGGCAGGCCCGCGCACGCTTTAATGTCACACTTGTGCTAAAAAGATCCGGCACGGGCACTGTGCGAAGTGGGGCGAGGGGGACGCGGTGGGTACGGGGTTGTTGCTCGCGTTGGCGGGGCTGGCGTTGCTGGACTCGACGAGCATCGGGACGTTGTTCGTCCCGATCTGGTTGATGCTCGCGCCGGGGCGGTTGCGGGTCGGGCGGTTCGCCGTCTACCTGGGCACGATCACGGTGTTCTACTTCGTGGTCGGCATCGGGCTGGTGCTGGGGGCGGCGCAGGTGCTGGAGCACCTCGACGGGCGGGTCGCGCTGTGGGTCCAGCTCGTGATCGGCGTCGGGTTGTTCGTCGTGAGCTTCCGCTTCGACAGCAAGAAGAAGACCGACACGACGAAGTGGACGAGGCGGGTCGGCGGGTCCACGGCCGCGCTCGTCGGGGTCGCGCTGCTGGCCGGGGTGGTGGAGCTCGCGACGATGCTGCCCTACCTCGGCGCGATCGGGATGATGAGCGCCGCGGACATCACGCCGGCGCAGACCGGGTTGCTGCTCGCCGGGTACTGCGTGGTCATGGTCGTGCCCGCGCTGGTGCTGCTGGCCGCGCGGATCGCGTTGCGGGAACGGGTCGAGCCGGTGCTGCAGCGGATCAGCAGGTGGTTCGCGGAGAAGGGCGCCGGCGCCACCGGGTGGATCCTCGGGATCGCCGGGTTCCTGGTGGCGCGGGACGCGGTCGCGCGGCTGTTCTTCCTGTAAACGCGTTGACGGGGCCGGGAGACTGCGGTCGTGGTTTCGGTGTTGTGGATCTGCGGACCTCCCGGTGTCGGCAAGACCGTGGTCGGGTGGGAGGTGCACCGCCGCAACGGCGGGGCGTACGTCGACGTCGACCAGCTCGGCATCTGCTACCCGGATCCGGACGACGACCCCGGCCGGTACCGCATGAAGGCCCGCAACCTGGCCGCGGTGGTGGCCGGCGCGCGGGCGAGCGGGGTGCGCAGCCTCGTCGTGTCCGGTGTGGCCGATCCGAACGGCGCCGCGCCGATTCCCGGCGCGACGCTGACGGTGTGCCGGCTGCGGGCCGACCGCGAGGTGCTGCGGGAGCGGTACCTCGGGCGCGGGATGCGGCCGGAGCAGCTCGACCACGTGCTGCGCGAGGCCGACGAGCTCGACGCCCGCGCGATCGGCGACGTGTGCGTGGACACGACCGGGCTGTCGGTCGCCGAGGTGGCGGACCGGGTCGAGCGGGCGGCTGGCGACTGGGCCGGGCCGGAGCGGGTCCTGTGGTTCTGCGGCACGACCGGTGTCGGCAAGTCGGTCGTCGGCTTCGCGGTGTACCTGCGGCTGCTGGGCACGGGGGTGCGCGCCGGGTTCGTCGACGCGGGCCAGCTCGGGTTCGGGATGGAGCAGGCCCGCGCGGACAACCTCGCGGCGGTGTGGCGGACCTACCGGGAGGCCGGGGCACGGGTGCTGGTCGTGGTCGGCCCGTACGCCGACGTGTTCCCCGGCGCCACGGTGTACCGGCTGGAGGCCTCGCGCGCGGACCTCGTGGAGCGGATCCGGCGGCGGGGCAGGGGAGAGGGCTGGCCGGAGCCGGGTGACCCGCTGGCGGGGCGGTCGGAGGAGGAGCTCGACCGGGTGGTCGAGGAGGCCGTGGCGCAGGCCGGGCGGCTGCGGGGGATCGGCACGGCGGTCGACACGTCCGGGCGCACGGCCGAGGAGGTGGCCGCGTCGCTCGTGCCCTGAAGTGGTGGGATGGCCGCTATGGAGCTCCAGCAGCTGGTGGACCGCATCGCGGGCGAGGTCATGCCCGGCGGTGCGGCCGCGGACTACATCCCGGCGCTCGCACGGGTCGACGCGCGGCGGTTCGGCATGGCGGTCGCCACGCTCGACGGCGAGGTGTGCGGGGCGGGGGAGTACCGGGCGCCGTTCTCGATCCAGAGCATCTCGAAGGCGTTCACGCTGGCGCTCGCCGTGGGCGACGAGCTGTGGGAGCGGGTGGGCCGGGAGCCGTCGGGGTCGCCGTTCAACTCGCTGGTGCAGCTGGAGACCGAGAACGGCATCCCGCGCAACCCGTTCATCAACGCCGGGGCGCTCGTGGTCACCGACCACCTCGGGCCGGGCGCGTCGGACCGGCTGCTCGACTTCCTGCGCGCGGAGAGCGGCAACCACGCGATCGACGTGGACGAGGAGGTCGCCAGGTCCGAACTGGACCACGGCGACCGCAACCGGGCGCTGGCGCACTTCATGGCCTCCTACGGCAACATGCGCAACCCGGTCGACGTCGTGTTGCACGAGTACGTGCGGCAGTGTTCGATCGCGATGAGCTGCGCGGACCTGGCCAGGAGCGCGCTGTTCCTGGCACGGCACGGGGTGCGCAACGACGGCGAGCGGCTGCTCGGGGTCAGTGGCGCGAAGCGGGTCAACGCGGTGATGCTGACGTGCGGCACCTACGACGCGGCCGGGCAGTTCGCCTACCGGGTCGGGCTGCCGGGCAAGAGCGGCGTCGGCGGCGGCATCGTGGCCGTGGTGCCGGGCAGGTGCGCGATCTGCGTGTGGGGTCCCGGGCTGGACGCCCGCGGCAACTCGGTGGCCGGGGTCGACGCGCTCGACAGGTTCACCACTCTCACAGGGTGGTCCGTGTTCTGACGGGTGGTAGGAAGACGGGGTGAGCACATTGGGCAACGCGCTGGCACAAGCCGAGGACGAGGCCGTCACGCTCGTCAGCGAGCTGATCAGGATCGACACCACCAACACCGGTGACCCCGCGACGGTGGTGGGGGAGCGCAAGGCCGCGGAGTGGGTGGCCGAGAAGCTCGGGGAGGTCGGCTACGAGACGACCTACGTCGAGTCGGGTGCGAAGGGGCGCGGCAACGTGGTCGCGCGGCTCGCGGGCGCCGACCCGAACCGGGGCGCGCTGCTCGTGCACGGGCACCTCGACGTCGTGCCCGCCGACGCGTCGGAGTGGTCGGTGCACCCGTTCTCCGGTGCGGTGCAGGACGGGTACGTGTGGGGCCGCGGCGCCGTCGACATGAAGGACATGGTCGGCATGACGCTCGCGCTGGCCAGGCACTTCAAACGGGAGAACGTCGTGCCGCCACGCGACATCGTGTTCGCGTTCCTCGCCGACGAGGAGGCCGGCGGCCTCTACGGGGCGAAGTGGCTGGTCGACAACCGGCCGGAGCTGTTCGAGGGCGTCACCGAGGCGGTCAGCGAGGTCGGCGGGTTCTCGATCACGCTCAAGGACGACGTCCGCGCCTACCTCGTGGAGACCGCCGAGAAGGGCATCCGCTGGCTGAAGCTGCGGGTCAAGGGCACCGCCGGGCACGGCAGCATGATCCACCGCGACAACGCCGTGGCCAAGCTCGCCGCCGCCGTCACCAAGCTCGACCAGCACCAGTGGCCGCTGATCATCCGGCCGTCGGTGCGCGAGTTCCTCGACGGCGTCACCGAGATCACCGGCCTGGACTTCCCCGAGGACGACGTCGAGGGCTCGATCGGCAAGCTCGGCGCGCTGTCGCGGATGATCGGCGCGACGCTGCGCGACACCGCGAACCCGACGATGCTCACGGCCGGCTACAAGGCCAACGTCATCCCGTCCACCGCCGAGGCGACCGTCGACTGCCGCATCCTGCCCGGTCGCGAGGAGGCGTTCGACCGCGAGCTGGCCGAGCTGCTCGGCCCGGACGTGGAACGCGAGTGGATCGGCCTGCCGCCCGTGGAGACGACGTTCGACGGCGCGCTCGTGGACGCCATGACCGCCTCGATCACCGCCGAGGACCCCGGTGCGCGCGTGCTGCCGTACATGCTCTCCGGCGGCACCGACGCGAAGTCGTTCCAGCAGCTGGGGATCCGCAACTTCGGCTTCGCACCGTTGAAGCTGCCGGCCGACCTGGACTTCTCCGGGCTGTTCCACGGCGTGGACGAGCGCGTGCCGGTGGAGGCGCTGAAGTTCGGTGTGCGGGTGCTGGACCGGTTCCTGCGCAACAGCTGACGGGACCGTCCGGCGGCTCAAGCAGTCGTCTCCCGCGTCGCATCCCTGTCGCTCCCTCCCGTCCCGGGCCGTTGTGCGGCGGCCGGGTCGTCGAGGGCGCGCAGGGCGTTGTACGAGTCCTGCACGAGCGTGGCTCGCACGGTCGGGCCCGTGTTGGCGAGGACCACGAGCGCAGTGCGGCGCTGCGGGCTGAACCCGGCGAACGCGGTGCAGCCGCGCGTGCCCCCGGAGTGGAACAGCAGGTCGTGGTCGGGGAGGCGGCGCAGGTTCCACACCAGGCACAGGTGGTCGGTGGCGGAGACGGCGACGCGGGGCGCGACGACGTCGGCGAGCGCGGGCGCGAGGGAGGCCGGTCGGCCGTCGAGGAGGGCGGTCAGCAGGACGAGCAGGTCGCGGGCGGAGGACCGGAGCGCGCCGGCGGCGGGCATCCCGGGCATCTCCCACGGCGGGCGCGCCCGGCTGCGCAGGTGACCGGTGGCCTGCGGCGCGGTGTCGAAGCCGGTGTCGGTCAGGCCGAGGGGACGCAGGACGCGGTCGGCGAGCAGGTCCTCGAACGGCCGGCCGGTCGCGCGGGCCAGTGCCAGGCCGAGCACGGCGACGCCGAAGTTCGAGTACCGCGCTCGGTCGTTGGGGCGGACGCGGGTGCGGCGCAGCGCCGCCGTCAGGCGCTCGGGCCCGAACGCCCGGTAGGGGTTGGTGCGCCAGGCGGGCAAGGCCGCGCGCAGCAGGCCCGGTGGCAGCCGGGGCAGGCCGGAGGTGTGCGTGGCCAGGCGCTCCAGTGTGACGCCGGGGCCCAGGCCGGTGTCCAGGAAGCGGTCCACCGGGTCGTCGTGCCGCACCTCGCCGCGCGCCACCAGCTCGGCCAGCAGCAGCGCGGTGAACGTCTTGGTCAGCGAGCCGATCTCGAACCGGGTGGCGGCGGTGACCGGGTGCGGGTCGTCCAGCGCGGTGACGCCCGCGACCAGCACGGTCTCCTCGTCGCCCACCCGAGCGGCGACGGCGACACCGGGTGCGGCGGACAGCAGTGCGGTGATCCGGTCCTCGTTCACCCTGCGAGCAGCCGGGACAGCGCGAGCGTGCCCGCCGCGGTCGCGACCACGGCGGTGTGCTGGTGGTCGAGGAACCGGGTGCGCGGGTCGTCGGACACGGGTTCGCCGTCACGGGGCACCAGGCCGTCCTCGTGCTGGGCGGCGGCGAACGGCGCCCACTCGGCGGCCTCGATGCGCGGCTCCGGCAGGCACGCGCCCACGAGGAGCAGTTCGCCCACCAGGTCCCACTGCCGCGCCTCGGTCCACACGTCGATCCACACCGGCAGCCACGCGTCGAGGTAGCGGGCCGTGCCGGCCGGCAGGCCCTCCGGACGCGCGCCCCAGTCGGTGAGGTGGAAGACGGTGTGCGTGGCGCAGTACCCGGTGTACCAGTCGATCACCCACGGCTCGGGCTCGCGGCCGAGCCAGGTCGCGGCCGTCAGGGCGTCCCAGTCGTCGTCGCGCGGGATGCCCACGACGCGGTGCGCGTTGGCCACGGCGAGCCGCCGGTTGGGCACCACCTCGTTCACCGCGTCGGCGGCCGAGCTGTGCGCGGCGACCCGTTCCAGGGCGGCGTGCCGGTACCCGGAGCGGGCGAACGACGCGTAGGTCTCCACCGGGTCGGTGAGCAGGGCGTGCCGGAGCTGGCGCTCGTAGAGCAGGTCGCCGCGGCGCATCTGCTCCCAGGAGAAGTCGAGCAGCTCTCGCGCGTGCCGCAGCTGCGCGGCACCGGCAACGCCCTCGCGCAGCACGAACGCGGACGCCAGGGCCACCTCGCACAGGGGCTTGTAGACGCTGTTGGGGTCGTCGAGGTCGGCGGTCGCCGTGTCGGTGAAGGCACCCAGCTCGTGGTGCGCGTGCAGCCAGGCCATCGCCCGGCTCGCCACGTCGTGCACCACCGCGGTCGGTGCCGAGGGCACCGGAGGCGTCGGAGCCGGGAGCGCCGGTCGCGAGGACACCGGCTCGGCGGCGAGAACGCGTTCGGCGATGGCCAGATCCAGCAGCAGCCGGGCGTCGGCGCCCGCGTGCAGCCTCAGGTGCTCCACCAGCAGGGCCGCGTCCAGCGGAACCCGGTCGGCGAGCAGGGCCACCCAGCGAACCAGGCGTGCTGCGGTGGCGTAGTCCCGGCGCAGCACGGCCCGGGTGGTGCCCCTGGCCAGTGCGAGCGGCGCACCCGCCACCGCCTGGAACACCGGGCCGTCCAAGCCCGGCAGGGCCAGCGGCGAGAGCTGGGCGACGGCCACCGACCAGCGCGCCCACTGCTCGGCCGGGCCCAGCAGGGCGTCGACCGGTGACGTGCCGAGGTGGGCCGAGGCCTCCCGGTTCTCCCACACCTCGACGGTCCCGGGCGGCGCGCACCGCCCGTCGGTGAGCCGCACCAGCAGCTCGGCGGTTGCCTGGTCCCGGTGGGCCAGCACGCGCTGCTGGTGCGTCACCGGCTGCTGGACGGGCGGGAACGCCTCGAAAGCGTCGGACACGACAGCGGCGTCCCGGCCCTCCAGGGGGCGGCCCGCCAGCAGGTGCGGCGCGAAGGCGTCGGCGCCCACCAGGCGGACCGCCCACAGGCCGGCCACGCCGTCGGCGCAGGAGTCGAGGAAGTCGGCGAGCCTCGTCGGCACACCTTCCCCGAGTGCGCCGACGAGGTGTCCGGCCAGTGCGGCGACCGCGTCCGCACGAGACGTGCGGTCGATCGCGCCACCTGTGGTCACCGCTTCTCCGGCTCCGTCGGGTTGCCGGGGGAGACGATCAGCAGCAGACCGGCCAGGAGCGCGCCGCCGGCGGTGGGCACGTGCAGCGGCGGGTCGGCCACCGCGGCCTCGGGCTCCGCCACCGCCGTCATCAGTTCGGCCATGTCCTCCGGCGCAACAACCGGACGGGCCAGTGTTCGCATCATCACAACCTCCTCCTTCGCTTCGTTCTTCCGGAGTACCACCTCGAACGCGGGGACACGCGCTGTATCACCCGTTCCAGTGAAGGAATCCACAACGGACAGGTGGTGCTGTGTCGCAGATGGACCGTGTCTTTTCGGTGTGTCGTGTCGTTGGGCATGCAGACGGCACGGCGAAAGGAACGGCATGGTGCGGCTGGAGGACGGGACCGAGCTCAACGTGCTGCGGGCGGGCGATCCCGACGCGCGGACCACGATCGTGCTGGCGCACGGGTACGCGCTCGACCACCGCAGCTGGCACAAGGTCGTCGACCGGCTCAGCGGCGACTTCCAGGTGATCGCCTACGACCACCGCGGCCACGGCGAGTCCTCGAAGGCCGACAAGGAGACCGCGACGATCGAGCAGCTCGGCGACGACCTGGGTGAGCTGATCGAACGCGCGGTGCCCAGCGGTGACGTGGTGATCGCCGGGCACTCGATGGGCGGCATGGCGGCGCTGGCGATGGCCGAACGCAGGCCGCGGCTGTTCCGGCAGCGGGTGCTGGGCATCGTGTTCGTGTCGACGGCGGCGAGCGGGCTGTCGGAGACCTCGCTCGCGTGGCCCAAGTCGCTCGGCAAGCTGGTGCGGGAGCTGGAACGCGCGTTCGGGCCGATCGTGCGGGCGGTCAGGGAGAAGATCGAGCCCACCAAGACCGCGGGCCTGCGGTGGTGGCTCTTCGGTGACGAGCCGTCCGACGACGACGTCGAGCTGACCGCGGACATGGTGTGGGGGGAGTGGCCGGAGACGGTGGCGTTGTTCCGCCCGGCCGTGGACCGCTACGACCGCGAGGCGGGACTGACCGTGGCGCAGGAGAAGGCCGTCGTCGCGGTGGTGGGCGACGAGGACCGGCTGGTGTCCGAGTCGGACGTGGCCAGGTTCGGCGGCACGTCGGTGGTGCTGCCCGACGCGGGGCACATGCTCCCGTTGGAACGTCCCGCGGAGATCGCGAACCTGATCCGCGAGGTGGCCAAGGCCTGATGGTCGGTGGGGGGCACAGCGACGTGCCCCCCACCGACCATCTCGCGGCCGCAACCGGTCGTGGAGCAGGTGAGGAACGCGCGGCCTGCCAGGTGGCGCGTTCTCGACACGCTTTCCGGAATCGTCTACGACGCGGGGGTGCGGCGCCGTCCCGGTGGCCGGCCGAAGAGCCGCACGTGCTCGCCGACGAGCCACTCCTTGAGCGGTGCCCACTCGGGGTGGTGGTTCAGCACCAGCAGGCGGTGCATCCACCAGTTCGGGTCGTCGGCGCGGGGGAACGCGGCCAGCCACGCCGCTCTGTCCTGCGCGGACAGTCCCCACAGGTGCGCCAGCTGGCCCTGGGCGTCGGTGTCGAGCTGGGCGGTGACCTGGCCGTTCTCGGTGTACCACTCGGCTCTCAGCTCGCGCAGGACGGCGAGAGCGCTCTCATCGTTCTCCGGGGCCGTGACGACCACGGTGTGCAGGCCCTGGGCCGCGGCTTCGGCGAGCAGGGCACGGGTGGACGGTTCGTCGTGCGGCAGTGCGCTGTGCGCGACCCCGACTTGTTGCGGCACGAGCTCCATGACCCAGAATCTGATCACATATTCTACGACTCCGGTCAATTTTATTGCTTCAGTGTTAACTAAAGTGAACCGTCACGCGGTGCTCAGCTTCAACGAACGAACAGAGGATCTCAAACGCCAGGACGTGGGCACCTCAACGTTGTGGGCCGCAGGCGGAGGGGGCGTTTGAGCGGCACTTCGTGTCGTGTGACGCGTTACGTGATGAGCCCGGGCAGGTCGCCCGGGACGCGCTTGCGGCGCAGCCACACCTTGCGGGAGCCGTCGCCGTAGAGCAGCGTGCGGGACAGCTCCCAGCCCGCGAACTCGGCGTGGATGGTCAGCTGCGTGGTCGCGGTGCGGCGGGAGATGCCGGGCGGCAGGCGCAGCGGCCGGTACTCCCAGTCCCCGTCGATCACCCCTTCGGTCATGGCGAGATCACCTGTATCCCTCCGTTGTCGCCGGACGTGACGGTGACGCGTCCGGTCTCCTGGTCGACGCTGACCGTGTTGGGTTGGCGCACGGTGGCGAAGCGGTGCTTCTCGGACGGCTCGCCGGCGGCGACGTCCAGGCCGACGACCTCGTTGCGGTCGGTGAGCGTGATCCACGCGATGTCGCGCTTGGCGTCGTAGGCGATGCCGTAGGGGGTGCCGGGCACGGGGTAGCGCTGGCGCATGATCAGCGGGTCGATCGAGAACGCGATGAACTCGCCGCCGCGGGTGTCGACGACGAGCAGGCGGCCGAAGCGGTCGGGGACGGCGTTGGTGGCACCGTCGCCGGCGCGCAGGCCGGGGCCGCGGGTGGGGGAGCCCTTGTCGTCAGTGGTCATCTCGAAGACGGCGCTGCGGAGGCGGTCGAGCTCGACCTTGCGGCCGTTGACCTCGAACTTCAGGGTGGTGTCGCCCTCGGTGAACGAGCCGCCGGGCGTGATGTCGCCGGGCAGGGCGGTGTTCTGGGCGGGGGAGAGGGCCGGTTTGGCGACCTCGAGCGTCTCGGCGACCTGCAGCGGGTCCTGCGACTTCTCGCTCTGTCCGCACGCCGTCAGCGTCGCGGTGGCCAAGATCAGAGCTGCGAGCCGGTGCAAGGTCGTTCCTCCGTGGATCTGCGTGGTCTTCCAGCATGCCCGCAGTGCTCGCGAAGGTCACGCGAGGGGTGGGGTGAATCTCGTTCAGGGCCTTCTGGTCTGTTATTTCAATAACTTCAGTGTTGACTAAATTTAACACCCTCACGAGAACAGCTACCAGCGAAAACTCAGTAACACAAAACAGCCAAGAACTCAGGGCATCGGGCGCTCGGGGTAGGCGAGCTCGATGGCGCTGACGTCGTCGAGTGCGGCGCGGATCGCGGGCGGAAGGGTGAGCTGTTCGACGTCGAGGGACGCGAGGAGCTGGTTGGTGTCGCGGGCGCCGACGACGGGGGCGACGACGCCGGGCCGGTCGCGGACCCAGGCCAGTGCGACGCACAGGGCGGAGGTGCCGAGTCCTTCGGCGGCGGTGCTGACGGCCTGGACGATGCGGGCGGCGCGGTCGGTGCGGTGTTGTTCGACGTAGCCGGCGAAGTGGGCGGAGGCGCCGCGGGAGTCGGGTGGGGTGCCGTTGCGGTACTTGCCGGTGAGGACGCCGCGGCCGAGTGGTGCCCAGGGCAGGAGGCCGAGGCCGTGGTGGGCGGCGGCGGGGGCGACTTCGCGTTCGATGCCGCGTTCGAGCAGGGAGTATTCGTGCTGGGTGGAGATGAGGGGGAAGGTGGTGGGGGTGGTGGCTGCGGTGGCGAGTTGCCAGCCGCTGTAGTTGGAGGTGCCGGCGTAGCGGACTTTTCCTGCGGTGATGGCGGTGTCGAGTGCGGAGAGTGTTTCTTCGACGGGGACGGTGGGGTCCCAGGCGTGGAGTTGCCAGAGGTCGACGTGGTCGACGCCGATGCGGCGCAGGGAGCCGTCGAGTGCGGTGAGGAGGGCGCCGCGGCTGGCGCCGCCGCCGAAGGGGCCGTCGGTGCGGCGTGCGACGGCTTTGGTGGCGATGACGAGGTGGTCGCGGGGGACGACTTCGTCGATGAGGGTGCCGAGGATGCGTTCGGATTCGCCTTCGGTGTAGACGTCGGCGGTGTCGATGAGGGTGCCGCCGGCGTCGGCGAAGGCCATGAGCTGGGTGGCGGCCTCGTCTGCGTCGGTGTCGCGGCCCCACGTCATCGTGCCCAGTGCGAGGCGGGAGACGCGGAGGCCGCTGCGGCCGAGGTGTCGCTGTTCCACGTGCGGGATGCTAAGGGGTGATGATCGTGTCAGCCTGGCAATCGGTGTTACTGACCGGTAGGGTCTCGCTGCGTGAAGCTGGGACTGAACCTCGGGTACTGGGGCGCCGGTAATGACGCGGCGAACCTCGAGCTGGCGAAAGAGGCCGACCGGCTCGGTTTTTCGGTGGTGTGGGCGGCGGAGGCGTATGGCTCCGATGCGCCGACGGTGCTGGCGTGGGTGGCGGCGCAGACGGACCGCATCGACGTGGGCAGTGCGATCTTCCAGATTCCGGCGCGGACGCCTGCGATGGCGGCGATGACGGCGGCGACGCTGGACACGTTGTCGGGTGGCCGGTTCCGGATGGGGCTGGGGGTGTCGGGTCCGCAGGTGTCGGAGGGGTGGCACGGTGTGCGGTTCGACAAGCCGTTGGCGCGGACGCGTGAGTACGTGGAGATCGTGAAGCGTGCGTTGTCGCGGGAGAAGCTGCGGTTCGAGGGTGAGCATTACACGTTGCCGTTGCCGGATGGTCCTGGCAAGGCGTTGCAGTTGACGGTGCACCCGGTTCGGGAGCAGATCCCGGTGTACCTGGCGGCGGTGGGTCCGAAGAACCTGGAGTTGACGGGGGAGATCGCGGACGGGTGGTTGGCGATCTTCTTCTCGCCGGAGTTCTCTGCGGAGTCGCTGGCGTCGGTGCGGGCGGGCCGGGAGAGGGCCGGCAGGTCGATGGAGGGGTTCGACGTCGTTCCGACGGTGCCGTTGGTGGTGGGTGAGGACTGGAAGGCGTGTGCGGATCCGGTGCGGGCGTACACGGCGTTGTACGTGGGCGGCATGGGGTCGCGGAAGCAGAACTTCTACAACAACCTGATGGTGCGGATGGGTTTCCCGGCTGAGGCGGAGGAGATCCAGGAGAGGTACCTGTCGCGGGACTACGCGGGTGCGATGGGGGCGATCCCGTTGGAGTTCTTGGACGCGACGGCGTTGCTGGGGTCGAGGGAGCGCATAGCGGAGAAGATGCAGGCGCTTGCTGCCGCGGGGGTCACCACGCTGTCCGTTTCGCCGATGCTGCAAGATCTGGAGCAGGGGATCGCGGGTCTTCGGACCGCGGCCGAGGCTTTGGATCTGGCAGGAGTGGGTAGTTGAGCTGGTTGCAGGCTCTGGTCCTCGGACTGGTCCAAGGACTGACGGAATTCCT
The DNA here is from genome assembly GCF_055607425.1 of Lentzea sp. NPDC037011. NCBI lineage: Bacteria > Bacillati > Actinomycetota > Actinomycetes > Pseudonocardiales > Pseudonocardiaceae > Lentzea > Lentzea sp. NPDC037011. The sequence continues at coordinate 255,676 of NZ_JBVJRT010000004.1, read as the reverse complement.
GCCGATTTCCAGCAGTGCGCACCTGCGCATCACGTCGACGTTGTTCTTCGGCAACGATGCGGGTGCGTCGTTCACCGCGGTGATCCAGTTGGGTACCGAGGTGGCGGTGCTGATCTACTTCGCGAAGGACATCGGGCGCTTCATCAGCGCCTGGTTCCGCGGTTTGGTCAACGCGGAGGCGCGCAAGGAGCGGGATTACCGGCTTGCTTGGTACGTGATCATCGGTTCGGTGCCGATCTCGGTGCTCGGGTACCTGTTGAAGGACGAGATCCGGACGTCGGCGCGGAACCTGTGGATCACGGCGACGATGCTGGTGGTGTTCGGTCTGCTGCTGGGTTTGGCTGATCATCTGGCGAAGCAGCAGCGGGATGAGCTGCGGATGAAGGACGCGATCGGGATGGGGTTGGCGCAGGCGCTGGCGTTGATCCCGGGGGTGTCGCGGTCGGGTGGGACGTTGACGGCGGGGTTGTTCCTGGGGCTGACGCGGGAGGCGGCGGCGCGGTACTCGTTCCTGCTGGCGATTCCGGCGGTGTTCGGTGCGGGGTTGTTCTCGATCCCGGACGTGCTGGAGCGCAGTGGTGAGGGTGTGCAGGCGTCGATCCCGCAGATGATCGTCGCGACCGTCATCTCGTTCGTGGTCGGGTACGCGACGATCGCGTGGTTGTTGAAGTACGTGTCGAAGCACTCCTACTCGGCTTTTGTGTGGTACCGGCTGATGCTGGGCCTGGTGCTGATGGGGCTGCTGTCGATGGGGTTGATCCAGCCGATCTAAGGTGGGTGCCGTGGCCACGGTGATCCTGCTTCGACATGCTCGTTCGACCGCCAACGGTTCCGGTGTGCTCGCCGGGCGGATGTTGGGTGTGGGTTTGGACGAGCGGGGGCAGGCGCAGGCCGCGGCTCTCGTCGCCCGGTTGAGGGACATCCCGGTGGCTGCGGTGGTGTCGTCGCCGTTGCAGCGGTGTGAGGAGACGTTGGCGCCGTTGCTGGCGGACCGGGAGCTGGAGGCGGTCGCGGAGCCGGACGTGTCCGAGGTGGATTACGGAGCGTGGACCGGCAAGGCGCTCAAGGACCTGTTGAGCGAGCCGTTGTGGACGGTGGTGCAGCAGCACCCGTCGGCGGCGGTGTTCCCGGAGGGTGAGGGGTTGGCGCACGTGCAGGCGCGTGCGGTGGCCGCGGTGCGGGCGCATGATGCGCGGATCGCCGAGGAGCACGGTCCGGGTGCGGTGTGGGTGTTGTGCTCGCACGGTGATGTGATCAAGTCGGTGTTGGCGGATGCGCTGGGTGTGCACTTGGACGGGTTCCAGCGGATTGTGGTGGATCCGTGTTCGGTGTCGGTGGTGCAGTACACGCAGACGCGGCCGTTCGTGTTGCGGGTGAACGACAACGGTGGGGATCTGGCGGGTGTGGTGCCGAAGGCGCCGCCGCAGGAGGAGCCGTCGTCGGACGCTACCGTGGGTGGCGCGACCGGAGCTTGAGGTAGCGCTGTTCCTGGGCGTTCAGCGTGAGTGTGGCGGCTTTGTCGTACTCTTCGCGGGCGTGGTGGTGGTCTCCGCGCAGGTCGAGCAGGTGTGCTTTGACGGCGTGGACGCGGTGGTGGTCGAGGTCCAGTGTGGACAGCTCGGCGAGGGCCCGGTCGGGGCCGTGGACCATGGCGAGGGCGACGATGCGGTTGAGGGCGACCATGGGGCCGGGTGCCAGTGCGGTGAGCAAGTCGTAGAGGCCGAGGATCTCGGGCCAGTCGGTGTCGTCGGCGGTGGTCGCGTCGGCGTGGACGGCGGCGATGGCGGCTTGCAGCTGGTAGGGGCCGATCTGGGTGGTGCGCAGGGCGTGCCGGATGAGCCGGGTGCCTTGGTCGATGGCGTCGGTGTCCCACAGGCCGCGGTTCTGTTCGGCCAGCGGGACCAGGTCGCCGTGTTCGGTGGTGCGGGCGGGTCTGCGGGCGTCGGTGAGCAGCATCAGCGCGAGCAGTCCGGTGAGTTCGCCGTCGTCGGGGCGGGTGTGGTGCAGCCGGCGGGTGAGGCGGAGGGCTTCGGCGGTGAGGTCGACGCGGACGAGGGTGTCGCCGGAGCTGGCGGTGGAGCCTTCGGTGAAGACCAGGTAGAGCACGTGCAGGACGGCGGTGAGGTCGGTGGGCGGCCGGAACGTGGCCCCGGCCTGTTTGATCTTCTGCTTGGCCCGGCTGATGCGCTGTGCCACGGTGGCTTCGGGTACGAGGAACGCCCTGGCGATCTCCGCTGTCGTGAGGCCGCCCACCGCGCGCAGTGTCAGGGCGATCTGCGAGGCCGTGGTGAGGCTTTCGTGGCAGCACATCGCGAGGATGGTGAGCGTGTCGTCGCGGGCCGGCGCCGGGTCCGCGGGCGGTGGGGTCAGGGCGGCGACCTTGTCCTCCCGTGCCCGGCGGGCGAGGTCTGCCCGGTACTGCTCGATCCACCGGCGGCTCGCCGCGGTGATGAGCCAGCCCTTGGGGTTGTCCGGCAGCCCGTCGGCCGGCCATTGCTGCGCGGCTTGCAGCAGGGCTTCCTGCACGGCGTCCTCGCACACGTCGAACTGGCCGTGGCGGCGTACGAGCACGCCGAGGACCTGCGGCGCGAGCTCACGCAGCAGGCCCTCGACCGGGGGTGTGGTCACAGGTCGTCCAGCGTGGACCTGTCCCACACCGGGCGGACCTCGATGCCGTCGTTGTGGGCGTCGGGCAACGTGGCGGCGTGGGCGATGACCTGGTCGATCGTGTCGGCTTCGACCAGGTAGAACCCGGCGAGGTACTCCTTGGCCTCGGCGAAGGGCCCGTCGGTGACGACGACCTCGCCGCCGCGGATGCTGACGCCCTTGCCGGTCTCGGGTCCGGGCAGGCCTTCGCTGACGACCAGCTCACCGGAGGCGCGCAGCGTGTCGGTGAGGTCGTAGTGGGCCTGGCCGAACTGCCTCTGCTGCTCGTCGGTCAGCTTCTCCCAGGCCGCCCGCGACTTCGGGTTGCTGTAGATCAGGATCAGGTACTTCACTTCCGGCCTCCGCTCGGCTGGCTGGCGAGAGATCTTCTCACCGCCATGTCGAATCCGCGGGGCGTGTCTCGACACCGGTGTGTCAGTCGAGAGGGAGGTGTGGGAGATGACCACGACGTCGGTGCGGGAGGAGACCGCGGTTCGCGCGGTGTTCACCGAGCACGAGCAGGGCATGAGGTTGCGGTCCCCGGAACGGATCGTCGCCCGGTACGCGCGGGACGCGGTGACGTGCACGCTGGCGCCGCCGTTGCGCAACACGGGTCTGGACGCGCGTGACCCGGAGGCGCTGGCGGGGTGGATGGCCGGGTTCAGCGGGCCGATCACGCTGGAGCACCGGGATCTGCGGGTCGCGGTGTCGGGTGATGTGGCGTTCGCGCACGGTCTGGCGCGGCTGGCGGCGGTCCCGGTCGGCTACCCGGAGGGGTTCTCGATGTGGATGCGCGTCACCGTGGGCCTGCGCCGGCGGGAGGGGCGGTGGCTGGTGGTCCACGAGCACCAGTCGGTGCCGTTCCACATGGACGGGTCGTTCCTCGCGGCGACCGATCTGGAGCCGCGGGAGACGCCCTAGTGGATGTAGGCCGGGGCCCGGACCGTGCAGGGGGAAGCGGTCCGGGCCCCGGTCTTCTTTCCGGCGGGTCTCTACTTGACGTTCACCGCGGCCCAGGCCCGGTTGACCGCCGCGTACTCCGGCGACGAGGCGCCGTACAGGTCGGCCGCGGCGGCGAGGGTGCCGGTGCGGGCGGCGGCGTACTTGGTGCTGGAGGTGAACTTGGTGGTCAGCGCCCGGTACCAGATCTTCTCGGCCTTGGCGCGGCTGATGCCGGTGACGGGCTGGTTGTCGACGGTGGGGGAGTCGTAGGCGACACCGTTGATCGTCTTCGCGCCGCTGCCCTCGGACAGCAGGTAGAAGAAGTGGTTGGCGATGCCCGAGGAGTAGTGCACGTCGACGCTGCCCGCCGAGGACGACCAGTAGTCCAGGCTCCTGCCGTCCTTGGAGGGCTTGTCCATGTAGCGCAACGGCTTGCCGTCACCGCGGATGTTGATCTTCTCGCCGATCAGGTAGTCACCGGCGTCGGCGGCGTTGGCCGCGTGGAACTCCGTGGTGGACCCGAAGATGTCGCTGGTGGCCTCGTTGAGGCCGCCGGACTCACCGGAGTACACCAGGCCCGCGGTGGCCGAGGTGACGCCGTGCGACATCTCGTGCGCGGCCACGTCGATCGAGGTCAGCGGGTTGCGGTTCTGGGCGCCGTCGCCGTAGGTCATGCAGAAGCACGAGTCCGTCCAGAACGCGTTGCTGTAGTTGTTGCCGTAGTGGACCTTGCTCAGCGCGCCCACACCGTTGTTCTTGATGCCGCTGCGGCCGTGGACGTTCTTGTAGTAGTCCCACGTCTGGGCGGCGCCGTAGGCGGCGTCGACACCGGCGGTGGCCTTGTCGGTGTAGGTGCCGTTGCCCCACTTGTTGTCGGCGTCGGTGAACAGCGTGCCGGTGCCGGAGGTGTTGTTGAGGTTGTTCACGGACTGGTTGCCGCGCGCCGGGTCCTTGAGCTGGAACGTCGTCCCCGACTGGGTGGTGTTGAGCGCGACGGTGCCGCTGAAGGTCGACTGGCCGGTGCCCTCGACGTCGTGCACGCCGTCGTAGCTGAGCAGCGTCTGCCCGGTGCGGGCGTCGGTGAAGGTGTGCAGCTCACTCGGGGTCTGGTCGTCCTTGACCGAGTGGGTGACCTGCTCCCACGCCAGCACGGGGGCGTGGTCGAGGGCGAACACCACCAGCGTGGCGTCGGAACGTGCGGTGGTGACGGCGGTGGTGTCGAGGCCGGCGAGGGAGGCCTGCGACGCCTTGGTCACCCCGGTGACCTGTCCGGCTTTCTGAGCGACGACCAGGTCGCCGCCGATGACCTTCAGGCCGCCCAGGGTGCGGTCGTAGCGGATGTGGGCGGTGCCGTCGGCGTCGCGCACGACGTCGCGGGGCACGAGCCGTTCACCGCCGGACAGGCCGAGGGCGGAGGAGATCGTCCCCGCCTGCTCGGCTGCCGCGTGCAGTGCTTCGGACTTGGCGAGCAACGGGTTGACCGGCTGTGGTGCCGCGCCGGCTCCCGCGGTACCGGCGGCGGCGAACGCCACCGCTGATACGAGGGCGGTGGTGATGCCCAGGCTGATGCGCTTCATGGGACTCCTGTTCACACGCAGGGGGAGCCCGTTCCGGCGTTACAGGGGTGCCGGACCGGGCACCGTGGAACAGCCCGACCTTCGTCTCGATGACCGGGCGTGGCGATCGTATTGCGCAGAGTGCAGGGAACCATCCACTCCCAGAATCCGAGATTGCTTCATGAATTGACCTGCGGTGCTGGTCACGAGATCGGGATTTGTCCGAATGCTGGACCAAAACCACAGCTCAACCAATGTGGAAACGCGACGGAAACACCCGGCGGCACTCCTGCCGACGGCGCAGCGCGCTGCGCCGGCCGGTGCAGCCCTACCGGCGGGGATCTTGTTTACAGTTAACGCGATTCACTGAGATCTGGGTCACGAATTCACAGGCCCAGACGGGTGACCGCGTTGTCCTCCAACGGGTTCGCCGTGCGGATGTAGCGGTGCACCGTGCGCGGGTTCGTCCACCGGCCCTGCCGCATGATCTCCCGGTCGCTCGCCCCGCCCAGCGCCGCCTGCGTCGCGAACCCCGCCCGCAGCGAATGCCCCCCGAACAGCTCCGGGTCCAGCCCCGCCCGCACCGCGTACCGCTTCACCAGCTCCGCCACCGCACGCCCCGACATCGCCTTCTCCCCGATGCCGCCGTGCCGGTTGACCACCGGGAACACCGGCCCCGTGCGCGTGGTGCCCCGGTAGCCGTGACAGCGGTGCAGACCCGAGTCCCGCGGCTCGCGGCCCTCCAGCACATCGGCCCAGTCCGCGAACGCGCACACCGGGCACGTCGGCCGCCTGCTGCCACGCGGCAGCACCACCGTCTGCTGGTGCTTGCCGGTCTGGTCGGTCTTCGTCGTCCCCAGCGCGATCAGCAGCAACGGCTCGTGCGTGCGCGGATCCACGTCCACCGCCACGTCCTCGAACTCGATCGCCGCCAGCTCACTGCGCCGCAACGCCCCCGCGAACCCCACCAGCAGCAGCACCGCGTCCCGCGCCCGCGCCGGACCCTGCGCCGGCCGCTCGGCCAGCAACGCCTCCAGCGTGTCCAGCAGCACCGGCCGCTTGCGCCGCGGCTGCGCCTTGCGCGAGCGGCGGATACCGCGCAACGTCAACCGCACCACGTCACTGCGCGTCGGACTGGGCAACCCGTTCGCCGCGTGCACCGCCGAGATCGCCGCCGACTTGCGCTCCAGCGTCGAGGCCCCGAACGCCGGCGACCCGTCCTCGCGCACCGCGTCCGCCGCCGCCGCCAGGTACACCGCCACGTCCAGCGGATCCGCGGGCAACGCCTGCCGGCCCTCCGCCGCGCACCACCCCGCCCACCCCACCCAGTCCGACCGGTACGCGCGCACCGTGTTCGGCGACTGGGCGTTGCGCAGATAGCTCGCCAGCGACGCCGCCTGCTCGTCGTCGAACCGCGCCCGCACCGCCGCCAGCGCCTCACCGTCCACCAGCACCGAGTGCGACACCCGCACCAGCGCGCTCTTCACCGGCTCCGGCAGGCTCACACCCGCGATGGTAGCCCTCTGATCAACTCCGCGACCTCCCGCGGCGACAGCTCCAGCGCCCCGATCCCCACCCCGACCTCGAAGCTGCTCCGCCCCGGATCCGGGTTCGACCGCGTGTACAGCAACAGCTTCACCCCCGTCTCCTCCGCCAGGGCCTGCGCCGCGCGTTCGGCGTCGGCCGGGGACATCGGCAGGTGGACGTGGAACATCGGCGTCTGCGGCACCACCGGGTGGGTGCGGGCGAACCCGTCGTCGTTGATCGCCTTCGCCAGCGCCCGCGCGTGGTCGCGGAACTCCGCCATCCGCGGCAGCACCTCATCCAGCCCCAGCAACCCCAGCACCGCCAACGGCCACGCGTCCGCGATCGCCCCGCCCAGCCGCCGCCGCCACACCGCCGCGTGCGCGATCGTCACCTCGTCCCCGGCCAGCACCGCGCCCCGCGCACCCTCCAGACCCTTGTAGAGCGACACGTACACCGTGTCGAACAGGTCCGCGACCTGCGCCAGCGACGCCTCGTAACCGGTCTGCGCCTCCCACAACCGCGCCCCGTCGCAGTGCGCCGCCGCCCCCTGCTCCCGCACCCACCGCGTCTGCTCCCGCAGGTCCTCCCACGCGGGCAGCACACCACCCAGATCGCGCTGCGGCAGCTCGAACACCACCGCCGCCAACGGCTCACCCACCGCCCGCAGCTGCGGCAACCCCATCAGCGCGTTGCGGTCACCCACCGGGTGGAACCGCAACCCGTGCACCGCGCTGTACCCCTGGTTCTCCCACACCTGCAGATGCGTCTGCGGATGCCCCGCGAACGCACGCCGGCCACTGGTCTCCGCGTGCACCCGCAACGCCGTCTGCTGCGCCATCGTCCCCGACGGGAAGAACAACGCCCCCGGCTTGCCCAGCAACCCCGCCACACGCTCCTCCAGCCGCGCGACCGGCTCCTCCGGTGTGGTGTCCGGGGCGATCAGGCCGCTTTCGGACAGCCGCCGCAACACCTCGAACGGCGAACGGCGCGGACTGGCGTGCATCGACAACGACCGGCGGATCTCCACCACCCGAGCCTAGGTCTCGCCAGTGGCCTGCAACAGCGCCCGCACGGCGGTGGTACGGCTGCGGAACGCGGCGCCCGGAAACGGCAGGTACTCGGAAGCAGGACGCACTCGAGAGCGGCAAGCGCACCGCGACGGCGGTCGGGGGATGGCGACGGACAAGGGGCGCGACGCCGGACAGGCACACGGGACGATCAGGCACACGGCGACGGCCGCGTGTGCGGCGAGCGCCGAGTGTCCGGTGAACGCCAGGTGACCGGCCACGGTCGGGTGCCTGGAGGTTCCGGGCACCCGAAGCAGCCACGCGGTCGAGCGCCCGGCGGTCAGGCGGCCGGGCACACCCAGGTGGGGGTCAGGCGCGGCCGGCCAGTGCCGAGAACCGCTCGTCCAGCTCCGCCTCGTCCGCCACGAACCACAGCTGCCGGCCCTGGTTGGACTCGAAGACGAAGTCCCGCAACGCCGTGCTCTGCGCCACGTACCCGCTGATGTCCCCGACGACCGCCACCCCGAACCCGTACTGCTGGAACTTCTGCACCACCGCGCCCGCCACCCGTGTGCGCAACCGGAAGAAGTCCTCCGGCAGGCGCGCCACCGGCAGCGCGATCCACGCCACGTCCTGGCCCCACAACGTGCCGATCAGGTCCACAGCGGACTGCTCGTCACCGATCAGCGGGCCGTCCGGCGAGCACATCAGGACCGTCGCGCCGTGGCGCGTCCCCACAACATCCGACATGCGCAGCAAAGTAGCGGCCGCCCGCGGCCGCCGTCGCGCGCATTTCGCCCGCGGAGGTGAGCTGCGGAAATGGGCAGGCGCCGCACCGGTGCGGCTCTCTAGGGTCACGGCCATGCGTGATCTTGCGACGTTGCCCAAGGCCCACCTGCACGTGCACCTGGAAAGCACCGTCCGCCCCGGCACGCTCGCCGAGCTCGCCGACCGGCACGGGGTGCGGGTGCCCGCCCACACCGGGGTCTTCGACGGGTTCGGGCCGTTCGCCGCGCACAACGGCGCGGTACGGGACTGCCTGCGGGAGCCCGGCGACTTCCACCGGATCGCCTACGAGTTCTGCGCCGAGGAAGCAGCGCAGGGGACCCGCTACGCCGAGGTCACGTTCACCGCGGCAGGCCACGGGGAACGACTCGGTGATCCGGACATGCCGCTCGAGGCGGTGATCGCCGGGCTCGCCGCAGGACAGACCGCCCACGGCATCGAATGCCGTGTGATCGTGGACCACCCGAGAAGGCGGTCGGTACAGCGCTTCGAGGACTCGCTGCGGCTCGCGCGCAGGCACCCGCAGGTCGTCGCGATCGGGGTCGCCGGGGCCGAAGACCACCCGCTCACCCCGTTCACCCCCGTGTTCCGCGCCGCGCGGGAGGCCGGGATCGGGCTCGTGCACCACGCCGGGGAGACGTGCGGAGCACCGAGTGTCGCCGACGCGGTCACCGCCGGGCTGGCCGACCGGATCGGTCACGGCATCCGCGCACTCGACGACCCCGGGGTCGTCTCACTGCTGCGCGACCGCGCCGTCCCGCTCGAAGTGTGTCCCTCGTCCAACGTCGCGCTGGGACTGGTCGACTCGCTCTCCTCTCATCCGCTGCCACACCTGCTCGACGCCGGGCTGACCGTCACGCTCAACACCGACATCCCCGCCTCGACCGGCACCACCCTGACCGAGGAGTACTCACGGGTGCGCGCCACCTTCGGCTTCACCGACACCCGCATGGCCTCCTTCGCCCTCACCGCCGTCGACGCCTCCTTCGCGCCGCCGCGGGTGAAAGCGCGGCTGCGTCACGACATCGCCGCCTGGCGCGACGGCTCGTAGCACACCAGCCCGTGCTTGGCCGCCAGCAACCCCACCAGCTCCACCACCCGCCGCCACTGCGGCCACACCACGTGCACGATCACCGCGTCCGTGCCCACCGTCAGCGCCTCGTCCCACCGGGCCGGAACCGCCGGGTCCGGTGCGGTCTGGCGCAGCTCCCGCACGAACGCCGCCACCGCCGGGTCGAACGCCCCCAGCAGCGAGGCCCGCAGCTCCGCGTACCGGGCCGCCGCCTCCGCGAACGACGCCGGACCCGGCGCCCGCCACACCACCACGTCGAACGGGACGTCCATCACGCCACCTTCCCGAACACCACACCCGACAGCGCACCCAGCGCAGTCCCTCGCGAGATCCTCCGCGGACCGGATGAGAACCACCGACCGCCGGCGCGTCCCGGCCCCCGCCGGCCGTCCGGCGACGGCCGTGAGCAGCCCGAACCCAGGCCCGGGAGCAGCGCCTGCCGCGCAACACCCGGCCCGGCCGCGACCGGTTGCCCGTGCGATAACCGCCCCGAACCGGGCACCACCGACAACGCCACGATCGGGTCCGCTCCCGGCTCCGCGGCCCGCGCACCACCGAACGGCACCGGCCGCGGGCTCAGCGCGGGAGCCGACGGCGGGCGGGCGGCCTGGCCGGCGGCCAGGGCCCCGAACGGGTTCAGGTCCATGCCGAGCACGCTAGCGAGGGGGTCTGACAATTTTGCGTCACCGCAGGTCAGAAGCCCCGCAAAGCACCCGAAGCGGTGAGGGGGCGGTGCCGGTGAGCCAGCCCACCCGGTTATTGACGCGAGGGATTCGCACCCTCCTGACTATCCTTGAGCCCAAATGGACACCCCGCTCGCTGAACTGCACAAACGCCTGCCCGAGCTCATGCCGCGTGATCAACGCCGGCTCGCCAGGCGCCTCGACGGCGCACGCAAGGTCACAGACCCCCTGGCGCGCCGCAAGATCACCGAGGAGATCGCCGGCCTGATCGACGAGGCCGCCGTCAAGGTCGCGCTGCGCAGGGAGTCCGTCCCCCCGATCAGCTACCCCGACGAGCTGCCGGTCAGCCGGCACAAGGACGAGATCAAGGACCTCATCGCGGCCCACCAGGTCGTGATCGTCGCCGGTGAGACCGGGTCCGGCAAGACCACCCAGCTGCCCAAGATCTGCCTGGAGCTCGGCCGCGGCATCACCGGCCAGATCGGCCACACCCAGCCCCGCCGCATCGCCGCCCGCACCGTCGCCGAACGCGTCGCCGAGGAGCTGGGCACCACGCTGGGCGACACCATCGGCTACAAGGTCCGCTTCACCGACCAGTCCGGCGACGACACGCTGGTCAAGCTCATGACCGACGGCATCCTGCTCGCCGAGATCCAGACCGACCGGACGCTGAGCCGCTACGACACGATCATCATCGACGAGGCCCACGAACGCAGCCTCAACGTCGACTTCCTGCTCGGCTACCTCAAGCAGCTGCTGCCGCGCCGCCCCGACCTCAAGGTCGTCATCACCTCCGCCACCATCGACCCGCAGCGCTTCAGCGCCCACTTCGGCGACGCGCCGATCATCGAGGTCTCCGGCCGCACCTACCCCGTCGAGACCCGCTACCGGCCGCTGGAGGAGGACGACGACCAGACCCAGGGCATCATCAACGCCGTCCACGAGCTGCAGGCGGAAGGCCCCGGCGACGTCCTGGTGTTCCTGTCCGGTGAACGCGAGATCCGCGACACCGCCGACGCCCTCAAAGCAGAGGACCTGCGCAACACCGAGATCCTGCCGCTCTACGCGAGGCTGTCCGTCGGCGAGCAGCACCGGGTGTTCCAGCGCCACACCGGCCGCCGCGTCGTGCTCGCCACCAACGTCGCCGAGACCAGCCTCACCGTGCCGGGCATCAAGTACGTCATCGACCCCGGCACCGCCCGCATCTCCCGCTACAGCCACCGCCTCAAGGTCCAGCGCCTGCCCATCGAACCCATCAGCCAGGCGTCGGCCAACCAGCGCAAGGGTCGCTGCGGCCGCGTCAGCGAGGGCATCTGCATCCGCCTGTACTCCGAGGAGGACTTCGAGGCCCGCCCCGAGTTCACCGACGCGGAGATCCTGCGCACCAACCTCGCCAGCGTCATCCTGCAGATGACCAACATCGGCCTCGGTGACGTCGCGAAGTTCCCCTTCATCGACCCGCCTGACAGCCGCAACATCAACGACGGCATCGGCCTGCTGCAGGAGCTCGGCGCCATCAGCACCGGGCAGAAGGGGGCGGGGGAGCAGAAGCTCACCCCCACCGGCCGCAAGCTCGCCGCCCTGCCCGTCGACCCCCGCCTGGGCCGCATGGTCCTGGAGGCCGACACCACCGGCTGCCTCAAAGAAGTCATGATCATCGCCGCCGCGCTGTCCATCCAGGACCCCCGCGAACGGCCCGCCGACGCCCAGGAAGCCGCCACCCAGCAGCACGCCCGGTTCGTCGACGCCGACTCCGACTTCGTCAGCTTCCTCAACCTGTGGCGCTACCTCAAGGAGCAGCAGAAGGAACTGTCGGGCAACCAGTTCCGCAAGCGCTGCAAGGCCGAGTTCCTCAACTACCTGCGCGTGCGCGAATGGCAGGACATCTACCTGCAGCTGCGCCAGGTCGCCAAGCAGATCGGCATGACCCTCAACGACCAGCCCGGCGACCCGCGCAACATCCACATCGCGCTGCTGTCCGGGCTGCTCAGCCACATCGGCGTCAAAGACGTCCTCAAAAAGCAGGCACCCGGTGAGAAACGCCGTCCCCTGACCGAGTTCCTCGGCGCCCGCAACGCCAAGTTCGCGATCTTCCCCGGCAGCGCCCTCGCGAAGAAACCACCCCAGTGGGTGATGGCCGCCGAGCTCGTCGAGACCAGCCGGCTGTGGGGCCGCATCGTCGCCAAGATCGAACCCGAGTGGGCCGAACGCCTCGGCGAGCACGTCGTCAAACGCACCTACTCCGAACCGCACTGGGAAGCCAAACGCGGCTCCGTCGTCGCATTGGAGAAGGTCACCCTCTACGGGGTGCCGATCGTCGCCGGCCGCAAGGTCAACTACGGGCGCATCGACCCCGGGCTGTCGCGGGAGCTGTTCATCCGCCACGCCCTCGTGCAGGGCGAGTGGACCACCCACCACCGGTTCTTCCACACCAACCGCGCCCTGCTGGAGGAGGTCGGGGAGCTGGAGAACCGGGCCCGGCGCCGCGACATCGTCGTGGACGAGGAAACCCTCTACGAGTTCTACGAACACCGCGTCGGCGCCGACGTCGTCTCCGCACGGCACTTCGACACCTGGTGGAAGAAGCAGAAGGACAAGAACCTCCTCACCTTCACCAAGGACATGCTGGTCAACGACCGCGCCGACGTCCGCCCCGACGCCTACCCCGACCAGTGGCGCCAAGGCGAGCTCACCCTGCCGCTGAGCTACCACTTCGAACCCGGCGCCAAGAAGGACGGCGTCACCGTCCAGCTGCCGCTGCCGGCGCTCACGACCCTGGACGACGACGCGTTCTCCTGGCAGATCCCCGGCCTGCGCCACGACCTCGTCGTCGCCCTCATCCGGTCGCTGCCCAAGCAGATCCGCCGCAACTTCGTGCCCGTCCCCGACGTCGCCACCGCCGTGCTCGCCCGCATCGACCCCGCCGACACCAGCCTGCTGGCCGGGGTCGAACGCGAGCTCAAAGCCCTCACCGGTGTCACCGTGCACCGCGAGGACTGGCAGCTCGACGCCGTCCCCGACCACCTCAAGCTCACCTTCCAGGTCGTCGACGAGCACAACCGCACCCTCGCCGAGGGCAAGGACATCGCCGCGCTGAAGACCCAGCTGCGCGCCGAGGTCCGCGAGTCGCTGTCGCAGGCCGCCGGGCACCTCGAACGCACCGGGCTCACGACCTGGGACTTCGACGCCCTGCCCCGCACCATCGAGCAACGCCAGTCCGGCATCACCGTCACCGCCTACCCGGCGCTGGTCGACCGCGGTGACAGCGTCGCCGTGAAGGTCCTCGACACCCCCGGCCGCCAGGCCCACGCCCACCGCCGCGGGGTGCGCAGGCTGTTGCTGCTGGGCGTCAACTCACCGGTCAAGCACCTGCAGCGCCACCTCGACAACGCCTCCAAGCTCGCGTTGACCCGCAACCCCCACGGCGGCGTCGCGAACCTGCTGTCGGACTGCATCACCGCCGCCGTCGACCGGCTCATGGGCGAGCCCGCCTGGGACGCCAAGGCCTACGCCGCGCAGCTGAAGAAGGTGCAGGCCGCGCTCACCGACACCACCTGGGTCACCGTGCAGGAGGTCCGCAAGGTCCTCGAAGCCGCCCACGAGGCCGAGCTCAAGCTCTCCGGCCTCAAGGGCGCCCCTGACTCGGTCAACGACATCCGCGGGCAGCTCAACTCGTTGGTGTACAAGGGTTTCGTGACCGACACCGGCTACGACCGGTTGCCGGACCTCGTGCGTTACCTCAAGGGCATCAGCCGGCGCGTCGAGAAGCTGCCCGAGAACCCGCGCCGCGACCTCGAATGGACCGCCAAGGTCCACCAGGTCCACGCCGAGTACCGGGAGCTGCGCGCCCAGAGCCCCGCCGACGAACCCGCACCCGAGCTCGACGAGATCCGCTGGATGATCGAGGAACTGCGGCTGTCGTACTTCGCGCAGACCATCGGCACCCGCTACACCGTCAGCGACAAGCGCATCTACAAGGCACTCGACGCCGTACCGCTGTGAGACCTTCGTGGAAGCCGGGCAAGCCCGCGGCTGAACTGCGGGTTCCGGGTCAGCCGCGACCGGACCGGTGTCGAAGCGTTGCCGGTGGACGCGGTAGGCCGTGTCACATCCGCACGCAGTCGGTCCCCCAGTGTTTCGCGTCGGGGCCCCACAGTTCTCCGCAGGTCCACGACCCCGCCGGCGCCTTCCAGGCGCCGGCGAGCTCGAACCAGCCGCCCGGTTTGAGGTTGGCGCGGTATCCGCTGCGCTTGTCGATCCCGGCGGGACCGTTGTACACGTGGGCGTCGACGTTGTAGAGCGTGTAGTTGCAGGCGTTGATCACGTGGACCCAGTACACGGTGCCGGAGTTGGGATGGGGGTCAGTGCGAACGCACCCGTCGACCGCCGCCGCGGTGTTCGTGAGGGTCGCGCTCAACGCCGCGGCCATGAGCACAGCCGTTCCGAAAATGGCTTTGACGGATCTCATCTCGACACCCCCGTGTCACCTTCACGCATCCATGGCTGTGGTGCGTTCACCCGCTCCTGCAACTGACCAATGTGCCAGCCTTGACGCAGCCGGGGTGCGATTTCGAGCCTTCGACCACCCGAAAGAGGTGCTCGGTCGACCGGCGGCGAGCACCGCCGCGAGCACTTGGCCTGCCATCGGGGGTCCGCCCCGGCGATCAGTCCGGACCCCGCCGCAGCGGCAGCCGACCAGGCGATCTCACCGGTCGGCGACGCCCAGCAGCCGTTCACCGGTGCGGTAGAGCTCCAGCAGCAACGGCCGCAGCGCCACACCGGCGCCGGTCAGCGCGTACTCGGTGCGGGCGGGGAAACCGGGGGAGCGGTCGCGGCGCACCAGCCCCTGCGCCACCAGCCCGTCCAGCCGCTCGGTCAGCACCTTCGCGCTGAGCTGCGGCAACCCCGCGCGCAACCCGCTGAACGACCGCGGCCCGCCCATCAGGTCGCGCAGCACCAGCGTCGCCCACCGGCCGCTGACCGCCGCCAGCGCCACCTCCACCGGGCACGCCGCCGACGGCGCCACCGTCCGGCCCCGCTCGGTCGGCACCAGCTCCTCGTCCCAGGTCACCGTTTGGTGACCCACGTCGGCGTTCGCCACGCTGAGCCCATGAGCATCCACCCCGCCAGTGTCGCCCACGCGTTCGCCGCCGCGTTCAACTCCCGCGACGCCGGCGCCGTCGACGCGGTCTACGAACCCGGCGCCCTGTTCGTGCCCCGGCCCGGCCACGCCGTCACCGGCAGCGACCGGCGCGCCGCCAACCAGGAGTTCCTCGACACCGGCCTGCCGATCACCGTCACACCGCGCCACGTCTACGCCCACGACGGAATCGCGCTGCTCGTCGTGGACTGGGCCATCGGTGACGTCACCGGCACCGCCACCGACGTCGCCCGCCTCGGCGCCGACGGGCGGTGGCGGTACGTGATCGACAACCCGTTCGGCACCAGGGCCTAGCCGCGTGGCGTGACCGACACGACCGCGTCCACCACCTCGCGGCCCGAGAGCAGCACCTCGTCGTTGTGGTCCGCGCCCGCCACCTCGACCAGCCGTGCCCGTGCCGCCGCGGCCACCGCCCGGCTCTGCGCCGGCGGCACCACCGAGTCCACCGTCCCCAGCAGCACCACCGCCGGCACGTCCAGCCCGGCCACCCGCTCGACCACCGGGTACTTGTCCTGCAACAACATCCTCACCGGCAGGAACGGGTAGTGGTGCGAGCCCACCTCGGCCAGCGACGCGAACGGTGAGCGCAGCACCAGCCCCGCCGGTGCCCGCCAGGTCGCGAGCTCCACCGCCACCGCCGCCCCCAGCGACTCGCCGAAGTAGACGACCGGCCCGTCGACCAGGTCCAAGGCGGCGCGGGCGTCCATCGCCAGGCCCTCCTCCGAGGGCGTGCCCGGGTTGCCGCCGTAGCCGCGGTAGTCGAACAGCAGCACCGACACCCCCGCGTCGACCAGCGCCCGCGCCAGCGGCACCCGGCCCAGCCGGTTGCCGCCGTTGCCCGGGAACACCACCACCGTCGCCGGGGCGTCACGGGTCTCGAAGTGCCAGCCGTCGAGCAGCAGGCTGTCCGCCGTCACCAGCCGCACGTCCCGCCCACCGGGCAGGACCTCCTCGGCGGACGGCAGCGGACCGGGGGACGGGAAGTAGACCAGCTTGCGCTGGAACGCGAAGACCACGGCGACGATGGTGACAACCACCGCCGCCGAGATCAACACCGCCCCGCGCACCCGCTCATCTCAGCAGCAAAGGTCGGTGTTCGCGACCTGCGCGAACACCGGGGTGACGAACCCGCGCCACGACGACCACCCCGGTCAGTCGCCGGGCACGAACGGCACCAGCACCACCGTGATGTTGTCGTGCCCGCCCGCGTCCAGCGCCACCTTCACGAAGTCCTCCGGCCCGCACGGCAGCAGCGGCTGCAGGTCCTCCGGCAGCGGCCGGTAGTTGTGCAGGCCGTCCGAGCACAGCAGGAACGTCCCCGGCGTGCTCGGCCGCAACGTCACCACCTGCGGCACCACCGGGCCCGCGTCCGCGCCGATCCACCGCGACAGCACGTGCGCGCGCCGGTCGGTGCGGGCCTGCTCCTCGGTCAGCACCCCCTCGGCCACCAGCTGCGCCGCCCACGTGTCGTCCGCGGTCAGCTGCCGGGAGCCCTCCTGCGCAAGCCAGTAGGCCCGCGAGTCGCCCACCCAGCCGATGGTCACCGCCGAGGGCGTCACCACCGCCGAGACGAACGTGCACGAGGGCGCCACACCGCGGCCACCGGCCTCGACCGGGTCGGTCTCCACCAGCTGCTCCACCGCCAGGCACGCCGCCGCCACCGCGTCCACCATGGCCTGCTCGGCGTCCGCGGCCTCGATCAACGCGTTGAGCAGCACGTCGACCGCCGCGTCGGCCGCGGCCTGCGAGGCCTGCTCCGCGCGTTCGGACGACGCCACCCCGTCGCACACCACCGCGGCCACACCGGCGCCCGCGACCTGGCCGAACGCCATCGAGTCCTCGTTGCGGGCCCGCCGCTTGCCCCGGTCGCTCACCCCCGACACCGCGCCCAGCGCGTACTCCACCCGGTCCCGCGCCGACGGCTGGTGCCGGCCGCACTGGGTGCAGTAGTCCTCGTCGTCGATGTCGGGTGATCCGCACAGGATGCACGAGGCCTGCGCGGGACCGGTCGGTCCGCCGATCGGCGTGCGCCGCACCAGCAGGTTGCGCCCGCACGCCTCGCAGAACCGGTCCTCCGCGGCGATCGGTGCGAAGCAGTCCGGGCACTTCAGGGTGTCCATCAAACCAACGTCCTAGGCCTTACCGCGTTCGCGCGGTCCACCAATGCGATCCGTTCCTCCGGCGTGGCCGCGAACCGGGCCAGCGTGCGGTAGCGCCGCTCGAGACCCAGCCGAAGCTCGTGTTCGGAGAGTGCACAGTCCAGCACCCTGCCCTCGGCGGCGTGATTGCGGGTCACGTAGTCGAACGCCGCCTCCAGCAGCTCGGCCGCGAGCTGTGTGCGCGAGTGGAGGTCGATGTCCAAGGCCCGCAACCGTTCCCCGGCCGCGACGAGGTCCTCCGCGGCGCAGTCGCCGAGCTGCGCGCGCACCGCGAGGATCTGGGCGGCCAGGTGCTGGGAGGAGGTGTCGGGCACCGACAGCAGCACCTGCACCGCTCGCGCGCGGTCACCGCACGCGAGCAGCACCCGCGCCAGTCCGAACGCCGCCGACACGTGCGCGTGGTCGGTGCGCCACACCAGCTCGTACCAGCACGTCGCCGACTCCAGGTCCCCGGTCGCCTCCGCGCACACCCCCAGCGCCAGCTTCGGTGCCGCCTCACCCGGCAGTGCGGAGCACACGGCGTCGAAGAACCCCAGCGCCTCGTCGGCGCGGCCGTCGCGCAAGGCCGCCAGGCCCCGGTACCAGTCCGGCCGCCAGTCCTCGGGGTCCACGTCCGGTTCGTCGAACAGCGGCGGCACCGTCAGCGACTCCAGCTCCCGCAGCGCCGCCGCGGTGTCACCGGACTCGATCAGCACCCGCACGATCCGCAGCCGCACCTCGACGGTGTACTCCGGTGCCTTGCGCAGCCCCGCCGGGTCCGACGTCGCCGCCGTGGCCAGCCACGAGGCCGCCGCGTCCGAGGTGCTCACGCTCGGTGCCGGCAACGCCAGCGCCGCCTCGACCAGGTCCAGGCCGCCCTCCACGCCGAAGCGGCGGCGTTCGGGGGTGAACTGCTTGGACATGCCCGGCCGCGGCACGCCGTCCTCGATCGCCAGCACCTCGCGCAGCACACCGGTCAGCTGCTCGGCCATGTCCTCGGCACTGGCGAAGCGCAGCTCCGGGTTCGGGTGCGTCGCGCGCAGCAGCAGCCGGTGGAACGACGAGAACCGCGCCAGCAGCGGCTGCTCCTGCGGGGTGGGCAGCCGGTCCTTGCACGTGCCGCGGAAGTCGAACGGGAAGCACATCACCGCCAGCGCCCGCCCGACCGTGTAGATGTCGGAGAACACCGACGGGCCGATCGTGCCGATCTCCGGTGCCTGGTAGCCGATCGTGCCGTAGATGGGGGAGTGGTGGTCGTCGATGCGCCGCACCGCGCCCAGGTCGATCAGCTTGAGCTGCTCCTCGGTGTGGATCATGTTGTCCGGTTTGAAGTCGCAGTACAGCAGTCCCACCCCGTGCAGGTAGCCCAGTGCGGGCAGGATCTCCAGCACGTAGGCGATCGCCTGCGCCAGCGGCAGTGCCTCGTCCCCGCGGCCCTCCCGCCGCCGGCTGGTGATCATCTCCTTGATCGACTCGCCGCCGACGTACTCCATCACGATGTAGTCGACCAAACCGCCGGTCTCCCGGTCGGCGTGCCGGATGAAGTTGTGGATCTTCACGATGTTGGGGTGCTCGACCTCGGCGAGGAACCGCCGCTCCGCCAGCGCCGCCGCCATCGCGTCGGCGTCGCCGGAGTCCAGCAGGCCCTTGAGCACCACCCACCGGTCGCTCACCGCGTGGTCCAGCGCCAGGTACAACCAGCCCAGGCCGCCGTGCGCCAGGCACCCCAGCACCTCGTACTGGTCGTGCAGCACCTCACCGGGTGCGAGCTTGGGCGTGAACGAGTAGCGGTGCCCGCACTGCGGGCAGAACCCCTCCACCCGGCCGGGGCTGCCCTCCCGCGTGCGCCCGACCTTCTTGCCGCAGCGGGAGCAGAACCGCTTCGCCTCCGGCACCTCCGGGGCAGCCAGCACCGCGGTCGTCGGGTCCCGGTAGGGCACCCGCGGCACCTCCACCAGCCCCGCGCCCAGCCGGCCCCGGCTCATCGAGCGCACCGAGGTGCGCCGCGCCCGCCCCGACCCCGTCGCCGCCGGCTGCGACACCGACCACGGCGCCGTCCCCGGTGACGTGGCGGGGGAGGTCGCGGGTCCCGTGCCGCGCTCCGCGGGTGCCGTCGCCGGTCCGGTGACGGGCAGGTCCAGGTCCTCGCTCATCACGGCCCTCCTCAGTCCCGATACCGCGCGACCGGCGGCTGCGGGGCCGGGCCCAGCGTGCTCAGCCACCGCCGGTAGGTCTGCGCCCACGTGCCGTCGGAACGCATCCGCTCCAGCACGCCGTTGACGAACCGCACCAGGTCCTCCTGCCCCTTGGGCACCCCCACCCCGTACGGCTCCTCGGTGAACCGCGCCCCCACCACCTCGGTGTAGGGGTCCTGCGCGGCCAGGCCGGCCAGGATCGTGTCGTCGGTGGAGATCGCCTCCACCTGCCCCTGCTGCAGCATCACCAGGCAGTCCGTCCAGTTCGGCACCGACACCAGCGTGCGCGCCCTGCCCGCGACGTTGCCCAGCGAGGTCGAGCCCGTGGCCACGCACACCCGCTTGTCGCTCAGGGCGCCGACACCGGAGATGCCCGAGTTGCGCCGCACCAGCACCCGCTGGCCCGCCTGGTAGTACACGGCCGAGAAGTCCACGTCGCGCAGCCGCTCGCAGGTGATCGTCATCGTCCTGGCCACGACGTCGACCTCGCCGCGTTGCAGCACCCCGATCCGTTCCGCTGCCGTGACCACCTTGAACTGCACCTTCGCCGGGTCGCCGAAGATCGCCCGCGCGATCTGGCGCGCCACGTCGACGTCGAAGCCCTCGATCTCGCCGGTGAAGGAGTTGCGGAACCCCATCAGGTACGAGTTCTGGTCCACCCCGGCGATCAACCGGCCGCGCTGGAGGATGCGGTCCATCGCCGAGCCCTGCGGCATCTGCCCCGCGGGCGGCAGCGGTCCCGGGCGCAGGCTCGCCGTCGCGTCGCACTGCGGCGCCGGGCCGGGGGAGGACGTCGGGGCGCCCGTCACCGTGCTCGCCCCCGCCGGCAGCGGTGCCGGCACCTCCTCGGGCACCACCTCGCTGGGGACGGGGCCGCCCGTGCAGGCCCCCGCCAGCAGCACCGCCGCGAGCACGAGCCGCCTCATCGGTACTCCTTGAGCCGCTGCCACAGTCCCGTCGTCGACCCGGCCGCGCTGATCAGCGACAGCACCAGCACCCCCACCACCGTGCCCGCCAGCGTCGAGCGCGCCACCGCGACCTCGTCGCTGAAGTCCTGCCGCGCCTGTCCGATCGCCTGCACCAGGGCGAGGTCCAGCGAGTCGAAGTAGGGCAGGCTGATCTGCTTGACCGCCTCGGTGTACTGCCCGGCGTCGTCGGCCTCCCGGATCCGCTGGTGCACCTGCTGCCACTGCTCGAACGCCCGACCGGCCTGCTCCACCGGCTCACCGCCACCGGGGCGTGCCTGCTCCAGCAGCCCCTTGAGGCGCGCGGAGGTGTCCACGAAGCTCTTCTCGTAGGTCTGCCCGGCGCCGCGCGCCACCAGCGTGAGCGTCTCGTCGCCGCGGGCGGTCAGCGTCGCGATCCGGGCCTGGGCGAGCACGTCGGCCTGCTGCGAGGCCGTGCGGCTGTCGCTGACGTCGCGCATGACCAGCAACGACACCGTCGTCACCCACAGCAGTGACACCACCGCCGCGCCGGTCGCGACGAGCAGCCCGATGTTGAGCACGCGGTTGGTCTTGCGGGTCAGGTACCGCTGGGTGAGCAGCAGCCCCACCACGAACAGCACCGCGACCCCCACCTCCGCCACCGGGAACCGCGCCTCGTCCTGCGCCCGCGTCACCCGCCCGGTCTCGGCGGCGTAGAGCTGCTGTGCCGCGGGCAGCAGCTGGGTGCGCATCAGGTTCGACGCCTGCCGCAGGTAGGCCGCGCCCACCGGGTAGCCCTGCCGGTTGTTGCTGCGCGCGGTCTCGATCAGCCCGGTGTAGACCGGCAGCTGCGCCGACAGCGTCGCCGTCAGCTCGGGGGAGGAGGCCGTCGCCACCGACAGCGCCGCCTGCGCCTGCGCGATGTCCTTCTCGTAGCGCTCCCGCAGCCGCACCGGCTCGAGCCCGCCCGACAGGAACGCGCTCGCCGCCGTCGCGTCCGCGTCCTGCAGCGACCGGTACACCTCCTGCGCGGCGTGCGCGAGCGGCTCCGACCGCGCCGACAGGTCGTCGAGGGCCTGCGACTGCCGCACCACGCCGTAGGTGGTCAGGGTGCCGCTGGCCAGGCTCGCCAGCGCCAGCACCAGGATGATCAGGCTCAACCGCCCCGGCGTCGACCGCGCCAGACCGGTGATCCGGCGCACGAGCGCCTGCCGGGGGTGCGCGTCGATCACCACGATCTGCCCTCCCTGCAGCGGTGCCTGCCCGGTGCGCGGTCGCTGATCCGGTGATCGTCACCACGCCGCGTGGCGTAACTGTAGGCATCCGGGCACCACCGCGTGCGAATTCGCGACCGGACGTGCGAGGTGTCACCAGGCCGTAACCGCGCGAATCAGCTCCGCCACCCGTACGGCGGTTGCGTCAGCGGCCACCGGTGTCTGCCTGGCGGGTGGTGACCAGCCGCTCCACGCCGTCGAGGATCATCTCCAGGCCGAAGTCGAACGAGTGCTCCGGGCTGAACGCGCTGTGGTGCTGCTCGCCCACCGCGCCGCCCACCCGTGCCGCCACCGGGTAGCGGGCCGGGTCGAACACCGTCATCAGCACCGGTGCCGCCGCGTCCCACCACTGCTGGTCGGTCAGACCGGTCTCCTTCTCCGTCAGCGCCGCCGCCGTCAGCCCGCGCGCCGAGTTGTGCACGTGGCCCAGCACCAGGTTCAGCACCGAGTCCATCTCCACGTCTGACAGGCCGATGCCTTCCAGGCCGCGCAGCTCGAAGTCGTACTTGGCCGCCACCTGCGGGCCCAGCACCGTCCGCGACGGCGCCACCTGCAGCAGCCACGGGTGCCGCCGGTGCAGGGCGAGGTTCTCCCGCGCCACGGACGCCAGGTGCGCGCGCCAGCCCGCGGCCGGGACGCGGCCGGTCTCCTGCTGCACGGTGTCGACCATGACGTCGATGAGCTCGCCCTTGCCGGGCACGTAGGTGTAGAGCGACATCGTGCCCACGCCCAGCGCCTCGGCGACCCGCCGCATCGACAGCGCCCGCAGGCCCTCGGTGTCGGCGAGGTCGATGCCGGCCCGCACGATCCGGTCCACGCTCAGGTCCGGTTTGCCCTTGCGGCTGGTCCGCTCCTGGGTGCGCCACAGCAACGCCAGCGTCCGTGCCGGGTCACCGCTGCCCGTGTGTTCGATCACGACGACGACACTACCGTACCGTATGCTGTACGGTACAGAGTATGTTCGCCCCTGCCGATCCGCCCCGCCTCGGTCAGCTCGACGGAAAACCCCTGCTCGACGCCCTGCCCGCGGTGCTGGCCGGTGAGGACTACTGGGCCGTGGCCGCCGCCACCGCGCTGCACCTCGTCGCCCGCGGCCGCATCGTGCCCGGGGTGACCGCCGCCGGGCACGACACGTGGCGGATCGGGCCGCTCGACCACGCCGACGAGCTGCACCTGCGCGCGCTGGCCGCGCACGGGTCCTATGACCAGCTGCGCGCGTTCATGGACGCGGTCGCCGACACGCTGCCGCGCGGGGGCGACGGGCCGTTCGCGGCGGCCGAGCCGTGCGCGGTGCCCGAGCTCAAGGCCTGGGCCGACGAGCAGATCACCCTGTCGCTGCGGCTGGACCTGGACTTCCGGGCGACGCTGCAGGTCCGCGCCGTCACCGACGCCCACCCCCGTGACGTCGCCGGCTCCGGGCGCGAGCTCGACGCCATCAAGGCGATCCGGCGGTCGAGCTGGACACCGCTGCACCGGCTGCTCGACCAGGCCTCCCCGCACCACCTCGACCTCACCGACGACGAGGTCGGCTCGCTGCTGGGCAGCGACATCGAGGTCCACTGGCCCAAAGAGCTCAACACCACCCTCGCCGCGAGGGCGGTCATCGGCCAGGCGAGCGGGCAGTTCACGGCCGGGGAGCTGCTCACGTTCGACTGGCAGCTCGCCCTGGGCGGCGACCCGCTCACCGCCGCCGAGATGGACCTCATCGCCGAGGCCAGCCGCCCCGTCGTGCGGCTGCGCGACCAGTGGGTGCTGCTCGACCCCGCACTCGCGAAGAAGGCCCGCGCACGGCTCGCGCCGATCCCCGCGGTCCAGGCCGTCACCGCCGCCCTCACCGGGGTCGCGGTCATCGACGGCGAGCACGTCGAGGTCGCCCCGCACGACCTCGCCCGCACCGTCACGCAGATCCCCGAGATCGCCCAGCCCGCGGCGTTGCGCGCCACCCTGCGCGACTACCAGCTGCACGGCCTGCGGTGGCTGGCGCACCTGACCTCCCTGGGCCTGGGTGCCTGCCTGGCCGACGACATGGGCCTGGGCAAGACCATCACGCTCATCGCCCTGCACCTGCACAAAGACCTCGACGCACCGACGCTCGTCGTCTGCCCCGCCTCACTGCTGGGCAACTGGGAACGCGAGCTGCACCGCTTCGCACCCGGCGTGCCGGTCACCCGCTACCACGGTCCACACCGGACACTGCCCGGCCACGGCGTCGTCCTCACCACCTACGGCACCATGCGCCTGGACGCCGAGGTCCTGCGCGAGCACACGTGGGGCATGGTCGTGGCCGACGAGGCCCAGCACGTCAAGAACCCGCACTCCGGCACCGCCACGGCGTTGCGCGCCATCCCGTCGGCGGCGCGGGTCGCGCTGTCGGGCACACCGGTGGAGAACTCGCTGTCGGAGCTGTGGTCCATCCTGGACTGGACGACACCGGGCCTGCTCGGCACGCACCGCGCGTTCCGCGCCCGCTGGCCGGAGCCCGACGACACGCTCGCCCGCGTCGTGCGGCCGTTCCTGCTGCGCCGCCGCAAGTCCGACCCCGGCGTCGCACCCGAGCTGCCCGCCAAGACCGAGACCGACCTGCCCGTCTCGCTCACCACCGAGCAGGCCGCCCTCTACGCGGCGCTGACCCGCGAGACCCTCGACCGGATCGCCACCGCCGACGGCATGGCCCGCCGCGGCCTGGTGCTCACACTGCTCACCGGCCTCAAGCAGATCTGCAACCACCCCTCGCAGTACCTGGGCCACGACACGCTGCGGGGCAGCTCCGGCAAGCTGGAGCTGCTCGACGAGCTGCTCGCCACGATCCTCGCCGAGGACGGCTCCGTGCTGGTCTTCACCCAGTACACCGCCATGGCCCGCCTGCTCGAACAGCACATCACCGCCCCCACCCTGTTCCTGCACGGCGGCACGCCCGTCGCCCGGCGCGAGCAGATGGTCGAGGACTTCCAGGCCGGTCGCGCCCCGGTGTTCCTGCTGTCGCTCAAAGCCGCCGGCACCGGGCTCAACCTCACCCGCGCCGACCACGTGATCCACTTCGACCGCTGGTGGAACCCCGCCGTCGAGGACCAGGCCACCGACCGCGCCCACCGCATCGGCCAGACCCGGCCCGTGCAGGTCCACAAGCTCGTCACCGAGGGCACCGTCGAGGAACGCATCGCCGCACTGCTGGCGCGGAAGCGCTCCCTGGCCGACGCCGTGCTCACCGCGGGGGAGTCCGCCTTCACCGAACTGACCGACGCCGAACTCGCCGAGCTCGTCGAACTGAGGAGCACCCGATGACCGCCCGCGGGTTCGCCGCGTTCCCGAAGACCAAGCGCCGCGTCGCCACCACCTGGTGGGGAAAGACGTGGGTGAAGGCACTGGAGGACACCGCTCTCGACACCGCCGTGATCCGCATGGGCCGCCGCTACGCCCACGCCGGCGTCGTCGGCCCCATCACCGTCAGCCCCGGCCGCCTGCACGCCCAGGTCCACGACGACGACACCGTCTACAGCACCACCGTGCACGTCCCGGAGCTCACCGAGCTCCACTGGGGACGGTTCCTCGACCGCGTCGCCGAGCAGTCCGGTCACATCGCCGCCCTGCTCGACAACGACATGCCCCGCACCCTGGTCGCCTCCGCCGCCGACGTCGGCGTGGACCTGCTGCCCGGCATCGGCGACCTCGACCCCGACTGCGACTGCCCCGGCTGGGAGCTGCCCTGCCGCCACGCCGCCGCACTGGCCTTCCAGGTCGGCTGGCTGCTCGACGCCGACCCGTTCGTCCTGCTGCTGCTCAAGGGCAAACCCGAACAGGAACTGCTCGACGCACTGCGTTCCCGCATCGCCGGACCCGTCGGCACCAGAACACCTGTGGTGGTTTCCGACGTCGTCGCAGGTCAGCTGCCCGCACGACCGGGCATCCCGGCCACCACACCTGTGGTGCTCGCGGTCGAGGCGCCACCGGGGTTCGCCGCCGAGGAGCTCGTGGCACTGATGGAGATCGCCGCCGCCCGCGCCCGCGCACTGCTGCGGTCGGGCACCCTCGAAGGGTGATCACCGAGAAGCAGAAGATGATGACCGGCCGGCTGTACCGCGACTCCGACCCCGAACTGGTCGCCGAACGCCGCCGCGCGCAACGGCTCCTGGACACGTTCAACGCCACCCGCGACGACACTGTCATCCGGGAGCTGTTCGGGTCGATCGGCGCCGGCTCGTGGGTCATGCCGCGGTTGCAGTGCGACTACGGCTACCAGATCCACCTGGGCGCCAACAGCTTCCTCAACTACGACGCGATCCTCATGGACTGCGCCACCATCACCATCGGCGACGACGTCTCCATCGGCCCGCGCGCCCAGCTGCTCACCGCACTGCACCCGGTCGAGGACCACGAGGCACGCCGGCAGCGGTACGAGACCGCGGCACCGATCGTCATCGGGAACAACGTGTGGCTCGGCGGCGGCGTCATCGTGTGCGCGGGGGTGACGATCGGGGACAACGCGGTGATCGGCGCCGGGAGCGTGGTGACGCGTGACGTCCCGCCGCGCGTGCTGGCCGTGGGCAACCCCTGCCGGGTGGTCCGTGAGCTCTGACCGGATCGATTCGGACTGGCCCCCCGCCGGGGGGACGCGAGCCCCCACCTCCACCATCGCAGCCGGCACCGACAACTTCCGCGGCCTCACCGGGCCGCCGGTGCCACGCGACCTGCGCATCACGCTCAACTTCCACCCCGGCCACGGGGTGCTGGCCGCCCTCGCCCGCGACGGCGTCTACCGGTCCCAGTTCGAGACCGGCACCGGCAACGGCGGCCTCACCGCCCACCCGGGCGGAGCCCGCTGGCAGTGGGAGAGCCGCCTGTTCGGCGGCGCCTACGACCACGCCCCACCCGCCGCGCGCCCCAAGTACGGGGCGCTCAACCACCGCCGCAGCGAGTTCGGCGGCGCACCGCGGTTCGGCTCGGCGCACCTGCGGCTCACCGAGAACACCCTCGACCGCAGCACGTTCTGCTACCCCGACAGCGTCTTCGAACCCGTCGACTTCGGCACCGCGCGGCACATGCCGCTGATCGCCCTCACCGGCCACCGCGACCTGCTCGACGACTACGTCGAGGCCCACGTCCACGGCCCGGTCACCCTCGCCGACGTCGAGGCGGTCGTGCTCGACCCGTCCTTCCGCGGCACCGAGGTAGAGGACGCCGCGCACGCCCTGGACACCCGCGTCGAGTGGCACAGCGGGTTCCGGATGTCCACAACGGACCTCGACCCCGGCTTCCGCACGCCCGAGTCGGTGGAGCTGGGACTGCGCATCGCCGTCGACGGCGTCATCGACCCGTGGACCCTCGCGCAGGCTGACGCCGACCCGCAGGTCAGGAAACACCTGTGGCACCACCTGGCGCATACAGCGCTGCGAGGTCCCGCACCACCGCCGTGACCCGCTCGCGCAGCTCCGCCGGCTCCAGCACCTCCACCTCCGCGCCCAGCCGCAGCAGCATCCCCGTCGCGTGCGGGACCGACTCGATCGGGATCGTCACCCGCGTCCACCCGCCGTCGGGCACCGCCGAGTCCTCCGCCGCCCGCGCCACCACCGGCAGCACGTGCACGGCGAACGACTCCCAGCCGCGCGGCGACAACCGCAGCACCGCCGACCCCGTGTGCTGGCGTGCCTGGAAGTCCTCCAGCGACGCCGCCCAGTGCGCCGCCAGGTCGAAACCCGCCGGGCGTTCGAACGTCCCCTCCAGCGCCCGCACGGCCTGGATCTGCGCCACCCGGTAGGTCGAGATGCGCGAGGACCCCAGCGCCACCAGGTACCAGCGGCCCGCCTTCAGCACCAGGCCGAGCGGGCGCAGCACCCGCGTCACCTCCTCCGGAGCCTGCCAGCGCCGGTAGGAGACCTCCAGCAGCCGCGCGTGCCACACCGCGTCGGCGACCAGCTCCAGGAACGGCGACCGCTCCGGGTCGTAGTACCAGGCAGGGGCGTCGAGGTGGAACCGCGTGGCCATCCGTGCCGCCCGGTCGCGCATCGGCGAGGGCAACGCCGCCATCAGCTTCAGCTGCGCCGCCGACACCGCCGCCCCCAGACCCAGCTCCGCCGCCGGACCCGGCAACCCGGCCAGGAACAGCGACTCCGCCTCCTGCTCGGTCAGGCCCGTCAACCGGGTGCGGTAACCCTCCAGCAGCTGGTAGCCGCCCGCCGGGCCCGCGTCGCCGTAGAGCGGCACCCCGGCGGCGTGCAGCGACTCCACGTCGCGGTAGATCGTGCGGACCGACACCTCCAGCTCGTCGGCCAGCGCCTGCGCGGTCATCCGCCCCTTCGCCTGCAACAACAGCAGCAACGACACCAACCGGCTCGCACGCACAGAAATACACTGCCACAAGGTGTCAGCAGTGGGCTCATACGTTCGACGCATGGCGTTCTACGAGAAGAACCTGACGGTGCGCGAACCCCTGGTGGTCGCGGGCAGACACGTGAAGCGGTACGAGGTGGTCACCCCCGGACTGGAGATCACCGACGACGTCCGCGCCGCCGCGTACGACTTCCTGCCGACGATCTACCCGGACTTCGCCGACCCCACCCCGCCCGCCACGGTCACCGTGCTGCACCGCAGCGCCGCGGGCATGTACCTCAACGCCTACAACTGGGTCTGGGACAACGTCCTGCACTGCCGCACCGCCGTCTCCGGCGACCAGCCGTTCCTCGGCTCCACCGACCCCGACCTCACCCGCTTCAGCGTCATCCCCAAGGACCTCATCGGCTGCGTCTGGGAGCTGCCGCCGCTCGAACACGAACGCAGGGCCTGGGTGCGGCACGTGCTCGACACCGACGAGCCGGACCTCACCGCCTACCTCGCCGACAGCCTGGCGCGGGGACCGGTCGGCCGATGAGCGACTGGACGGGGGCGCCGTCCCGGTAAACGGCTGGACGGGGTGGTTAGGTTCGCAGACATGACCACCCCCGAGAACGTCGTGCGCGCACTGGCCGAACCGTCGAGGCTGCGGGCGTTCGCCGCCGTCGTCCTCGGCGCGGGAACGCTGGCCGACGTCGCCGCCGCGTCTGGGCTCAAGGTCAAGGACGCGGGCGTCGCACTGCTCAAGCTGCGCGAGGCCGGGCTGGTCGAGGGAGAACCGGCCCGCCCGGCCGACCTCAAGCCGCTCGCCGCCACGCTCACCGAGGCGATGCCCGCCGACGGGCTCGCACCGTTCGTGCGCGGCGACAAGCTGATCTCGCTCCCGGTGGCGGCCGAACGCCGCCGCAAGATCCTCGAACACGTCGCCGCACGCGCCTTCACCGCCCGCGAGTACTACGACGAGAAGCAGGTCAACGAACGGCTGCGGGCGTGGTGCGACGGGGGAGAGGTCGACCACGTCACCCTCCGCCGCTACCTCGTCGACCACGGCCTGCTCGAACGCGGCGGCGGCATGTACCAGGCCCAGCCCCTGCCGATCTGATGCCGCGGTCTAACCCCGGCCGATGTAGGGCATGGCCGTGGCCATCACGGTCATGAACTGCACGTTGGCCTCCAGCGGCAACCGCGCCTGGTAGAGCACCGCGTCGGCCACGTGCCGCACGTCGAACGTCGGCTCCGGCCGCGTCTCGAGGTCGGCCTGCAGCACGCCCCGGCCCATCCGCTCGGTCATCGGGGTGGCCGCGTTGCCGATGTCGATCTGCCCGCAGGCGATGTTGTGCGCGCGGCCCTCCAGCGACAACGACTTGGTCAGCCCGGTCATCGCGTGCTTGGTCGCGTTGTAGGCCACCGCGTGCGGGCGCGGCACCGACGCCGAGACCGAGCCGTTGTTGATGATCCGCCCGCCGCCGTGGGTCTTCATCACCCGGAACGCCTCCCGTGCGCACAGGAACGCGCCCGTCAGGTTCACCCCGACGACCTCCTCCCACGCGCTGAGGCCGAAGTCCTCGACCGGTGTGGCCGGCACGGTGGTGCCGGCGTTGTTGAACAGCACGTCCACCCGGCCCCAGGAGTCCACCACCGCCTGGAAGAGAGCGCTCACCGAGTCCTCACGCGACACGTCGGCCGGTACCACCAGCGCGGTGTCCGGGAAGCCCTCGGCGGTCTCGCGCAACGCGTCCGCGCGCCGACCGGCCAGCGCCACCCGGAACCCCGCGGCCAGCAGGGTGCGCGCCGCCGCACGCCCCACACCCGAACCCGCTCCCGTCACGACCGCTACCGCCATGCCCGCTTCTCCCCTCGATCCAGCGATTGCCCGCGGTGTCGAGTGTGGAGTAATCACCACTGGTGGAACATGAAGAGGACACCTGCCTGCTGTGCGCGGGGTCGGGGACCATGTCGTGGCAACAGCCGGTGTTCGGTGACGAAGGCCTTGTCGTGCAGGAGATGTCACACCCGTGCCCGCGCGGCTGCTCGGGCTGGTGGCGGGTCCCGGCGGCCGAGCGCAGCGGCATCGTCGCAGGGAACGTCGCACGTGCCAACGAGATCCCGGCGGGACCGTCCACCCCGGCCTGACCACCGGGTCGTCACCGAGCGTGAACGATGGGGTTCACCCATTATTGCCAAGGGGTCCCTTTTTCGGCGGCTGCGGCCACTCGGAGTAGAAGCGGACACTGTCGTCCTGTGAAGGAGTGCAGCCGTTGCCATGGATCTGGGCTCAACGAGGACCGGACCGCCTGCCGCGCGTGCGGCGGGCTCGGCCAGGTCCCCGACCGGTAGTGAGCTCAGTCCTTCCTGGTCATCAGAGTAGGGCCGAGGATGCGGCGGGCGAGCCGCCGCGACAGCGACCTGCGTCGGCGCACGGGCGCCGGCGCGGGTGCCGCCTTCGGTTCCTCTGATGTGATCTTCGCGAACACCTCGGTCGCCGGCTCTGCACTGCCGGACTGTTGATCGATCGGCACGCGAGGATCTTGCCATCGCGCCCTCCTGCGCCCCGCACGAGGGCAGGCCTGCCGTGACCCCGGTCACGGCCACCACATCGGACGCCGGGGGCACCGGAGACGGTCAGGCCGAAGTCCCGGGCACACCGGTCAGACCGGTGCTGCCGCGCGGGCTGCGCCGGCCGGTGAGGTACTGCTCCAGCGCCTGCCGGCGGGCGCGGATGCGCCGCTCCTGGTCCAGCAGGTCATCGCGGACCTGCTGAACCAGGGCGAGCAGCTCGGAGCACGCGGTGCTCTCGTGGCCGCCGCCCACGCAGGGCACGACGTCGCGCAGCACCCTGGAGGACAGCCCGGCGGCGAGCAGGTCCTGGACGAACTCCACCACGCCGACCGCCTCGGGCCCGTAGTCGCGGTACCCGTTGGGCAGGCGCTCGCTGCGGATGAGTCCCTGCTCCTCGTAGTAGCGCAGAGCCCGCGTGCTCGCGCCGGTCGCCCGGCTGAGCTCTCCGATGCGCATCACGTCCCGCCTTCCCGGCCGTCGGCTTGACCTTCACGTTGACGTCAATGTTTAGGTTAGCCGCCATGACAACGGCATCCGAGATGAAGGGCCGCCACGCCCTGGTCACCGGCGGGTCGAGCGGCATCGGCGAGGCCATCGCGGACGCGCTCGCGGGCCACGGGGCGAACCTGGTGCTGGTGGCCCGCGATCCCGACCGGCTGGAGAAGACCGCCGCCGGACTGCGCGAGCGGCACGGTGTCGTCGTGCGGTGCGTGCCGCTCGACCTCGACGAGCCCGGCGCTCCCCACCGCCTGCTGGAGGTCGTGCGGGAGGCGGGTGTCGAGGTGGAGATGCTGGTCAACAACGCCGGCACCAGCTCACGTGCGCTGGTGGCCGACAGCGACCCCGCCGCCCTGCGCCGGCTGGTGGACCTCAACGCCGGTGCCCTGACCGAGCTGACCGCGCTCGTGGTCGCCGGGATGGTCCGGCGGGGCCGCGGATCGGTCGTCAACATCGCGAGCACCGGGGCCTACACCCCGGCGCCCGTGCTCGCCGCCTACGCGGCGTCGAAGGCCTACGTCCTGTCCTTCACGCAGGCGTTGTGGGCCGAGACGCGCTCCAGCGGCGTCCGCGTGGTCGCGGTGAGCCCGGGACCGACGCGGACTGCGATGAACGCCCGGCCCGGCCACGGGAAGCGCGATCCCGCCCAGGTCGCCCGCACCGCGCTGGCCGCACTGGAGCGCCGCGGACCGGCCGTGGTCGACGGGCACCTCAACAAGCTCACCGCCTTCCTGCTCCGCAGGACACCTCTGCGCCTGGTCGCCGCACTCGCCCTGCGCGCGACCCAGCCGTAATCCGGTGGACAGGCCGGACAGGATGCCGGTGTGGAACGCCTGCGGACCGAACGGCTGACGCTGCGCCCGCTCACCGAGTCCGACGTGGACGACCTGCGGCGGCTGCACGCCGACCCCGAGGTGATGCGGTTCCTCGACCCCGCGCCCGTCGAGCACTACCTGGCCGGCGGTTTCCACGCGGCGGTGGAGCGGCGCACCGGGCAGTGGCTGGGCTGGTTCGAACTCGGGGACACCGGCGCCGGTGTGTTCGAGCTGGGCTACCGGCTGCGCCGCGACTGCTGGGGCCGCGGGTACGCCACCGAGGGGGCCGGGGCGCTGGTCGAGCACGCGTTCCGCGCATGCGGGGCGCAGCGGGTCGTCGCGACCACGATGGCGGTCAACGCCGGGTCGCGGCGGGTCATGCGGAAATGCGGGCTGCGGTACGTGCGCACGGTGTTCCCGCAGTGGGACGAGCCGCTGCCCGGCGCCGAGCACGGTGACGTCGAGTACGAGCTGACCCGCCAGGAATGGGAGTCGGCGTGATCCAGTTGGGGTGGGCGAGGGGTTCACAGCCGAAGGGGGTCACGCATGTGGGAGACGGACGTCGTCGACGTGGACGCGTACTTGGAGCGCACGGGAGCGTCCGCGTCGAGCTCGCTCGCGGAGCTGCATGAGGCGCACGTGCGCGCCATTCCGTTCGAGAACATCGACGTGATGCTGGGTCTCGTGCCGTCGCTGGACATGGCCGACATCCAGGACAAGCTCGTCCACCGCCGCCGCGGTGGGTACTGCTTCGAGCACCAGCTGCTGTTCACGGCGGTGCTGGAACGCCTCGGGCACACGGTGCAGCGGCGGATGAGCCGGGTGAGGACCGGCCCGCGCACGCACATGATGTCCATCGTGGACGGTCAGCTCGCCGACGTCGGGTTCGGCGCGGGGATGCTGCACCCGATGCCGTTGCGCGACGGCGCGGTCGTGGACCAGGCGGGGTGGCCGCACCGGCTGCGGCGCGCGCAACGCCGCTGGGTGCTGGAGAAGCAGACCGCGGACGGCTGGGAGCTGCAGCACGCGTTCGAGGACGACGTCGAGCAGCTGCCGGTCGACTACCTGGCGGCCAACTACTACGTGGCCACGCACCCGAGGTCGCCGTTCAGCGGCCAGCTCGTCGTGATGCGCCTGGAACCCGGTCTGAGCCGGCGGCTGGTCGGCCGCACGCTCACCGTCGACCGCGCGGGCGCCGAACCGGAGCGGGTCGAGGTCGAGGACCTCGGTGCGGCACTGGAGTCGCTGGACATCGCGCTCACCGAGAGGGAGCTGAGTCACATCGGCTCAACTTCAGGAACACCCGTGCCCGCACATTCGTACTAATAGATGTAGGGGATCGCACATCGGAGGTGTTGCACATGACCACCGCGACTCCGTTCACCGCTGGAGCCACGACCGGCGTCAACGCACTGCCCACCCCGCCCAGCGGCTGGCCGATCGGGTCCTACGCCACCTACGAAGAGGCGCAGCGAGCCGTCGACCACCTGGCGGACAACGACTTCCCGGTCGCCGACGTCACCATCGTCGGTGTCGAGCCGATGATCGTCGAACGCGTCACCGCGCGCCTGACCTGGGGTCGCGTGCTCGGCGCCGGCGCCGCGTCCGGTGCCTGGTTCGGTCTGTTCGTCGGTCTGCTGCTCGGGTTGTTCTCGACCGGCGGCGCCATCGCCCCGATCGTCACCGGTCTGCTCGTCGGTACGGCTTTCGGTCTGGCCTCGTCGGCCATGCGCTACGCGGCCACGCGCGGCAAGCGCGACTTCGCCTCGACCACGCAGCTGGTCGCGGGCCGCTACGACGTGCTGAGCCACCCGCGCAGCGCCGAACGCGGCAAGGACATGCTGACGAAGCTGGCGTGGCGCGGATGAGCGCCCCGCTGACCGCCGGGGAACTGCGCGCGGCGGTGGAAGAGATCAGCCTCAGGAGCGCCGAGCTGAGCGCGGCGGCGGCCCAGCTGGCCGCACGCGCCGACCGCGACCTCGGCCGTGACGTCGCCGAGGTCGTGAAGGACCTGCGCGCCGCGGCCCGCCAGCTCGGTGTGGCGCAGCTCCTGCTCGAACCGGCGGGCGCCGACCTCGCCGCCTAGAAGACCAGCTCCCACCACGCGGAAGGGGCGGCAGACCTCCGGGTCTGCCGCCCCTTCCCCTGTGTCCGGGCTCCTTCCCGCGTCGGCTGGACGAGAACGCGACTGCCTCGTCCGGCCGGGGGAGATCGCTGCCGCGACCTCGCGGACCCGGTGCGCCACACCCCTCGCAGTGCCGCGGGCTCCGCGAACCCGACGGCGGCCGCGGGGCGGTGGTGACGCGGTCTCGGTGTCGTACCGAAGTTGGCGTCGATGATCGCCTCGAACTCCGCGCTCACCCACGCCGGGTCGGCGTACACCAGGTCCGCGAACGCCCTCTCACCGGTCGTCAGCACCTTGTACCACTCCTCGATGAAGAGCTAGCAGGTACATATTTTTTGTAGCGCGCACTGTAGGTTTAGTCAACCACCCGATAGAGGAGTCCGGCGTGCCGCTCAGCGACCTCGACGACGAGGACTACCCGGCCTACAGCATGGGCAGGGCGGCCGAGCTGCTCGGCGTGCAGCAGGCGTTCCTGCGCAGCCTCGACGCGGCCGACGTCCTCGTGCCGCAGCGCTCCGACGGCGGTCACCGCCGCTACTCCCGCCGTCAGCTCGGCCTCGCCCAGCGCTTCCGGGCGCTGTTCGACGACGGTCACCCGCTGGCCTCCGCGATCGTGATCGTCCGGCTGCAGGACGACCTGACCGCCGCGAAAGCCCAGGTGACGGACCTCCGGGCGCGGCTCGGCACGAACTGACCCCAGTTTCCGTATGACGTACGGTATTGTTTCCGCATGGCCTACGGAAATGAGGGGGACGCATGGCCGTCGAACGCAGCGGCGCAGGAGACGCCGCCAAGACCATCGCACTGCTCTGGCGCCGGCCGCCGGAGCCCAAACCGGTCGGCAGGAAGCCCAAGGTGAGCGTCGACCAGGTCGTCGCGGCCGCCATCGCCGTGGCCGACCGCGAAGGACTCGCGGCGATGTCGATGGCGCGCGTCGCACAGGAGCTCACCGTCGGCACGATGTCGCTCTACGGGCACGTGCCCGGCAAGGCCGAGCTCATCGACCTGATGGCCGACACGGTGCTGCAGGAACGCGACCTGAGCGCCGAGGGCACGTGGCGGGAACGCATCCAGCATTACGCCGACCGCACCCGCGCCGTCTACCAGGCGCACCCGTGGATGCGGGACGTGTCGATGGTGCGGCCACCGCTCGGACCGGGCCTGATGGACGGGCAGGAGTTCGTGCTGGCCGCGCTGGCCGACTCCGGGCTCGAACCGCGGCAGGTCATCGTCGCGCACACCGCCGTCGAGGGGTTCGTGCACGGCGCCGCGGCCGCCGAGGTCGACGACCAGCAGCTCGAACAGGTCACCGGCGAGTCCGGCGACTCCTGGTGGCACGCGCGGCAGCTGTTCTGGGACGACTACTTCGACGTGGAGCGCTACCCGACGATGACGACCCTGTGGAACGCCGGCGCCTACGACACCGGCGGCACGCTCGCCGAGCAGGTGCGCGGCTCGTTCGACTACGGCCTGACCAAGCTGCTCGACGGCATCGAGGAAGGCCTGCGATGACGGTCCTGGTGACCGGGGCGACCGGCAACGTCGGCCGGCTGGTGGTGCGGGGACTCGCGGACCGCACTCGCGTGCGGGCGATGACCCGCGACCCCGCGAAGGCGAGCTTCCCGGACGGCGTCGAGGTGGTGCGCGGCGACCTCGACGACCCCGGCGGCATCCCGTTCGACGGCGTCGACAAGCTCTACCTGTTCGCGCACCCGCCCACGGCGCACCGTGTCGTCGACCTGGCCGTGCGGGCCGGTGTGCACAGGATCGTCACGTTGTCCTCGGGCGCGGTGACCCACGGCTACGACCGGACCCACCACCTGCCGGTCGAGCAGGCGGTCGAGGCCTCCGGCGTGGCATGGACGCACGTGCGGCCAGGCGAGTTCGCGGTCAACAAGGTCGACCTGTGGGCGCCGTCGATCCGCGCCGACGGCACGATCGTGCACCCCAATCCCGACGAGCTCGGCCAGCCGATCCACGAGGCCGACGTCGCCGACGTGGCGGTCGCCGCGCTGCTGGAGGACGGCCACGACGGCAAGGCCTACACGCTCAGCGGCCCCGCGCCGCTCACGCAACGCGAGATGGCGCGGGCGATCGGCGAGGTGCTCGGGCGGGAGCTGCGCTTCGCCGACGTCACGGTCGAGCAGGCACTGGCCTACTACGTGAGCGTGGGCTGGCCGGAGGAGATCGCCCGCTACGTCCTGGGCCTCGGCGGCTACGAGGGCGGCGACGCGGACGACTTCTCCGACTACGAGTTCGCGGTGGAGCCGGACTTCGAGACCGTCACCGGCAGGCCCTACCGCACGTTCGCGGCATGGGCGCGCGACCACGCCGTCGATTTCGGCGGCTCCTCGATCGACGTTCCCGCGGGGGACGCGCGACGAGGAGGACCCGGTGCGGTTTCTGGTGATCGTCAGGACGGCGGCTGAGCTGCCGTTCGCCACGAGGTACTGCGACGCGCTGGCGCGGGCGGGGGTGCTGCTCGACGCGGCCGACCTGCGCGCCGGCGCCGTCGACGGGAACGGCCGCGTCACAACGGGTGCGCCGGTGCGCGGGTACTGGCTGATCGACGTGCGCGACCACGCCGAAGCGGTCGAACGCGTGCGGCGCATCCCGGTGGCCGGGTGCGTCGTGGAAATCCGGCAGGTGGCTGTGGTCTGATGCCCCCATGGGGGCTACGACCTCGGTGCACCGGACGATCGACGCGGTCTGGCGGATGGAGTCGGCGAAGGTCATCGCCGCGCTCGCCAGGTACGTGCGCGACGTCGGCCTGGCCGAAGAGATGGCACAGGACGCGCTGGTCGCGGCGTTGGAGCAGTGGCCGGTCGAGGGAGTGCCGAACAACCCCGGCGCGTGGCTGACGACCACGGCCAAGCGCCGGGCCGTCGACCAGATCCGCCGCCGCGAGAACTTCAACCGCAAGGTCGAGGAGATCGGCCGCGGCGTCCGGGAGTCCTCACCGGACGCCAGTGAGGGCGTCGAGGACGAGATCGGCGACGACCTGCTCAGCCTCATGTTCACCGCCTGCCACCCCGTGCTGGGCACCGAGGCGCGGGTCGCGCTGACGCTCAAGATGCTCGGCGGCCTCAAGACCGAGGAGATCGCGCGGGCGTTCCTGGTCAGCGACACCGCGGTGGCGCAGCGGATCGTGCGCGCGAAGAAGGCGCTGGCCGAGGCCGGGGTGCCGTTCGAGGTGCCGGAGGGACCGGAGCTCGCCGCCCGCCTTGCCAGCGTCCTCGAGGTCATCTACCTGATCTTCAACGAGGGCTACTCCGCCACCCGGGGCGACCACTGGATGCGGCCGGAGCTGTGCGCGGAGGCGCTGCGGCTGGGCCGGGTGCTCGCCGAGCTCGCGCCGAAGGAGGCCGAGGTCCACGGCCTGGTGGCGCTGATGGAGATCCAGGCCTCCCGTTCCCAGGCCCGCACCGCCCCCGACGGCACGCCGATCCTGCTGCTGGAGCAGGACCGCGCCCGGTGGGACTGGCTGCTCGTCGGCCGCGGCCTCGCGGCGCTGGAACGGGCAGAGGCGCTCAACCAGCCGCCCGGCCCCTACTACGTGCAGGCGGCGCTCGCGGCCTGCCACGCCCGCGCCCGCAGGCCCGAGGACACCGACTGGCGGCGCATCGCCGCGCTCTACGAGGTGCTCGCACGGCTCTCGCCCTCGCCGGTGGTCGAGCTCAACCGGGCGGTGGCGCTGTCCATGGCCTACGGACCGGCCGCCGGGCTCGCGCTCGTCGACGAGATCGCGGGCGCGAAGGCGTTGCAGGGCTACCACCTGCTGCCCAGCGTGCGCGGCGACTTCCTGCTCAAGCTCGGCCGCACCGACGAGGCACGGGCGGAGTTCGAGAAGGCGGCGGGCCTGACCCGCAACGAACGCGAGCGCACCCTGCTGCTCGACCGCGCCGCCGCCTGCCTCACGTGAGCGCGAGCGTCACCCCCAGCGCGGCGAACGACACCGCGAAGAACCGGGCGCGGGTGCTCGCCGGCGGGGTGAAGGTGCAGCCGCTGTCGTGGCACTGCCAGACCGAGCACGCGCCGGGGCTGGTGCTGGGGTACGCGGCGACGACACCGGGCGACATCACGACGGCGGTGGCCGCGATCGGACGCGCACTGGCGAGGTGAGCCGTGGTGTGGCCGATCAGGCGCTGTCCGCCCGCTTGATCAGCGGCAGGTCGCGCGACAGCAGCCGGAACCCGACGCCGTAGTACAGCTCCCGTGCCGACGGGTGCTCTTCCGCGCCCAGGCACGCGACCGTCACGTGCACCGCCCCGGCCGCCCGCGCGAGCCCCATGCCGTGCAGCAACACCGCGCTGGCCAGGCCACGCCTGCGGTGCTCCGGATGGGTGCCGACCGGTTCGAACTCGGCGGTCCGGTTGACCTCGTCGAGCCACATGATCGCTGAGCACGCCATCGTCCCGTCCGGCGCCTCGACCAGGACGTGCAGGTCACCGCGGTAAGCGGCCGTCTGCCGGACACCCTCGTAGGACCGCAGCGAGTACGTCGAGCCGGCCCAGGCGTCGACGTGCGCCCGCACCACCGCCTCCGGACCGGCCTCGTCGGCGGTGCGGAACCGGAAACCGGCCGGCAGCACGGGTTGCGCGATCTCGGTGAGGTCGCGTTCGTTGAGCTGGGTCCAGCCGCCGAGCGAGTCCCGATCAACCTCGTAGCCGTGCGCCGTCCACCGCGCGAGGGCGGCCTCGTCGTCGGCGTTGGGCAGCACCGTGCGGTCGACACCCGGTGCGACGCCGTCGAACCAGTCGACCACCTCGTCCAGCAGCGCCGGGTGGCCGGGGTGCACCTGGTGGGCGAGGTAGGCGCCGGTGACGTCCCTGACCGAACCGTCACGGCGGACCACCCGGCGCGGCAGCTGCGCCCATCCCCAGGCCACCAGGTCGTCGCCCGCGAACCAGAGCCGGCGCACCCAGGCGTGGCCCTCGGTGGCGTGGTCCTTGCCCCAGTTCCACGCGAGCTCACCGTAGGAGGCGTCGCTGTTGACCAGCTCCGGGCGGACCGCGGTGACCCGCTGAGCCAGGCCCTGCATCAGGCGCACGTCCTCGGCGGTGAGGAGTTCGGTCGTCACAGCGGGCACTGTGGCAGGGGCCGGCGGCGGCGTCGAACCGTTTTCAGGTCAGCGCCCTGGCGTAGGCGGTGGGGGAGACGCCGACGGTCTGGGTGAAGTCGCGGACCAGGTGCGCCTGGTCGCTGTAGCCGAGGTCGGCGGCGAGCCCGGCCCACTCGACGTCGGTCTCCGCCCGTTCCAGCGCCTCGTGGATGCGGTAGCGCAGGATCACCCACTTCGGGCTGACCCCCACGTAGTCGGCGAACAGCCGCTGCAACGTCCGCACCGCCACGCCCTCGGCACGGGCGAAGTCAGCGACCCGGCGGATCTCCCGGTCCTCGCGGATGCGCTGCACCAGCTCCACCGCGAGCGCCGCCTGCGGGTCGGCGACCGGTCCGAGGCCCAGCAGGAACGCGTCCAGCGCCGCCACCCGATCATCCTCGCCCTCCACGGCCAGCACGAGCGCCGCGGGCACGTCGGTCAGCCGCACGTGCCGCCCGGTCCACCGCGACACCGGCTCCGCGCGGAACGGCCGGAACCCGCCCGGCCGGAACTGGACCCCGGCGACCCGCACCCGCCCGCGCAGCTCCCGGCTGAACAACCCCAGCCCGACCCCGGCGATCTCCGGGTGCTCGTGGCCGTGCTCGAACACGACGTTCACCGACGGGTGCGGCACGACGTGCGAGGTGTAGGGCGTGTCCAGCTCGCCGTCGATGAGCCAGTAGTGCTCCAGGTACGGCCGCAGCTCGGGCGCGGGCAGGCGGCGGCGGAACCGGACACGGGCGAAGAGCTCCCGTGCGTCGACGATCCCCCGTGTGTCCCGGCGCGGCCCCTGCACGCCGGGAATCCTATGTGGCGCGTTTCTTCAAGAACGTCCCCACGCCGCGTCCTACCGTCCTCACCATGAAGCTCAGCGTTCTGCTCGACCGGGCCCGCGACCACGCGTTGCCCGTCATCGCGACCATCAGCGACGACGACCTGACCAAGCCGACCCCGTGCGCCGACTACGACGTGCGCGCGTTGCTCGACCACCTGCTGCACGTCGTCGTCGAGTTCCAGAAGCTCGCCGTCAAGCAGGACGCCGACTTCAGCACCACACCGCACTACCCGGACTGGCGCGCGCAGTACCCGGCCGAGACCGCCCGGCTCGTCGAGGCCTGGGGACAGCCCGGAGCGGACGAGGGCATCGCCGGCACCATGAACCTGCCCGCCTCCGTGGTCGGCGGGCTCGCGCTGCTCGACCTCACCATCCACGCCTCCGACCTCGCACAGGCCACCGGTCAGCGGTTCGAACCCGACCCCGAGGTGCTCACCGCCGTCGAGGGCCTCGTCGAGCAGATGGGCCCCACCGCCCTGGAGTGGAACGTCTTCCAGGCCCCCACCGAACCACCCGCCGACGCCACCGCGTTCGAACGGCTGCTCGCCAAGACCGGACGCGACGCGCGCTGGAGTGCTTGACTGACGGCATGTTGACCATCGGGATGCTCGGCGGCATGAGCTGGGAGAGCAGCGCGGAGTACTACCGGCTCGCCAACACCGTCGTGCGCGAACGGCTGGGCGGCCTGCACTCGGCCAAGGTCGTGCTGCACTCCGTCGACTTCGCCGAGATCGAACGCATGCAGGTCGAGGCCAGGTGGGACGACGCGGCGAAGGCACTGGCCGACGCCGCGCGGCTCGTGCAGGCCGGCGGCGCGGACTTCCTGCTCATCTGCACCAACACCATGCACAAGGTGTTCGACGAGGTCCAGGCCGCCGTCGACATCCCGGTGGTCCACCTCGGCGACACCACCGCCACCGCCATCACGCAAGCCGGGCTCACCACCGTCGGGCTGCTCGGCACCGGGTTCACCATGGACCAGCCGTTCTACCGCGAACGCCTGGAGCAGCACGGCCTCACGGTGCTGCTGCCCAGCCCGCAGGACCGCGCGACCGTGCACCGGATCATCTACGACGAGCTGTGCCTGGGTGTGGTGAAGGACGAGTCGCGGCGCGCCTACCAGGACGTGATCAGCCGGTTCGAGGGCGCGCAGGGCGTGATCCTCGGCTGCACCGAGATCGAGCTGCTGATCAGCCAGCACGATGTGCCGCTGCCGGTGTTCCCCACGACCCGGCTGCACGTCGAAGCCGCCGTCGCACGCGCGCTGGCCTGAGCCGTTGCTCATCTGGTGATGCCGCACCGTTCGCGAAACCCGGTTGCGGACGGGACCGGCCTCGCGCAGGTTGACCACATGCAGTCACGTGTCGCGCTGGTCACCGGCGCTGGATCGGGAATCGGCGCCGGTATCGCGCAGGAGCTGGCCGAGCTGGGTCACCGGGTCGCCGTGGTGGACCGCGACGTCGAGGGCGCCCGCGCGGTCGCCGGCCGGATCGCCGAGGCGGGTGGGCAGGCGGTCGCGGTGGAGTGCGACGTCAGCGACCCGGCTTCGGTGGACGCGGCGGTGGCCGAGGTCGTCGCGGCGTTCGGGCCGGTGGAGATCCTGGTCAACAACGCCGGGTTCGCGCGGGACAACCACCCGCTGGACATGTCCCTGGAGGACTGGGACGCGGTGCAGGGCACGGTGCTGCGCGGCGCGTTCCTGATGCTCAAGGCCACCGCGCCGGCGATGCGGGACGCCGGGTGGGGGCGGATCGTCACCATCTCCAGCATCTCCGCGATCGTGCAGGGCGAGCGGATCAACTACGTCGCCGCGAAGGCCGGTGTCGAGGGGCTCACCCGCGGTGCCGCGCTCGACCTCGCACCGCACGGCATCACCGTCAACGCCGTCGGTCCCGGCACCGTGCGGACCGGCATGACGGAGGTCAGCGCCGCGCGGGCCGGGCGCACCATGGACGAACACCTCGAAGTGGTGCGCAGGTCGATCCCGGTCGGGCGGATCGGCACACCGCACGACATCGCGCGTGCGGTGCTGTTCTTCGCCGCCGAGGACGCCGACTTCGTGACCGGCCAGGTCCTCTACGTCAGCGGCTACCCGCACGGCTGAGGCTGGAGGGGTCGGGCCTGAGCGGTCCGACCCCGTCCCGGTCACTGCTTGTACGGCGCCAGGGTGTCCTGGTCGACGTCGGGGGCGCCCATGATCGGGTGCACCTCGATCGGCTGGTTCAGGACCTTCCCGCCGGGGCCGGGGCACGCCGAGGCCTTCTGGCAGATCTCCAGCAGCCGCTCGCGGCTGTCCACGTCGACCACCCAGTAGCCGGCGATGACCTCCTTGGACTCGGCGAACGGCCCGTCGACCACGTTCGGCACGCCGTCCTCGCCGCCGCGCACCACGAACGCCCGCGCGGGCCCGCTGAGCCCCTCGGACTGCAGCAGCTCACCGGTGGCGCGCAGCTCGGCGTCCAGGTCGCGCATGTACCCGATCATCCGGTGCATGTCCTCGTCGGTCCACGCGGCGAGCCCCTCCCAGTCCTCCTGGGCGCCGCCGTAGCTGACCAGCATGTACTTCACTTCCACTCCCCACCGGTCGCGCGGGCCCTGATCTCCTGCACGGCCCAGCTGTTGCCGTCCGGGTCGTCGAAGAACACGAACGACCCGCCGTCCTTCTCGTTCATCCGCACGATCTCGCTGACCTCGACCCCGCGCTCGACGAGCTGCGCGCGGGCCTTCTCCAGGTCGGAGACCACGAGCTGGACGCCCTTGAGCGTGCCGGGCTCGCCCTTCACGATCCCCTTGCCGATCACCACCGAGCAGCCGGAGCCGGGTGGCGTGAGCTGCATGATGCGCGTGTTCTCGTCGAACGTCGTGTCGTGGTCGACGACGAACCCGAGCTGTTCTGCGTA
Source organism: Lentzea sp. NPDC037011 (assembly GCF_055607425.1). Taxonomy (NCBI): domain Bacteria; kingdom Bacillati; phylum Actinomycetota; class Actinomycetes; order Pseudonocardiales; family Pseudonocardiaceae; genus Lentzea; species Lentzea sp. NPDC037011. Next base: position 212,606 of record NZ_JBVJRT010000004.1, on the reverse strand, counting down.
GAAGTGCTTCGCCCGGTCCAGGTCCGACACCGGTACGACGACGACCTCGAGGGTCCAGTCCATCTCTGCGCTTCCTCTCCGCGGCTGGCGTTGTCACCGGTCCGTCGAAGGGCTCAGGACCTTTTCGACACGGGGTCGCGACCCGCATACCGGAGCTGCGCGATCGCGGTCCTCACTCCTCGACTGCGCCGCCGATCTCGCGCAGGTGCTCGCGGAACGTGAGCCCGCTCGCGAGGTACTCGTCGAACCGCAGCTGGCTGCGCAGGGACTCACCCTGCCGCACGCGCTGCGCCTGCGCCCGTTCGACGTCGCGGATGCCCCGCGCCTTGGCGATCACGGTCTCGACCTGGTCGGCGGGCACGAACAGCACGCCGTCGTCGTCGCCGAACACGACATCGCCGCTGGTGACGGTCCACTGGTCGACCTGGGCGGTCGACAGCGCCTCCGGTGCCCGGTCGCGCAGGCTCAGCGGCCCCGTCGGGTTCGCGCCGAGGCTGAACACCGGCAGCCCGATCGCGCGGATGTCCGAGGTGTCGCGGTGCAGGCCCCAGACCACCAGGCCGCGCAGCTGCGCGGCCTGGGCCTCCAGCACGACCATGTCGCCGATGCACGCCTCGTCGGTGCGGCCGTCGTTGTCGACGACGAGCACGTCACCGGGTGCGCTGCGCTCGACGGCTTCGAGGAAGACGTCCACGCTGCCGGCGTGGCGGGCGGGCAGGACGCGGCCGGCGACCCTGCTGCCGGGGACGACCGGGGCGAGGGTGGCGGTGCGGACCGGGACGCCGGTGCGGATGCAGGCGTCGGCCAGGTGCGCGGTGGTCAGGTCCAGCGCGGCGAGGTCCAGTTCGGGGAGATCCATGCGGGACAGTGAATCACCTGCGAGCGCTGCGGCACGCCGGAAAGATCGAGGCCTTTCCGGCGTGCCGCGCCCGTTCCGTCAGTGCACGGGGTCGGCGGTGCGTTCGACCTCGGTGGCCGCGGGCCTGAGCACACCGGCCGCGAACGCCGTGACCACGCAGAACAGCACCGGCAGCACGAACGCGACGTTGAGCGGCATCAGGTGCGTGAGCCAGCCGATCACCGCGGGCCCGGCGAGCACGCCGATGTAGCCCAGGCCCGCCACCCGCGACATGTTCACCGCCGCGGAGCTCGGGTCGCTGTGCCCGGCCGCGCTGAACAGCTGCGGCACCGTGCCGGACAACCCGGCGCCGGCCACCGCCCAGCCCGCGATCGCCAGGCCGGTCCACGGTGCGAACGCCGCCAGCAGCAACCCGGCCGCCGCGATCACCGCACCCCAGCGCAGCACCGCCATCGGCCCGATCTTCGCGGTGACCCGGTCCGCCAGCAGCCGCCCGACGGTCATGGTGGTCGCGAAGGCGCCGTAGGCGATCGCGGCGATCTGCGGTTCGGCGCCCAGGACGTCCTGCAGGTGCAGCACGCTCCAGTCGTTGGCGACGCCCTCGCTGAGCATCACCATGAACGCGAGCCCCGCCATGACCCAGATCCGCAGCGGCACCTTCTTCTTCGTCCTGGGCTGGTCCTCGTCGCCTTCGTGCGGGATGGTCGTCGCGCCGTGCGACAACGCCGGTGCCGTGACGAGGCTGACCACCACGCCGACGACGGCGACCACCGCGAGCGTCGTGGCCGGCGAGAGCTCCCAGCTCAGCGTGCGCGCGCCGACCAGGGAGGCGGCGACACCGCCCAGCGACCAGGTCGCGTGGAAGGCCGACATCACCGGGCGCGCGTACTCGCGTTCGACGACGACCGCGTGCCCGTTCATCGCCATGTCCAGCACGCCGTTGCCGAACCCGAACGCCAGCAACGCCGCGGCGAGCGCCAGCTCACCGGTGGAGAGCCCCGGCAGCACGACGGCCGCGCTGCACAGCACGCCCGCGAGCGGGGTGACGGTGCGCGCGCCGAACCGGTCGGTCAGCCAGCCGCCGGCCCGCATGCCGATGAACGCGCCGAGCCCGAGGACCAGCAGCAACCGGCCGAGCTCCGCGTGGTCGATGCCGACCCGGCGCTCGACCGTGGGGATGTGCACGATCCACATGCCGAGCAGGAAGCCGTTGAGTGCGAAGTACGTGAAGGTGGCCACCCGCGCGGCCCTGAGAGCGTTCACATGCTTCACGCTAACGAACAATCCGCGTGTTTGAAAGTTTGAACTTCGAACACAGCTGGTGTTCAATCGCGAGTGTGTCCCGACTGAGGCAGATCACCGAGGCCGTGCGCGACGCCGGCTCCCTCGGTGTGGCGGAGCTCGCGTCGCTGACCGGCGCGTCCGAGATGACGATCCGCCGCGACCTGGAGGTGCTCGCCGCGCAAGGCGTGCTGGAGCGCTACCGCGGTGGTGCGCGCAGCCTGCTGCTGCGCGGGTCTGAACCACCGTACGCACTGCGTTCGGAGGAGGCGCTGGACGCCAAGCGCCGCATCGCCGGGGTCGTCGCGAGCCTGCTCTCCGACGGCGAGTCGGTCGTGCTCGACAGCGGCACCACGTGCGTGGAGGTCGCCCACGTGCTGCATGCGCGCCGTCTGACCGTGATGCCGCTGTCGCTGCACGCGGTGAACGCGCTGGTGGGCGGCCCGTCGCTGACGTTGCTGATCCCCGGCGGCACACCGCGCGCGGGGGAGCTGGCGCTGACCGGACCGCTGACCCTGCAGTCGCTGCAGTCGCTGCGCTTCGACACGGCGGTCATCGGCTGCTGCGGCCTCTCCGCCGAGCAGGGCCTGACCGCGTTCGACCTGGACGACGCCGCGGTCAAGCGCGCGGCGATCTCGTCGGCCCGGCGCGTGATCGCCGCGGCCGACGCCTCGAAGCTGACGCGCACCGCGCTGGCGTTCGTGGCACCGGTGTCCGCCCTGGACGCCGTGGTGACCGATGCGGACGGCGACGACGGGTTGACGGCGGCGGGCGTGGCGGTGGTGACGGCGTGATCGTGCTGTTCGACATGTTCGGGGTGATCGCCCGCGACCAGTCCCGGGCGGTGATGGACACCATGAGCACCGACCCGGCGTTCTGGCAGGCCTACTGGGCGCACCGCCCCGCCTACGACCGCGGCGACGTGACCGCCGCCGAGTACTGGCGGCGCGTCGGGTACCCGCCGATGGTCGAGCAGGACGTGGCGAGCTGGACCGAGGTCGACGACGAGATGGTCGCCCTGCTCGGCGCACTGCACGCCGCGGGCAGGCGCATCGCGTTGCTGTCGAACATCCCCGAGGACCACGCCCGCGACTTCGAACGCCGCTACCCGTGGCTCGACCTGTTCGAGCTGCGGGCGTTCTCCTGCCGCATCGGACACGCGAAACCGTCGATCGAGGCGTTCGAGTGGTGCCGGGAACGCCTCGGCGACGACGAGATCCTGTTCGTGGACGACCGGCTGGAGAACGTCGAGGCGGCGCGGCGAGCCGGGATGCGCGGGCACCACTTCACGGGCATCGACGGGCTGCGGGCGGTTCTCCACGCGTGATCGCACGGAGACCTGAGCGCACCGCACCCGTCGGACCGTTTTGTCAGGGCAGAGACGCGCCGTAGCACTGGAACACCGCCTCGGTCCAGGTGCGCTGCGCCTTCGCCAACGCCTCCGCCGGGGCACGGCCGGCCGCCAGCTCCCGGTGGTAGCGCAGCATCAGCGCCTTGCTGGTGTCGTCGGGCACCGACACCGCCGAGGCGATGAGGGTCCTGGTGCCCAGCGCCAGCAGTGCCGCGGCGAGGCCGAGCAGCTCATCACCCGGACGGATGCCCGAGTTGCCCGCCTCGCACGCGGACAGGATCACCTGCCGCGGCGGCCGGCGCAGTCCTTCGAGGTCGTAGACGGTGAGCGGACCGTCGGCGAGGGTGAGCGTCGAGAACAGCGGGTTGTCCGCGCGGAACCGGCCGTGCGCGGCGATGTGCGCGAGCTCGGCGCCGTCGAGGGCGTGCAGCAGGTTCGCCGTGGTCGCCCTCCTGCCGGTGAACCGCTCGGCGTGCGGGTAGCGGCGCTTCAGGGCTTCGACCTCGGCCACGGCGTGGCGCAGGCCCGGTCCGGCGGCCAGCACCGTGCGCCCGGTGACGTGGTCGGACTCCGCGGCCCTGAGCCACAGCGCCGCGGACGGCGCGACGGTCACCGCCCGGCCCCGGCAGCTGGGCAGCGCGGGCCACGGAAGTGCGTGCAACGCACCGGTCGGCACGATGACCAGCGGTTTCCTCGTCGCGGGCAGGAGCCGGTCGAGGCGGTCGGCGGCCTGGCCGAGGCGTTCCTCGATGGCCTTGCGGGTGCGGTCGGAGCCGATGCGGTGCGCGAGGTGGTTGATGCCGAACCGCAGCGCCTGCACCTCCCGTGCGGCGGCCTCGGCCGGGCCCGCGTCGAGCAACCGGACCCTGCCGCGATCGAGGACGACCGCGTGCAGCCGCCCGTCGGACTCGACGTACTCGACCAGCACGTGATCGCCCAGCGCCGTGCTGAGCCGGGTGCGCGACGGCGGTGGGTCGGCGGCACGGATGCCGGTCGCGTGCCGGGCCCGTGCCCCGATCGCCTGCTCCAGCTCGGCCTGCCGGCGCAGGTCTCCGGCGGCCATGACCTGCCGCAGCTCCGCGAGGTCGTCGGCCAGCCGGTCGTCGTCGGGCGGCCGCACCGGGCGCACGCGCAACGCCCCCGCCCGCCACCGCTCCGCCCACCCGAACACCGCGGCGGGACGGCCGCCGGCCAGGGCCAGCCGCGTGCCGGTGGCGACCAGCTCGCCCGCCAGCCCGGACGCGTGCGCCCGCAGCTCCGTCGCGCCCAGACCGTTGCGGAACGCCGCCAGCACGTCGACCCCGGACCGCAGCGCCGCCTCGGCACCCTTCACGTCACCGTCGGCGAGCCGCAGCAGGGCCGTCGCGTGCCAGGCCCGTGCGCGCAGCTCCGCCGGACCGGTGCGGGCGGCCGCAGCGACGGCGGTCAGCTCCGCGCGCGCCACCGCCCGGTGCCGCGGTGCCTGCAGAGCCAGCCGCGCCACGATCAGCCGCGCGTCGAGCGCCGCGACCACCCAGCCCTCACCGGCCAGCGCCTCGACGACCCGGCGCGCGGACCGCAGCGACGCCGACCCCCGCTCCCACCGCGCCCGCAACGCCAGGTACCCGGCGAACGCCGCCCACGCGGGCCGCCCCTGCCGCCGCGCCGACCGCCCCGCCGACACCGCCGAGGCCAGTGCCGCGACCGGGTCCCCCGCCACCAGCTCCACCCGCGCCAGCACCAGCCGTGCCTGCACCACGTCCACGAAGTTGCGCTGCCGGGTGAACGCCGCCACCGCCGCCGCGGCCGCCGACCGGGCCTCCGCGACCAGCCGCACCGACAGCAACGCCTCGGCCCGCTCGATCGGCAGCAACCCCGGGTCCCGCCCGGCCGCCGCGTACCGGGCCGCCGCCTCGTCGAACGCGGCCAGCGCCGCCGGCACGTCGCCGCGTGCCTCGAACGCCACCCCGCGGTTGTGGAACACCATCGCGGTCCGCCCGGTGTGACCGGCGGCGACGTACAGCGACTCGGCGAGGTCGAGGTCCTCCGCCGCACCCCGCCAGTCCCGCCGGTGCGCGCGCAGCAGGCCCCGGTTGTTGCGGATCGTCGCCTCCAGCAGCGGGTCACCGGGGTTCGCGGCCAGCGCCGCGGCGAACCCGTCGGCGGCCTCGGCGAACCGGCCGATCTCGGTGAGCACCAGCGCCCGCTGCATCAGCAGCCGCGCCGCGGTCACCCCGTCGACCTGCTCGGGCACGTCGGCCAGCGCCCGCAACGCCTCCGCCGTGCGCCCGGTCAGCGTCAGCACGTACCCCAGCGACCCCCGCGCCTGCGCGGCCCGCACCACCAGCCCCGCCACCGACGCGACCGACACGGCCGCGCGCAGGTGCCGTTCGGCCTCGTCGAGCCGCCCCACCGCCGAGGCCGCCATGCCCAGGGCGTGCAGCGCCACCGACTCGGTCTCCGCGTCCGTCCTGCCGCGTACGGATTCGGCCAGGCGGCGGGCACGCGCCGGTGAGGTGTAGGCGAGGTCCTTCGCCTGCTCCGCACGGACGAGCGTCATAGGCGGTGTGTATCAGCTATCCGTTGCCGCGGCATCAAGCTTCGGACATGCTCATCCGGACGCAGGAGGGGAGTGGACACCATGGGCGGCAGAGACCCGCACGCCTACGGCCTCGCCCAGGCGGTCAGCACCATCACCAGGGTGCCGCTGCCGGCGGCGGACGCCGCACTGAAGATCGGCGTGGTCGACACCGGCTACGCGCCGCACCCGTGGCTCGACGGTCACGTCGAGGTCGACGACGACCACGTCGAGGCGGCGGGCTCCGGGCACGGCACGTTCGTCGCCGGGGTGGTCCTCGACCACGCGAAGACCGCCACGGTCGTCCTGCGCCGCGCCCTGGTCGAGGGACCCGACGACGACACCCAGGTCGTGGCCGCGCTGGAGAACCTGAACCGGCCCGACATCAAGCTGATCAACCTGTCGTTCGGCGGCAGCCTCTCCGAACAGGGCACCCCCGAGGGTCTGCGGGCCGCGCTCGACGCACTGGCCGGTGACGTCGTGGTCGTCGCAGCGGTGCCCAACAACGCCTCACCGCTGCGCAACTACCCGGCCGCCGACGCGGGCGTCCTCTCGGTCGGCGCGACCACGGCGAGCGGGGAGATCGCCGAGTTCAGCGCCTGCGGCCGGTGGATCACGGTCTTCACCCGCGGTGAGGACGTGCACGGCCCGTTCGAGAAGGGGTTCGCGACGTGGTCGGGCACCTCGTTCGCGGCCGCCGCGGTGACCGGGCGGATCGGTGCGCTGATGGAGAGCGGCCTGACCGCCACGGCCGCGCGGGACGTGCTGCTCGGCCGGTGCGAGACCCGGCACGCGTGGGGCGTCAACGGCCCGTTCGACGTGCGGGTCCTGCTCTAGAAGCGCGCCCACTGGGTCACCACGACGGTGCCGTCCGTGGCGGTCACCCGCACCCTGACCAGCCCGGACGGCACGTCCGTGACCGTGAACCAGCCGTCGACGACCGGGGTGGAACGCCGTGACCGCGGTGTCTCCACCACCACCTCGCCCACCGCGCCGGTGACGAGCCCGCGCACGGTGTCGCCGCTGATCTCTAGGTTCAGCGTCACCCGCTCGGACTCGAACGCCAGCAGCAACGGCCCGTCGTCACCGCGCACCAGCGCCGCCTCGTTCTCCACGAGCACCGCCAGCTCCTCGTCGAGCGCCCGCAGCGCCAGTGCCGCGCTCGCGTCGCGCAGCACCCCGGCCGGCACCGGGTCGAACCGGTCCGCCGCCGCCCGCAGCTCGGCCAGGAAGTCGTCGTCCTCGCTCATGACCGCTCCTCCAGCACCGGCTCGCCGCTGACGAGCGCCCTGAGCCGGTTCAGGCACCGCTGCCGGATCGGCCCGATGCTGCCCACCGGCATGTCCAACGCGGCCGCGACCTCGGCGTACGCGGGCGGCGGTGACGCCATGAGCACGCGCAACAGCCGCCGGCACCGGTCCGGCAGCCCCTCGAACACCCGCCACAGCGCCGCGTCCCGCTCACCGACGAGCAGCGCGTGGTCCACCGGCGGCGCGGGGTCGGCGGAGTCGTCGATCTCGGTCGGCTCCGGCAACCGCCCCGACCGCCGGATCAGCTGCAGGCACTCGTGCCGCGCCGTGGTGGCGAGCCACCCCGCCAGCCGCTCAGGCTCCGCGATGCGGTCGAGGTGCTCCACCAGCTTGATCCAGGTGCACTGCACGGCGTCGGCGGCGTCGGCGTCGCTGAGCCGGTGGGCGCGGGCGACCGACCACAGCAGCCCGCTGAACTGCCTGACCAGGGCATCCCACGCCGTCTGGTCACCACGCGCGGCCGCGGCCAGCGCCGCCGGTATGTCCATGCCCACATGATGCCGCCCGCACCCGCCCAGATTCGCCTTCCGCGCACCGGGTTCGCCGTGCGGGCGGTGCGGGTCCCCCGGTCGGTGGAACGTTTCCCGTTGATTAGCCGCCGATGCCCGAACGTGAAAAATCCCGGACCGATACAACGGTGGTGCCGGCGTTCGTCGGGGGCGCCGGCAGCCATCGACCGGGGGGCCGGTGGTGCGGGCTGGGGGCGGGCGGGGCGTGGCTGGAGGTCACGTCCCGCCCGGCCCGCCGCGCGAACGTGCCGTGCGCTTTCCTGCCGGAACGGGACCTGTTCGCCCGTTGCGCACCCACAACCGCTCGCGCGGGTGCATCCTGTGTCCTACAGCACAACCCTGAGGACTGATGACGATGACGAGTGCGACCGCGTCCTCCCGCCACGGCTGGGAGTCGGACCTGGAGCGCTACCGCGACCGGGCGGTCAGCGTGCTCGAGGCGCACCTGCCCGCGACCTCCGGCTGCACCGAGTGCGGCGACCCGTGGCCGTGCGCCCGCGCGTGCACCGCCGAGCTCGTGCTGGAGCTGTAGACGGCGGTCCCTAGGAGCTGACGCGCGCGAAGAACGCCGCCACGTTCCCCAGCAGCCGGTCGACCTTGTCCTCCAGCGCCAGTGACTCGTGGATCCGCCCGCCGAACCCGGCGTCCTTGCGCCCCCGCAGGTACAGCGAGCAGTCCAGGTCCGCACACAGGTAGACGCCGACCGAGTTGCCCAGCTGTCCCGCCTTGCCGGCCTTGCGCGCGGTCATCAGCGACACGCCGTCACCGGAGTGCGTGGTCAGGCACCACGAGCACATCGACTTGCGCGGCAGCCCGGACTGGGCGGCCCGCCGCAGCGCCACGCCCGCGAACCGGTCGCCGAGCTCGGTGACGACGTAGGAGCGGTCGGGTGCCGCAGGGTCGCGCCAGCCGAGGAAGTCCAGGTCGTCCCACGGGCGGTCGGCGAGATCGCGGGGCACGTGCATGCGCTTGGCCTCGCCCTTGGTGGAATTGACGAAGGACGCGCGGATGTCGTGTTCGGTCAGCGGCTTCATGACCTCGACGGTAGGTTTACCTAGAGGTCCTAGGCAAATGATTAAGAGCCCTAGGAAGGGTGGTGCATGGCACGCGCGGGGATCACCGCCGACCGCCTCACGCAGGCGGCGGCGGAGCTGGCCGACCAGGTCGGCTTCGACAACGTGACGGTGTCCGCGCTCGCCCGCCACTTCGGCGTGAAGGACGCCTCGCTGTACTCGCACATCCGCAACGCCCACGACCTGCGCACCCGCGTCGCCGTCCAGTCGCTGGCCGAACTCGCCGACCGCGTCGCCGCCGAACTGGCCGGCCGCTCCGGCAAGCAGGCGCTGCGCGCGTTCGCCGACGCCTACCGCGGCTACGCCAAACAGCACCCCGGCCGGTACGCGGCCACGCGGATCGCACTGGACCCGGACACGGCGGCCACCGGCGCGGCCGAGCGGCACACCGAGCTGACACGGGCGTTGCTGCGCGGCTACGACCTGTGGGAACCCGACCAGACCGACGCCGTGCGGCTGCTGCACAGCACGTTGCACGGGTACGTGTCGCTGGAGCAGGCGGGCGCCTTCCACAGCCACCCGCGCGGGGTCGAGGCGTCGTGGACCCGCGCCGTGGACGCGCTCGACTCGCTGCTGCGCGCCTGGCCCGCCTGAACCCGGCCGGCACCGGCGGGTAGAACGAAGGTCATGACCACTGGGCAGGCCTTCCCGCTGCACCCGACCCCGATCCACGTGCCCGACGAGGTCCTCGACGACCTGCGCGCCCGCCTCGCGCGGACCCGCGCGCCGCTGGACGAGGGCAACGACGACTGGTCCTACGGCGTACCGGCCGGCTACCTCGGCGAGCTGGTCGCGTACTGGCGCGACGGCTACGACTGGCGCACGGCCGAAGCCGCCATCAACGCCCACGAGCACTACGAGGTGACCGTCGCCGGTGTCCCGGTGCACTTCCTGCGCGCACCCGCACGCGGCCCGGCGCCGATCCCGCTGATCCTCACCCACGGCTGGCCGTGGACGTTCTGGCACTGGTCGAAGGTCATCGGCCCGCTCGCCGACCCGGCCGCGCACGGCGGTGACCCGGCCGACGCGTTCGAGGTCATCGTGCCGTCGCTGCCCGGTTTCGGGTTCCCCGGTCCGCTCACCGGGTTCCCGGACGTCAACTTCTGGAAGGTCGCCGACCTGTGGCACGCGCTGATGACCGACGTCCTCGGACATGACCGGTACGCCGCCGGCGGGTGCGACATCGGCGGGATCGTCTCCAGCCAGCTCGGCCACAAGTACGCCGGCTCGCTGCACGGCATCCACATCGGCTCCGGCCTGCCGCTCGACTTCTTCACCGGCCCGCGCGCCTGGGACTTCGCCCGCAACCGCCCGCTGACCGACGACCAGCCCGCCGACGTCCGCGACCGCATCATCGAGATGGACCGCCGCTGGGCGACGCACCTGGCCGTGCACATGCTCGACGGCGCGACGCTGGCGCACGGGCTGAGCGACTCGCCGGCCGGGCTGCTCGCGTGGCTGCTGCAGCGGTGGACCGCGTGGAGCGACAACGGCGGCGATGTCGAGTCCGTGTTCACCAGGGACGACCTGTTGACGCACGCGACGATCTACTGGGTCACGAACTCCATCGCCACCTCGATGCGCTACTACGCCAACGCCAACCGGTACCCGTGGCAGCCCTCGCACTCCCGCACCCCGGTCGTGGAGGCGCCGGTCGGGCTCACGTTCGTCACCTACGAGAACCCGCCGGGCATCCACACCGCCGAGGAGCGGGTCGCGGCGTTCCTCGGCGGTCCGCAGGCGGCGTGGTTCAACCACGTGAACGTCAACGCCCACGAGCGTGGCGGGCACTTCATCCCGTGGGAGAACCCGCAGGCGTGGGTGAGCGATCTGCGGGCCACGTTCCGCGATCGCCGCTCTTAGGGAAGTTTGTAGGCGGTTCACAGTTTTCGCAGGGCGTTTCGAGGCTGCCGGGGGACCGGTTTCGTTGGCAGCCTCCCCGGATGCTGACAGCCGATAAGTGAACATTATCGGCGGTCAGGTTCTAGACGCTTATTTGGTTTTCGTTGCGTCGCATAACGTAACTACACACGTAATTCTGCTACGATATTGCCCGTGGAAACGAGCTGTAACTTCCCAAGCTGCGAACGTCCCGTTTTCCGAGGTAGCGGCCCCGGTAGGCCCTCGGAGTACTGCGACCTGCCCGAGCACACGCGCTGGCGGGCATGGCGGGAACGGCAACGGCTCCAAGAGGCGGCCGAGAAAGGGGCGGAGCAAAACCTGGAGGTCGTCACCGTGACGAATCTGCCTAGGGTCTCCGGTACCGCCAAGATCAGGGCTGAAGAGCTCCTCGACCGCTTCCGGGTGCTGTCCGAGCAGATGACGCAGACGCTGGGGCGGGCGGTCGGTGAGCTCAACGCGATGGCGGACCCGAGCGTCGCCGAGAGCCAGATCCAGGCGGCGGAGGCCGAGGCGGCTCGCCGGGTCGCGGAGGCGCAGGCCGACCTCGCGGCCGCGGAACGGCGCCGCCACGACGCTGAGCAGGCACGCAAGGCGGCCGAGGTGGTCACCGAGCAGGCGGTGCGGTCCGCGGAGGAAGCCGACGAGGCCGCGGACCGGGCGTTCACCGAGCGGGACGAGGCGCGTGAGCAGGCGCAGGCCGCGAAGGAGCGGGCCGAGGCGGAGGTCGCCGAGGTCAGGGTGCAGGCGGCGGCCGTGGTCGAGGAGATCAGGGCCGAGGCCGAGGAGAAGGTGAGGCTTGCGGGTGAGGCCGTGGAGCAGGCGCGGGCGGACGCGGTGAAGCACGCCGAGCAGGCACGGCGGCAGGCGGCGAAGGAGATCGAACAAGCCCGCGCCGAAGCCCAGGCCCAGGTGGAGCAGGCTCAGGCGGCGGCCGAGCAGGCGCAGGCAGCCGCTGACCAGGCCCGGTCGGAGGCCGCGGCGCAGGTCGAGCAGGCACGCCAGGCCGCCGCGGACACCGTGGGCAAGGCGGCGATGGCACGCGATCAGGCCGTGGTGCGCGCGGAACGTGCCGAGCAGACGGCGGCCGACGCGCGCGCCGAGGTGCAACGGATGCGGGACGAGGTCGACGAACGGCTCGCGCAGGTCCGGCGGGAGAGCGGCGAGCAGGTGGCGGCGGTGCGGCAGGCGTTGGCGGCGGTGGAGGACGCACGGGCGCAAACGCTGGCGCGTGCGGAACGAGCCGAGCGCCAGCTGGACGAGGTGATGGTCGAACTGCGAAGCCTGCGCGCGCCGAGCTGAGAACGGAGTACTCGTCGCCCAGCTCGGCGCCGTGCCGGAACCACTCGTGGGCGCCCGGCAGGTCACTGCGCTGCCGCAGCACCGCGCCCATCCCGCCCCACGCGGGCACCGGTGCCGGCGGCCTCGCGGTGGTGCGCCTCGGTGTGCACGGTCCCCTCGCGTCCCAGTGTTCTGGCCGCATGGTGACCGTCGCGAGTGATGGCATTGATCTGGCCCGTATCCTGACCGCGATGGACGAGCTCAAGGCGGACTGCGCCGCCTGTTTCGGGTTGTGCTGCGTGGCGCTGCCGTTCGCGAGGTCGGCGGACTTCGCGGCCACCAAGGACGCGGGCACGCCGTGCCGCAACCTGCTGGCCGATCACCGTTGCGGAATCCACGCGAAGCTGCGCACGTCCGGCTACACCGGCTGCACCGTGTACGACTGCTTCGGTGCGGGTCAGCGGGTGTCGCAGACGGTGTTCGGAGGTGTCGACTGGCGCACCGCCGAGCGGCAGAAGATGTTCGACGTCTTCCCCGTCGTGCGGCAGCTGCACGAACTGCTCTGGTACCTCGCCGAAGCCCAGCGGCGCGACCCGCACGACGACCTCACCGCGGCGTACGCGGAGGTCGAGGGCTGTGCCTCGGCTGATCCGGACACCGTTCTCGCGCTGGACGTCGCCGAGATCCGCGCGAAGGTCGACGTCCTGCTGCTGCGCACGAGCGAACGGCTGCGGTCGAGTGCGAAGTCCTACCGCGGCGCGGACCTGATCGGGGCCCGGCTGCGCAACAAGAAGCTGGTCGACGCGGACCTGCGCGGCGCCTACCTGATCGGCGCGGACCTCACGGGTGCCGACCTGCGCGGTGCCGACCTGATCGGGGCGGACCTGCGGGGCGCGGACGTGTCGGGTGCGGACCTGAGCACGAGCCTGTTCCTGACGCAGATGCAGGTCAACGCCGCGCGCGGCAACGCAGGGACGAAGCTCCCCGCGGTGCTCACCCGGCCTGCTCACTGGGCGGAGCCGCGGAGACGGCGGTAGTCGCCACCGCACGACGCAACAGGAACCGAGGTGAGCGTGTCGCAGCGCAGGGCCCAGCTGCTCGACGCGGCGGTCAGGGTGATCGCGCAGGACGGGGTGCGCGGGCTGCGGGTGGACAAGCTCGCCGCCGAGGCCGGGGTGTCGACGGCGTTGATCTACTACCACTTCAAGGACCGGGCCGGCATCCTGCGCGCGGCGCTGGAGCACGTGAACCACCGCGCCGCCGAGTACACCGGCACGATCGCGCGGGACCCGCGTGAGGCGTTGCGGGAGCTGCTGCTGGCCGAGCTGCAGGACGTCGATGAGGTGCGGGAGAACAGCGTCGCGTGGGGTGAGCTGCGGGCCAGCGCGGTGTTCTGCGAGGAGCTGCGCGAGCCGCTGGAGCGCACGACCGGCGCGTGGAACGCCGACGTGGCCGAGCTGGTCCGCGCGGCCGGTGGCGAGGACGCGGATGCGGCGGCGGAGCGGCTCACCGCGCTGGTGGAGGGGCTCGGCGAACGGTGGCACAGCGGCTCGGTCAGCGTGGCGCGGGCGCGGGAGCTGGTGTCGGGGGCGATCGACCGGGAGCTCGGGGTGGAATAACACGAACGCGGCGACAGGCGCAGGGGTGGTGCGCGACCATCACGGGCGTGACCCTCCGCCACGCCTGGGTGTTGCCGGTGCTGCCCACCGCCGTCGTCGTCGCGCTCGCGGTGGTGCTCGTGCCCGTCGCGCGGTCCGCTCCGGCCGGTGACGTGTGGCTGCTGGGGGTGCTGATCGCCGCCGTCGTGCTGGCGGTGGTCGTGGCACTGGGTGCGGGGCGGTTGTCCGGGGAGCCGGTGGACCGGCCGTGGCCGCTGGCCCTGGGCACGGGCGCGGTCACCGTCCTGACGCCGTTCGCGGTGACCGGTGTGCTCGGCGAACCGGCGCCGGCGCTCCTGGTCCTGCCGTGGTTGGTGTTCGGTCTGGGCGCCGGGTACTGGCAGCTGTCGCTGTGCGAGGGAGCGCGTTCACGGTGGCTGCACGCGGGCATCGCCTTCGGCTACACGCTGGTGTTCACGGCGGTGTCGCTGGTGCTCGCGGTGCTGTCGGCGGGCCTGGTCGACTAACACGGGGCTGCTGTCGAAAGCGGTCTGAGACCGCTGTGCGGCAGGGTAATGTCCAGCCATGCGCGCCGTCGAGATCAGACCTGGGGTCAACATCCGGTGGGTCGAGGTTCCCGGCGCCTCACCCGCTCGCGTCTACCTGCACGGTCTCGGCGCGGCCTCCGCGCCCTACTACGCGGAAGCCGTCGCGCACCCGCTGCTGGCCGGCCGCCGCAGCCTGATGCTCGACCTGCTGGGTTTCGGCATCAGCGACCGCCCCACCGGGTTCGCCTACTCGCTGGAGGGCCACGCCGACGCGCTCGCCGTGGCGCTGGCGAAGATCGGCCTGCGGCGCAGTGAGATCGTCGGGCACAGCATGGGTGGCGCGGTGGCGGTCGTGCTGGCCGCGCGGCACCCGGAGATGGTGCGTTCCCTCGTGCTCGTCGACCCCAACCTCGACCCGCTCGAGCCGTACCTCGGCGCGCTGGGCAGCCGCGGCATCGCCGCCTACGACGAGGCCGAGTTCCTCTCGCACGGCTACGAGCAGGTGCTCGCCGACGCCGGTCCCGAGTGGGCGGCGACGATGCGGCTGGCCGGGCGCGAGGCGCTGTACCGCAGCGCGGCCGGACTGGTGCGCGGCACGCACCCGACGATGCGCAGGCTGTTGCTGGAGCTGGAGATCCCCTGCGTCCTGCTGCACCCGGCCGACAGCCCACCGGCCGGTGCGCGGGAGCTGACGCAGGCCGGGGTGCAGCTGGTCGCGGTGCCCGGCACCGGGCACAACATCATGATCGACAACGTGGACGGCTTCGCGCGCGCCGTGGCGCAGCAGCGGCTGCTCGTCTGAGCAGGTTGCCAGCTGGTGGTAGTCAGCGGCGATTTGATCATGTGTTGGTGGTACTTGCAGACGCCTGGGCAGCAACGGCCGGGTGCTCAGTCGGGCAGGCCCAGCGCGTCCCACGCGGCGGCGACGGTGGCGGCGCGCAGCTCGTCCACCGGGGCGTCGGGGAACTGCATGGCGCAGTCCTGCATGCCGCCGAACGCGAGCACGGCGCGGGCCTCCTGTTCCAGCGTCGGGTGGTCGCCGAAGATCAGCCTGCTCAGGCGGGCGCGCCACGACAGCACGACGTCGATGAGGCCGAGCTCGGCGAGCGTGGTCATCTCGGTGAGCAGGAACAGCATGTCGGCGCGGTAGCGGTGGTGGAAGTCGAAGAACCCTTCCAGCAGCTCGCGCGGTGCGACGTCGGCGCGGCGTTCCATCTGCCCCAGGAAGCTCTGGCCGTCGTTGAGCAGCGGTTCGACGATGCTGCGGATCAGCTCCTCGCGTGAGGAGAAGTGGTAGTACAGCGCCGGTTTGGTGATGCCGAGGCGGTCGGCGATCTCCTGCAGGCTGGTCTGCTGCACGCCCTTGGCCGCGAAGAGCTCGCGGGCGGTGGTGAGGATGCGCTGCTTGGTGTCGGACGGTCGGGCCACGGGCGCAGCATAACTTGCTTAACGGTTAGGTAAGCGGCGGTGCTAGCCTGGCACCAGGTCACTTACCGACCGTTAAGTAAGGGGGTGTGACGTGCGGGTTCTGGTTTCGGGGGCGAGCATCGCGGGTCCGGTGCTGGCGTACTGGCTCACGCGGTACGGGCACGAGGTGACGGTGGTGGAACGGTCACCGGTGCTGCGCAAGACCGGCGGGCACGCGGTCGACCTGTTCGCCCCGGCGATGGAGATCTCCGAGCGCATGGGCGTGCTGGAGCGCATCGAGTCGATGAAGACCGGCACCGAGCGGCTGACGTTCCTGCGCGAGGGCACGCGCCGGCCGATCAGCGGGGACGCGACGAAGCTGTTCGCGGCGGCGTCGGACCGGCACGTCGAGGTCATGCGCGACGACCTCAGCGAGGTCTACTACGACGCCACGCGCGCCGACGTCGAGTACGTCTTCGGCGACTCGATCGCCTCCATCACCGAGGGGGACGTGACGTTCGAGGCCGGGGCACCTCGGCGGTTCGACCTGGTGATCGGCGCGGACGGGCTGCACTCGAACGTGCGGCGGCTGGTGTTCGGCGAGGTGGCGAAGCGGTTCACCGGCGCGTACCTGGCGGTGTTGTCGGTGCCGCGGGAGCTGGGCGTGCCGGGGGCGATGACCGGGCACATCGGGCCGGGGCGCAGTGCGGCGCTGTACGGGGCGCGGCACCTGGGCGACGCGCGGGCGGTGTTCCTGTTCCGCCGCGAGCGCGAGCTCGACTACCACCACCGCGACGTGGCACGGCAGAAGCAGCTGCTGCGGGAGGCGTTCACGGGCCTGCACCCGGAGGTCGACTCGTGGCTGGGGCACCTGGACGGCGAGGGGGCGTTCTACTTCGACTCGATCACCCAGCTGCGCGAGGACACGTGGTCACGCGGGCGGGTGGGGCTGGTCGGCGACGCCGCCCACTGCCCCGGGCCCGCGGTCGGCGGGAGCACGAGCCTGGCGGTGCTGGGCGCGTACGTGCTGGCCGGGGAGCTCGCCGACGGCGACCACGTGGCGGGGTTCGCCCGCTACGAGCGGGAGATGCGCGGCGTGGTGCACGCGAGCCGGGAGTTCGCGCTCGGCATGGCCAGGACGCTGATCCCGCGGTCGCGGCTGGGGGTCACGGGGCTGGTGCGCGGCATGCAGGTGGCGACGTCGCTGCCGGTGTGGCTGGTGCGGCCGCTGGCCAAGCTCAACTCGAAGGGCGTGCGGCTGCACGACTCGATGGTCGTGCGCGACTACGGCCCTCAGGGCGCCGGTGTGCTGCCGGCGCCCTGAGGGACCGCTTCGGTCAGCCGGTCAGAACTGCAGGCTCCACTTGTCGAGGAACCCGGTGTCCTGGGCGGCGTTGTCGTTCACCCGCAGCTGCCAGGTGCCGTTGGCGACCTCGCTGGAGGCGTTGACGGTGTAGGTGGTGTTGATGTTGTCCGTGCCGCCGCCGGAGCGGTTGTGCAGCACGTAGGCGGTGCCGTCCGGTGCGACCAGCTCGACGCGCAGGTCGCCCTGGTAGGTGTGCTTGATGTCGACGGCGACCTTGAGGGTCGACGGGGCGTTGCCCGCCACCTCCGACACCGCGATCGGGGAGTTGACCGTGGCGTTATCCTTGATCTGGAAGTCCGTGGCGTTCTCGAAGTACTTGCCGGTCGGCGGGGGCGTGGTACCGCAGTACTGCGCCTCCTTGCCGATCGCCTCGTACGGGCAGTCCGCGCGTTCGAGCAGCTGCAGCACGGCCTCCTTGTTGCGGGAGGTCTGGGCCGGGATGACCTCGTCGGGCGGGTAGAAACCGCCGCCGCCGGCGCTGCCGGGGTACATCTCGAAGGTGTAGGCGAAGATGCCCTGCGTGCCCCACAGCCAGTCCGGGATGGACCCGTCGGTGATGTAGAGGTCGCTGGACTGCTCGGGCGTGTAGCCGTTGCTCTGCGCCATCGACTGGCCGATGGTGGCGAAGGTGTCGCGCTGGTCCTGGGTCAGGCCCGGTGCGATGTCGTCGTAGGTCCAGCCCCACGGCCACAGGATGAGCTCGCTGTAGGTGTGGAAGTCGATGGACGCGGTGATCTGCTGCTTGCCGCCGACGTTGCGGCCGCGCACGAAGTCGGCCACGACCTTGACCTCGGGCGCGGACTCCGCGCTCGGCCCGCGGTAGGTCTCACTGCCGGTGCTGCCCGACGACCCGCCGCAGCAGCCCCACTTGTAGGCCCAGTTGCGGTTGAGGTCGGTGCCGACGTTGCTGGAGCCGGCGTTGGGCTGGCGGTTCTTGCGCCACGACCGGTAGGTGCCGGTCGCGATGTCGTACTCGCCGCCGTCGGGGTTGACGTCCGGGATGATCCAGATCTCGCGGCTGTCGACGAGACCCTTGATCCGCGCGTCGGTGGCGTACTGGGTGGTGAACTGGTTGACCAGGTACAGCGCCATCTCGACGGTGAGGTGCTCACGGGCGTGCTGGTGGTGGGTGAACAGCACCTCCGGCTCGTTCTCGTCGGTGGTGACGTTGTCGCTGATCTTGAGGGCGACGATGTCGCGGTTCTCGTAGGACTTGCCGATGACCTGCTTGCTGATCAGGTTCGGGTAGGCGGCGACGGCGTTGTTGATCGCCGTCGTCATCTCGGCGTAGTTGTGGTAGTTCGAGTCCGCCGCGGGGAAGTCGAACGGCCCGATGGCGGAGCTCGCCTCCAGCCGCTTGGGCAGCTCGGTGACCTCGAACCCCTGCGCGCGCAGGTTCCTGACCTCACGACCGGTCGCGGTGACCACGACGATGCCGTGTTCCTCAACCGAGTCGATCGCCGCACCGGACTTGGCGACCTTGGTGCGCTGCTCAGCGGTGCGCACCCCGCTGACCTGGTAGTTCGTCGTCGTTTCGGCCTGGTCGGGGGCCGCGCCGGTGGGCACGCCGCCCATCGCGAAGCACACCGAGGCGGCGACGGTGACCCCGATCAGGGGTCTGAGATGGCTTTTTCGCATGCAGGGCAACCCTTTCGAACCACGGCAGGGACATGGCTCCGCAATGTGTAGTGCGTGTGAAGCCCCGCTGTCATCCCGCCATCCGTATGGCGCCACCTGGTGGAACGGGGCTGACCGTCAACCGAGGTGCGCGCCGCGACGGGGTGCGCCGCACGCCGCGGGCGGCGCACCCCGTCCGAGGTCAGGCGGTGCGCGCGGCGGCCTCCCTGGCGGCCTGCTCGACGCGGGCGACGTGCGCGGGCCAGTCCTGGCCGTCGGGCAGGTTCGACACGGCCGCGCGCAGGCCGACGGTGCCGTCGAGGGTCTCGCGGACGATGTCGGCGTGGCCGCAGTGCCGGTTGGTCTCGGCGATCACGTGCACGAGCAGCAGGTGCAGGGTGACGTGCCTGCGGTCCTGCGGCCACCACGGCACGACACCGGGTGCGTCCAGGGGCAGCTCCTCGATGGAGCTGTCGGCGAACGCGGTGGCGCGGGCGTGCAGGGACAGGACGAACTCGCGGGACTCCTCGGCGGTGGCGAACATGTCCGCGTTCGGGTCGCCGTTGTCGATCCAGGGCAGGGTCTCGCCGAAGGGGCGGCCCAGGCAGGCGCCGAAGTACTCCTGCTCCACGCCGGCGAGGTGCTTGACCAGGCCGAGCAGGTTGGTGCCGGTGGGGGTGAGCGGGCGGCGCACGTCGTACTCGGACAGGCCGTCGAGCTTCCACAGCAGGGCCTCGCGGGCTGCTTTGAGGTAGTGGTGCAGGTCTGCCTTGGGGTCACGGGACATGGGCGTCACCCTGCCATGATCGACAGGCGGTCTCCCGCGGGTCCGCCTGATGCGTGGTGAGGCGTTGCCGCAGGTCGCCGGGCTCGCTCCGGGGAACCTCCACGCGGACTGTGTTCACGGCTGACACACTGGGAACAATTGCGGAAAGTTTCATTCCGCGTTCGCGGGGAGGGGTGGAACTCGTGCTGGAGACGTCGGCCCGGCTGCTGAAGCTGCTGTCACTGCTGCAGTCCCCGCGCGACTGGACGGGTCCGGAGCTGGCACGGCGGTTGCAGGTGACGACCAGGACGGTGCGCAACGACGTGGACCGGCTGCGCACCCTGGGCTACCCGGTGCACGCGACACCCGGGGTGACCGGCGGGTACCGGCTGGGCGCGGGAGCGAGCCTGCCGCCGTTGCTGCTCGACGACGACGAGGCGGTGGCGGTCGCGCTGAGCCTGAGCACGCAGGACTCCGAGACCGCGGACCGGGCGCTCAAGAAGCTGGAGCAGGTGCTGCCCTCCCGGTTGCGCCACCGGGTCTCGGCGGTGCGGGAGCACAGCACCGGCACGAGCGCGGAGCCGGACCCGGACGCGATGGTGACGATCGTCGACGCCTGCCGGGCACGGGAGCGGTTGCGGTTCGACTACGTGGCGTTCGACGGCACCGAGGACCGCCACGAGGTCGAGCCGCACCGGCTGGTGCACGCGCGGGGCCGCTGGTACCTGGTGGCCTGGGACGTGGCGCGGCAGGACTGGCGCACGTTCCGCGCCGACCGGGTGCGGCCGCGGGTGCCGGCCGGGCCGCGGTTCACGCCGCGGGAGCTGCCGGACCTGGAGACCCACCTGGCCCAGGGCCTGGCCACGGCGGCGTGGCGGTGGCGCACGACGGTGCTGGTGCACGCGCCGGCGGCGGAGATCGCGGCGAGGGTGCCGGCGGCGCTGGTGGAGGCGGTGGACGAGCGCACGTGCCGGGTGACGGCCGGGTCGGACACCCCGCAGGTGCTGGCGGTGCACCTGGGAATGCTGGACGCGGAGTTCGAGGTGGACGGTCCGCCGGAGCTGGTTCAGCACCTGGGAAAGACGGCTGACAGGTTCCGCAACGCCGTCGATACTGCCGGGCATGGGTAAGAGCTACGAGCGCATCGAGCCGCGACTGCGGGAGTTCATCGAGGACCAGAAGGTGTTCTTCGTGGCGACGGCGCCGCTGGCCGGGGACGGTCACGTGAACCTCTCGCCCAAGGGCCGCGCGGGCACGCTGCGCGTCCTCGACGACCGGACGGTGGCGTACCTGGACTTCGGCGGCAGCCACGCCGAGACGATCGCGCACGTGCGGGAGAACGGCCGGATCACGCTGATGTGGTGCGCGTTCGACGGGCCGCCCAATATCGTGCGCGTGCACGGCCGCGGCGAGGTCGTCTTCCGCGACGACGCGCGTTTCACCGAGCTGGTCACCGGCTTCGGCGACGCCGACGGGCCGGGGCTGCGGGCGGTCGTCGTGGTGCACGCGGAGCTGGTCAGCGACACCTGCGGGTTCGCCGTGCCGTTCATGGACTACCGCTCCGAACGCACGCTGCACGCGGACTACTTCGGCCGCAAGTCCGACGAGGAGTTCCGCGAGTACACCGGCAAGAAACCGACGAACGTCGCGAGCATCGACGGCCTGCCCGCGGTGCCGCTGCCCCTGCCGCCGCGTTAGGACATCAGGAACCGGTCGAGCACGCGGGCACCGAACTCCAGGCCCTCGACGGGAACGCGTTCGTCGACACCGTGCGCCATCGCGCGGTAGTCGTACCCCCGCGCGGGCAGCAGCAGCGGCGCGAAGCCGTAGCAGTGGATGCCCAGCTTGCTGAACGCCTTGGCGTCGGTGCCGCCGCCCAGGCAGTACGGGACGACGACGGCGGAGGGGTCCTCGTCGCGCAGCGCCTCGGCCATGGCGGTGAACCAGGGTGTGTCGACCGGCGCCTCGACCGGTGCCTGGCTGTTGATCAGCTCCCTGGTCACGCCGGGGGCGAGCAGGGAGTCGATGGTGGCGAGGACCTCCTCGACGGTGCCGGGCAGGGTGCGCACGTCGAGCTCGGCGGTGGCGGTGCCGGGGATGACGTTGACCTTGTAGCCGGCGTCGAGCACGGTCGGGGTGGTCGAGCAGCGCACGGTGTTCTCGACGAGCTTGGCGGCCGGGCCCAGGCGGGCGACGGTGGCGTCGACGTCGTCGAGGTCGACCTCGACCCCCAGTGCCTTGCCCGCGCCGACCAGGAACGCCTCCGCGGTCGGGGTGAGCACGACGGGGTGGCGGTGGGCTGCGATGCGGGCGAGGGTGGTGACCAGGGCGGTGACGGCGTTGTCGGGGTTGCGCCGCGACCCGTGCCCGGCGCGGCCGGTGGCGGTGAGCCGCATGTGGGAGGTGCCCCGCTCGGCGGTGCCGACCGGGTACAGCCGCACACCGTCGACGTCGTAGGAGAACGCCCCGGACTCGCTGATCGCGGCCTGCACCCCGGCGAAGTGGCCGGCGTGGTGCTCGACGAGCCAGTGCGCACCATAGGCGCCCAGGTCCTCCTCGTCGGCGACGAACGCGAGCACGACGTCGCGGCGGGGGCGGCGGCCCTCGGTGTGCCAGCGGTGCACCACGGCCAGCGTCATGGCGACCATGTCCTTCATGTCGACCGCGCCGCGGCCGTGGACGAACCCGTCGCGGATCTCGCCGCTGAACGGGTCGAAGCTCCACTCGGCGGGGTCGGCGGGCACCACGTCGAGGTGGGCCTGCACCAGCACGGCGGGCAGGCCGGGGTCGGTGCCGGGGATGCGGGCGAGCACGTTGGTGCGCCGCGGCGCGGGTTCGAGCAGCGTCGGCACCACGCCGCTGTCGTGCAGCACGGCCGCGACGTGCTCGGCGGCCTCGCGTTCGCCCCGGGACTCACCGCCGCCGCGGTTGGTGGTGTCGAAGCGGATGAGCTGCGCACACAGCTGTGCCACGTCCAACGTCATGGGGCCACCGTAACCACAGGTGCCTCGTGAGAAGGTCACGGCACCCACGATCCGGGACGATCGCACGCACCGGGTGTGCGGCGGGGGTCAGCCGTAGATGCCCTCGATCGCCCCGGCGGCCACGTGCGTGACGACCTTGAACGCCTTCATCGCCTCGGTCATCGACACCGCGTCGAACCCGACCCGCCGCACCCCGACGAGCTCGACGGTCGGCACGACCGCGGCGGCGTCGGCCAGGTGGGTGGCGTCGAACTCCACCTCGACGCGATGCGCCGCCACGGCACCGCGGTCACGCCCGGCGCGTGCCATCGACAGCGTCGCCGCCTCGGTGATGCGGGAGTGGGCCACCGCGGGCGGCAGGCACACCGCGGCGTAGCGCGACACGCACTCCTTCACGGCCACGAGCTGCGCGCCGGGCGCGTAGGCGCGGGCGTCGGCACAGGTGCGGTCGTCGCCGGTGACCATGAGCACCGGCACCCCGTGCTCGGCGGCCAGTGCGGCGTTGAGCAGGCCCTCGGAGGCAAGTACGCCGTCGAGCCACACACCGGTGACGGAGTTCTCCAGGTAGGTGTGGGCCAGCACCCCGGTGTCGCCCGCGGCGGCGTGGTAGCCCAGGAACACCACCCCGTCCACGCCCGAGTCGACGCCCTGCATCATCGACAGCGGCTTGTGGCGGCCGGTGAGCAGCCGCGCGGCCGGGTGCAGCTCCTCCAGCAGCAGGTTGCGCTGCGAGGAGTGGGCCTCGTTGACGAGCACGTCGGTCGCCCCGCCGGCGACAAGGCCCTCGACGCAGGCGTTGACGTCGCCGGTGAACAGCCGCCGGAACCGCTGCCACGGCTCGGTGCCGGGAACGACGTCACCGGTCCAGGTGACGCCGGTGGCGCCTTCCATGTCTGCCGAGATCATGATCCGCACATCTGGGTAACGTAGCGGCGGGCGGCTGGGGAGAGGGGTATTTCGTGCGGGTGAAGTTGTGCGCGTTGGTCGCTGCCGCGACCGTCCTGGGGGCCACGACACCGGCGGCGGTGGCGCAGCAGCCGACGATCCTGAAGGTCGCGATCGTGCAGCAGATCGACTCGCTGAACCCGTTCCTGGCGGTGTTCCAGTCGAGCACCGAGGTCAACCGGCTGATGTACGACTACCTCACCGCCTACGCCGCCGAGGACCAGCGTGTGACCGAGGGGATCGCCAGCCGGTGGGAGACCTCGGCGGACAAGCTCACCTGGACCTTCACGGTGCCCGAGGGCAAGAGGTGGAGCGACGGGCAGCCGATCACCGCCCACGACGTCGCGTTCACCTACACCCTGATGCTGACCGACGAGGCCGCGCGCACCGCCAACGGCAGCTTCGTCGCGAACTTCGAGTCCGTCACCGCCACCGACGACCGCACCGTGGTCATCAGGACCAAGGCACCGCAGGTGACGATGCTGGCGCTGGACATCCCGATCGTGCCCCGGCACGTGTGGGAGGAGGTGACCGGCGTCAAGGACTACGCCAACGACCGGATGCCCGTCGTCGGGTCCGGGCCGTTCGTGCTGACCGAGCACGTGGCCGGGCAGTTCATCAAGCTCAAGGCCAACAAGGACCACTGGCGGGGCGCACCGAAGTACGACGAGTTGCACTTCGTGTACTTCCAGAACTCCGACGCCGCGGTGCAGGCACTGGGCAAGGGCGAGGTCGACCTGGTCAACCGGATGGCACCGGCCCAGTTCGACTCACTGGCCGGCCGGCAGGGCGTTACGCGCAACAAGGCGCAGGGCCGCCGGTTCACCGAGCTGCTGATCAACCCCGGCGCCGCCACCCGCTCGGGTGAACCGATCGGCGACGGCAACCCGGCGCTGCGCGACGTGCGGGTGCGGCGGGCCATCGCGCAGGCCGTCGACATGGACGCGCTGGTCTCCCGGGTGAACCTCGGCTACGCCGAGCGCGGTGCGGGCCTGGTGCCACCGGTGTTCGCCAAGTGGCACTGGCAACCGAGCGAGCAGGAACGCCGCAGGTACGACCCGGCCGCGGCCAACGCCGCCCTCGACGCCGCCGGTGTCGCGCGCAAAGCCGACGGGACCCGGTTGGCGCTGCGGCTGATGGGCCGGGCCGGACGCGCCTACGACGAACAGGCCTCGGAGTACCTGAAGCGGTCGCTGGGCGAGGTCGGGATCGCACTGGACGTGCGGCTGGTGTCGGACAACCAGCTCAACGAGGCCACCACGGCCGGCACCTACGACCTGGCGTTCTCCGGCTGGGCCACCAACGTCGACCCCGACTTCGTGCTGAGCCTGCACACCTGCGGGCAGCGTCCCGGCGCGGACGGCAAGGGCGGCACCACCGACGCCTACTTCTGCGACGAGACCTACGACCGGCTCTACGCCCGCCAGCTCTCGGAGTTCGACGAGACCAAGCGGATCGAGCTGGTCAAGCAGATGCAGGCCCGCTTCTACGACCAGGTGCCCGCGGTCGTGCTCGCCTACGACAACGCCCTGGAGGCCTACCGGTCCGACCACGTCGCCCGCTTCACCACGCAACCGGCGCAGGGCGGCGTGATCATGGCGCAGAACGGCGTGTGGGGCTACTACGGCGCCGAACCCGCCGACCGGGCGGCGACGACGGCGACGGTGAGCCGCACGGCACTGGTCATCGGCGGCGTGGTGCTGCTGGGGCTGGTCGCGGTGGTGGTCGCCGTGGTGGCGCGGCGGCGGGCGACGGTGGGGGAGCGCGAATAGCGTGCGGCTGCTCGGTCGGCTCGGCGGTGCTGCGCTGAGCCTGGTGATGGTGGCGGTGCTGGGGTTCTTCCTGTTCCGCGTGGTGCCCGGCGACCCGGTGGTGTCGATGACGCGCGGACGGCCGACGACCGCGGCGATGCAGGCCGAGCTGCGCGCGCAGTTCGGCCTGGACCGGCCGCTGCCGGAACAGTTCTGGACCTACTTCACCGGGTTGCTGCGCGGTGAGCTGGGCACGTCGTTCACGTTCCGCCGGCCGGTGGCCGACGTGATCGCCGAACGCCTGGGCCCGACGCTGCTGCTGGTCGGCACCGGCACGCTCATCGCGGTGCTGCTGGGCCTGTGGCTGGGCATCCGGGCGGCGTGGAAGCGCGACACGGCGTTCGACCGGGTGACGACCGGGGTGTCGCTGACGCTGTGGGCCGTGCCGACGTTCTGGCTCGGCATGCTGCTCATGATGGCCACCGGCGACCTGTTCCCCTCCCGCGGCATGCGCGACACCGACACCGCACCCGACTTCCTGTCCCAGGCACTGGACGTCGGGCACCACCTGGTGCTGCCGTCGCTCACGCTGGTCGCGGTCGTGGCGGCGGAGTACATGCTGGTGATGCGCTCGTCGCTGCTGGAGGAGATGCACGCGCCCTACCTGACCACGGCACGGGCCAAGGGGCTGCGCGACGACCTGGTGCGCCGCCGCCACGCGGTGCCCAACGCGGTGCTGCCGGCGATCACGCTGGTGTTCCTGCGGTTCGGACTGGTGGTCGGCGGGGCGATCACGACGGAGACGGTGTTCTCCTGGCCGGGGCTGGGGCTGTTGTTCTACGACGCGCTGACCGGACCGGACTACTTCCTGCTGCAGGGGCTGCTGGTGGTGACGGCGGGCGGGGTCGTGGTGATGAACCTGCTGGCCGACCTGCTGCACGGCGTGCTGGACCCACGGGTGAAGGTCGTATGAGGGTGATGCTGTCCCACCGCTCGGGTGTCGCGGGCGCGGTGGTGCTGCTGGTCGCGGCGGTGGTGGCGGTGCTCGCGCCGTGGCTGGTGCCGGCGGAGGCGCTGGACGTGACGCGGGTCAGCGCACGGGCCTGGCAGCCACCGGACGCGGCCGCGTGGCTGGGCACCGACCACACCGGCCGCAGCGTGGCCGCCCTGGTCGTCTCCGGTGCGGGCACGTCGTTGTTCGTCGGGCTGACCGCGGCGGTGCTGTCGGTGGGCATCGGCACGCTGGTGGGCATCACCAGCGGGCACTTCGGCGGACTGGTGTCGGGGGCGTTGCTGCGGGTCACGGACTTCTTCCTGGTGCTGCCGGCACTGGTGCTCGCGATCGCGCTGTCCACGGTGCTGCCGCGCGGGCTGGGCACCATCGTGCTGGCCATCGGGCTGACGAGCTGGCCCTCGACGGCCAGGATGGTGCGGGCGCAGACCCTGACGATCGAGGCACGGCCGTTCGTGGAACGCGCCCGCGCCCTGGGCGGCGGGCACCTGCACGTGATCGGCCGGCACGTGCTGCCCTCGGTGGTACCGCTGGTGCTGGTGAACACGACGCTGGCGGTGGCGTCCTCGATCGTGGCGGAGTCGACGCTGGCGTTCCTCGGGCTGGGCGACCCGACCCGGATCTCGTGGGGCGCGATGCTGCACCAGGCGCAGCTGCACGGCGCGGTGCCGCAGCGGGCGTGGTGGTTCCTGTTGCCGCCGGGAGTGGCGATCGTCGTGGTGGTGCTGGCGTTCACGCTGGTCGGCCGCGCCCTGGAAGCCGTTGTGACACCGAAGAGGTGACCTGGTGCTGGAGCTGAAGAACCTCACCGTCCACTACGGACCCAAGCGGGTCGTCGACGACGTGAGCCTCACCCTGGCCGCCGGGCGGACGCTGGGCCTGGCGGGGGAGTCGGGGTCGGGCAAGTCGACGCTGGCGATGTCGGTGCTGCGGCTGCTGCCCAAGACCGCGCGGGTCGAGGGCGAGGTGCTGCTCGACGGCGAGGACGTCGCGGCGATGTCGTGGGGCCGGCTGCGAGCGGTGCGGTGGGCATCGGCGTCGGTGGTGTTCCAGGGGGCGATGCACTCGCTGAACCCGGTGCGCCGCGTCGGCGAGCAGATCGCCGAACCGATGCGCCTGCACCACACGCCCGGCAACGTCCGGGAGCTGCTGGAACAGGTCGAGCTGCCGGCCGGCAAAGCCCGCGCCTACCCGCACGAGCTCTCCGGCGGGCAGAAGCAGCGGGTGATGATCGCGATGGCGCTGGCGTGCTCACCGCGGCTGGTGATCGCCGACGAACCGACCACCGCACTCGACGTCGTGGTGCAGGCCCAGGTGCTGGCACTGGTCACACGGCTGGTCACCGAGCAGGACCTGAGCCTGCTGATGATCAGCCACGACCTGTCGGTGCTCGCGCAGACCTGCGAGGACCTGGCGGTCATGCACCGCGGCGCGCTCGTGGAACGCGGCGGCACCCGCACGGTGATCGCGAACCCGCACCACCCGCACACCGCGGCGCTCGCGGCGGCGTTCCCGGTCATCGGCGACCCCGCCCACCGCTGGACCGAGCCCGCGGAAGACCCCCCGCGGCCACTGCTGCAGGTGCGCGACCTGCGCGTGGACTACGGCCGGACCCGCGCGGTCGACGGCGTCGACCTGGAGGTCGGCCACGGGGAGATCGTGGCGCTGGTGGGGCAGTCCGGCTCCGGCAAGACGACACTGGCCCGCGCCATCATGGGCCTGCGGGCACCGTCCTGCGGCACGGTGGTCTTCGACGGCGCCGAGGTGCCCCGCTCGGGCCGGGCGCTCAAGGCGTTCCGCCGCCAGGTGCAGCTCGTGCTCCAAGACCCCGCCAGCGCCCTGAACCCCCGCCACACCGTCTACGCCGCCGTCGCGGAGGGACTGCGCGTGCACGGCCTGGCCGACGACGAACACGCACAGGTCACAACCGCCGTCGAACGAGCCGAGCTGCGGCCCGCGACGGTGTACCTCGACGCCGTGCCGCACGAGCTGTCCGGCGGCCAGCAGCAACGGGTGGTGATCGCCGGCGCCCTGGTGCTGCAACCCCGCCTGCTGGTGGCCGACGAACCGGTCGCCTCCCTGGACGCCTCGGTGCGCGGCGAGATCGTGGCGCTGTTGCTGCGGCTGCGCCGCGAGCTGGGCCTCGCTTCCCTGATCATCACCCACGACCTCGGGCTGGCGTGGCAGATCGCCGACCGGGTCGCGGTGATGCACCAGGGCAAGATCGTCGAACAGGGCCCGGTCGACCAGGTGCTGCTCAACCCCGAACACGACTACACCCGCACCCTGGTCCGCGCGGTACCGCGCATCTGAGGCGCTGCACCGCCCCCGCCGAGATCGGCAGGGGCGGCGTGGACCGCTGCGACCGCACCCGCCAGCGGCCGCGGGTACAAGCCGCCGATCAGCTGTTCGTGCCCCACGATCCGCCCAACCTCCAGCGCGAGCAGCGCCCACTGCCGCATCGCGGCGGCCTCCCGCCCACCGACCTGCCCGGACCCGGCACCCCACCACCACGACCAGTGCTCCTTCCCGGCACCGCACACCCACCGAGCCGGAACCGGCATTGGTCCGAACAGGCCGACTACCGGTGCAAAGCGGTGATGGTGTGTATCCGAACGCCCGCGTGCGATCTCCTTCCGATCGGTCGGGGAACAGAACCCAACGAGCGGAGACCACGCGCATGAGACCCACCCTCACGGTCGGCACCGCACTGGTGACCACCGTGGCCTTGGCCCTGCCCGCGCACGCGGCCACCGGCAACCTGCCCGGCGGCACCAGCATCGGCGTCACCATCACCAGCCCCGCACCCGGCACCCTGGTCGTACCGGGCCCCGTCACCGTCACCGGCAAGGCCACCATCGGCACCGGCGTCGCGATCGTCGACACCGCGCTGACCTACGTCCTGGACGTGTCCGGCTCCACCGCCTCACCCGTGGCCGCCGGCTGCGGCGGAGACCACAACGGCGACGGCCAGCCCAACACCGTCCTGGACTGCGAGGTCGCCGCCGCCAAGGCCCTGCACGCCAAGGCCGCCGTCCCCAACACCGTCGTCGGCAGCGTCGGCGCCGCCGTGTTCGGCACCGACGGCACGCCGGTCGACGTCAGCCCCGCCGCCGGCGAGCAGAAGACCGCCGCCCCCGCCGCCGACACCAACGGCAACGGCACCCCCGACGTCATCGAGGCGGTGACCACCGCCCGCTACGGCGGCGTCGGCCTGTTCACCGACCACAGCTTCCCCAGCGGCACCAACTACACCGCCGCGCTGACCGCCGGACTCGCCTCCGCCACCGCCGCACCGCAGCAGCGCAAGCTCATGGTGTTCCTGTCCGACGGCGCCGGTGCCGGCTCCGTCGACGCCCAGCTGCAGCAAGCCGTCGCCGCCGGCATCACGATCTACACCTTCGCCGTGTCCAACGGCGTCGCCTGCGACCTCGCCGGCTCGCAGAGCTCGTTGCGCAAGATCGCCGAGACCACCGGCGGCACCTGCACCGAGGTCCCCGACGTCTCCCAGCTGCCCGACCTCGTCCCCGGCGTGATCGCCTCCAAGCTCACCCAGCTCACGCTCACCGTCGACGGCGGCGCCGACCTGCCCGTCACCGCCATCACCCCGGCCCTGCCCCAGGACGGCCCCGCCACCGTCAACTACACCGTCGACACCCCGGCGCTGACCGCGGGCACCCACCAGCTGTGCGTCACCGCCCGCGGCACCGACGGCGGGGGACCGGGCAGCGTCACCGAATGCACCACCGTGCGCGTCAACGCCCCACCCGTCGTGCTGCCCGGCGGCCCCTACGCCGGCCAGGAAGGCACCGACGTCACCCTCGCCGGCACCGTCACCGACCCCGACGGCCCCTCGCTGACCACCTCCTGGACCGCCACCCCGCAGTCCGGTGTCGACGCGGGCGCCACCTGCACCTTCGCCGACCCCACCGCCCAGACCACCACGGTCAGGTGCACCGATGACGGCGTGTGGACCCTGCGGCTGACCGCCGACGACGGCCTCAACCCGGCCGTCTCCACGACCACGACGCTCACCCTGACCAACGTCGCCCCGAACACCACCCTCACCGCCGACAAGACCCTCGCCACCCGCGGCACCACCGTGAACTTCACCGCACCGTTCACCGACATCGCCGCCAACGACACCCACACCTGCACCTTCGACTACGTCGACGGCGGCGCGCCGGAGAACGGCACCGTCAACCACAGCGCCAAGACCTGCACCGGCTCACACGCCTTCACCACCCTGGGCGTGCACAACGTCCTGGTGACCGTCACCGACGACGACGGCGGCTCCGCCACCGCGGTGCTCACCGTCGTCATCTACCTGCGCGGCGAAGCATGGGCCCTCTCGGCCAGCGGCCTGATCACCGTCGCCAAGACCCCGCACGCCACGTGCCCGCCCAACGAGGACAAGACCATCGCAACGGTCAACGTCCTGGGCCTGGCGTCGGTCAACGCCCTGCACGCCGACTGCACCCTCGACCCCACCACCGGCCGCACCCGGGCCAACGCACGCGTCGAGGGCGCCACGCTGCTCGGCGGCGCCATCCAGCTCAACGCCGTCGAAGCCTCCTGCACCAGCGACTCGAGCGGCATCACCGGCACCTCCAAGGTCGGCAGCCTCAACGGCCAGCCGATCGGCTCCGCACCCGCCACCATCGGCATCCCCGGCGTCGCCACCGTCCACCTCAACGAAACGACCACCGGCCCCGGCGGTCAGCTGACCCAGACCGCCGTGCGCGTGCAGACGCTGCTCGGCCAGCAGATCGTCATCAGCGCGTGCCGCCTGGGCTGATCAGGCCAGCGCCCGCAGGATGATCCGCTCCACCACGCGCGTCTTGGCGTCGGCGTAGTCCTGGACCCGGTCCCAGGTCCGCCCCGCCAAGACGCGCTTGGTCCGCTCGTACTCCTCCCGGTCCGCCGGGTGGGAACGCAGCCGGTCGCGGAACACCAGCATCCGGTCGACCTCCTCACAGGCAGGGGAGAACACGTGCAGGTTCACGTCCGGCCCGTGGTCGCGCAACAACCGGTGCTCGTACCAGCCGTGCTCCCGCAACCGCAGGTAGTAGCCCGCCGCCACCAACGCCGGCACATAGGCGTCCTCGTCGTTCGAGTCCGCCACCACCAGCAGAACATCGATCAACGGCTTGGCCGCCAGCCCCGGCACCGACGTCGACCCCACGTGCTCCAGCCGCAGCACCGCCGCCCCCAGCGCACCCCGGATCCGCCGCGCCTCCCGCTCGTACCAGCCCGGCCAGTCCGGGTTGTAGTCCTCCAGCACGACCTGCCCCGACCCCACCGGCGACTCCGTCACGAACTCCACGTCGTCCGACGGCAACCGCCACGCCACGTACGCGCGTTCCAGGATCTCCAGCACGACCTCGTTCTTCGCCGCCGCGTAGTCCCGCACCCGCTCCCACTGCCGCCCGGCGAGCTCCCGCTTCACCCGCGCGTACAGCGCACGGTCCTCGTCGTTCACGCGCAACCAGTCGCGGAACACCCGATGCCGCCGCACCTGCGCACACCCCCGCGCGAACACGTGCAGGTTGACGTTCGTGTCCGGCCCCTTGAGGATGCGGTGGTGGTGCCAATCGTCCTCCCGCACCACCACCCGATACCCCACGGCCTCCAACGCCGGCACGTACGACGCCTCGACATCCGGGCTCTCCACCACCAGCATCAGGTCGACCACCGGCTTCGCGCACAACCCCGGCACCGACGTCGACCCCACGTGCTCCAGCTCCGCACCCGGCACCGCCCCCAGCACCCGCGCACGCTCCCGCTCGAACAACCCCGGCCACGCGCAGTCGTACTCCACGAGCTCGACGTCCACGACACACCCCCTCGTAGGCAGTCGGCCAGAATATCAACCCCCGAACAGGTCACCCACCGCATCAACCCGCGCCAGCACCTCATCCGCCGTGAACACCAGGTCCTCCACCACCCGGCACTCCTCGACCTCGTCCCACGTCACCGGCGCCGACACCGTCGGCCGCTCCCGCGCCCGCAACGAGTACGGCGCCACCGTCGTCTTCGCCGGGTTGTTCTGCGACCAGTCGATCAGCACCTTCCCGGTGCGCTGCGCCTTCGCCATCGTCGACACGACCAGCTCCGGGAACTCCCTCGCCAACCGCCGCGCCACCCCCTTCGCGTACTCCGACGTGTCCTTCGCCGGCGCGTACGCGTACACCTGCATCCCCTTGTTGCCCGACGTCTTCGCCCACGAGTCCACACCGTCGTCGTCCAGCACCGTCCGCACCAGCTCCGCCACCCGGCAACACTCCACCACCGTCGCCGGCGCCCCCGGATCCAGGTCGAACACCAGCAGGTCCGGATCCCGCTTCCCACCCCGCGGACCCACCGTCCACTGCGGCACGTGCAACTCCAACGCCGCCAGGTTCGCCAGCCACACCACCGTCGCCAACTCGTCGACCAGCACGTAGTTGACCGTCTCGTTGCCCTTCGTGCTGCCCGGCGACTCCAACCGCACCGTCCGCACCCACTCAGGACGGTGCTGCGGCGCGTTCTTCTCGAAGAACCACTTCCCGTCCACCCCGTTCGGGAACCGCTTCAACGTCACCGGCCGGTCCTTCAGGTGGGGGAGCAGCACCGGCGCGACCCGCGTGTAGTAGTCGATCACCTCACCCTTGGCGAACCCGAACCCCGGGTACAACACCTTGTCCAGGTTCGTCAGCTTCAGCACCCGGCCCTCGACCCGCACCGACACCTCACCGCTCACCCCGCGTCACCTCCCCGGGCGTCTTGTCCGGCCGCAACCCCCGCCACGCCGGGAACCGCATCCGCCCGTCCGGTGTCCACTGCCGGAACACCACCTCCGCCACCAGCTCCGGCTCCACCCACTTCGCGCCCCTGGACCTCTCCCTCGGCATCTCCGTCACGAACGGAGACGACCTGCGCGCCAACGCCTTCAACCGCGGCGTCAGCACCGCCAGCTCCGCGTCGCTGAACCCCGTGCCCACCGACCCCGCGAACGCCAGCCCGCCGTCCTGCGGAATACCCAGCAACAACGCACCGACCACCCCCGCACGCTTGCCCTCACCCATCCGCCAGCCCCCGATCACCACCTCCTGCGCCATCAGATCGGTGATCTTGCGCCACACCGGCGACCGCAACCCCGGCTGGTACACCGAGTCCAGCCGCTTCGCCACCACACCCTCCAGACCCTGCTCCCGGCTCGCCGCCAGCACCGCCGCCCCATCGGCGTCATACGACGGGGGAGTGAGCCAGTTCGGCCCCCTCAGCCCCAGCTCCCGCAGCAACTCACGGCGCTGCCGAAAAGGCAACGACACCAACGACCGGCCATCCAGGTGCAACAGGTCGAACACCAACAACGTCACCGGGTACTGCCGCGCCGCCCGCCGCGCCGCATCCGACTTGCTCACGTGCATCCGGTTCTGCAACACGCTGAAACTCGGCCGCCCATCCCGCAACGCCACGATCTCCCCGTCCAGCAACGCCTCCGTCGACCCCAGCTGCGCACCCACCGCCTGCAGCTCCGGATACGCCACCGTGATGTCGTTGCCCAACCGCGACCACGCCTGCACCCGGCCACCCTCGACCCGCAGGATCGCCCGGACACCGTCCCACTTGAACTCGTACGCCCACTCGTCGTCATCATCAGCAGGCAACGGACCCGGAACCGCCAGCATCGGCTTCACCTGCTCCGGCAACACCTGCCAGTCCGGCCGCGCATTCGCGTACCGCCGCTTCACCATCCAGTTCTTCCCGTCCCCACCCGACCGGAAGAACACGAACTGACCCTCGACCCGACCCCCGCGCAGGACCACGTCCACCTCGCGGTCCGACCACTTCACCGTCTCGTACCGGCCCCGGTCCCAGATGACCATCGACCCGCCGCCGTACTCACCCCTCGGGATCTCACCCGAGAACTCCGCGTACTCCAGCGGGTGGTCCTCCGTGCGCACCGCCAGCCGCACCACATCCGTCGTCGGCGGCAACCCCTTCGGCACCGCCCACGACACCAGCACCCCACCCCGCTCCAACCGCACATCCCAATGCAGGCTCGACGCGTGGTGCTCCTGAACCACAAACGTGTCCCCGTCACCACGGGGGAGAACCGCAGCACCCGGCACGGGCTCCGGCGTCCTGGCCGGATCCCGCTTGCGCCGGTACTCGTCGAGCCCGGCCATCTACGCCGACGAAGCCTTCTTCTTCGGAGCGGCCTTCTTCGCCGACGCACCCTTGCGCCCGGCC
Source organism: Lentzea sp. NPDC037011 (assembly GCF_055607425.1). Classification (NCBI taxonomy): domain Bacteria; kingdom Bacillati; phylum Actinomycetota; class Actinomycetes; order Pseudonocardiales; family Pseudonocardiaceae; genus Lentzea; species Lentzea sp. NPDC037011. Next base: position 178,254 of record NZ_JBVJRT010000004.1, on the reverse strand, counting down.
TTCGCCTTCTCCACACTCCGCTCCAAAGCCGTCATCAGGTCGATCACATCGCCCTTGTCCTCCGACTCCGGCTGCTCGGGCAACTCCGCACCCTCCGCCTTCGCCGCGATGACCTTCTCCAGAGCATCCCGGTAGTCATCGGTGAACGAGCCCGGATCGAAGTCACCCGCCATCGACTCCACCAACGACGTCGCCATCCTCAACTCCTGCGGACGCACCTCCACGTCCTGCTCCAAGAAGTCGAACTCCGCCCTGCGGATCTCATCCGGCCACAACATCGTGTGCAACACCAGCACGTCATCACGCGCCCGGATCGTCGCCAGCGTCTCCTTCTGCCGGATCGTGATCTTCACGACCGCCAGCTGACCCGTCTTCACCAACGCATCCCGCAACAACACGTACGGCCGCGCCGCCGCCTTGTCCGGCTCCAGGTAGTACGTCTTCTGGAAGTAGATCGGATCGATCTCCTCCGCCGGCACGAACTCCAGCACCTCGATCGACTTGTCGGTCCTCACCGGCAACTTCTCGAAGTCCTCGTTCTCCATGACCACCATCCGGCCGTCGTCCAGCTCATAGCCCTTGGTGATCTCGCCGTACTCCACCTCGTTGCCGCACACCGAACACACACGCTTGTACTTGATGCGCCCGCCGTCCTCACGGTGCACCTGGTTGAAACGGAAGTCGTGCTCCTCGACAGCCGTGTAGAGGCGCACGGCGATCGTCACCAACCCGAAGGAGATGGCCCCACGCCACACGGATCTCATTCCCACTGAGTACCCCTGAAATGCGGTTTTCGCACCACCACGTCACCCACACGGCCCACCCCACCGGCACCAGGGCAACCCCGACCCACCGAGGCTCCCGCACACCGGTCGAACCCCACTACATGTCCCGCAACGCCCGATACGTCCTATTGCTCGCCACCGCCGCACGCCGCTCCCGCGCCGTCGCCTCGATGTAGTTCTGACTCGTCGCCAAACTCGCATGCCCCAGCAACGCCATGATCTCGCTCGCCGACGCCCCGTCCTCCGCCAACCGCGTCGCGAACGTGTGCCGCAACGCGTGCAGGTTCGCCCCCGTCGGCACCCGGTCGTGCAACCCCGCCCACCGGAAACACGACTTCACCAGGTACTCCAACCCACCCCGCCCGATCGGCTCACCATGCCGATCCCGCAACAACGCACTGTCCCGGTCGAACCGCCCCTGCGGAAACCGCCGCCGGCAACTCGCCAGGTACGCCTCCACGATCCGCTCCATCGGCGGCTCGATCGGCACCGACCGGTCCCGGTTCCCCTTGCCCTTCACGTGCAACCGCCGATCACCCTCCCGCCCCACGACGCTCGCCAGCGTCAACGTCCGCATCTCCGCACTGCGCAACCCCGCCACCAACCCCAGCGCGATCACCAGCACGTCCCGCTCCGGCCACGGGTCACGCCCCTTGCGCGCCCCCTCCGCGGCCGCCGTCAGCAACTGCTCGGGCGTGTCCTCACCCCGCAACGGCTTGGGCACCAGGGGAGGGGTCTTCGGCCGCGCCACCGCACCCATCGGGTTGCCCGCGATCAGGTCCTCGGCCACGCAGAACGTGAGGAACTGGTTCCACGTCGACCAGGCCCGCAGCACGGAGCTCTTGGCGTGCGTGTCCGCGAACAACCCGAAAGCGTGACGCAGGTTGGCGCCCGTGAGGTCCTGCACGACGAGGTCCTCGACGGGGGAGGAGAGGGTCTCGGCCAGGAGTGCGGTCACGCCGGCGAGATCCCGCTGGTAGGCCGCGGTGGTGTGCGGCGAGTCCTTGCGGGTCCGGCGGGCGAGGAAGAAGGCGTCCTGCGCGGCGAGCACGTGCATATGGATCTTGTACCGCACAGCACCGACAATTCCGCGTTCTGTGCTGGATAATGGCGATTATGCATCAAATGTCCGTTTCGCCGGACTCCGGCGGCGGGCGGTGGCACGGTCGGTGGCGCCGGAGTTCCTCGGGGAGCCCGCGTCACGATTCACCGGTTCGCGCGTCTCTTCCACAACCAGTCGATGCCGACCGCGCTCCGGCATCGCCGAGGTTCGAGGTTCAGGCGTCTGCAGGGGTGTCCGCCGACCTGCCCGTGGGCGACACCCGCAGACGCACCTGAGGACGGTCCGGCGCGACGGCCTGGGATTCGGGTCCTTCTGGACGATCTCCGCAGGTCGCCGTTTCGCCGATAATCTACATTATGTCAAGTAACGCGGATCTGGTGCTCCTGAAGTCCTCCTCCGGGGTTCGCGCGCCTGCCTTGCGCCGCGTTGCGTTCGCCGGGCGCCGACGCTCGGTTCGCGTGTCGGTTCGTCGTTCTGCGTCGGGACGCGCGTCGCTGTTGCCGCTTGGTGAAGGTGGCGCTTCGGTGACCGCGCTGCGGCCGCTCGCCGACGCTCGCCTGCTTTCGTCACCGTGGCGTTAGCTCCCCTGGTCAGATGATCTTGTCAGGGGTGCTTGCCACACTCGGTGCATGCGATTTGCGATGTACGTGCCGTGTTTCGGTCCGGAGCTGGGTGACCCGGCTGAGCTCGTGTCGCTGGCGGTGGCCGCCGAGGAGGCGGGGTGGGACGGGTTCTTCCTGTGGGACCACGTGGTGGTGCCGGACGAGCCGGTGGTGGCGGACGTGTGGGTGGTGCTGGGTGCGGTGGCGGCGCGGACGTCGTCGATCCGGTTGGGGCCGGTGGTGACGTCGTTGGGGCGGCGGCGGCCGTGGAAGGTGGCGCTGGAGGCGTCGACGGTGCAGCGGTTGTCGGGTGGGCGGTTGGTGCTGGGGGTGGGTGCGGGGACGCCGCAGGACTTCTCCCCCTTCGGTGAGGTGGTGTCGCGGGCGGAGGCGATGTCGGAGGGCGTGGGGTTGGTGCGGGCGTTGTTGTCGGGTGAGGTGGTGGATCACCGGGGTGCGTTGTTCCGTGCGGAGGGTGTGCGGTTCGCGCCGGTGGAGGTGCCGATCTGGGTGGGTGGGGTGTGGCCTCGGGAGGTGCCGTTCCGTGCGGCGGCGTTGGCGGACGGGGTGGTGCCGGCGGTGTTCGGTGGGTCGGGGTTGGCGGTGGTCTCCCCCGCTGATGCGGCGCGGATCAAGGCGGAGTTCGTGGCGTCGGGTGGGCCGGTCGGGGGTGATCTGGTGATCTGGGGTCCGGGGTTGTCGGATGTGGGTGCGTATGAGGAGGCGGGGGTGACGTGGGTGCTGACTGATGGTGGTGCGCGGGATGTGGCGGGGTTGCGGGAGTTCGTGGTGGCCGGTCCCCCGCGGTAGGTGTGCGGTCAGGAGGCGTGGAGGCCTTCGAGGAGGGTGTCGAGGTAGCGGTGGGCCGTGGTGACGCGGTCGTGGGTGGGGTGGCCGTGGAGGTGGACGGCGTAGGCGATGCCGCACATGAGGGGGACGATGTCGCCGTCGTGGACGGTGGTGCGGACGTGGCCGGCGTCGCGGGCGCGGGCGAAGAGGGCTTTGCCGAGTGCTTGGAGTTGGTGTTTGAGCTCGGTGGTGTGCGGGAGGGCGTCGGTGGTGGAGGCGACGACTTTGACCATGGCGGGGTCGGTGACCTGGGCTTCGACGGTGCGTTCGAGGAAGGTGCGCAGGGCGTGCCAGGGGTTGTCGGCGGTGAGGGCGTGGTGGCCGTGTGCGGTGAGGGTTTCGAGGCAGGGGGTGGCGATGGTTTCGAGGAGGGCTTCGGTGGTGGCGAAGTGGCGGTAGACGGTGCCGACGCCGAGGCCTGCGCGGCGGGCGACGTCGTTGAGCTGCAGTGGGGTGCCTTGGTCGACGAGTTCGCGTGCGACGGCCACGATGCGGTCGAAGTTGCGGGCGGCGTCCTTGCGCAGCGGCGTCATGTGTCCAGGGTAATTGGATAGCCCATCCGTATTGGGTCAGCTGGGCTCGAGTGGCGCGTGCTGTTCACTGAGGCGGCGGATGGCGGCGATCACGTGGGGTTGCAGTGCGGTGCGGTGGGGGGTGGTGGGTGTCCCGTTCGGCCCAATGAGGAGTTGTGTTCGGCCGGTGAGTGCGGGGTCGGTGGCGGCGGTGATGGAGGATTGTGCGGCGTGGGTGGCGGGTCGGGCGGTGGAGCGGTCGAAGGTGCGTTTGACCAGTGGCCAGAGCAGGCGCAGTGGTGGGGAGACGATGTTCGGGTCGTTCATGGTGCCGTTGGTCATGTCGGTGGCTGCTCCGCCGGGGTCGGCGGCGATCACGGTGATGCCGTTGGTGCGGGTGCTGAGGTCGAGGGTGTAGGCGAGGTTGGCGAGTTTGGCGCGGCCGTACCAGTGGAAGGCGTAGTAGCCGCCGGGTGGTTCGGTGTGGTCGAAGTTCTTCTTGGCGGCGATGACGGCTGCTGAGGTGACGTTGACGATGCGGCCGGTGATGACGGGCAGGAGCAGTTCGGTGAGCAGGTAGGGCGAGAGGTGGTTTACGAGGAAGGTGGCTTCGAGGCCGTCGATGTGCTGGTGTCGGGGGAACATGGCGCCGACGTTGTTGATGAGGACGTCGAGTGGTCCTTCGTCGGTGAGTTTGCGGGCGAGTGCGCGTACTTGGTGCAGTGAGGCGAGGTCGGTGCGGAGGAATCGGGCTTCTCCCCCGATCTGTGCGGTTGCTTGGTGTCCTCGTTGTGGGTCGCGTCCGATGACGGTGACGGCGAATCCGCGTCGGGCGAGTTCTTTTGCGGTTTCGAGTCCGATGCCGGCGGTTGCGGCGGTGATGACTGCTTTGGGTGGCATGGCGTCTCCTGTGTGGATAGTTGATCCGTTTCGGGACGCTAGCACATCCGGATGAGCTATCCGTTTGTCGCGTGCGCGAGAATCCCCGCTCGTGGACCTCGCTGTGATCGCCCAGGCCGCGGGCATGTTCGCCGTCACCAACGTCGACGACCTGGTGCTCCTGGCCCTGTTCTTCGCCCGCGCCCGCTCCGCCTGGCAGATCGTGGCCGGTCAGTACCTGGGTTTCGCGGGCATCCTCGTGGTGGCGGTGCTGGGTGCCCTCGGCGCTTCCCTGCTGCCCGAGCAGTTCCGCCCCTGGCTCGGCCTGATCCCCCTGGCGCTGGGCCTGAAGGCGGCCTGGTCGCTGTGGCGCGGGGACGACGACGGCGACCCCGGCGCGGCTCCGGGCGTCCTGGCCGTCGCGGGTGTGACGCTGGCCAACGGTGGCGACAACATCGGCGTCTACGTCCCGGTCTTCACGGTGACCGACGCGCTGTGGCTCTACGTCGTGGTGTTCCTGGCGCTCGTGGGCGTGTGGTGCCTGGCGGGCTGGTTCCTGGCCTCCCGGCAGGTGGTCGCCCGCGCGCTGGCCAGGTGGGGTCACATCGCGTTGCCGGTGGTGCTGGTCGGGATCGGTCTGCTGGTGTTGTTCTCCGGCTGAGTCACCGGAACAGGGTGTCGAGCACGTGGCCGAGGATCGCGGCGGGGTCGGCGGCCGGGGCGACGGTCTGGCGCAGGGCGAGGCCGATGCCCAGTGCGCCGAGCAGGACGACGGCCTGCTCCAGGGGCAGGGCGGGGTGCAGGCCGAGGCGGCGGGAGTGTTCGCGCAGCAGTGCGGTGACGGCGTCGTCGTGGCGTTGCTGGACGGCGGCGACCTGGGCCGCGGTGCCGGGGTTCTGGGCGGTCGCGGCGAGCACCTCCGCGGCGGCCGCGCTCCACCGCGCGGCCTGGTCGCCGGTCGTGGTGGCGGGTGTGAGTGCGGCGATCAGCTCGTCGCGGGTGGTGGCCGCGCTCAGGGCGGTGCGCAGGGTCTGCAGGTGGGCGTCGGCGTCGGTGTCGACGAGGGCGAGCCAGAGGCCTTCCTTGCCGCCGAAGTGCTTGTAGACGGCGCCGCGGGTGTAGCCGGCGTCGGCGGCGATCTCCTCGACGGTGGCGGCGAGGAAGCCGCGGCGCAGGAAGACCTGGCGGCCGGCGGTGAGCAGGTGGTCGTGGGTGAGCCGCTGCTGCTCGGCTCGGGTGAGGCGGGTCATCGCCGTCCATTCGGTAACACGGTGTTTCTGGATACGCGACGTTACTGTACCGTCGGGTGAGTGGAGCTCCTGGCGTCCGTGGCCGCGTTGCTGAGCCTGCCCCTCTTCCTGGCGGGTTTCGCCTGGTACGCCCATCGGGCCCGGCGCAGCGGCAGCGGGCATTCGCTCATGGCGCCGTTCGAGGAGATCTGGGACCCGGTTGCACACCGGACGAACGTCGAGGTCCAGGCCGAGGCCCAGCGGCAGGACGAGGCGCCCGCGCCCGGTGACCCGGTCAGGTTGCGCCGCAGGCGGTAGGCCGGGTGCTCACAGGGGCCACAGCGGCCGTGCGCGGGTGGGGTCCGCGACCGCGTCGGACAGGGCGGCGGCCAGTCCCGCCAGGTCCTGTTCGCTGAGGTCCCTCTCCCCCACCCGGCGCAGCACCTCCGCGCGCGAGCACACCACCACCGCTCCCGGGCAGGCACCGAGCTCGGCCGCGGCGACGATCTCGGTGGCCCCGTCGTGCAGGACCAGGACCGGGTCGGGGGTGTCGGTGTAGAGCAGGTGCTCGATGTCCCTACCCGTGATGGCCATGGTCAGTCTTGTACGGCGCGGGCGTAGCGGGCCGCAAGGGTGCGAACGTGTGCAACCAGGTCGGGCGGTGAGGTGACCTCGAAGTCGAAGCCGAGCATGCTGATCCAGACGGCGAGGGTCTCGACGGAGTCCGAGCCGGTCACCAGGACGCAGGTGTGCTCGTCGACGGCCTCGACGCTGCCGATGGCGGGGCTGATCCGGGTGAGGACCTCGGTCGCGGGGGCGTGGACGAGGACGCGGGCCTCGTAGCGCCAGGCCGCGGAGGTCACCCGGGAGGCGACGTAGGTGGTGGCGTCGAGCTCGCGCGGGGTGAAGCGGGGCCCGTGCGGTGGTACGGGGCGGCTGATGCGGTCGACGCGGAAGCTGCGCCAGTCCTGCTTGTCGGCGTCCCAGGCGACGAGGTACCAGCGGCGGCCCCAGTTGACGAGGCGGTGGGGTTCGGCGCGGCGGCGGGTGGGGGTGCCGTCGTGGGAGGTGTAGTCGAAGCGGAGGGTGTCGCTGTCGCGGCAGGCGGCGGCGAGGGTGGTGAGCAGCTCGGGGTCCAGCGCCGGTGCGGGGCTGTCGCGGGGGACGGACTCGACGCCTTCGAGCGCGGAGACGCGGTGGCGCAGCCGGGAGGGCAGGACCTGTTCGAGCTTGAGCAGGGCGCGCAGCGACACCTCCTCCAGGCCCGTGACCGGCGTGGTGCGCAGGGCCACGGCGACGGCGACGGCCTCGTTGTCGTCGAGCAGCAGCGGGGGCAGCTCGGCGCCGGCGCCGAGGCGGTAGCCGCCGAAGCTGCCGGTGGTGGCGTTGACCGGGTAGCCGAGCTCGCGCAGCCGGTCGACGTCGCGGCGGACGGTGCGGGGGCTGATCCGCAGCTCGTCGGCGAGCTCCGAGCCCTGCCAGTCGCGGCGGGACTGCAGCAGGGCGAGCAGGCGCAGCAAGCGTGCGGAGGTTTCCAACATGACCCGGAACTTTAGGACAGGAGCTGGCCACAATGCCGCGGAGGATGGGTGACACGACGGAAATCAGGGAGTTCCGGGTCGCGGTCGGCGCGGCAGAACTCGACGAGCTGGCGCTGCGCCTGGCGCGCACGCGGTGGACCGACCAGGTGCCCAGTGCGGGGGCGCGCTACGGCGACGAGGTCGAGACCGTGCGGGAGCTGGCGCGGTACTGGGCCGAGGAGTTCGACTGGCGGGCGGTCGAGGCGCGGCTCAACTCCTTCCCGCAGTTCGTCACCGAGATCGACGGCACGGGTGTGCACTTCCTGCACGTGCGCAGCACGAATCCGGACGCGTTGCCGCTGCTGATGATCCACGGCTGGCCGGGCACGGTCCTGGAGTTCGTGGACGTCATCGAGCACCTGCGCGACGACTTCCACCTGGTGATCCCCTCGACGCCCGGTGTCGGGTTCTCCGGTCCCACGACCGCGACCGGCTGGCACTCCGGGCGGGTCGCACGGGCCTACGCGGAGCTGATGAGCCGGCTGGGCCACACCCGCTACGGGGTGCACGGCAACGACGCCGGGGCGATCATCGGGCCGGAGCTGGGCCGGGTGGACGGCGAGCACGTGGCCGGGGTGCACGTCACGCAGGTCTTCTCGTTCCCCTCGGGCGACCCGGCCGAGGTGGAGGGGCTGACGCAGGACGAGCACCGGCGCCCGGGGGTGCTGCAGAACTTCTACGACACCATGTCGGGGTACGCGAAGCTGCAGCAGTCGCGGCCGCAGAACGTGGTGTTCGCCCTGGCCGACTCCCCCGCCGGTCAGCTCGCCTGGATCCTGCAGCTGATGGGTGAGCCGGCGGTGAGCAGGGACTTCCTGCTGGCGAACGTGTCGATCCACTGGTTCACCCGCACCGCCGGGTCCTCGGCGCGGCTGTGCTACGAGGACGCCCACCGCGAGGACACCCCGGGCGAGCCGACGACGTTCCCGCTGGGCGTGGCGGTCTTCCCCGACGACTTCCAGTCGATCCGCCGCTTCGCCGAACGCGACCACCACAACCTGGTGCACTGGTCGGAGTTCGGCCGCGGCGGGCACTGCTCCGGGCACGAGGCACCCGATCTGCTGGCCGAGGACCTGAAGGTGTTCTTCGCGAAGTTGCAGGGCACCCCGCCTCGGTGACGCAGTGGATCGAAGCGGGACTGTGGGGTCTGGCAGGTGGCGGCGCGCTCGTCGCGGGCGCGGTCGTCGCCTGGTTCGTGCGCGTGCCGCGCGACGTGGTCGCGGTGGTGATGGCCTTCGGCGCGGGCGTGCTCATCGCGGCGGCGTCGTTCGAGCTGGTGGACGAGGCCGAGCAGACCGGTGGCCTGCTGGCCACCTCGGCCGGGTTCGCCGGGGGCGCGCTGGCCTACGTGCTGGCGAACGTGGTGCTGGCCCGCCACGGGGCACGGCACCGCAAACGGGCCGCGAACCAGCCCTCGGAGTCCGACCAGGCCGGCAGCGGCACGGCGATCGCGGTCGGCGCCCTGCTCGACGGGGTGCCGGAGTCGGTGGTGCTCGGTGTGTCGCTGCTCGACGGCGGGGGCATCGGGGTCGCGATGCTGGTGGCCGTGGTGATCTCCAACGTCCCGGAGGGCCTGTCCAGCGTCGCGGGCATGAAGCAGGCGGGGCGCGGAGCGGGCTACGTCTTCGGCGTGTGGGGTGTGATCGCCGTGGCCAGCGGCATCTCGGCGGCGCTGGGCAACGTGCTGCTCGACGGCGCCTCCCCGCAGGTGATCGCCGTCATCACCGCCACGGCCGCCGGTGCGATCCTGGCGATGATCGCCGACACCATGATCCCCGAGGCCTTCGAACGGGCCCGCCTCTACACCGGGCTGTGCACCACGGCGGGGTTCCTCACGGCGTTCGTGGTGGAACGTTTGGGCTGACGCGGGGTGCCCGGCGGGTGGGCGTTAAGGTCGCTCGCGCCGCCAGCAGGTGGCGCGAGGTGCGGCTGACGAGGAGAGTCGTGGCGATCGGTGAGCTCTACGACGTGGTGCTGGACTGCCCCGAACCGGACGAGCTCGCGGAGTTCTACCGCGAGCTGATCGGCGGGAAGGTCACCGACTCCGACGGGTGGTGGACCACCCTGGAGGCTCCCAGTGGGATGCGGGTGTCGTTCCAGCGCGTCGACGACTACGAGCCGCCGCAGTGGCCCGGCCAGGAGCACCCGCAACAGGTGCACCTCGACGTCATGGTGAGCAACCTCAACGAGTCCGAACCGCTCGTGCTCGAACTCGGGGCGACCAAGCTCAAGGGCTCGCGGTCCAAGACGGGGTTCCGCGTCTACGCCGACCCCGCCGGTCACCCCTTCTGCCTGGTGACCAACTAGGCGGTCCACACGGTCGCGCTGCGGGTCTCGGTGCTCTCCAGCGTCAACGGCACCGGCACCTCGTAGCGCGCCCGCTGCGTGAACCGCTCGCGCGGCAGGTGCGCCCGGTCCGGGTCGCCCAGCAGCACCACCGCGCCCCGTGCCGCCGCCCGGTGCAGGAACGGCAGCACCAGCGCGGTGATCCGCGCGTCGTAGAACACGTCCCCGGCGAGCACCACGCCGGCGCCCGCGGCGTCCCCGGCGAGCTGGTCGGCGGCCAGGGTCGTGACGCGCACCCCGTTGGCCTCGGCGTTGAGCCGCACCGCCGCCAGCGACAACGGGTCGATGTCGTTCGCGACGACCTCCCGCGCTCCCGCCAGCGCGGCGGCGATCGCCACCAGCCCCGAACCGGACGCGAGGTCGAACACCGTGCGGCCCGCGACCAGCTCGGGGTGGTCGAGCACGTGCCGGGCCAGCGCCTGCCCACCGGCCCACGGGAACGCCCAGAACGGCGGCTGGTCGTGGTGCGTGCGCTCCCACAGCTCCATGGCCTCGCACGCGCTGTGCAGCACGATCTCGGGCACGAGCGGCACCGGCGTCGGAGTCGTGTTCGCGAGCACGAACTCCGCCAGGGTCGGAGCGGACATGACCCAGCAGTCTAGGTGCGCCCGCCCGTCACATCCCGCCGGTCACCCGCAGAACCGCCCCGGTGGTGTAGGAGGCTTCCGCCGACAGCAGCCAGGCAATGGCGTTCGCGATCTCCTCGGCCTCCCCCGCGCGTCCCAGCGGCACCCGCGGCGCCACCCGGTCGGCCCGGTCCGGCACACCGGAGAGCCGGTGGATGTCGGTGCGGACGGTGCCCGGCTGCACGCAGTTCACCCTGATCCCGCGCGGCGCCAGCTCCTTGGCCAGGCCGATCGTCAGCGCGTCGACCGCGGCCTTCGTGGCGGCGTAGTGCACGTACTCGCCGGGGCTGCCCAGCGTCGCGGCACCGGAGGACACGTTCACGATCGCGCCCGCGCTCATCCGCCGGGCCGCCTCGCGGGCCACGAAGAACGCGCCGACGACGTTGACGTCCACGACGCGGCGCAGATCCTCGGTGCGCAGCTCGGCCAGCGTCCCCACCGGCGAGGTGATGCCCGCGTTGTTCACCACGCCCGTGACCTCGCCGGCGGCGTCGAACAGCCGCGCCACGTCGTGCTCGTCCGCGGTGTCGGCCCGCACGGCCACCACACCCAGCTCCTGCTCCAGGGCACGGGCCTCGTCGGCGGCCTGCCGGTAGCTGATCACGACCCGGTGCCCGTCGCGCACCAGCCTGCGCGCGGTCGCGGCACCGATCCCCCGGCTTCCCCCGGTGATGACCGTTGTCATGCCGGTCACCCTAGGACCCGCACGCCCGCGGTCAGAGCTGCCCGGCGCGGGTCACCGCGACGAACGCGGCGAGCACGACGTTGACCGGGGCGGTCGTGGTCTCGTGGCGGCCGTGCACGCAGGCGGCGCCGTCGCACAACCCAGTGGTGTGTTCACCCGGTCGATGCCGGGTACCCGCCGACGATGAAGGTAAGGGTGTCCTTAGCCATCACCCGATCGGCCGTATAGAGTGCGCAGATGAGGTGCTCTGTACTCGCCGACCTCGCGGGTGAGCCGCTGGCCGGCACGGCCGCGACCGCCACCGCTTGGCTGTGCCTGGAGCAGCCCGGCCCGTGGGGCCGCGACGCGCTGCTCGACAGCCACCTCGACCGCGAGCTGGGCGCCGAGCTGCACCGCCGTGCGAGTGGCACGGGGGTGCGCATCCTGCTGATCCGCCGTCCCGGCCGCCACGCCGACACCGGTGTGCCCGCCCGCCGCCGCGTCTACCTCGCCGCCACCACCCCCGGTGCGTCGTGGCTGGAACAGGCCGACGTCGGCGCGCCCGAGGAGCTGCTGGAGCTGGACTTCGCCGCGCTGGGCGCTGGGCGTTCCACGGCGTTCGGCACACCGGTGCACGACCCGTTGTTGCTGGTGTGCACCAACAGCAAACGCGACGTGTGCTGCGCGCTGTACGGGCGGCCGATCGCCACCGCCCTGAACCTGTGGGAGTGCACCCACACCGGCGGCCACCGCTTCGCCCCCACCGGTGTGCTGCTGCCCACCGGCCACCTCTACGGGCGCCTGGACCACGACCTGGCCGAACGGCTCACCACCAAGGGCGTCTCCGCCGAACGCTGCCGGGGCCGGTCCTGCTTCACCCCGCGCGGGCAGGTCGCCGAGGTCGCCGTGCGCGAGCGGATCGGCGAGACCGGCGACGTGCTCACCGTCGTGGCCGAGAACGCCGGCTCCGCGACCGTGCGCCACGCCGATGGCCGAGAATGGCGGGTGACCCTGACCGAGCGGCCGGTGCCCCCGCGCCCGTCGAGCTGCGGCCGCTCACCCGACACCGCGACCGCACTGGTCGCGACCGCCGTCGACGAACTGGTGAGCGCGTGCCGCCCAGGCTGATCCACCTCAACGGTCCCACCGGCGTGGGCAAGTCCACCCTCGCCGCCCGCTACGCCGCCGACCACCCGCTCACGCTCAACCTCGACGCCGACCGGATCGTGGGCCTGGTCGGCGGCTGGCAGGACGACTTCTTCGCCACCGTCGACCTGGTCCGCCCGCTCGCGCTCACCATGGCCGCCCACCACCTGCGCACCGGGCACGACGTCGTGATGCCGCAGCTGATCACCCGCCGCGACCAGCGCGACGTCCTCGCCGACGCGGTGAGCTCCGCCGGCGCGTGGTACGTGGAGGTGGTGCTGCTCGCCCCGCGGACCACGGCGATCACCCGGTTCGAGCAGCGCGACGACCCCATCGACGCCGTGGTGAGGGCACTGGGCGGGCAGGCGCTGATCCACCAGGTGTTCGACGACCTGCGGCGGTACCTGACACCGGGGACGACGGTCATCGACAACGGCGGGCTGGACGTGGAACAGACCTACGCCGCGCTGCTCGCGGCCCTGGGCTAGCTGCCCGCTTCGCGGTGCTGCGCCGGGGGCGCGACCGGGTCGGGCACGGTCGCGGAGAACACGCCGATGCCCAGCGCGTACGGGTCGTCCAGGCCCACGGTCTCCAGCGTGTCCACCGGCAACGCCAGCAACGAGATCGCCACTCCCAGGAAGTACGCGTCGAGCAGGCCCGTGTCGCGCACCGTCGAGGGCAGCCCCGCGGCCTGCTGCAGAGCGGCGGCGGCCTCGGCGTTGGCCAGCACCATGCCCGACAACGCCGCACGCACCCCCGGCCGGCGCACCGCCTCCAGGTACAGCTCCACCATCGCGAGCATCTGCGTCGGGTCCTCGGCGACCGCGCGCCGCAGCAGCGCCGGGTAGAGCTCGGCGACGTCGGCGGGGCTGATGTCGGCCGGGGTGGTCTCGCGCAGGCGGTCCACGGCGGCGCGGTGCAGTGCGGTCATGCGCGCGGCGGAGGCCTCGAGGATGGCCTCGCGGGTCGGGAAGTAGTTCTTGGTGGTGCCGATGGGGACGCCGGCCTCGCGGTCGATCGCGCGGTGGGTCAGTCCCCGGCCGCCCTCCACCGCGAGGATCTGGATCGCGGTGTCGCACAGGAGATCACGACGGCTCACGCCCCGAGGGTACTTGGTCACCGCTGGTCCGCGGCACCGGGCGGAACGCGCTGGTCCCGGCGGTCGCGGTGAGCACCCCGCGGTCGATCACCAGGAACAGGCCGCACACGCACCGCACGTAGGCGACCGGGCCGTGGCGGGACAGGGCGGAGTCGCAGGGCCAGTGGCACGCGGGGCAGGTGGCGATCATGCCCCCAACTCTGGTGTCATGGTCTAGTGCATTTCAACCCTTACGGCGGGGCGGCCGCCGAGCTCGCCGCGACCCTGGTCAACGCCGACCCCGCCACACCCCTGCTCGACGTGCTGAAAGCCTCGGACTACAGGCCGCTGGGCTCGCTGGACGCACGCCAGGAACGTGACGTGCGGAACTGGGTCGAGCGGCTGCGGCAGGTCTTCCGCGAACCGGGCGTCGACCTGCTCAACGACCTGCTCGCCCGGTCCTCGACCACGCACTACATCTCCACCCACGACGGCCGCGCGCCGCACCTGCACTACGCACGCGAGGACGCGCCGACCGACGTGCGGCTCAAGGCCTACACCGCGGCGGGGATGGCGGCGCTGTTCTGCGAGGACGCCGGGCGCATCGGCTGGTGCGACCGCGACGGCTGCGACACCGTCTACGTCGACACCAGCCGCAACGGCCGCCGCCGGTTCTGCTCCACCAGGTGCGCCAACCGCGTCAACGTCGCCAACCACCGCAGCCGCCGGCCCGCCTGACTCCCCCGGCCGGCTCAGCCGGTGACGAGGACCGCGGACTCTCATACCGGTACTGCGGTCCGGGTGATCACGTTAGGGTCGGGCCATGACCGAGGAGCTGGTGTTCGCCGGTGTCGCCGGGCAGGCCGCGGCGATCAGAGCGGGCGAGGTGACCTCGCGTGAGCTGGTGCGGCGGCACCTGGAGCGCATCGAACGGCTCGACCCGGTGCTGCGGGCGTTCCGGGTCGTGTTCGCCGAGCAGGCGCTGGCCGAAGCCGACGCCGCCGACCGCTGCGATGCCGACCTGCCGCTGCGCGGTGTGCCGATCGCGGTCAAGGAGGACCTCGCGGTCGCCGGTCTGCCCACCACCGGGGGCACCAACGCCGCACGCACCCCGCAGCCGGCCGACTCCGCGGTCGTGGCCCGGCTGCGCGCCGCCGGCGCGGTGGTCATCGGCCGCACCAGGATGCCGGAGCTGGGGCTGTGGCCCCACACCGAGAGCGGCTGGGCCGGGCCCACGCGCAACCCGTGGTCGCTGACGCACTCCCCCGGTGGGTCCAGCGGCGGATCGGCGGTCGCGGTCGCGGCGGGACTGGCCGCGGCGGCGATCGGCACCGACGGCGCCGGGTCCATCCGCATCCCGGCGGCGGTGACCGGCCTGTTCGGGCTCAAGCCCCAGCGCGGCCGCGTCTCCCTCGCCCCGCAGCCCCAGGCGTGGGGTGGGCTCGTGGTGGCCGGGCCGATCACCCGCACGGTCGAGGACTGGGCACTGGTCGCCGATCAGATCCACGGCCCCGTGCCCGGCGACGCGCACGTCGCCCACCCGTCGCGCACCACGTTCACCGACGCCGCCCGCACCGACCCCGGCCGGTTGCGCATCGGGGTGTCGCTGCGGCCGTGGGGACCGGGCATCGGCATCGACGACGAGGTCCGCGACGCCGTGCAGGACACCGCCGCCCTGCTGACCGACCTGGGCCACGACGTCGTGCGGCTCGACCCGCCGATGAAGGACCTGTCGGCCTCCACCCGCTTCGCGCTGCGCTACCTGCACAACGCCCACCTCGCCCGCACCGAGGTGGAGCTGCCGGACCTGCTCGAACCGCGCACCCGCGCCGCCGCCGACCTCGGCCGGCGCCTGCCGCGGGCGCTCGTGCGCTGGTCACGCAGCCAGGACGCGGCGCTCACGGCGCACGCGAACCGCGTCTTCGGCCGGGTCGACGTGCTGCTGACCCCGGCGCTGACCCGGCCGCCGATCCGCGTGGGCGAGTGGAACCGCACCACCGTCGTCGCGGCTCTGCTGGCCGCCGCCCGCTACACGACGTTCCTGCCGTTGTGGAACATCGTGGGCAACCCGGCCGCGTGCGTCCCCGCTGGCCGCAGCGCCGCGGGACTGCCGCTCGCGGTGCAGCTCGTGGGCCGCCAGCACGACGAGTGCACCCTGCTCTCGCTCTCCGCCCAGCTCGAACGCGTCCGGCCGTGGGCGGACCGGACCCCTTCCGGCCTCGACCACGCAGCACGAGTGCGGACTGTCCGGAGGTGAACTGGTCAGAGGCCGCGGCGCGACAGCTCGTCGAGCAGCTCCCGGTCGGCGACGTGCCGTGACTTGATGTGCTCCAGGTAGTCGGCGAACGCGTCCGGCTGCAGACCGCGCAGCTGCCGCAACCACCCCACGACCACCTCCTGCTCCTGCACCCCGCGCCGCGCCAGCTCGACCTCGACGATGCGCCGGTACACCTCGATCGCCAACCGGCCACCGTCACGCACCAGGTGCTCCACCAGCTCCGCGCGCAACGGCGGCCACTCGTCGGTGTGCACCACCAGCGCACGGGCCTTGAGGTAGATCTCCAGGTTGGGCCGCACCAGGAACGCCTCCCGGCACACCGCAACCGCCCGGTGCGGTGCCGCCCGGCGCAGGTGCTCCTCCACCGCCAGGTCGATCAACCGCAACGCCGCACCCCGCCCACCGGTCGCGCGCAACCCCCGGTCGATCCACTCCAGCGCTTCATCGGCGCGGCCCGCGTCGCGCAGCACCGTGGCGACCTGCAGGTAGTGCCACCCCGAGGACAGGTCCTTGGACAGCACCAGCAGCTGCAGGTCCACGTCGTCGGTGTACTCGGCCAGCTCCTCCATCACCCGCAGCAACGCCCACCGGGCCCGGTCGTAGCGGCCGGTCTCCCCGAACCCCACCACCGGCAACGGCTCGAACAACGCGACCGCCCGCTCGCGGTAGTGCGCCAGCCCCTCGTCGTCCAGCGCCCCCGCGTACGGCGCCAGCGCGACCTCGGGCGCCTCCGGGTGCTCCAGCTGCAGGTCCAGCAGCCAGTCGGCGAGCCGCACCGGGTCAGGCGTGCTCACCGCGCACGCGCGGGCGTGGATGTCGAGCACCCGGTGGGTCAGCTCCGCCAGCTCCACCCGGTGTCTTCGGCTGCCCGCGACCCCGTCGGCGAGCTGCGTGACGATCTGCTCGACCAGCGCCACCAGCTCCGGCCCGGGATCGGTGAGCAGCAACGACTGCAGCTCCACCGACACGGCGGTGAGCTCCTGCCAGCGCGCCGGCCAATCGGCGTCGTCCTCACCACCGGCCTCGGCGAGCGCGGAAGCCACGGCGGCGGGCAGCGAGTTCATCACAACATCAAACACTCGTCACTCGACCGAGTGCTACCGATGTCGCCCTAACGGAACCCTGCTGTTCACCGCTCGTGGTCGTGACGGCACGCGGGGTCGAGTCAGCCGCCGGTCACGGCAGGCACCGCGCCGTCCTCGAGCACCCACCAGACCTCGATCTGCGCGGCCCGGAGCGAACCCGCGACCTCGTCGTGCAGCCGCCGATAGCGCGGGAAGTCCGGCAGCGCCACGACACTGCGCCACGAAGGCTCACGGCCGCGCAGGCGCATGGCCGCGAGGACGGCCTGGGCGAACCAATGACCGGCCTGGGTGCCCGGAGGGGTCGGTTTGATCTCGCCCGCGCGGGCCGGGTCGGCGTAGCCGCGGCTTGGATAGCCCTTGACCTCGACACCGACGGTGATCGACGCGCGGTCGGCGATGACATCGACGCCGTGTTCCTTCGTGACCGTGTTCGCCACCGAGCGGATCCTCCACCCTGCCGCCACCAGTGCGGCCACCACGGCTGCCTGCGCGTTGACCTCGGAGTGCCATTCCTCGACCGCGCTGACAGCAGGCGCCTCCCGGCGCGCGGAGCTCGTCCGGTCTCCGGCCGCGGCACCGGCGTGAGCGTCGCGCAGGGTGATCTCCCCGCGCATCTCGAAGCCGAGGGCGACGAAGTGGCGCCGAGCGGTGTGCGAGATGAACTCCGATCGCGGAACGCCGACCGCCGCCTCGAACGCCTGCACGACCGGGAACCAGATGCCGTCGACCAGGACAGCGTGCTTGTGCACAGGTTCCGGCACCACGCCGGACAGGCGTGTTTCCACGTGCGCTCGGGACAACTCGTAGGGGCGCCCGTTGAGGACGAACCGGACCTGCTGCACCGGCCGAACCTACGGCACCCACCCACCTCGTGTCAGACGAGTACGGCCAGGCGAGGTCAGAGGGAGGCGAGCTTGCGGGTCAGCACCGCCCGCTCACGCTCGTTGCCGCACAGGACCAACGCGCGCTCAAGCTCGGCACGGGCCTCGTCCACCCGCCCCAACCGCCGCAGCAACTCCCCCCGCACCCCCGGCAGCTGGTGGGAGTCGCGAAACGCCTCCGACCCGGCCAGCGCGTCCACGATCGGCAGCGCCGCCTCCGGCCCCCGCGCCATCGACACCGCCACCGCGCGGTTGAGGTCCACCACCGGTGAGGGCGCGAGCCGGCCCAGCGCCTCGTACAGGACGACGATGCGGTTCCAGTCGGTCTGCTCGACCGAGGGCGCCAAGGCGTGGCACTCGGCGATCGCGGCCTGCAGCCCGTAGTAGCCGTAGCCGCGGCCCGCGTCGGCGGCCTTCGCCAGGGCGGCGCGGCCGCGGGTGATGGCCGAGCGGTCCCAGCGGCAGCGGTCCTGGTCCTCCAGCAGCACCGTCTCCCCGTCGGGGCCGCGGCGGGCCGGGAAGCGGGCGGCCGTGAGTTCCAGCAACGCCAGCAGGCTGTGCACCTCGGGTTCCCCCGGCATCAGCCGCGCCAGGATGCGGGCCATGCGCTGCGCCTCACCGGCCAGGTCCAGGCGCATCACCTCGTCACCGGAGCTGGCCGACGAACCCTCGGTGAAGATCAGGTAGATCACGCTGAGCACCTGCGCGAGGCGCTTCGGGCGCTCGGCGGCGGGCGGCACCTCGAACGGCACGTTCGCCGCGCCCAGCGTCTTCTTCGCCCGCGTGATGCGCGCCTGCACCGTCGCGGTCGGCACCAGGAACGCCCGCGCGATCTCGTCGCTGCTCAGACCGCCGATCACGCGCAACGTCATCGCGACGGCGGCCTCCCGCGACAGCACCGGGTGGCACGAGGTGAACACCAGCGCCAAGGTGTCGTCATCGATCTGGTCGGGGTCCCACAGCACGTCGCCGGGGGCCGGGCCGGGTTCGGTGGCACCGGTCAGCGCGCCGCCCTCGGGCAGGTGGTGGGCGAGGGCGGCGTACTTCTCGTCACGGGTGCTGCGCCGGCGGAACGCGTCGATCGCCCGGCGCCGCCCGACGGTGAGCAACCACCCCGCCGGATTGGCCGGCACGCCCTCGCGCGGCCACGTCACCAGCGCCTCGGCCAGCGCCTCCTGCGCGAGGTCCTCGGCCAGGGCGAAGTCACCGGTGTAGCGGGTGAGCGCACCGACGATCCGTGCGGAGTCGATGCGCCACACCGCGGCGACGGCCTTGCGGCCGGTGGGGTCGCTCATGGCGCCCAAAATAGATCAGACGCGTGTGCTCAGAGCTGGCCGGTGGACTCGCGCCAGGCCCGCTCCTTCTTGATCCACTCGTTGTCCTGGGGGAACTCGTGGATCTCGGACACGCGGCGGATCTCGGTCTTGAACCCGGCGGCGGTCATCGGGGTGCGCTTGGCCCACTCGACGGCCTCCTCGATGGAGTCCACCCGGATCAGGTAGAAGCCGTTGAACAGCTCCTTGGTCTCCCCGTAGGGGCCGTCGGTGACCACCGGCGGCTCGGAGGAGAAGTCGACGACCACACCCTCCTCCGCGGGTGCGAGGCCCTCGGCGGCGATCAGCACACCGGCCTCGATGAGCTCCTCGTTGAAGCGGCCGACGGTCTCGATCATCTGGTCGAAGTCGATCTCGCCCAGGTTGCTCCACGCCTCGTCGGACTCGACGCGCCAGATGAGCATGAACTTCATGACGATCTCCCCAGGGGGTTCGGGTGGGTCCGGTGTGGACCCTTTCACGCCCAGGTCGAACGGGCCGGTGCCGGGATCGACACCCGGCCCGCAGATTTTCCGAACTTTCTTGTTTCCGCAGCTCACGACGGCGAACGGCCCGCCCCCGGTGGCAGGGGCGGGCCGTTCCTCGTCGTGTCTTGTGCTCAGGCCTGCTCGTCGGGCTGGTGCAGGGAACGCGGCTGCTCGGCCTCCAGCTCCGGGAACGCCGCCGCGCCGCCCACGGACCGCGGCGGTGCGCTCAGCGGACTGGGCACCTCCTTGCGGGCCACCGCCTCCGCGGCGGCGACGGCCTCGGCGACCTTCGGGTCGGGCTTGGTGTCGAACCAGTCGGCGACCGACGGGTCGTCCTGCTCCGGCTTCGGCCGCTCACCGGTGTCGGCGGGCGGCTCGTAGCGGAACACACCGTCCTCACCGGGTGCGCCGAGCATGCGGGCGAACCCCTCGAGGGCCTTGCCGTAGTCCGACGGGATCATCCACACCTTGTTCGCGTCGCCCTGCGCCATCTGCGGCAACGTCTGCAGGTACTGGTACGCCAGCACCTCCGGGGTGGGACGGCCGTCCTTGATGGCGGCGAAGACCTTCTCGATCGCCTTCGCCTGGCCCTGCGCCTGCAGGTAGCGGGCGGCGCGTTCACCCTGCGCGCGCAGGATCGCGGACTGCCGCTCGGCCTCCGCGGTGAGGATCGCGGCCTGCTTGGCGCCCTCGGCGGCGAGGATCTGCGACTGCTTCTGGCCCTCGGCGGTCTTGATGGACGACTCGCGCTGGCCTTCGGCGTTGAGGATCATGGCGCGCTTCTCGCGGTCGGCGCGCATCTGCTTCTCCATCGAGTCCTGGATCGACGGCGGCGGGTCGATGGACTTCAGCTCCACCCGCGCCACCCGCAGGCCCCAGCGGCCGGTGGCCTCGTCGAGCACCCCGCGCAGCTGACCGTTGATGTGGTCGCGGGAGGTCAGCGTCTCCTCCAGGCTCATGCCACCGACGAGGTTGCGCAGCGTCGTGATCGTGAGCTGCTCGACACCGACGATGTAGTTGGAGATCTCGTAGACGGCGCTGCGCGGCTCGGTGACCTGGAAGTACACGACCGTGTCGATCGACACCGTCAGGTTGTCCTGGGTGATCACCGGCTGCGGCGGGAACGACACGACCTGCTCGCGCAGGTCGATGCGGGCCCGCACCTTGTCGATGAACGGCACGATGATGTTCAGGCCGGGCGCGGCGGTGTTGCGGTAGCGGCCCAGACGTTCGATGACGGCGGCCTGCGCCTGCGGGATGACCAGCACCGATTTCACGGCGACGATCAACACGAACAGGGCGATGACGGCCGCGACCACGCCGGTGATCGGGTCCAACTCGGTTCACATCCTTCTGGGCTCCGACGGCCGGTCGCGTGATCGCAGCGCGGCGGTCAGACCGCGGCGATCACCACGGCCGTCGCTCCCGAGATCTCGACTACGGTGACGGCCTCGCCTGCCGCGATCACGGACCCGTCGAGGGTGCGCGCGCTCCAGGTGTCGCCGCCGATCTTGACCTGCCCGCCGTGCTCGTCCACCTCGGACACCGCGACGGCCTTGCTGCCCAGCAGCGCCTCGTGGTGCATCCTCACGCTGGAACCCAGCTGCAGCCGCCTCTTGAGCAGCGGCCGGGCACCGGCGATCAGACCCACCGAGGACGCGGCGAAGACGAGGACGCTCACCAGGTCACCAGCACCCAGCGCGGTCACCCCCGCCGCGGCCAGCGCGGCGGCGCCGAGCATCACCAGCACGAAGTCACCGGAGAGAACCTCGGCGACGACGAGCAGGATCCCGACGATCAGCCAGATCAGCGCGGCCATGCGCCCATACATACACCACGGGCCGCCCGACCGGCTGAACTTCAGCGCGCTGCGCCCCCGACCGTGACAAAACCGATCATCCTGCGGCGTCGACACCTGCGGCCGCCGTTCGTGTGAGGGAGGGGCCGGCGCCGCTGACCCGGTTCGCGCTCACCGGCAGCACCACCACCGGCACGGGTGTGCTCGTCGCCCGCTACAGGCGGGTCAGTCCCGGGGAACGGTGACGAAGTCGATGAGCCGCTCCACGGCGCCGAGCAGGTCGGACTCGACGTCGCGGTAGCTGCTGACCGCGCCGAGCACCCGCTGCCAGCCCTCCCAGGTCTCACCCCACCCCAGCTGCGCGCACACCCCTTCCTTCCACGGGATGTGCCTGGGCACCACCGGCCACGCCTCGATCTTCACGGCGGCGGGTTTCACGGCCTGCCAGATGTCGACGTAGGGGTGGCCGGTGACCAGCACGTTGTCGTCGCGGACCTGATCGACGATGCGCTGCTCCTTCGACCCGGCGACGAGGTGGTCCACCAGCACGCCCAGGCGGCGGTGCGCCGCGGTGCCGAACTCGGCGATGCGGGCGGGCAGGTCGTCGACGCCGTCGAGGGGTTCCACGACGATGCCCTCGACGCGCAGGTCGTGGCCCCAGACGCGTTCGACGAGCTCGGCGTCGTGCTTGCCCTCGACCCAGATGCGGCTGGCCTTGGCCGTCCGCGCCCGCAGCCCCTCGACCTTCACCGAACCGGAGGCGCTGATGCGCGCCTTCTGCGGCACGGCCACGGGCCGCACGAGCGTGACGGGCTGCCCGTCGACGAGGAACCCGGCGGGCGTGAGCGGGAACAGCCGGTGGCGGCCGTGGCGGTCCTCCAGCACGACGTTGCCGTGCTCGAACTTCACGACCGCGCCGCAGAAGCCGCTGGCGGGGTCCTCGACGACGAGACCGGGTTCGGCCGCGACCTCGCGGACCTTCTTGCGCTTCGGGGTGGACAGGACATCGCGGCCGTAGTCGTGAGAACGCACCCGCAGACCCTAGCCGTAGAACGGTTTGAAGGCGGTGAGCCACTCGTGCACGCGGTCGAGGTCCACGTCGGCGCCGTGCAGGTCGTACCCGCCGTGCACGAAGTCCAGCCAGTCCACCGCCGGGTCACCCACGCACGCCCGTGGGTCGATCGCCACCGGCCCGCGCGCGCTCTGCAGGACGTTGCCGGGGTGCATGTCGCCGTGCAGCAGCACCACCGGGGTGTTGTCGGTGGCGAGCCGGCGGGCCTTGGCGTGCTCGGTGGCGTAGTAGGTGCCGGTGCGGCGCGGCAGCAACGTCTCGAACAGGAAGTCCACGCGGGCGCGCAGCGGCGGGAACCCCTTCGGGTCGGCCTGGTGCAGCACCGGCACCACCCGCGCCGGGACGGTGGCCTCGGTGCCGGGGTGCAGCAGCTCCAGCAGCAGGGCGCCGCGGGCGAGGTCGGTGTCGAGCAGGTCCACCGCCGCGGGTGTGTCGGCCCACGCGGTGAGCGCCTTGGCCTCGTGCGCGGCGATGTCGTGCTCGGGGGTCAGCTTGAGCACCGCGTTCGTGCACCGGAACGTGACACCGGTGCCGCCGGGCATCGGCTCGACGACGGTGAGGCCCCAGCGGGCGGAGAGGGTGGCGACCAGGTCGGGCAGGGCGTCGAGCCAGGTGGTGACGGAGTCTCCGAAACGGCGGACCAGGCGGGCTCTGGCGGGGTCGTCGATCACCCGCTTCACGCTAGCGACTCGGGCCAGAACGCCGGGTCTGTTTCGCCCCGGAGGCCGGATTCACCCCGGTTTCCGGTCGTTTTCCGGTCGCTACCGGGGGCAGATCGGTGCGGGGAGGTGAGGTTGTGCGGGTCAGTAGGTGACGGTGATCGTGCGGTTCGGGCCGTCCACCCGCACCCGGCCGCCGACCGGGACCACCAGCTGCGGGTCGGTGTGGCCGAGGTCGACGTCGAACACGATCGGCGTGCCCGGCGCGTACCGCGCGAACGCCCGCAGCACGGCCTCGCGCTGGTCTGCGGTGTAAGCGGCCCGGTCGGTGCCGGGCTTGGTGAACGACCAGGCGCGGGCGCGGCCGACGAGGACGGCGGCGAACCGGGCCAGCAGGCCGCGTTCGCCCATCGCGCGCAGCACGTAGAACACCTCGGTGGCGGGCGGCATCTCCTCGGAGGTCTCGAAGAACAGGACCTTGCCCTCGTAGTGCTCGGGCGGCTTGATCTCGCGGTCGGCCATCAGCAGCCACGACAGGACCTCCAGGCAGCCACCCCACGCCTGGCCCTCCACGACGCGGTCGCCGTGGTGCCACTGCCAGCCGGCAGCGGGCCGCAGCTCGGGTTCGGCGTCGAACGTGGCGGGGTCGTCCCAGGGTTTGTTCACGTCGCCGTAGGCGGTGGACTGCGGCAGTGCGTACTCGCCGGTGGTGAACAGGGCGGCGTGCAGCGAGTCACGGGTGGCCGGGTGCAGGGCACCGGGACGGCCGAGCTCGGTCATGACGGTGGCGCCGTGGTAGCCGACGATGCCGCGGTTGGCGAGCCAGACCAGCAGGTTCGTGTTGTCGCTGAACCCGACGAACGGCTTGGGGTTGGCGGTGACCAGCTCGACGTCCAGGTGCGGCAGGACTTCGATCTGGCTGTCGCCGCCGATGCTCGCGATCACGGCCTTGACGTCCGGGTCGGCGAACGCGGCGTGCAGGTCCGCGGCGCGCTCACGCGGACTCGCGCCCATCTTGCGGGTGGCCGGGTACTCCACGGGTTCCAGGCCCAGCTCGCGCAACCGCCGCAGGCCGAGCTCGTAGGGCAGCGGGAACAGCCCGGGCAGGCCCGCGGAGGGGGAGACGACCGCGACGCGGTCACCGGGCACGGGCTTGGGCGGGGTGATCACAACCCCGGACGCTAACCGTGCGTCAGAACGCGGGCCACGGAATTGCCGGCCAGTCGCCCGACGGTTCGGGGAACACGCCGTCGGCGAGCAGCTTGTCGGTGCGTTCGGAGACCGCGCGGACCTCGGCGCGGGTGAGGTGGTCGTGCAGCTGTTCGCCCAGATCGCCCTCGAGCGCGGACCTGAGGCGGCGCATGGCCTCCAGCACCGGCTCGGGCAGCGGTTCGCGGGCCCAGCCCCACAGCACGGTGCGCAGCTTGGGTTCGACGTGCAGGCAGATGCCGTGGTCGACGCCGAACACCCCGCCGTCCACGGCGTGCAGGACGTGGCCGCCCTTGCGGTCGGCGTTGTTCACCACCACGTCGAACGCGGACATCAGCTGGACGCGGGGGTGGTCGGCGTGCACGAGCACGGCCGGGTCGCCGAAGCGGTCGTGGGCGTGGAAGACGGGGATCCAGCCCGGTTTCACGTCGTCGACGCCGACGATGTCGACGAGCTCGTCCTCCTCGCGGGTGTCCACCCACAGCTGCACCATGCCCGAGCCGAACGGGCCGGGACGCAGCACCGTGGGCGGCACCACGCCGACACCGGAGGCCGCCGAGATCAGGTAGGTGGCGACCTCGCGGCCGGCGAGGGTGCCGTCGGGGAAGTCCCACAGCGGCCGTTCGCCGCGCACCGGCTTGTACACGCACTGCGCGTCGAGCCCGTTGTGGGAGATCTTGCAGAACAGCGTCGCGTTGGAGGCGTCGACGAGCCTGCCCTCGACCTCGATGCGGCCGTGAGTCAGCAACTCGATGGCCGCGGCGGTGTCCACGTCAGTCTTCCTCGGTGCGGCGGTAGCCGTTCTGGCGCGGGCAGATGTGGCCGTCGGGGTCGAGCGGTTCGGCGCACAGCGGGCAGGGTTTGCGGCCGGCGTTGACGACGCGGTCGGCGCGGGCGGCGAAGGCGCGGGCGGCACCGGGTGAGAGGAACACCCGCACGGCGTCGGGGCCCTCCTCGGTGTCGTCGAGCACCACCGCCTCGTCGACCTCCTCCTCGGAGATCGCGAGCAGCTCGATCACGACGGCCTTGGACTCGGCGTCCCAGCCCAGTCCCATGGTGCCGACGCGGAACTCCTCCTCGACGGGCACGTCGAGGGGTTCGGTGTCGACGTCGTCGGGTGGCGCGTCGTCGGGCACCTCGGTGCCGAAGCGGCGATGCACCTCCTCCAGGAGCGAGCCGATGCGTTCGGCGAGGACCTGGACCTGCTGCTTCTCCAGCGCGACGCTGATCAACCTGCTCTGCTCGGAGGCCTGCAGGTAGAAGATGCGGTCGCCGGGCTGCCCGACGGTTCCTGCGATGAACCGGTCGGGTGCGCGGAATACGTGAATGACGCGAGCCATGGCACCTACGACCCTAGGCCACGCGGAGATCGTCGGCAGGTCCTCCCCCACCAAACACTCCGCGTATAGGGTCGGGTTGTGGTGAAGATCGCTTCGTACGGGACGTGGACCTCGCCGATCAGCGCCGGCGACACCTCCAAGCCGGGTGGTGGGTTCCAGTGGGCCGACCTGCACGGTGAGCAGGTGTGGTGGGCCGAGAGCAGGCCGGCCGAGGGTGGCCGGGTCGCTCTGGTGCGCGACGGGGTGGAGGTGCTGCCCGCGCCGTGGAACGCCCGCAACCGGGTGCACGAGTACGGCGGGCGGCCGTTCGTGGTGCTCGCCGAGGACCGGGTGGCGTTCACGCACTGGGCCGACCAGCGCGTCTACGTGTTCAACCCGGACACCCCGCAGGTGCCGCCGGCGCCGTTGACGCCGGAACCGCAGCGCCACCACGGGCTGCGCTACGCCGACCTGTCCGCGGGACCGGACGGCGAGGTGTGGTGCGTGCGCGAGTCGATCACCGGGGACGCGCGCACCGACGTGCGCCGCGACCTGGTGGCGATCACACCGTCGGGTGAGGTGCGGGTGCTGGGGTCGTCGCACCACTTCATGACCGGCCCGAAGATCAGCCCCGACGGCACGAAGTTCGCGTGGATCGGCTGGGACCACCCGCAGATGCCGTGGGACGGCTCCGAGCTGTGCGTGGCCGACATCGGCGAACCCGGTCACCGGGTGCTCACCGGGTCGACGACCGAGGCGGTGTGCCAGTTCGAGTGGGAGGGCGACTCGCTGCTGGCGCTGACCGACCCGCACGGCTGGTGGAACCTGTTCCGCGTCGGGCTGGACGGCTCGCGCACGAACCTGGCCGAGTGCGCGGAGGAGCTGGGCGGGCCGATGTGGCGGCTGGGCAACCGCTGGTTCGCCACCCTGGCGCCGGGCCGCTACCTGGTGGTGCGCTCGGGTCACCTGGCGGTGCTCGACGAGCGCAGCGGCACGGTCACCGACGTGGAGACCGACCTGCCGATGTGGGCGGCGGACCTGTCGGTGCGCGACGGCGTGGTGATCGACGGGGCGGCCGGGCCGACCTCGGAGTTCAACGTCGTGCGGCTGGACCTGTCCAACGGCGAGCTGACCTACCTGACCGGCGGTGAGGAACCGGCGCAGGCCGCGTACCTGCCGGTGCCGGTGGAGCGGGTGTTCGGGGAGGTCCCCGCCTACGTCTACCCGCCGACCAACCCCGACTTCGCCGCTCCCGAGGGTGAGCTGCCGCCGTACGTGGTGCACGTGCACGGCGGGCCGACCGGGCGGGCGCTGCCCAAGCTCGACTCCGACATCGCCTACCTCACCAGCCGCGGTATCGGCGTGGTGGCGGTGAACTACGGCGGCTCGACCGGCTACGGCCGGGCGTTCCGGGAACGGCTGCGCGAGCAGTGGGGTGTCGTGGACGTGCAGGACTGCGCCTTCGTGGCCCAGGAGCTGGCGAAGGAGGGCACGGCGGACCCGCAGCGGCTGGCCATCCGCGGTGGCTCGGCCGGTGGCTGGACCTCGGCGGCGTCGCTGACCTCCACCGACGTCTACCGGTGCGGCATGGTGGCGTTCCCGATCCTCGACCTGGCGGGCTGGACTTCGGAGGGCGGGGAGACCCACGACTTCGAGTCCCGCTACGTCGAGGGCCTGGTGGGCACGCTGCCCGAGGCCGCTGACCGCTACCGGGACCGGTCGCCGTCGAACAAGGCGCGGTCGGTGTCCGGTCCGGTGCTGCTGCTGCAGGGCCTGGAGGACGAGATCTGCCCGCCCGAGCAGGCCGACCGGTTCGCCGCGGACCTGGACGGGTCGGGCATCCCGCACGCCTACCTCACCTTCGAGGGCGAGCAGCACGGGTTCCGCAAGGCCGAGAACATCAAGGCCGCCCTGGAGGCGGAGCTGTCGTTCTACGGGCAGGTGTTCGGGTTCACGCCGCCGGGTGTGCCGGTGCTGGACCTGCGTTCGTGACCCTGCGCGCGGTGCGTTCGTGAGCGTTCTGAAGCGCGGGGACCGGGTCGCGCTGGTGTCACCGGCCGGCCCGGCTCTCGCGCCGCTGGTCGCCGCGGGTGTGGCGGTGCTGCGGTCGTGGGGGCTGACGGTCACCACACCTGTGGTGGACGCGTGGTCGTTGCCGTACCTGGCCGGTTCCGACGCCGACCGGGCGGCGGAGTTCGTGGACGCGTGGTGCTCGGACGTGGCGGCGGTGTTCTGCGTGCGCGGCGGGTACGGGTGCCTGCGGATGACGGACCTGGTGCCGTGGCGGTCACTGCCGCCGCGGGTGTTCGTGGGCTCCTCGGACGTGACGGTGCTGCACGCCGAGCTCAACGCGGCCGGGCAGCCGACGGTGTTCGGGCCGATGCCGGGCACGCGGGACTTCGTCGAGGACCCGGTGGCGCAGGAGCGGCTGCGGCGGTTCCTGTTCGAGGGCGTGTCGTCGTGGACCGCGGGAACGCCCGTGGTGCCCGGTACCGCCCGCGGGGTGCTGGTGGGCGGGAACGCGGCGCTGCTGGCGGCGTCGGTGGGCGGGCCGCGGTGGTCGGTGCCCGAGCCGGGGGCCATCGCGTTGCTGGAGGACGTCGGTGAGGAGCCCTACCGGCTGGACCGGATCCTGACGCAGCTGCTGCGGGCCGGGTGGTTCGAGCCGGTGTCGGGGATCGTGCTGGGGTCGTGGACCGGGTGCGGTGACCCGTCGGCGGTGCTGCTGGACCGGCTCGTGCCGCTGGGGGTGCCGGTGCTGGGCGACTTCGGGTTCGGGCACTGCGCCGGGCAGTGGACGTTGCCTCTGGGCGTGGCGGCGGAACTCGACGCCGCCGCCACAACACTCCGCCTCCTCTGACCCCGTCTGTTCAGGGCACGCGGGGACCTTTCGTTCCCTCCAGGGGTACGAAAGGTCCCCGCGTGCCCTCGGATGTGGCGGGTGGGGCTCGTGTGGGTGATCAGAGGGCGGTGCGGCGCTGCTGGGCGTCGAGGCGCAGCCGGTCGGTCTGCCGGCCGATGGCGCTGATCTGGTCGGCGAGGCCGGGGTGGCCGTCGCGCAGGCCGGGACCGGCCTGGGTCAGCGGTTCGAGGAGCTGGGCGGCGTCGGTGTGGCCGAGGGCGTCCTGCACGCCCGCGTCGTGCGGGCCGACCTGGGCGGCGAGCACCCGCAGGACGGCGGCGTTCTCGCGCGCCCAGGCGGTGACGGCCTTGTCACCGGCGCGGCGGTCGCGTTCGGCCTGCACGCGCTCGTCGCCGGTGCCGGTGTCATCGGTGCGGCGCACGCGCAGGTAGCGGCGTTCGGCGGCCTGGCGGCTGGCGACACCGAGCGCGGGGGCGAGGTCGGCCCAGCTGGTGCCCAGGGAGCGGGCGGCCTCGATGAGCTGCGGCTCGTAGTCGGAGAGCTCGTCGCGCAGCCGGCGCAGCAGCATCAGGGCTGACAGGACCTCGGTGGCGCTGCCCGGCCGGGCAGCGGTCGCGCGGACCGTCTCGTAGTCACTCGGCATGTCGTCCTCCTGATGACATCGGTGGCTTGTCATCGTCTCGACGACATGCTACAACAGTGGTGCAGCGCATTGACAGTCCACGAGGTGACAGGAGGTGTCAGATGTTGATGCGCACTGACCCGTTCCGCGAGCTCGACCGGCTGACGCAGCAGGTGTTCGGCGGACAGGGCACGTGGTCGCGGCCCTCGGCCATGCCGATGGACGCCTACCGCGACGGTGACCGGTTCGTCGTGTGCTTCGACCTGCCGGGTGTCTCGCCGGACGCGATCGAGCTCGACGTCGAGCGCAACGTGCTGACGGTCAAGGCCGAGCGCAGGCCGGTCGGCAAGGACGTCGAGATGCAGGTCTCGGAGCGGCCGCTGGGCGTGTTCTCGCGGCAGCTGTTCCTGGGCGACACGCTCGACACCGACCACATCGACGCGGGCTACGAGGCGGGTGTGCTGACGCTGCGGATCCCGATCGCCGAGCGCGCCAAGCCCCGCAAGATCGCGATCACCTCGGGTGACGAGTCCCCGAAGCAGATCGACGCGTGACCGTTCCCAGCGCGTGACGACTCACCGCGCGTGATGATTCACACGGCGGGCGGCGGCCGACCGGGTGATCCCGGGTAGGCTTCCGCCCGCCATGAGACCCCAGCCCCAATGGGCGGCATTGGACGTCTACGCGTCCAACACCGACCTCTACGCCGATCCCCGACTGGTGGAACGGGTGGACTACCGGCGCCGTTTCAAGCGGCACCGTCCCCGCACGCAGTCGGTCGTCCTCGCCCCGCACGGCGGCGGCATCGAGGTCGGCACGTCCGAGCTGTGCCTCGCGATCGCCGGCTACCACCCCTCGACGCGGGTGCCCATCGGGCAGACCCACGACTACTGGATGTTCGAGGGCCTGCGCTCGGTCGCCAACGACGAGCTGCACGTGACCTCGTCGCACTGCGACGACCGGGTGGCGCGCACGCTGGTGTCGGGTGCGGCGCACGCACTGGGCCTGCACGGGTGCACCGCGGCGGCGGCGGGCCTGGAGGACCACGACCGGGCGGTGCTGGTCGGCGGCCGCGACGCCCTGCTGCGCGCGGAGCTGCTGACCCGGTTGCGCCGCGCCGGGTTCCACACGGTCGACGCCGCCGACCACCCGATCCTCGGTGGCGGCGACCGGGCGAACATCGCCAACCGCACCCGGTCGCGCCGGGGCGGGCAGCTGGAGCTCACCACTCCCCTGCGCGGCGCCATGTTCGCCGAGAACTCCCGCTCCGACCGCCGGCACACCACGACCGAGGTGTTCTGGGACTTCGTGCACGCCTGCCGCGCGGCTCTCGCGGCCCGCGAGGCCTTGAACAACTGACCGGTGTCGGGTACCCGGCCGCGGCGGGTGCCGCCTGCCGGTGGAGGCGACACGGGAGGTTCACGGCATGCGGCTCACCTCGGTCACGGTCGGCTGTGCGCGGCCGCGGGAGCTGGCGGAGTTCTACGCGCGGCTGCTGGGCGCGGACGTGGCGGAGGCGGAACCGCGGTGGGCGCTGGTGCGCACGCCGGACGGGCTTGCGGTGAACTTCGAGCTGGAGCGCGAGTTCACGCCGCCGGTGTGGCCGAGCACGCGCTCGGGGCAGAACGCGACGCAGCACCTCGACATCGAGGTGGAGGACCTGGAGGCGGCCACCGGGCACGCGCCGGCGTGCGGGGCGGTGCTGGCCCCGGTGCAGCCGCAGCCCGGCGTGCGGGTGCTGTTCGACCCGGACGGCACCCGTTCTGCCTGTTCACCTGAGCATCACGGGGCCGGGTCGCCACGGCGGTGGCGGCCCGGCCCGGTGGTCGTGTCCTAGAGGTACTTCTTGAGCTCCCGCTTGGCCAGCGACATGCGGTGGACCTCGTCGGGGCCGTCGGCCAGGCGCAGCGTGCGGGTGGCCGCCCACAGCTCCGCGAGCGGGAAGTCCTGGCTGACACCACCGCCACCGTGGGCCTGGATGGCCTTGTCGATGACCCATTCAGCCATGGCAGGGACGCCGATCTTGATCGACTGGATCTCGGTGTGGGCGCCCTTGTTGCCCACGGTGTCCATGAGCCACGCGGTCTTGAGCACGAGCAGGCGGGCCTGTTCGATGCGGACGCGGGACTCGGCGATCCACTCCTGCAGCACGCCCTGGGCGGCGATGGGACGGCCGAACGCGACGCGGGACACGGCGCGGCGGCACATCAGCTCGAGGGCGCGTTCGGCCATGCCGATCAGGCGCATGCAGTGGTGGATGCGGCCGGGGCCCAGGCGGGCCTGCGCGATGGCGAAGCCCTCGCCCTCCCCCGCGATCAGGTTCGCCGCCGGCACGCGGACGTCGGTGAACTCGATCTCGGCGTGGCCGCCGTGTGCGTGGTCGCCGTAGCCGAAGACGTGCAGGGCGCGCTTGACGGTGACGCCGGGGGTGTCGCGCGGGACGAGGATCATGGCCTGCTGGCGGTGGCGTTCGGCGTCGGGGTCGGTCTTGCCCATGACGATGAAGATCGCGCAGTTGGGGTTCATCGCCCCCGACGACCACCACTTGGTGCCGTTGACGACGTAGTCGTCGCCGTCGCGTTCGATGCGGGTGGCGATGTTGGTGGCGTCGGAGGAGGCCACGTCGGGTTCGGTCATGCAGAACGCGGAGCGGATCTCGCCGTCGAGCAGCGGCTGCAGCCACTGCTTCTTCTGCTCGTCGGTGCCGAACATGGCGAGCACTTCCATGTTGCCGGTGTCCGGGGCGGCGCAGTTGAGGGCCTCGGGGGCGAGGTGGGGGCTGCGGCCGGTGATCTCGGCGAGCGGCGCGTACTGCAGGTTCGTCAGGCCGCCGCCGTGCTCGGGGTCGGGCAGGAAGAGGTTCCACAGGCCCTGGCGGCGGGCCTCGGCCTTGAGCTCCTCCAGGACCGGCTGGCGCTGCCACGGGTCCTCGGCGTCGTGCAGCTGCTGCTCCAGCACGGCCTCGGCGGGGTAGACGTGGGAGTCCATGAACGCGAGGAGCCGGGTGCGCAGTTCCTCGGTCTTGGCGTCGTAGGCGAAGTCCATGTCAGAGCTCCTTGTGGGCGGCGGCGAGTCCTTGGCGGACGAGGGGGACGGTGAAGGCGCCGAGCTTGTCGAAGCCCGCGCCGACGGTCTTGCCGCTGGCGAAGCGGAAGTGGATGCCCTCGACGATGACGGCGAGCTTGAAGTAGCCGAAGGCGATGTACCAGCCCAGGCCGGAGGTGTCGGTGCCGGTGCGGGCGGTGTAGCGGGCGACGAGCTCGTCGGCGGTGAGGAAACCCGGCAGGGACGTGACGCCACCGGTGATGGGGTCGGCGCCCTTGCCGGGGTCCGCGCCCAGGCCTGCCCAGTAGACGTAGAGCAGGCCGAGGTCGGCCAGCGGGTCGCCGAGGGTGGCCATCTCCCAGTCCAGGACGGCGCTGATGGCGAGCGGGTCGCGGGTGACCAGCGCGTTGTCGAGGCGGTAGTCGCCGTGGATGATCGTCGCGCGCCCGGAGGCGGGGACGGTGGCGGCGAGCTTGTCGCGCAGCTCGTCGATGCCGGGCAGGTCGCGGCTGCGGGAGGCGTCGAGCTGCTTGCCCCAGCGGGTGACCTGGCGGGTGAGGAACCCGTCGGGGCGGCCGAAGCCGGCCAGGCCCACCGAGGCGGGGTCGACCGCGTGCAGGTCGGCGAGCACGTCGACGAGGCGCTGCGACAACGCGCGGGCGTCCTCGGGGGTCAGCCACGGGCACTGGGAGCGTTCGCGCAGGGCGGCACCGGGCATCTCGTCCATCAGGTAGAAGGGCGCGCCGATGACCGACGGGTCCTCCACGAGCCGGTGGGTGCCGGGCACGGGCACCGCGGTGCCGGCCAGGGCGGAGATGACGCGGAACTCGCGGGCCATGTCGTGGGCGGTGGCCAGCACGTGACCCAGCGGCGGGCGGCGCAGGACCCAGGTGCGGGTGCCGTCGCCGACGCGGTAGGTGAGGTTGGAACGGCCGCCGCGGAACAGCTCACCGGTGAGCGGGCCCGTGCCCAGGTGGGTGGCCAGGGCACGCAGGTCGAGGCCGGGCAACTCCGAGCCAGGCAGCTCCGAGCCGGGCTGGTCCGGGGCAGGGCGGTCGGTC
This sequence comes from Lentzea sp. NPDC037011, assembly GCF_055607425.1. Lineage (NCBI taxonomy): Bacteria > Bacillati > Actinomycetota > Actinomycetes > Pseudonocardiales > Pseudonocardiaceae > Lentzea > Lentzea sp. NPDC037011. The sequence goes on along the minus strand of NZ_JBVJRT010000004.1, from coordinate 145,202 downwards.
ACGGGTTCACTCACAGGGTCACTCCGAGGGTGGCGAGGTGGGCGCGGGTGGCATCGGCGGTGGTGTGGCGGAAGGCGTGCATGCCGATCGCCTGGGCGGCCTCGACGTTGACGGGCGCGTCGTCGAAGAACACGGCACGCCCGGCGGGCACGCCGATCTGCTCCAGGGTGTGGTGGTAGATGCGCCGGTCGGGTTTGCGCAGGCCGACGCGGCCGCTGATGACGACGGTCTCGAACAGCTCGACGAGCAGGTCTGCGGGGTAGCCCTCGCCCCAGCTGTTGGACAGCAGCGCGGTGTGCAGGCCGGCGGCGCGGGCCTTGCGGACCAGCTCGACCATCGCCGGGTCGGGGGTGGCGCCGCCGAACATGCGCCGCAGCAGCCCCTTGCCGGGGATCGGGTCGCCGCCGGTGGTGATGAGCTCGGCGGCCAGCAGCCGTTCGAACTCCGCCACGGTCAGCTCGCCGGTCTCCAGCAGGTGCACCGGGTTGCCGGGACGGGCCTCCCGGCCCAGCCAGTCGCGCATGATGCGGCCGTAGACGTCGCGGTCCACGGCCTCGGCGTGCATCCACTGACCGACGAACTCGGGTACGGAGACGGTCATGACCCCGCCCCAGTCGAAGACCAGCGCGTCGACCGACGGGCTGTCGGGAAGTGTCGTGTCACCCACGGACCGGAGGGTACCGACCGGTCGGTATGTCGGCAACCGGGCGACCGCCTTCGGATGACGGGGACGGCGACCTCCGGCGGTATCGGCCCCGTGGCGGCCTCGCTACGTTCGGTGGCGGACTGAGGGGGTTCCATGAGACGCAAGCCGATGAGGTCCGTGCTGACCGCGACGCTGACCGCGGTGCTCGCCACGGCGGTGGTGACGGCCCCGGCGGCCGCCGATGCAGGGACTGGCCGGGTGGTGCGCACCGACAAGGGCCTGGTGGCCGGGACGGTGGCCGAGGGGTACCGGACGTTCGGCGCCATCCCGTTCGCGGCGCCGCCGGTGGGCGCGAACCGGTGGCGCGACCCGCAGCCGGCCGCGGCGTGGCGCGGGGTGCGGGACGCGACGGTGCCGAGCCCGAAGTGCGCGCAGCTGCCGCAGCTGGGCCAGCCGGGCTCGCAGACCGAGGACTGCCTGTACCTCAACGTCACCGCACCCACCGGCCCGGCACGGCCGCGACCGGTGATGGTGTGGGTCCACGGCGGCGGGTTCACCGCGGGGGCGGCGTCGGACTACGACGCGCGCCGGCTCGCGACCCGCACCGGCGCGGTCGTGGTGACGGTGAACTACCGGCTCGGGGTGTTCGGGTTCTTCGGGCTGCCCGGCCTCGCCGGGTCGGGTGCGTTCGGGCTGGCCGACCAGCAGGCGGCGCTGCGGTGGGTGCAGCGCAACGCGCGGGCCTTCGGCGGCGACGCGGGCAACGTGACGGTGTTCGGCGAGTCCGCCGGTGGGTTGAGCGTGTGTGCGCTGCTGGCATCGCCGCGGGCGGCGGGGTTGTTCGACAAGGCGATCATCCAGTCCGGTCCGTGCGGGCTGACGACACCGGGCGGGCAGCCGGGGGTGTTCTCGACGCTGTGGCGCGAGCGGGCGGCGGTCGAGCAGACCGGCGCGCAGGCCGCCGCGGGGCTGGGGTGCGCGGACGTGGCGTGCCTGCGGGCGTTGCCGGTGACCGCGCTGCTCGGTGTGCACACCGCGTTCGGCACCCCCGCGCACGGCACGGCGGTGCTGCCGGTCGACCCGGTGGTGGCGCAGCGCACGGGCCGGATGCACCACGTGCCCACCCTGGTGGGCTCCACGCACGACGAGGCGACGCTGTTCGCGGCGTTGCTCTTCCCGCAGCCCATCCCGACCGCGGCCTACCGGCAGGCGCTGGCCGGGCTGTACGCGGCCGAGGACGTGGACCGGGTGCTGGCCCGCTACCCCGCCGACGGCAACGGCGACGTGCGCGACGAGCTGGCCCGGCTGATGACCGACCAGTCGTGGGCGTGCACGGTGGCCGACGCGCGCCGGGAGCTGGGCCGCCACCAGCGGGTGTCGGGCTACGAGTTCGCGGACGCGGGCGTGCCGCTGCTGTTCCCGGACCTGCCGCCGTTCCCCGGTGGGTACAGGGCCTACCACGCCTCCGAGCTGCTGATGCTGTTCGACTTCCCCGGCGTGGTGCTCACCCCGGCCCAACGCGAGGTGTCGGACTACATGATCACGGCGTGGGGCCGGTTCGCTCGCACCGGCGACCCCGGCTGGCGGGCCGCGGTGCAGTCGCTGGCTCCGGGTGCCATCGGCCCCACCGACTTCGCCCGCGACCACCGGTGCGGGTTCTGGGCCCAGCTCTGAGACCGGGAACGGGCGCGGCCCGCCCCGGCCCTGCTGGTGACGCTGCGTCACCGGAAGGGCCGGGGCGGCCGTGGGCGTGCAATTTGCATGTGCCTGCCGCGGGGGTCGTCGCGTTCGGCGGCGCGGTGACGGCAGGTGGGGCAACCCGGACAGCGGATTTCGCCGGTGATCACCCGGCACGCGGCCGGGTCGGCCATCCTGTAGCCCATGCCCGGCTACCGCGATCTTGCCCGTGACGGTGAGTTCCGCGCCCTCTTCGCCGCGCACGTGGTGTCGGTGGCCGGGGACCAGTTCGCGCGGGTCGCGCTGGCGGTGCACGTCTACGACCGCACGGCGAGCGCGGGGCTGACGGCGCTGACCTACGCGTTGACGTTCCTGCCCGACCTGGTGGGCGGGCCGCTGCTGTCCGGGCTGGCCGACCGGTTCGCGCGCCGGGACGTGATGGTGGCCGCCGACCTGGTGCGGGCGGTGCTGCTGCTGGTCATGGCCGTACCGGGGCTGCCGCTGTGGGTGCTGGCGGCCGTGCTGGTGCTGGTGCAGCTCGCCGGGGCCCCGCACGGTGCGGCGCGGGCGGCGCTGCTGCCGCACGTGCTGCCCGATGAGCGCTACCCGCTGGGGATGGCGGCGCTGAGCACCGTCACCCAGGCCGCGCAGGTGCTGGGGTTCGTCGCCGGCGGCGCGCTGGTGGCGTGGTGGGGGCCCGGTCCGGTGCTGGTGGCCGACTCGGTGACCTTCGCCGTCTCCGCCCTGCTGGTCAGCGCCCACGTGCTGCGCCGTGCGGTCCCGGAGCACCCGCACGTGCGGGCCTGGTCCTCGGACCTGCTGGGCGGCGCACGGCTGGTCTGGCGGGCCCGCCGGCTGCGGGCCCTGGTCGCACTGGCCTGCGTGTCCGGGTTCTACATCGTCGCCGAGGCACTGGCCGCTCCCTACGCGGCACAGCTGGGAGCGGGCGCGTCGGCGGTGGGGCTGATCCTCGCCGCGCACGCCGCCGGTGCCGTCGCCGGCATGGCCGTGGTCGCGCGCATCCCGCACCACCGGCAGCTCGCCGCCATGCCGTGGCTGGCGGTCGCCTCCTGCGCGGTGCTGCTGCCCGTGCTGCTGCGACCGGGACTGGGCTGGTCATTGGCGCTGATCGCACTGTCCGGGGTCGCGAGCGCCTACCAGCTGCTCGCGAACACCACGTTCGTGCGCGAGGTGCCCGACGCCGCCCGCGGGCAGGCCTTCGGGCTCGCCGTCACCGCACTGCGGGTGTCGCAGGGCGTCGGGGTCGGCCTGGCCGGGCTGCTGGCCGAACGGTGGGCGGCGCACCAGGTCATCGCCGCCGCGGGCCTCGCGGGCGTGCTCGCGGCGTGCGCGGCGGGCTGGTCGTGGCGGCAGGCGGTGGCAGCGCCTGCCCGCGGCACGCCGTGAACGAGAGAGCGGGGTGCCGGCCGTCCACACCGGCCGGCGCACCCCTCTCCCACTGCGTCCCAGGTGGTCAGACGGTCCAGTCGGTGGACGCGAAGGTCCAGTCGGTCGAGGCGAACGTCCAGTCCGTCGACGTGAACGTCCAGTCGGTGGAGGACCGGAAGGTCCAGTCCGTCGACGCGGCGAAGGTCCAGTCGGTGGACAGCGCGGTGTTCATCATGATGACCGTCTCCTTGTGGGAATGCGGGAGTTGCAAGGGGTGAATGGTGCGCGAGAACGCGAGGACTACTCAGGGTGAGGTCCCCCACATGGAGCCACGACTTGGCGTGACCCGGTGGCTACAGTGGTTGGTTCCTGATGGTTTTCGGTGGGGGTGGCAGCGTGCCTTGGCTCGACCCGCGCCGGTGGAAGCTATGGTCTCTTCCTCCTGTCGTGCTGACCTACGTCGTGACGATCTCCGTGACGGCGGCACTCGTCACGCTCGCAACCGCACGGCTTACCCCTGTCGAGGCGCGCTCGTGGACGTGGTTCGCGGCACTCGCCGTCGCCGCCCTGGTCCACCTGGAAGCGGCGCGCGGCATCGAACGCATCCGCGAGATCTCCGTGGAGGGTGCCCCGCACGCGCAGATGCAGTCGGTGTGGCAGTTCGCGGGCGTGCTCGTACTCCCGATGCCACTGGTCGTCCTGCTGGTCGTGACCATCTACCTGCACGCGTGGCTGCGGGTCTACAAACGCCGGGCGGTCCTGTACCGGAAGCTGTTCTCCGCCGCCACTGTCATACTTGGATGTGCCGCAGCGCAATGGGTGCTGCACATGTTCTCGGCGTCAGCTCCGTCTGATCTGGACGGTCCACGTGGGCTGATCGCCCTCGCGGTGGCCGGGTTCCTCTACTGGTTCGTCAACTACGCCCTGGTCGTGGGCGCCATCATCATGACCAACCCGGCCAACCCGGTGAAGACCGCGCTCGGCCACGCCTCCGACGTCCTCATCGTCACCGCCTCCGTCGGCCTCGGCTCCGGCGTCGCCATCATCGCCACCGCACGGCCCTGGCTCACGCCGATCCTGCTGCTCACCGTCCTGGCCCTGCACATGGGCCTGCTGCTGCCGCAGTTCCGCGTCGCCGCCCGCACCGACTCCAAGACCGGCCTGGTCGACGCCACCTTCTGGCACGACGTCGCCGAACGCGAGCTCGCCCGCGCCCGCCGCCTGACCTCCACCGTCGGCGTCCTCATCCTCGACATCGACCACTTCAAGGTCATCAACGACACCTACGGCCACCTCGCGGGCGACCGGGTCCTGCGCGCCATCGCCGACTCCGTCCGCCACGCCGTGCGCTCCTACGACCTCGTCGGCCGCTTCGGCGGCGAGGAGTTCGCCGTCCTGCTGCCCGGCGTCGGCACCGACGAGGTCCGCGCCACCGCCGAACGCATCCGCTTCGACATCGCCCGCCTCGAGGTCCCCGCCGTCGACCGCAGCGGCGAACCCCGCGTCATCACCGGCCTGACCGCCTCCGTGGGCGCGGCGGTGTTCCCCGACACCGCGACCGAGCTCAGCCCACTGCTGCTCGCCGCCGACGAAGCGCTCTACCGGGCCAAGAACTCCGGCCGCGACCGCGTGGCCACCGCACCCGCGTTCTGACCGGCCCCCAGGCGAACCCTCACGCGTCCAGGAACGCCGCGATCCGCGCCGACACCTCGTCCGGCTCCTCCACCCACGGGTAGTGCCCCACACCCTCGTGCACGGTCAGCACCGCGTCCGGGAACAGCTCCGCCAGCTCCCGGCACCGCCGCACCGGCGAGATCGGGTCCTCACCGCACGCGTACACCAGCACCGGGTGGTCGAACTCCACCAACGCCCGCCGCAGCACCCCCGGCACGAACGCGCCCTCGGCGTTGTAGCCCAGCGCCACCGGGTACTTCCACTGCCCCAGCTCCGCGGCCGCGTGCGCCCGCGCCCGCTCGTCCCACCGCGCGTACAGCAACGGGGACGCCGCCACCCGGTTCTCCACCGAGTCGTCACCGGCCGCGCTGCGCTCCAGCGCCTCCTGCGCCGCCGCGAACCACGGCTGATCGGCGCGAGCGGCGAGGAAGGTGTCCCAGTCGCTCTGCTCCGGCGACAGCCCCACCGACCGCAACGCCGGCGTGAGCAGCACCAACCGGCCCACCCGGTCCGGGAAGTCCGCCGCGTACCCCATGGCGATCCCCGCACCCGCCGAGTGCCCCAGCACGTCGACCCGCTCCAGCCCCAGGTGCCTGCGCAGCACCTCCACGTCCCGCACCAGCACGTCCCGCCGGTAGGTGAACGCCTCCACCGGCTCGTCGGACTCACCGGTACCCCGGTTGTCCAGCACCACCAGCCTGCGGTGCCGGTCCAGCCCGCCCAGCGTCTCCAGGTACTCCGACGCCCTGCCGGGACCACCCGCCAGCACCAGCAGGGGAGCACCCTCCCCCACCTCCCGGTAGGCGAGCCGAGTACCGTCGAACGAGGTGAACCGTGCCATGCTGCACATCATGCCGAAGATCGCCACGACCGACCTCGTCGACCGGCCGCAGCTGCTCGAGTTCCTCCGCACGCGCCACCACGGCGTCCTCATCACCCACCGCTCCAGCACCGGCGGCGTGCAGGTCTCCCCCGTCTCCTGCGGCGTCGACACCAGCGGCCGCATCGTCATCGCGACCTACCCGCAACGCGCCAAGGTCCGCAACGCCCGCCGCAACCCCGCCGTCACCCTCTGCGTGCTCTCCGACGACTGGGACGGCCCCTACGTCCAGGTCGACGGCACCGCCGAGGTCCTCGACCTGCCGCACGCCCTCGACGACTTCGTCGAGTACTACCGCTGCATCGCGGGCGAACACCCCGACTGGGACGAGTACCGCGCCGCCATGCTCCGCCAGGGCAAGGCCCTCCTCCGCATCACCATCGACACCTGGGGCCCCATCGCCACCGGCGGCTTCCCACCCGAGCTCGACGCCTGAGCACCGCGCGGACCGGGCTCAGACCGCCCAGGCACCGCCCCAGCCGCGGGGCCGCTCCAGCACCGCACACGCACCACCGTGCGGCCCCGAGATCGACGCGACCAGTCCGGTCGGCACGGTCGTCGGCCCCAGCAGCACCCGACCGTCCAACTCGGACACCCGCGCACACGCGTCCTCCACGCTGTCCACGGCGAAGTACGTCATCCACCCCGGCGCCCGCCCCGTCCGCAACCGGCCCGCCACCGCACGCCGATCACCCTGCCGCGCCGCCAGGAACACCGCGAAGTCCTCCGACCTCGCCTCCACGTCCCACCCCAGCGCCCCGGCCCAGAACGCGTCGTCGGGCCGCTCCACCATCAGCTCCACCCAGCAGGGCTCCCCCGCACGCGGCGCCGGCGCCCACGGACCGTGCAACACCCGGCCCACGTCCACACAGGACCCGTCCCTCAGCTCCCGCGCCCCGTCGTCACCGAACACCACGCGCCAGCCCGACTCCCCCACCGCCACCCGCGCAGCCAACCGGTCACCGACCCAGCCCGAGAACGAACCACCCGGCTCCGCGATCACCGTCCACCCCAGCACACCGGCGAAGAAGTCCACCGACACCTCGGGCTCGGCAACACCCAACTCAAGACGACGCAGACCACAAGACGACACGGGCATCCCATCAAGGCGGTGATCAGGAGCGCGCACCATCCTCTGCGCCGACCACCCGAGACGACAATGCACCATTCGGCGGCATGCGCTCCGCGTTCACCACCTCACGCAACGGCACCGGCCGGCCCAGGTGGAAACCCTGCCCCACCCGCACCCCCAACCGCCGCAACGCCTCCACCTGAGAAGGCCGCTCCACCCACTCCGCCACCGCCGACAACCCCAGCCCGTTCGCGATCTGCACGATCCCCGACACCAGCACCGCGTCCGCGTCGTTCGTCTCGATCCCCTTCACGAACTCACCGTCGATCTTGATCCCCGTGATCGGCAGGTGCTTCAGGTGCACGAACGACCCGAAACCGGAACCGAAGTCGTCCAGCGTGATCCGGCACCCGAACTGCCGCAGCCGCGTCGCCAGCGACACCGCCGCGTCCAGGTTCGTCACCGCCGCCGTCTCCGTGATCTCCAACCCCAACCGGCCCGGCGCCACCCCCGCACGCCCCAACCGGTCCAGCACGAACCCCGCGAAGTCCGGGTCCTCCAACGTCCGCCCCGACACGTTCACGTTGAACCGCAACGACGAGCTCGGCTCCGCCACCAGCGCGTCGATCGCCGTCGACAACACCCACCGGTCGACCTCCAGGATCAGGTTCGACCGCTCCGCCACCGGCAGGAAGTCCGCGGGCCCCAGGTACGGCTCCTGACCGTCCTCCAACCGCAGCAACAGCTCGTGCCCCAGCGTCTTGCCCGACTGCAGCTCCACCATCGGCATCCCGTACAACGCCAGACCCTCACCCGCGAGCGCCTGCCGCAACCGGTCCAGCACCGACACCCGCTTCACCGTGTCCGCGTAGTGGTTCGGCTCGTACACCGTCACCCGGTCCCGGCCCGCCGCCTTCGACGCGTACAACGCCAGGTCCGCGTTCGCCAGCACCAGCTCCCACGAGTCACCCGGCCCGTACTCCGCCAGCCCCGTGCTCACCGTGATCCGCGCCGGCGTCCCGATCCCCGCCAGCGGAAAACCCGCCACCGCGTCGCGCAACCCGTCCGCCACCGCACCCGCGTCCCGCGCAGAGGACCCCGGCAGCACCACCGCGAACTCGTCACCACCCAGCCGCGCGATCAACTGCTCACCCAGCCGCGACTGCAGCGCCGACGCCAGCATCCGCATCACCCGGTCACCCACCGCGTGCCCGCGCAGGTCGTTGACGTCCTTGAAGTTGTCCAGGTCCAGCACCAGCAACGCACCGGACCCGTTGTTCGCCAGCTCCTTCTCCAACGCCCGCGTCAGCGCACGCCGGTTCGGCAACCCCGTCAACGGGTCCTGCTCGGCCATCCGCACCAGCTCGTCGTGCACCCGGCTCGACTGCGTCACGTCGTGCGCCGTCCCCAACGCCCGCAACGGCGCCCCGGTCTCGTCGACCACGACCTCACCGAAGCACTCGAACACCCGCTCCGCACCGTCCGGGCGCAACATCCGGTGCGTGTAGGTGAACACCGACCCCGTCTTGAGCGCCGTGTCCAGCTTCTCCTCGATCATCGGCAGGTCGTCGGGGTGCACCAGCTGCGCGTACATCTCGAAGTCGAACGCCGTGCCCGGAGCGAACCCGAACATCTCCAGCAACGTGTCCGACCACGTCACCCGGTCCTCCGAGATCGACCACTCCCACGTGCCCATCCGGCCCAGCGCCTGCGCCCGCCGCAGCGCGTCCGCCTCCTGCGTCACCGTCAGCTCCCGGTCACGCCACGTCGACACGTCCACGACCTCGTACATCAGGTCGTCACCCAAACGGCTGCACCGCACCTCGAGCCACCGCGGCCCCGGCGCCAGCACCTCCCGCGCGGGCGACGGCCCCTCCGGCACCCCCGGCAGCAACGCGGGCAACGACCGCCCGTACGCCTGCTCGACCGGCACACCCAGCACAGCGCCCAGCGCGCGGTTGCACCACAACAGGCTGCCGCGCGCATCCGTCACGGCATAGCCGACATCCGCCCGGTCGAGCACCGTGCGGCAATAGGAGGTCACGCGCGTCATGATCGTCCGATCACCGGACGTAAGCAACCCGCTACGCCGGTTGGTTCGCTGGAGTGCGAACGGCTAACGCAGCCGCTCCAACCCCTTCGCCGACTCCACCAACTCCGCCGCCAACTTGCGCAGCTCCTCGTTCTCCGCACCGTCCTGCGCCGCCGTCACCACGTCCTCCGCGGCACACCGCAGCTGGAACAGCCGGTCCTGCAAGTCTGCCAACTCCGCCGTGCTGAGCACCACGGCGTCCTCGGGGAGCCCGCCGCGCTGCAACGCCGCCCGCCGCTCGTACGCCCGCTGGCGACACGGCTGAGCACAGTACCTGCGCGGCCGGCCGATCCGCCCACTCCCCGGCAACCGCCGCCCGCACCACGCGCAGTGCCTGGGCTCATCCGCCTCCATGGAGCGCTCCATGGCGCGCGACGGTAGCGGGTGAGCTGGGGTGGGCGTAAGCGACGCGCCACAAACCCCGACGTTCGTAGGGAACCGGACAGCACCGGTCGCGCGATTGGTCCCATTCCGCCACAGACCTGCTTGGCCTTTTCCTGGTTGTTTGTGGTCCTGGGGTTGGTTGGGAGCGTGACCACTTTGGAGTGTTAACTTTGGTCTGCACTGAAACCATAGAGTTGAACAAGAAAGTGGTGCGCCACCCAACCGCCACCTCACGGCCGGCTTCGCCAGGCACACTCGCACCCGTGACCCACCCCTACCTCGCCGGCCCGCACCCGCGGGCCTTCGCCCACCGCGGCTGGCACCTCGACGACCTCACCGGCATGGAGAACTCGCTGAGCTCGTTCCGCCGCGCCGCCCGGGAGGGCTACCGCTACGTCGAGACCGACGTGCACGCCACCAGCGACGGCGAGGTCGTCGTCCACCACGACCGCACCCTCGACCGCACCACCGACGGCGAAGGCGTGGTCTCCGCACTCCCCTGGGCCCGGGTCCGCGACGCCCGCGTCGGCGGCCGCGAACCCATCGCCCGCCTCGCCGACGTCCTGGAGGAACTGCCCGAGACGTTCTTCAACATCGACGTCAAGGCCGACAACGCCGTCGAACCCGTCGTCACGCTGCTGCGCAGGACCGGGGCGCTGCACCGGGTCTGCCTCGCGAGCTTCTCCGACCACCGCCTCGCCCGCCTGCGCCGCCTCGGCGGAGCGGGCCTGCTCACCTCCATGGGCCCCCGCTCCGCCGGCGCGCTGTGGGCAGCACGCCGCGTCCCGTTCGCCGGGCTCGCCGTCCGCGGCCAGGTCGCCCAGGTCCCCCGCAGCCAGGGCCGCCTCACCGTCGTCGACCGCCGCTTCGTCGCCGCAGCCCACAAAAGGGCCCTCGAGGTGCACGTGTGGACGATCGACGACGAGGCCGACATGCGCGCCCTGCTCGACCTCGGAGTCGACGGCCTGGTGACCGACCGGCCCGACGTCCTGCGCGACGTCCTGCGCTCACGTGGCGACTGGTAACAGGTTGGACAGTCACCGGATCGGGTGAGTCGGCGGACAAGTACAGTCCGCCGACATGAAGGTCAAGGGCGACGACCCCACTGACGCCACCACCGCCGGCCGCCGCAAGGAACAGCGCGGCTGGGTCTGGTACGACGTGGCGAACTCCGTGTTCCCCACGTCCGTGATCACCGTCTTCCTCTCGCTGTACCTCACCAGCATCGCCGAGAACGCCGCCAAGGCCGACAGCGCGCTCAACGGCGCCACCCCGTGCGCCGGCGACAACGCCTTCGACCGCTGCGACGTCACGCTGCTCGGGCTGCAGTTCCCCGCCGGGTCCCTGTGGGGCTACCTGCTCTCCGTCGCCACGGTGGTCCAGGTCCTCGTCCTGCCGGTCATGGGCGCCATCGCCGACCGCACCCAGAACAAGAAGAAGATGCTCGGCGCCTTCGCCTTCACCGGCTCGGCCGCCACCATCGCCCTCGCCACCGTCGAGGGCACCAACTGGAAGCTCGGCGTCCTCCTCTTCGTCATCGCCAACATCTGCTACGGCTCCAGCGTCGTCGTCTACTACGCGTTCCTGCCCGAGATCGCCACCCCCGACGAACGCGACGCCGTCTCCAGCCGCGGCTGGGCCTTCGGCTACCTCGGCGGCGGCGTGGCGCTCGCGGTCCAGCTGGGCATCACGCTCTCGGCCGACTCGCTGGGCATCAGCTCCGGTGACGCCGCGCGCATCGCGTTCGTCATCTCCGGCATCTGGTGGGCCGCGTTCACGATCATCCCGCTGCGCGCCCTCACCGAGCACCAGAACCCGCACGGCCGCGAACACGGCACCTCGGTCATCTCCGCCGGCTTCAAGGAGCTCGGCACGACCCTGCGCCAGGCCAAGGCCTTCCCGCTCACCCTCGCGTTCCTGGGCACCTACCTGATCTACACCGACGGCATCGCCACCGTCGCGAACGTCTCCGCGCAGTACGGCAGCGTCGAGCTCAAGTTCGAGCAGCAGACGCTGATCACCGTGATCCTGATCGTCCAGTTCGTCGCCTTCCTCGGCGGCGTGCTGCACGGCTTCGTCGCCAAGCGCGTCGGCGCGAAGAAGACGATCCTCGGCTCGTTGCTCGTGTGGATCGTCGTCATCACCGCGGCGTTCTTCGTGCAGGCCGGTGACGAGATGCAGTTCTACCTCGTCGCCGCCGGCATCGGCATCGTCCTGGGCGGCACGAACGCGTTGTCGCGCAGCCTGTTCAGCCAGATGGTCCCGCCAGGACGCGAGGCGCAGTACTTCTCGCTCTACGAGGTCGGCGAGCGCTCCACCAGCTGGCTCGGCCCGCTGGTGTTCGCGGGCGTCGGCCAGGCCACCGGCAGCCTGCGGCCCGCGATCCTCGCGCTGATCATCTTCTTCGTCGCCGGCTTCGTCCTGCTTATCTTCGTGCCGGTCCGCAGGGCCATCAAGGCCGTCGGCAACCCCGAACCCACCCTCGTCTGACCCGCTCAGGGGCGCTGACCGCGGTCAGCGCCCCTTCCCCGTCACGACAACGCCACCCGCGCCCGCCGCACCGGCGCGACCACGCTCCCCACCAACGGCACGGCCAGCGCGCACACCACCCAGGTCACCTCGCCGGCCAGCAGCACCGCGACCGGCACCAGCAGCAACGCCGCGAAGACCGACAGCGCCCTCCCCAGCACCACATCCCCGCGCACGTAGGCGACCACGCGCACCGCGACCGCCAGCAGCGCCACGACCACCAGCCCGACTCCCGGCGCGAGTCCGGCACCCAGCCCCAGCACCAGCGCTCCCCCACCCCACCACGCCGGCCTGCGCGCGGGCGGCGTCGGTGCCTCCCGGTGGAAACCCAGGCACAGGCACGCGAACAGCACCAGCGACGGCACCTGGAACGCCAGCGAGAACAGCACCGGCCCCGGTTCCGACAGCGCCACCACGACCGGCACCACCGCAAGCGCGGCCACCGCCTTCGCCACCGTGCGCCTGCCCGCCAGCAGCGCCGCGAACGCCACGACCGGCGCGAGCTCGAACCACCGCACGGGCGCGGCCGGCGGCACCCACGGTGAACCGCCGCGGGTCAGCACCAGGTGCAGGGCGGCGGCACCGGCGTAGAACACGCCCAGCAGCAGTCCCAGCACCCCCAGGGCGCGCACGACCTCACCGCGCCACCGCGCCCGGTCCGGCACGTGCACCAGCGCCGCGCCGGCGGCCAGGTGGGTGCGCACCCCCAGGCCCAGCGTCGCCCACGTCTCCCCCCAGCCCGGCCAGCTGTGCTCCAGGTCCAGCTCGTCGGTCCGCTCGGCGAGGAAGATGCTGACCATCTCCTCCTCGCGGTCACGCCGGTACCAGCCCGGCAGGACCTTCAGCAGCCGCCGGTAGCGGCGCTCCAGGTTGCTCATGCCTCGATCCCCCTCCCCCGCAGCACCGCCGCCGCCGCGCGCACGTTCGCGCTGAGCCTGGCGACCTCCGCCTGCAACGCCCGCACCCCCGAGTCGGTGAGCCGGTAGTAGCGCCGCAGGCGGCCCTGGTGAACCTCCTCGCGGTCGCGCTCGGCCAGGCCGTCGGCCACCAACCGGTCCAGCACCCCGTACAGCGTGCCGACGCGCAGCACGGTCCGGCCCTGCGACAACTGCTCCACCGCCTGCACGATCGCGTACCCGTGCAGCGGCTCCTCGGCCAGTGCGGTGAGCACCAGGAACGCCTGCTCGGACATGATCCGACCACTCATGTGCCTGAATATATCGCGACGCGAGCTATATCGGGAAGCCGGACATCGGTGAAGCATCTCTTTTAGTCAACACTGAAGCCATGGAGACTCTGAAAACAATTGTTCCGATCTCATGGCGCAGCGAACCGACCTGGTACCGGCGGTGGAGGTGTATTCAAACGTGATGTTTCGGCCTCCGGCGCACCGGCTATCTCCAGCCCACCGGGGCCGGCGAGCACAACAGGAGGAGCACGATGGACAACGACACAGCGCGGGGACGCCGCGGTGCCGGTCGGCGTTGATCAGCCGATTCCTGTTGATCACCGGCCAGGCACTAGGGTGACCCGCCGTGGACGCCCTACCCGATCCGACAGACGCCCTGTCCGCCGTGCCCGTAGCGGGTTCGCGGCGGACCACCCCGGTGGTGGGGCACCTGAAGTTCTTCTTCGGCCCGATGGACTGCGGCAAGTCCACGCTCGCCCTGCAGATCGACCACAACAACTCGCGGCAGGGCCGGCGCGGCCTGCTGCTGGTGCGGCACGACCGGTCGGGGCGTCCGCAGATCTCCAGCCGCATCGGCATCACCAGGGAGGCCGCGGAGATCCGCGACGACGATCTCCGCCGGCTGGTGCGCGCCGAGTGGGCGCAGGGCCGCCGGGTGGACTACCTGATCGTGGACGAGGCGCAGTTCCTCACCCCCGTCCAGGTGGAGCAGCTGGCCGAGCTCGCGGACGACGTCCAGGTCGACGTCTACTGCTTCGGGCTCGCCACCGACTTCCGCGGGGAGATGTTCCCGGGCTCGCAGCGGCTGTTCGAGCTCGCGGACGAGCTGAAGGCGATCCAGGTCGAGGTCCTGTGCTGGTGCGGGGTGCCGGGACGGTTCAACGCGCGGGTGCGGGCCGGACGGGTGATCCGGGCCGGGGACACGGTTCTGGTGGCCGACACGGTGCCGGACACGGAACAGCACCGATCGGGTACGGACAGCAACTGTGTAACCGATACCACGGAAACTACTGTCCGCTACCAGGTCCTCTGTCGGCGTCACTTCCGGCTAGGTGATCTGGGTCCTGACGTCGCACAAAGTGGTCAACTCCGGTTGGCGTGATCGACTTCCCAGCGGCCTGCTAGGCCATTAGAGTGACGCATAAGCCCAGTAGCTTGATAACGCGTCACGATCCTTGAGCGATCGCATCCATTAGTAGGAAGCCTTCGTTGACGAGTGAACGACGTCACTGTGGGCAACCATGAGAGCGAACCGGAAACAAACGGAGCAATCCGGGCGTTGCACACGGTGAGCAAGAAGCCTGGGCCCCGGCCCTGAGCCGAGCGAAAGGACACCGCCATGGCCGACCGCGTTTTGCGTGGAAGCCGGCTCGGAGCAGTCAGCTACGAGACCGACCGCAACCACGATCTCGCTCCGCGCCGGGCAGCGCGGTACGCCTGCCCCAAGGGACACGACTTCGAGGTCCCGTTCTCCGACGACGCCGAGCTGCCTCCGACGTGGGAGTGCCGTCTGCACGGCACCGAGTCGAAGATCATCGACGGTGTCGAGCCGGAGGTGAAGAAGGTCAAGCCGCCGCGCACGCACTGGGACATGCTCCTGGAGCGCCGGTCGATCCCCGAGCTCGAGGAGCTGCTCGACGAGCGCCTCGAAGAGCTGCGCGGACGCCGCACCCGCACGGCCTGATCCGAGCACAGACGCTCAAGCCGTCCCGGTCGCCTTCCGGGGCGGCTTTTTGCGTGCCCGGAAAGCCGCACGCGGCGCACCGGGTGCGGCCTAGGATCTTGATCATGTGGCCACGCCTGGACGGACTGCGCACGCTCGAGCTCGGCCTGCCCGGTGAGCACCGCGACCGGCTCACCGCCCTGGTGCTCGCCGGGACGAAGCAGGCCACCGCCGGTCTGCTGGCCGGCTACACCGGTGAGGGTGAGCTGCCCGAGCACGTCGGTGAGCGGCTGGTGCTCGTGGACAGCGCCGGTGACCGGCTCGCGGTGGTCGAGGTGACGGCCGTGCTCGTGACGCCGTTCGACCTGGTCGGCTGGGAGCTCGCCGAGGCGGAGGGCGAGGGGTTCACCTCGGTGGAGCACTGGCGGGAGGTGCACGCCGGGTTCTGGGCGGAGCACGGCGGTGGCCGGCCCAGCGGACGGGCACCTGTCGTGTGCGTGTGGTTCCGGCTGATCAACGGGTGACAAGCGCGGTGCGGCGGGCATCCTGTGCGCATGACGACCACGCACGTGCGGCTGCCCTCCGGTGAGTCCATCCCCTCCCTCGGCCTGGGCACGTGGCACCTGGGTGAGTCGCGGGCGGCGCGCGCGGACGAGGTGACCGCGCTGCGGCTGGGCCTCGACCTGGGCATGACGCTGGTCGACACCGCCGAGATGTACGCCGACGGCGGCGCCGAGGAGGTCGTGCGCGAGGCCGTCGAGGGGCGGCGGGACGAGGTGTTCCTCGTGTCGAAGGTGCTCCCCCGCAACGCCAGCGCGGCGGGCACCGTGCGGGCGTGCGAGGCGAGCCTGCGGCGGCTCGGCACCGACCGGATCGACCTGTACCTGCTGCACTGGCGGGGGCGGGTGCCGTTCGAGCAGACCCTCGACGGGTTCGCCGCGCTCGTCGAGGCGGGCAAAATCCGGCACTGGGGCGTCAGCAACTTCGACGTGGCCGACATGAGCGAGCTGACGGCGTTGTCCGGGGTCTGCCAGACCGACCAGATCCTCTACAACCTCAGCCGCCGCGGGCCGGAGCACGACCTGCTGCCGTGGTTGGCGGAGCGGTCCATCCCGGTCATGGCCTACTCCCCCGTCGAGCAGGGCCGGTTGCTGCGTTCACCGGTGCTGGCGGAGGTCGCCCGCCGCCACGACGCCTCCCCCGCGCAGGTCGCGCTGGCGTGGGTGCTGCGCCGGCCCGGTGTCACCGCCATTCCCAAGTCCAGCTCCCCGGAGCACGTGCGGGAGAACGCCGCGGCCGTGGACCTCGACCTCACCGTCCAGGACCTGGCCGACCTCGACACGGCCTTCCCTCCCCCGGACGGCCCCGAACCCCTGGACGTCCTCTGACCGCTCCCCCCGCATCTGCAAGTACCACCAACTCGACATCAACAGGCTCGTAACCACCGCCAACAGCACCTCCGGCCCCTGCGGGTGGCGAACAGGTTGGTGGTACTTGCAGATGCTCAGGCCGGGGTGCGGACGTGGAGGGTCACGCGGTCTCCCGCGAGCTCGAAGCGGACGTGGGAGAGGTCGGGCACGACGATGTCGGCGTCCAGGTCGGTGCCGACGCCCAGCGTGGTGCAGCCGGCGGCACGGCCGGAGGCGAGGCCCGAGGCGGTGTCCTCCACGGCCAGGCAGCGGCGCGGGTCGACGTGGAGCTGTTCGGCGGCCTTGAGGTACGGGACGGGCTCGGGTTTGCCGCGGTCGACGTCGTCGGCGGTCACCAGCACGTCGGTCACGGGTAACCCGGCGGCGGTCGTGCGGGCGTCGGTCACGTCACGGGTGCAGGAGGTGACGATGGCCTTGCGGTCGCCGACGGCGGTGGTCGCGTCGAGCGCGCCGGGCAGCACGACGACGCCGTCGAGGTCGTGGGTGGCGATGTGCGAGTAGTGGGCGAGGCCCGACTCGTGCCGGTCCGGTGGCAGCAGGGCGGCGACGATGTCCTTGGCGGGCTTGCCTTCCGTGCCGGCGAGGCGGGCCGGGTCGACGCCTTCCTCCTCGGCCCAGCGGTGCCACGCCCTGCGCACGGCGGCGGTGGAGTCGATCAGGGTGCCGTCCATGTCGAACAGGACGGCGTCGAATTCGAGTCCCATGGTCATCCCTTCGATCCGGTGGTGCAGGGGTCACGGCGGTCACGACCGGCTGGCCTCACCGCGGTGCTGTTACTTCGCTGTGGTGTCCGCGAGCTCGCGGCGCGCGACCTGGCGGACGAGCAGCACGACGAAGCCCAGTGCCACGAGGCTGAGTGCCGCGCCGAGCACGGCCACACCGGGCAGGCCGAACTGGTCGAGTGCGATGCCGCCGAAGCCGGCGCCCGCGACGATGCCGATGTTGAACGCCGAGACGGCGAACGAGACCGCGAGCTCGCCGCCCTCCCCCGCCGCCTGGAACAGCGCGGCCTGCACCGCCGGGACGAACGACCAGGCGGCCAGCTGCCACACCACGACGAGCGCGATGGTCTGGAGGGCGCTGGTGGACATCGGCAGCACGGCGAGCAGGGCCACGGAGGTGATGGCGGAGGTGATGAGCAGCGTCTTGCGGGAGTCGGTGTCGGCTCCCTTGCCGCCGATGACGTTGCCGACCACGGCGCAGACACCGGCGATGACGAGCACGACGATGACCATCGTGCTGTCGAGGCCTGCGCGCTGTTCCAGCAGTGGCACGAGGTAGGTGTAGACGGTGAACGAGGCGCCCCAGAACAGGGTGATCGCGGCGAGGCCGATGAGCACGGGCGCGGTGCGGATGGCGCGCAGGCGGACCTTGAGCGGCGGGCCGTCGTCGGCACCGGTGGGCGGCAGTGCGATGGCGATGAACGCCAGTGACAGCAACGCCATGCCGCCGATGACGAGCATCGGGACCCGCCAGCCCATCTGGTGGCCGAGCAGGGTGCTGATGGGCACGCCCAGCGCGGTGGCGGTGTTGACGCCGGCCTGGATCGTGGCGATCTTCGAGGCGCGCTTCTCCTCCCCGCCCAGGCGGGCGGCGGCACCGATGGCGGTGGCCAGGTAGAGGCCCATCATGGCGCCGGAGAGGATGCGCGAGCCCAGCAGGACCGCGTAGTTGGGTGCGAGCCCGGCGGTGAGGTGCCCGACGGCGAACACGATGAGCGCGCCGAACAGGACCTTGCGCCGGTCCATCCGGTGGCAGGCGGCGGCGAGCACCGGGGCGCTGATGGCGAACGCGACGGCGTTGAGCGTCACCAGCTGGCCCGCGGCCGCCTCCGACACGTTCAGGTCACGCGCGATCTGGGGCAGCAGTCCGACGACGGCGAATTCGGTGCACGCCACCGCGAACGCGCCGCTGAACAAAGCCCATATCCAAATCCTCTTCACTGCCCCCTCCAGGCGTGCGCGTCGACAACGCAATTGCGCAGAGGGTTCTCAGCTCGCTTCACGGCTAAGCAAATTTCCCCGTGACGGACTACGGGGTCCCGCAGGCATTCAGCGCGGGTCCGGTGGATCTGCGCGTATTTTCGCACGTAGGACCAACCAAAGTCGTCACGGGATCAGCCCAGCCACGGATGTCCGATTAGCACCTGGATGGGCGGTTCAAGCGGGTGAGCGAGTGGGTACGTGCAGTAGTACCGCGGCGCCTGAGGGTGACGACGCGCCACGTCCGCCGACGGGGAGGACCTCTGTGCTCAAGGACGTCGAGCAGCCCGCCACAGCACCGTCCACACAGCGAACACCGGGAGCACCGCGAACACCGGGAGCACCGCGAACACCGGGAGCACCGCGAACACCCGGCAGCCCCGAGCTCGTCACCGCTGCCCTCGCCGCACTCGAACGCGGCGAGGGCAGCGTGCTCGTTGCCGAGCAGCACGGCGTGCTGGGGCGCAGAGCGCTGGTCGGGCACGCGCGGGCCGAGGCCGCGCGCAGGGGCACGAGAGTGGTGCACGGGCGCGCGACCCACGTCGACCGGGTGGCACCGCTGTCCACGCTCAGAGCGGCGCTCAGCGCCGGGGTGCCCGACGCCCACCGCGACTTCGACGTCGACCACTTGACCGCGTTGCGGCAGGTCAGAGCACAGTTGGTGGGGCTGGCCGGTGACGGTGGCGTGCTGGTGTGCCTGGACGACTTCCACCACGCCGACGACGCGACGGCGCTGGCGCTGCGGGTGCTGATCCCCGGTCTGGCGACCACCCCGGTGCTGTGGCTGCTCTCGCTGCGCCCGGCGCAGGCCTCCCCCGCCGTGCGCGGGGTCGTCGACGTGCTCCTGGACGCCGGTGCGCGGCTGCTGCCCGCGCGGTGGCCGGCCGGGGACGACGCGCGGCGCCTGTGCGCACAGGTGCTCGGCGCCGAGCCCGACCCGGCGGTGGTCGCGATCGCGACGGACGTCGACGGTGACGCGGAGCGGGTCCTGCGCGCGTTGCACGAGGCCGGGCACATCCAGGTCGGCGGTGGTACGGCGGTGCTCGCCGCCGACGCCGACCGGCAGCCGCTGCCGTCCTGGCTGGTCGCGGACGTCCGCGCCGCCCTGGGTGACCTGGCCGCGACACCCACCGCCGTGCTGCACGCCGGTGCGGTGCTGGGCAGGGCGTTCACCGTGCACGAGGCGGCCGCGTTGTTGCGCAGGCCGGTGCCCGAGCTGCTGCAGGCCGCCGCGCAGCTGGTCGAGGCCGGGGTGCTGGCACCGGATGCCGGAGGCCTGGCCTTCCGCAGCGAGCTGGTGCGGCGGGTGGTGTACGCGGGGCTGGCCGAGCCGGTGCGGGTCGCGCTGCACCGCGAGGCCGCCGACGTCGTCGCCGCGGAGGGCGGTGCGCCGGCGGAGGTCGTGCGCCACCTCGAACGCGGTGGCCGCCGGGGTTCGCCCGCGGTGGTCGAGGCGCTGCGCAAGGCCGTGCGGGAACGCACCGGTGGCCCGGTCGAGGCCGCTGAGCTGGCGGTGAAGCTGCTGGACGTGGTCGGTGACGACCACCCCGGCGGTGACGAGCTGGTGGTGGAGGCGGTGCGGCTGCTCGCGCTGGCCGGGCGCACGGGCGAGGCCTGGGACCTGGCGGTGCGGGCACTGAGCCGGGTGCCCGGCCCCGCCACGCAGACGCGGCTGGTCTGCGCGCTGGGCGAGCTGGCCGACGGCCGCGACCCCGGTCACGACCACGTGGTCGTGGAGTACGCGCGGCGTGCGCTGGCCCGGCCGGACCTCGACGACCAGCACCGGGCCGACCTCGCGGCGGTGCAGGCCTACCGGCTCGCGGCCGCCGGGCACACCGACGCCGCGGAGAGCGCCGCGGCACGGGCGCGGGCAGCCGGTGGTGAGGCGGTGGTGTTCGGGTCCGCGGCACGGGCGCAGGTCGCGTTGCGCCGCGGAGAGCTGAGCCGGTCGCTGGAGCTGGCCAGGGCCGCCGTGCGGGAGGCCGACCGGACCGGGCCGTTCCCGCGCAGGCACCACTCCCGGTTGTGGCTGTGCGCGCCGCTGGTGGCGCTGGACCGGTTCGACGAGGTGCACTCGACGCTGACCGTGGTGGCCGGTGAGTCGGCCCAGCTGGGGACGGCGTGGCCGATGCCGCGCTGGCAGTACCACCGGGCCAGGGCGCACCTGGCCAGCGGCCGGCTGCGCACCGCGGAGTCCGACGCCGAGCTGGCGGTGCGCAGCGCCAGGGACCGGCCGTTCACGCCGCTGCTGGGGCGGGCGTTGCTGCTGCTCGCGGAGATCCGCACGGGGCTGGGCGACCTGGGGGCGGCCGAGGCGAACCTGCGGGAGGCCGAACAGGTCGGCGGCCGCGGTGCCGGGGCGGCCCGGCTGGCGTGGCGGCGGGTGCTGTGGCTGTGCGCGGCTGACCGGCACGACGAGGCGGCCGAGGTCGCCGAGGGGCTGCTCAGCGGCGCGGACCTGCTGGCGATCACGGCCACCGCGCCGTCACCGGTCGCACCGGTGCTGGTGGGGCTGGCCCGCCGGCGCGCCGACGAGCACCGCGTCAACCAGGTCGTGCGGATCGCGCAGCAGCTCAGCGAGCTCAACCCCGGTGTGCTGGGCGTGGCCGCCGCGGCCGCGCACGCCACGGGCCTGCGCGACGGTGACCCGGACGCGGTGGTCCGCGCCGCGGAGCTGAACCGGCTGAGCGACCGGCGGGCGGCCGCCGCGGCCGCACTGGCCGACGCGGGCAGGCTGGCCCGTGCCCACGACGACCCCGACCGGGCCCGTGAGCTGCTGGAGCAGGCACGGCAGACGTGGGCGGCGTGCGGTGTCCCGCTGGCCCCCGGCCGCACCGGCAGCTACCTCGCCGACGGCCCCCGGCAGACCCGCCCGCCGCGGGAGGCGGTGCCGGAGCCGTCGCTGGAGCTGTGGGCGAGCCTCACCGAGACCGAGGTGAGGGTGGCCCGGCTGGTCGCCCAGGGCCTGACGAACAAGGCGATCGCCACCCGGCTGACCCTCTCCCCCAACACCATCGGCACGCACGTGCGCAACGCGTTCACGAAGCTGCAGGTCACCAACCGGGTCGAGCTGGCGCTGCAGGTCATCGCCCACGACCGCGACCGCGCACCCCGCCGCACCCCCTGACCGACCCCCGACCTTCGAACGCCCGCCGGTGCCACCGGCGGGCGTTCTTTTTCTTTCACCGCCATCTGGCCTCACTCATTCACGTGAGAAGCGCCGCACGCATTCGGCATTCGCCGCGCGCAGGTTCATGGATTTGAGCGAGCTTCACGGACCCCCGCCACGGGGAACTTCTAATTCGCGACGAGTTCGAGCCCACCACGAGTGGCGCTGCTCGGACCGGTTCTGAGCGAATTCGACTTCCCTTCTGGACTTATTCCGGACGGAGTGGCATGCAGATCAGCATCCAGAAGTACGGGGGCAGCTCGCTGGCCGACGACGCCCAGGTGGCGGCGGTGGCGCGGCGGGTGGCGCAGACCCACCGGGCCGGCGCCGAGGTGGTCGTCGTGGTGTCCGCACGGGGTGCCACGACCGATGAGCTGGTCCGGGCGGCCACGGCGGTCAGCACGTCACCGGACCCGAGGGAGACCGACAAGCTGCTCGCCACCGGTGAGCTGGCCTCCGCGGCGTTGCTCGCCATCGCGTTGCGCGAGCTGGACGTGCCGGCGGTGTCGCTGTCCGGGCCGGAGGCCGGCCTCAAGGCGGTGGGCCCGCCCGGTGCCGGGGTGATCGCCTCGATCGACACCGGCACGGTGCGGCAGTGGCTCGACCGCGGCCACGTCGTGGTCGTGGCCGGTTTCCAGGCCCTCGACGAGGAGGGCGCGGTGGTCACGCTGGGCCGCGGCGGGTCGGACACCTCGGCGGTCGCGCTGGCCGTCGCCCACGGCGCGCCGGTGTGCGAGATCTACACCGACGTCCTCGGGGTCGCCAGCGCCGATCCCAGGGTGGTGCCCGGTGCCGGGCTGTTGCAGCGGCTGCCGGCCGCGGTGATGGCCGAGATGGCGTTCTCCGGCGCACGGGTGCTGCACCCGCGGTCGGTCGAGCTGGCCGCGGCGCACGGCGTGGACATCGTGGTGCGCGACTCGGCCGGGCTCGGCGAGGGAAGCACGATCTTCGGAGGGAGAGCGGCGATGCTCGACTCGGACGTCCTGGAAGGACGCGCCGGTGTGGTGGCGGTGACCCACGACGACAAGGTCACCCAGGTCGTGGTCGAGGCAGGGCGGGACCCGGCCGACGGCGGTGCGCGCGTGCTGGAAGCGGTGGCGCGCCTGGGAATCGCGGTCGACTCGGTGCAGTGGCTGTCGCACCGCGGCGCTCCGCTGCGGATGCGGTTCTGCGTCACCGACACCGCCGCGGACGACGCGGCCGGCGCGGTGCGCGGTGAGCTGCCCGACGACGACTGCGCGGTCACCCTGCGCCAGGACCTCGGCCGGGTCTGCGCCGTCGGCACCGGCCTGCTCAGCCGGCCCGGCCTCACCGCGCTGGGCCTCAACGCCCTGACAACAGCGGGCATCCCGGCCGAATGCGTGTCGTGCAGCCAGGAACGCACGACGTTCCTGGTGGCCCGCGACCGCGTGCACGACGCCGTGCGGACGCTGCACGAGCGCTTCGGGCTGCACGACCCCGACAGCGCACTGCCCGCCTGACCCCACCACTGTGCGAAAGGAGCCAGTTCCGGTGAACCAGCCGCAATCCTTCGGCGCGAAGCTGCGCCTGAACCGCATCGACCGCAACGGCGACGGGCGGTTGCTGGTCGTCCCGCTCGACCACTCCGTCGCCGACGGACCGGTGACCCCCGACGACTCCCTGGGCGACCTGATCGGCCAGCTCGTCGCCGCCAAGGTCGACGCGGTGGTGCTGCACAAGGGCACCGTCCGCCACCTCGACCCGAAGCTGTTCGTCGACACCTCCCTGATCGTGCACCTGAGCGCGAGCACCGCCCACGCCCCCGACCCGGACGCCAAGTACCTCGTCACCAGCGTGGAGGCCGCGTTGCGGCTGGGCGCGGACGCGGTGAGCGTGCACGTGAACATGGGCTCGCAGCAGGAGGCCGAGCAGATCGCCGACCTCGCCCGCACCGCGGAGGAGACCGACCGCTGGGGTGTGCCGCTGCTGGCCATGATGTACGCCCGCGGCCCGCAGATCGACGACGGCACCGACACCGAGCTGGTGCGGCACTCCGCCACGCTCGCGGCGGACCTGGGCGCGGACCTGGTGAAGGTCACCTACCCCGGCACGGCGGACGCGTTGTCGGACGTGGTGCGCGCCTGCCCGATCCCCGTGCTGGTCGCGGGCGGGGCACCGGTGGACGACCGGCGGGAGCTGCTGCAGCGCGTCGCCGCCACCATGCGGGCGGGAGCGGCCGGGCTCGCCATGGGCCGCAACATCTTCCAGCACCCCACTCCCGGCCGGTTGGCCAGGGACATCGGTGACGTCGTGCACGGCCGCATGGCGATCGCGGCCTGAACCGGGGAGGAAAGGCACTCATGACTGCTCAGATCAAGCAGATGCGGCAGCTGCTGGCCGACCCGGCGATGACCGAGAGCTCGCCCGGCTCGGAGTTCGCACAGGCCGCGGCGTTCGGCAACCGCGCGGAGGACGTGACCGTCACCTACCGCGGCTACCTGCCCACGGCGTTCCCGCTGTTCGCCGAACGACCGCGGTTCACCGTGCGGCAGCTGATGAAGATGGCGACGGTCCGCGACGGCGACACGCCGTTCGTGCGGGAACCGCAGCCGGAGTCCGACCGCGGGCAACGCTCGGGCGTCACGTTCGACACGACCCCGGAGGCGGGGTTCCAGCCGCTGCTGGACGCGGCGAAGCTCACCGACATCGGGGTGTCGCTGCCGGTGCCCGCCGGCCTGCTGGAGCACCCGCGGCTGCTGGCGGCGTTCATCGACTTCCGGCTGATCGTGCGGTTCGGCACCACGGAGAACCAGGTGCTGCTGCGCGGCAGCGACGACGGCGCGGTGCCCGGTCTGCTGGAGCTGCCGGAGGCCCGCCGCATGACCGTCGACTGCCGGCCGGTGGACCTGCTCACCAGGGCGGCGGCACTGGTCGAGGAAACCGGTGGGTCGTGCGACGGGATCGTGGCGCACAACGCCGTGTACTGGCAGGCCGTGGAGTCCGGGCTGCTGGGCCGGCTCGCCGAGGCGGGCGTGCGGATCGCGCGGACCAGGATGATCCCGGAGCACCAGGTGCTGCTCGGTGACTTCCGCGCCGCCACCACGTTCCTGGACCCCGGCATTTCGCACCTGACGCTGCGCCGCGGTGCCGCCCCGGACGGCGGTGACCTGCTGGAGGCGGGCAGCCGCATGGGTCTCGCGGTGCACCTGCCGCAGCACTTCGTGCTCGTGGAGCAGGAGGGTGCGCGCTGATGCGGGTCCTCTACGTCACCGGCATGATGCGCTGCGGCAGCACGATGATCGGCAACGTCCTCAACGAGACCCCGCACGCGGTCCACGTGGGCGAGCTGCACTACCTGTGGCGCAACGGAATCCTCACGCGGGGCACGAACTCCAGCTGCGGCTGCGGTGAACCGCTGACCGGCTGCCCGGTGTGGTCGCAGGTGCTGGCCGAGGAGGTGGCCGCCGACCGGCACGTCGCCGAGGCGGTCGAGGCCGTGCAGGCCACCCGGTTGCGCGCCCGCCACACCCCGCTGCGCCTGGCGGAGTCGCTCGGCCCATTGCGCACACCCCCGGACGTGCGGTGGGTGACCGGGGTGACCACCGAGCTCTACCGCGCCGCCGCACGCGCCGCCGGTGCCGAGGTGGTCGTGGACAGCTCGAAGTACCCCGCGGAGGCCGCCGCGCTGCTGGGCCGCGACGACCTGGACGTGCGGGTGCTGCACGTGGTCCGCGACGCACGGGCCACCGCGCACTCCTACCGCAAGGACAAGAGCTACGTGACGCGCATGAGCGCGGCCCGCAGCACCGGTTACTGGAGCGCGGTCAACGCCGCCTCCGACCTGCTGGCGCTGGCCGGCCGCGACCGGTACCTGCGGGTGCGGCACGAGGACTTCTCCGCACGCCCGGACGAGGTGATCGGTGAGGTGATGGCGTTCGCGGGCATCCCGGGCAGCGTCCCGGTGACCGCGGGCGGCACGGTCGAGCTGGGCGTGAACCACACGGTGACCGGCAACCCGGACCGCTTCCACCACGGCCAGGTGCTGATCAAGGCCGACGGCCGGTGGCGCACCGACCTGCCGTGGAAGCCCAGGGCGTTCACCACGGCCGCCGCGGCACCGCAGCTGGTGCGCTACGGCTACCCGGTGCGCGCGGGCAGGGAGGGCTGATGGACCTCGGACTGGACGGCAAGGTCGCCCTCGTGGCGTGCGCCAGCAGCGGCCTCGGGCTCGGTGTGGCCCGCGCCCTGGTGGCCGAGGGTGCGGACGTGTCGATCTGCGGCCGCGACCGCGACCGGCTCACCGAGGCGCGCGGCAAGCTGGAGGCGCTGGGCGGTGGCCGGGTGCACGCCCAGATCGCCGACGTCGGCATCGACGGCGCGGTGCAGCGCTGGGTGGACAGCGCCGTGGCCGAGTTCGGCGGGATCGACGTCGTGGTCAGCCACACCGGCGGGGTCGTGCAGGGCCCGGTCGCCGACTTCGGGCCCGAGGACTACCGCCGGGCCGTCGACACCGCGCTCATCCCCCACGTGGCGCTGGTGAAGGCCGCGACACCGCACCTGCGCCGCGACGGGCGGGTGCTGATGATCACCTCGGAGGCGGTGCGCCAGCCGATGCCGCACAACGTGCTGTCCGGGGTGGCCCGGCAGGGGGTGCTGTCCTACGCCCGCAACCTCGTGCACGCCTTCGGCGACAGCGGTGTGACGGTCAACGTCCTCGCACCCGGCTACCACGACACCCCGGCGCTGCGCGGACCGTCCGGTGAGGACACCTCCGCCGCGGCCGCCGAGGTACCGCTGCGCCGCGTCGGCGACCCGGACGACTTCGGTGCGCTGGCCGCGTTCCTCGCCTCCCGGCAGGCCGCCTTCGTCACGGGCGCGCTGCTGCTGGTCGACGGCGGCAACACGCGCGCGCCGGTGTGACCACGACCCCGCGACAGGAGTGAGAACGATGGACCTGGCCGAGACCTACCGCGCCAACGGGTGGTGGCGCACCGACGAGACGCTCGTCGACGACCTGCGCCGGGCGGCGCGGGAGCACCCCGACCGGCGCGCGGTCGTCGTGTGGCACACCGACGGCCGCGACACCGAGACGCTGACCTACGCCGAGCTGGAACGCCGAGTCGAGCGGATCGCGGCGGGACTGGCCGG
Organism: Lentzea sp. NPDC037011; assembly: GCF_055607425.1. NCBI lineage: Bacteria > Bacillati > Actinomycetota > Actinomycetes > Pseudonocardiales > Pseudonocardiaceae > Lentzea > Lentzea sp. NPDC037011. Next base: position 118,317 of record NZ_JBVJRT010000004.1, on the reverse strand, counting down.
CCTCGGCGTCGAACGCGGTGACGTGGTGACGCTGCAGCTGCCGAACTCCTGGCAGCTGCTCGCGACGACGCTGGCGTGCGCCCGCATCGGCGCGGTCGCCGGACCGGTGCTGCCGATCATGCGCCGCCGCGAGCTGGCGTTCATGACGACCCTGACGAAGAGCCCGGTCTACATCGGACCGGTCGAGCACCGCGGTTTCTCGCACGCCCGTCTCAGCGAGGAGGTCGCCCGCGAGGTGGCGTCGATCAGGGAACGTGTCCTGGTCGGCGCCGCCGGCTCGGACGCCGACCTCGGTGACGCCCGGGACTTCGACACCGCGCTGCTGGGCGAACCCGGCACCGAGGGCGCGGTCTTCGGTGACATCGAGGGCCGTGAGGCCAAGCCCGACGACCTGGCCTACGTCATGTTCACCTCGGGCACGACCGGTGAGCCCAAGGGCGTGATGCACAGCCACAACACGTTGCACGCCACCAACCGCATGCAGATCGACGCGCTGCACCTGCGCGACGACGAGGTCACCGCGATGGGCTCCCCCACCACCCACAACGCCGGGTGGACGTGGAACTTCACGATGCCGCTGCTGCTCGGCGCCACGTGCGTGCACATCGACAACTGGGACGCCGACCTGATGCTGCGCGTCCTCGAAACCGAGCAGGTCACGTTCTTCATGGGCGCGCCACCGTTCCTGGTGGACCTGATCGACCGCCAGCGCGAGCAGCAGCGCGACCTGTCGAGCCTGCGCACGTTCGCCACCGGCAGCGCGCCGATCCCACCGGTGCTGGTCGAGCAGGCCCGCGACGTGCTGGGCTGCCGGCTGTACGCGTTGTGGGGCATGACCGAGAACGGCGCCCCCACGATCACCCGGCCGGAGGACCCGCAGATGCGGGCCGCCGAGAGCGACGGCTCCCCGGTGCCGGGCATGGAGGTCCGCATCGTCGACGAGGACGGCGCCCTGGTCGAGCCGGGAGCCACGGGGAGGCTGCAGGTGCGGGGCGCGACCCAGTGCCTGGGCTACTTCGAACGCCCGGAGGTCTACGCGGACAACGTGACCGCCGACGGCTGGTTCGACACCGGTGACCTGGCCCGCGACGACGGACACGGCGGCATCCGCATCGCCGGGCGGGAGAAGGACGTGATCTCCCGCGGCGGCGAGAAGGTGCCCGTGGTGGAGGTCGAGGCGGCGTTGCGCCGCCACCCCGACATCAAGGACGTCGCGGTGGTGGCCTACCCCGACGACCGGCTCGGTGAGCGGGCGTGCGCGGTGATCGTGGCACAGGGCGAGCCACCGCAGCTGCCGGCGTTGCGCGAGCACCTCGACGGGCTGGGCATGGCCAAGCAGTACTGGCCCGAACGCGTCGAGCACGTCGGTGAGCTGCCGACGACGCCCAGCGGCAAGGTCCAGAAGTTCAAGCTGCGCGAGCAGCTGGTCAGCGGCTGAGGGAGGGCAGGAGATGGACTTCTCGTTCACCGACGAGCAACAGGCGCTGGCCGACAAGGTCCGCGCGTTCGCCCAGGACACCATCGCCCGGCACGCGGCACTCGACGACCGGGAGGGCACGTTCTGGTCCGGGTTCTTCGCCGAGCTGGGCCGGGCCGGGCTGACCGGTCTGGCGATCTCCGAGGAACACGGCGGCCGCGGGCTGGGCGCGGTCGAGGTCGGCATCGCGGTGGAGCAGCTGGCCCGCGCCGAGGCGACGGCGTGCTACCCGGTGCTCAACGCGGCGCTGATCGGCGGCATCATCGGCCGCAGCGGCACCGCGCAGCAGCAGAGCCGGTGGCTGCCGGCGGTCGCCTCGGGTGACTCGGTGGTGGCACTGGTGCTCACCGAACCCGAGCACGGCACGGACGCGGCCGCGATCGAGCTGCGCGCCGAACGCGACGGCGAGGGCTGGCTGCTCACCGGCACCAAGACCTCGATCATGCTCGGGATGCACGCCACCCACGGGCTGGTGTTCGCCCGCACCGGCGAGGACGGGGCGCGCGGTGTGACCGCGTTCTTCGTCCCGCTCAACCGCGACGGCATCTCCCGCGAACGGCTCACCGACCTCGGTGTGCGCGCGGGAGGCCGGGCCACGCTGCACTTCGACGGCGTGCGCGCCGCGGACGACGAGGTCGTCGGCGGTGTCGGCGAGGGTTTCAGCGGGGTGATGCGCGGCTTCGACCACTCCCGCGCACTGATCGCCGTGCTGGCCGTGGCCAACGCCCAGGCCGCACTGGACGACGCACTGGCCTACGCCCGTGAGCGCGAGTCGTTCGGGCAGGTCATCGGCAAGCACCAGGGCGTGGCGTTCCCACTGGTCGAACACGCCACACGGGTGCACGCGGCCCGGCTGCTCGCGTTCGAGGCGCTGTGGCGCGCCGACGCAGGGCTGCCGCACCGCGCCGAGGCGAACATGGCCAAGTGGTGGGCACCGCGCGTCGGTGTCGACGCCGCGCACCAGGCCCTGCTCACGCTCGGCCACCGCGGCTGGAGCGACGAGCACCCGGCGAGCCGGCGGGTGCGCGACGCCATCGGGCAGGAGATCGCCGACGGCACCGAGAACGCCACCAAGCTCGTGGTGGCACGGGAGCTGCTGGGCCGTGAGCACGCGCCCTGACGGGCCCGGACCGAAACCACGACTGGACAAGGAGGAACACGTGACCACCACGCTGTGGCTGACCGGGCTGCCCAGCTCGGGCAAGTCGACACTGGGCCGGGAGCTGGTCGAGCGGCTGCGCGACCGCCGTGCGGTGCAGCACCTCGACGGTGACGCCGTGCGCAAGGACTTCTTCCCCGAGCTGGGGTTCAGCAAGCACGACCGCACCGAGAACATCCGCCGCATCGGCAAGCTCGCCGCCATGCTCGCCTCCCACGGCGTGCTGTCGGTGGTGTCGGTGATCGCACCGTTCCGCGAGGTGCGCGAGGAGGTCCGCGCCGCGCACGAGGCGGCGGGGCTGACGTTCGTCGAGGTCTACGTCGACGCACCGGTGCAGGTGTGCGCCGAACGCGACGTCAAGGGCCTCTACGCCAAGGCCGACGCCGGCCAGGTCGAGGCGATGACCGGGGTCAGCGACGTCTACGAGGCACCCGCCTCCCCCGACGTGCTCGTCGACACCGCGTCGCTGAGCGTGCAGGAGAGCGTCGAGATGATCGAACGCGCCCTGGAGCGCTGCGAGTCCGAACGCCGTGAACAGGACATCCGGGAGGTGGTGCTGCGATGAGCGCGCCGGCCAAGGAAAAAGCGGTCACCGGCATCGAACAGCTGGAGGCCGAGGCGATCCACGTGCTGCGGGAGGTGGCGGGCGAGTTCGACCGGCCCGCACTGCTGTTCTCCGGCGGCAAGGACTCCACGGTCCTGGTGCACCTGGCGGTGCGCGCGTTCGCCCCCATCGCACCGCCGTTCACCCTGGTGCACGTCGACACCGGCCACAACTTCCCCGAGGTGCTGCAGTTCCGCGACGACATCGTGGACCGCTTCGGGCTGCGGCTGCACGTCGCGGAGGTCCAGGACTGGATCGACAAGGGCGCGGTGCAGGAACGCGCGGACGGGATGCGCAACCCGCTGCAGACCGTGCCGCTGCTCGACACGATCACCGAGCAGAAGTTCGACGCGGTGATCGGCGGCGGCCGCCGGGACGAGGAGCGGTCACGGGCCAAGGAGCGGATCTTCAGCGTCCGCGACAGCTTCGGCCGCTGGGACCCGCGCCGCCAGCGCGTGGAGCTGTGGAACCTCTACAACGGCATGCACTCCCCCGGTGAGCACGTGCGGGTGTTCCCGATCTCGAACTGGACCGAGCTGGACGTGTGGCGCTACGTCGAGGCCCGCGACATCGAGCTGCCCTCGCTGTACTTCGCCCACCAGCGCAAGGTGTTCCTGCGCGACGGCATGTGGCTGACCTCCGGGCAGTGGGGTGGCCCGGCCGACGACGAGGAGACCGTCGAGAAGACCGTGCGCTACCGCACCGTCGGCGACGGTTCCTGCACCGGTGCCGTGGAGTCCGACGCGGCCACGGTCACCGACATCATCGAGGAGATCAAGGCGAGCCGGCTCACCGAGCGCGGTGCCAGCAGGGCCGACGACCGCATGTCCGAGGCCGCCATGGAGGACCGCAAGCGGGAGGGGTACTTCTGATGACGTCCGACCTGTTGCGACTGGTGACGGCGGGCAGCGTGGACGACGGCAAGTCCACCCTGGTCGGCAGGCTGCTCTACGACACCAAGTCCGTGCTCAGCGACCAGATCGACGCCGTGCTGCGCAGCAGCGAGGAACGCGGGCTCGACAACCCCGACCTCTCGCTGCTGGTGGACGGCCTGCGGGCCGAACGCGAGCAGGGCATCACCATCGACGTCGCCTACCGCTACTTCGCCACGGCCAAACGCACCTTCGTGCTCGCCGACACCCCCGGTCACGTGCACTACCTGCGCAACACCGTGACCGGTGCGTCGACCGCGGACCACGCGGTGCTGCTGACCGACGCGCGCAAGGGCGTGCTCCCCCAGACGCGCCGGCACCTGGCCGTGATGGCGATGCTGGGCGTTCCCGGCATCACGCTCGCGGTCAACAAGCTCGACCTGGTCGACTTCTCCGAGGAGACCTACACCTCCGTGCGCGAGGAGTTCGTCGCACACGCGCAGTCGCTGGGCTTCCGGCCAGAGCAGATCACCACCATCCCGCTGTCGGCCCTGACCGGCGACAACGTCGTGACCCGCTCCGAGAACACCCCGTGGTACGACGGACCGACACTGCTGGAGCACCTGGAGACCGTGCAGCCCGACGACCGCGGCTGCGACGTGGGCCTGCGGGTGCCGGTGCAGTACGTGCTGCGCGACGGCGACAACGACTACCGCGCCTACGCCGGGCAGATCGCCGCCGGCGCCGTGCGGACCGGCGACGAGGTCGTGGTGCTGCCCGCCGGCACCCGCTCGACGGTGACCGAGATCGGCACCCCCGACGGCCCGGTCGACGAGGCGACCGTCGGGCAGCCGGTGGCCCTCACGCTGGCCGACGACCTGCCGGTGAGCCGCGGCGACCTGATCGCCGCCGCCGACCGCCTGCCGGAGCTGGCCGCCGAGCTCACCGCCACCGTGTGCTGGCTCGCCGAGGAACCCCTGCGCCCCGGTGCGCGGGTGCTGCTCAGGCACGGCACGCGCACCACGAAGTGCCGGGTCCCGAGCCTGGCCGCCCGGTTCGACGAGCAGGAGCTCGTGCTCGAACGCGACCCGGAGTGCCTGGAGCTCAACGAGATCGGCCAGGTGCGCCTGGAGGTCGCCGACGCCCTGCCGTTCGACGACTACACCGACTGCGTCGCGACCGGCGCGTTCCTGCTCATCGACCCCAACGGCGGCAACACCCTCGCCGCGGGCCAGGTCGGCGACACGCTCTCGGCGGTGACCGACGGGCGCGGTGATGGGTGAGCGGGACCGGGGCGTCGCGGAAGAGCGCGTCCGGGCGGCCGCCGGTGAGCAGGACGGCGCCGGCGGCCGCCCGGTGACGGGTCAGCACGACCGGGTCGTCGCCGGCGACCGGGACCGCCCCGTGACCGACGAGCGGGTTCGGGTCGTCGTCATCGGCGCGGGCGCGAGCGGCACGCTGGCCGCGGTGCACCTGCTGCGCTCCGGCGTCCCCGTCGAGCTGGTCCTGGTGGACCGCAGCGGCGAGTTCGGGCCGGGCCGGGCGTACCGGACCGGCGATCCCGGGCACCTGCTCAACACCGTCGCCGAGAAGATGAGCGCGTTCGACGACGACCCGGAGCACTTCGTGCGCTGGAGCGGAGCGGAACCGGGAGCGTTCCTGCCCCGCCGGGACTACGGGCGCTACCTGGCCCAGACCCTGGCCGCCGAGGAACAGCGGGCCGAGAACCAGCAGGCAGACCGCCAGGCCGAGGTGCGGCACGTCGCCGACACCGCCGTCGGACTGTCCACCCGCGACGACGGCGTCACCGTGGAACTGGCCCGCACCGGGCCGGTGCACGCCGACTTCGCCGTCCTCGCACCGGGCGCGGGCGGCGGCGACCCGCTCGCCGACCTGCTGCCCGACGGGTCACCGCGCTACGTCGCGGACCCGTGGGCCGGACCGTTGCCCGACACCGCTGGCGCACCGGTGCTGGTGCTCGGCACAGGACTGTCCATGATGGACATCGCCGTGAGCCTGGCACCGGACTCGCCGCTGCACGCCGTGTCCCGGCACGGACTGCTCCCCCGCCCGCACCGCCGCAAGCCGGGCGCACCGTCCTTCCCGGACCCGCCGGAACAGATCGGCTCGCTCGGTGAGCTGCTCCGGTTCGCCCGCCGCTGCGTGTCCGCCGACCCCGAGCGGTGGCGCGAGTTCGTGGACCACCTCCGGCCGCACACCCGCCGGCTGTGGCGACAGCTGGGAGTGGCGGAACAACGGCGGTTCCTGGAACGGGTGCACCACTACTGGAACGTGCACCGGCACCGGGCCGCACCCGACACCCACCGCGCGGTGCGGGCCTTGCTCGCCTCAGGACGCTTGCGGCTGCACCGCGGCCGCGTGGAAGCGCTGACACCCGTGCAGGACGGGTTCGAAGTCGTCCTGACCGGCGGACAGGCGCTGCGGGTGGGGTGGCTGGTCAACGCGACCGGTTTCCGCCGCGACGGTGGCCCACTGGTGCGGGAGCTGGTCGCGGAAGGCACCGCGCGACCCGACCCGGTCGGGCTCGGCGTGCGGACCGGCACCGATGGCCGCGTGCTGGACCGGTGGGGCACGCCACGACGGGTGTTCACACTCGGCGCGCTGCGCCGGGGCGAGGAGTTCGAGAGCACCGCGGTACCGGAGATCCGGGCGCAGGCGGCGGAGATCGCCGCGCACGTGCGACGAGGGGTGATGACATGAACGACCTGCTGATGTACCCGGCCTACATCGACGGCAAGGACGTCGAGCACCCACAGGGCCGGTACGTGCACACGGTGACGGCACGGGCCGTGCTGGAGGACACGATGCCGGCGCTCGCGCTCAAACGCGACCTCGACGCCGGTCTGACCGACCCGCGCACCGCTGGACCCGCCGTGGTCGGCGGATGCGCCCTGGCGGACGACCGGATGGCGACCGACGCACTGGAAGCAGCGGCGCGAGCGGCACCGGAGTGGGCACGGGTGCCACTGCGCGACCGCCTGGAGATCGGGATGCGCATCGGCGAACGACTCCGGGAGAAGCGCGACGACATCGTCGAACTCCTGGTGGCCGAAGGACAGCCCCGCGACCTGGCAGGCCCGACACTGGACGAGTACTGGCGGGCCGACTTCAGCGCCGAGACGCTGACCTGGTGCGCATCGCAGATGCAGACCACCAAGCACCGCGGCTGCGGCGGACAGGCGATCGTGCGACGCGTACCCGACGGCGTGGTGTGCGTGAACCCACCGCAGAACGCCTCGACCCCGAACGCCCTGTTCGGCGCAACCGCACTGCTCGCGGGCAACGCCGTGGTGGTGCGCGCCCCCCGCGGCGTCCCACTGGCCACCACCCACGCACTGCGCGAGGTCGTCGTACCCGTGCTGGAAGAAGCCGGAGCACCCACCGGAGTGCTCAACATCCTCTGCGGGCCACCGATGACCGACCTGTGGCTCACAAGCCCGCACGTCAACGACATCGTCTACGTCGGCGGCAGCGCCAAGGGCCTGGAGTTCGAACGCGCCGCCATCGCCGCCGGCAAGAAACCCGTGCTGGAGCTCGCCGGCAACGACTGCGTGGTCGTGTGGGCCGACGCCGACCTCGACAGCGCGGCGGCGGCGATCACGGAGAACTTCCGCCAATCCGGGCAGATCTGCAACATCCCCAACCACGTCATCGCACACCCGGCCATCGCCGACGCGCTGCTGGAGAAACTGGTGGCCGCCGCGGCCGCCACGAAACCCGGCTACCCCGACGAACCCGGCGTGGTGCTCACACCGGTGCTGATGGCCGACGCCTACTTCGCCGACATCGCCGACGCCGTGCGCCGAGGCGCGACACTGCTGCACGGCGGACGACGACTCGAAGTCGACGGGACACCATCGGACACGGGCTTCTTCGTGGAACCCGCCGTGCTGCGGGTCGACGGCTTCGACCGCGCCCGCGACATGCCCGCGGTGCGGGAAGAAACGTTCTCACCGCTGCTGCCGGTCGTCGTCCCCGAAGAGCACGACGGACTGTTCGACGAGATCGTGCGGTTCGTCAACGCCAACCGCTACGGCCTGCGCAACTCCTTCTGGGTCCAGGACGAAGCGCTGGTCGCCGAAGTCGCCGCCGGAGTGACCTCCGGCGGCGTGGTCAACGTCAACGACTCGCACTCCGCGTTCCGCCCGTTCCTGCCCACCCACGGCGGCACCGGCCTCACCGGCGGCGTGTTCGGCGAGGCCAACTACCTCATGCTGCGCACGACCCACCTGCAGGGCGTGAACATCAACCGGGGAGGAGCACGGTGAACGAGCACAGCGTCGTCCTGCGCACACCACGACCGGCCGACGAGGTCTTCGACCAACTGCTGCACCCCGGCCGCTTCGCCGACGCCGCCACCGACATCGAGTCCGTGGCACCGTCGGACGACGGCGACCGGTACGCCCTGCGGTTCCGCGGCGGACTGGCCCGCTGGACACAGCGCACCGAGACCGACCACGACGCGCGAGTCGTGCGGTTCCAACAGGTCAGCGGCGACTTCGTCGACTTCGGCGGCGCATGGGAGGTCGAACCCGACGGCACCGGCAGCCGCGTCGTGCACCGGGTGGCGTTCCGCACCAGCGTGCCGCACCTGGCCGGCGCGATCGAACCGGTGCTCGCCCGCGTGCTGCTGCGCGCCGCCGCCGACGTCGTCGACGCACTGGCCGGTCCGGCGGAGCTCCTCTCCGGCGCCCTGACCGACCAGAAACCGTCCGAGCACACAGCGCTGGCCTACGCCGCCCCCTCAGCCGGCGCCCCGCTGCAACCGACCACCATCCCCCGCCGCCCACTCGGCCCGAACGACGTCGCGATCGACATCCGCTACTGCGGGGTGTGCCACTCCGACGTCCACCAGGTCAACGGCGACTGGGGCAGGGAACTGTTCCCGATGGTGCCCGGCCACGAGATCGCCGGCGTCGTCACCGAGATCGGCCCCGAGGTGACCCGCCACGCCGTCGGAGACCGGGTCGGGGTGGGCGTGATCGTCAACTCGTGCCGGTCGTGCGACAAGTGCGCCGACGGGATGGAGCAGTACTGCGCGGACTCGGTCGAGACCTACTCCGACGTGGACAGCTACCAGGGCGGCGAACGCACCCGCGGCGGCTACTCCACGCACATCGTGGCCGACGAGCACTTCGTGCTGCGCATCCCGGACGCGTTGCCCCTGGAGCAGGCCGCACCACTGCTGTGCGCGGGCATCACCACCTACTCCCCGCTCAAGCACTGGCAGGCCGGACCCGGCCGCAAGGTCGCGGTCGTGGGCCTGGGCGGGCTCGGACACCTGGCGGTGAAGATCGCACACGCGATGGGCGCCGAGGTGACCGTGCTGTCGAGGTCGTTGCGCAAGAAGGACGACGGCCTGCGACTCGGCGCCGCCCACTACCACGCGACCGAGGACCCGGCGACGTTCGAACAGCTCGCCGGCACGTTCGACCTGATCCTGTGCACGGTCTCCGGACTGTCCGATGTAGACTCCCACCTGACGCTGCTGGCCAACGGCGGCACCATGGTCTGCCTCGGGATCACCGAGGAGTCCATGGAGGTCAGCGTGTTCTCCCTGCTGCAGGGCCGCACCTCGCTCGCCGGCTCGCAGATCGGCGGCATGGCCGAGACCCAGGAGATGCTCGACTTCTGCGCCGAGCACGGCATCGGCGCGGAGGTCGAGGTGATCGACGCCGCGCAGATCAACGAGGCGTTCGAACGGGTGGTGGCCGGCGACGTGCGGTACCGGTTCGTGATCGACACGGCCACCATGACCGCTCAGAGGTAGCCCGGTGAGCCCGTTCACCGGGCGATCTACCGTCCGGTGAACGGGCTCACCACCCGCTGGTCGGCCACGTACAGGCGGTCTTGTTGGCGCACAAGACTGGACTTGCGGCACCCGGAGCAGAGGGTTGGTTTTAGATAGCACTGAAGTTATAGAGGTTATTTACTATCCGATGCGCGCTCCAGGCGAATTCCGGCGCCCATCGACTTCACCGTGGACACGAGGTCGTCCCACTTCGCGCCGAACAGGGTCCTCTTAGGACTTCTGGGTCAAGATGGCGGCATGAACTCGTTGTTGCTCGCCGCCGCGTTCGCCATGGTCGTCCGCTCGCTGGCGGCGTCCCGGCTGGACCGCTGGAACCTCGGCGCACCGGTCGTGATGGTGCTCGCCGGCGTCGCGGTCGGGCTCGCCAACGAGGACTCCATCGCCGCGGTCTTCAACACCGAGGCGGCCCAGCACGTCGCCGAGATCATCCTCGCGGTGCTGCTGTTCGCCGACGCCACCGAGGTGCGCGCTGGCCGGCTGTGGGGCGCCTACCCCGGTGCCGCGGCACGGGTGCTGCTCGTCGCGATGCCGCTGAGCCTGGGCCTGGCGGCGGTGCTGGGCTGGCTGCTGTTCCCGTCGCTGTCCTGGGCGGTGCTGCTGCTGGTCGCGTGCGTGACGGTGCCGACGGACTTCGCCGCGGCCGAGCGGGTGGTGCGCGATCCGGCGTTGTCGGTGCGGGTGCGCAGCACGCTGAACGTCGAGAGCGGCTACAACGACGGCATCGTCTCCCCGCTGTTCCTGTTCGCGCTGGTGCTGGCCGGCGACCACACCCAGGAGCGCTCGCCGGTCGAGGCGCTGGCCACGGTGCTGCCGTTCGCGGTCAAGGCCGTGGTCGCCGGCGTGGTCCTCGGCCTGCTGCTGGGGTGGCTGATGGACCGGGCGCACCGGGCGGGCTGGGTGACGGCGCAGTCCGGACGCGTTGCGGTGCTGCTGGCACCGCTGCTCACCTACACCGCGACGGTCGCGATCGACGGCAACGGGTTCGTCGCCTCGTTCGTGTGCGGCATCGCCTTCCGGTACGTGCACCGGCTGCTCAAGGCACGCCGGGTCCGCGCCGGTGCCGCCGACCGCGCGGAGATCAGGGCCGACGTGCTGAACAACGACCTGCACCTGCTGGACGACGTCACCGGGCTGCTGACGATGACCATGTGGTTCGTCGTCGGCATCGCCGCGGTGCTGACCTTCTCCCTCGGCGTGTCGTGGCAGGTCCTGCTGTTCTGCCTCGCGGTGCTCACGGTGGTGCGGCTCGTCCCGGTGGTGCTGGCGCTGGGCGGGTCGCGGCTGCGCGGCCGCGAGCGCGTGCTGGTGGGCGCGCTCGGGCCGCGCGGGACGACCACGGTGGTGTTCGGGTTGCTCGCGTTCAACAAGCTGCCGGAGGGCGACGCCGCGGACACGATCCTGGTGATCACGATCGTGTGCGTGCTCGGCAGCGTGCTGGTGCACGGCATCGGGGCCAGGCCGACGGCCCGGCTCCTGTCGAAGGGTCAGTGACGCACCCGGTCGGTCGCGCAGGCGACCAGCAGCATCACGGTGACCGCTGCGAGCGCGTGGTCACCGCTGAGCGCGCAGATGCACGCCAGCGCGAACCAGAGCAGCAGTTTCATGAACCGAGGTTAGGGACCGCGCGAGTGACGCGCATCTCATTTGGGGAAGGCTTGAGCTTCGATCAGGACGCGGTCAGCCGCGTGCCGCGATCCCGTCGTACATCACCCGCCGCACCGCCTCGCTCAACCGCCGCTGCTCCTGCTCCCCCGGCGCGCGCAACGACGCGATCGCCGAGCCGAGGATCATGCCGTTGACGGCCCGCGCGGTGTTCGCGACGTCGAGGTCCGCGCGCAGGTAGCCGAGCTCCACGCCGTGGGTGAGGTAGGCGGCGGTCAGCGAGTCGGCCAGCTCGAAGAGGTCGAGGACGCGGTCGGCCATGGCGCGGTCGATGCCGGGGGCCTCGAACAGCAGCAGCCGCGGCACCCGCGGGTCCGCGGTGAAGATCCGCGCCAGCGACTCCCCGATCCGGGCGGACTGGGCGCGGTACTCGTCGAGGGTGGAGACGGCGTCCGGGGCGTTCTCCGCGGCGAGGGCGCCGGTGACGCGGGCGACGAGGTCGTCGATGACGTGGTCGACGATGTCGCGCTTGTTCTGGAAGTAGCGGTAGAAGGTGCCGTGCCCGATGCCCAGGCGCGCGGCGACGTCGGCGATGCCGGTGGCGTGGTAGCCGGTCTCGGCGAAGCAGTCGAAGGCCGCGTCGATGATCTCGCGGCGCAGCTCCTGCTTCTTGCGCTCGGCGCGGCTGACCGGGTGGGCGCTGGACGTCATGACGCCGAGTCTATGACCTGCGATCCCTTGTGATCACCACAAAACTGACATACGGTTCCGAAGCTGACACGCGATTCCGTGAGGAGGTTCCCGATGGTCCACGACGCGGTCGTCGTCGGTGCCGGGTTCGGCGGCATGGGTGCCGCGATCCAGCTCAGGCGGCTGGGGATGTGCGACCTGCTGGTCCTGGAGCGGGAGGACGACCTCGGCGGCACCTGGCACGTCAACCGCTACCCCGGCCTCGCGGTCGACATCCCCTCCCCGACGTACTCCTACTCGTTCGAGCCGAACCCGCACTGGTCGCGGCTCTTCGCGCCGGGCGAGGAGCTCAAGCGCTACGCCGAGCACGTGGCCGCGAAATACGACCTGCGCCGGTCGATGCGGTTCGGCACAACCGTCACGGGTGCGGTCTGGCGGGACGACCACTGGGAGGTGCGGACCGCGGACGGCTCGGTCGTGGCGGCGCGGTACCTCGTGACGGCGACCGGGTTCCTGTCGATGCCCAGGACGCCGGACGTCCCCGGCATCGAGACCTTCGCCGGCCGGGTCGTCCACACCGCCGCGTGGGAGCCGGTCGACCTGACCGGCGAGCGGGTGGCGGTGATCGGCACCGGCGCCACGGCGGTCCAGCTGGTACCGGAGCTGGCGAGGACGGCGGCGGCGCTGACCGTGTACCAGCGGACCCCGATCTGGGTGAGTCCCAAACCGGACTACCGCATCCCGCCGCCGGTGCGGCGGTTGTTCGCGCGGCTGCCGGTCGTCCAACGGGCCGTGCGCCGGCTCGGCAGCTCGGTGCTGGAGCTCATGATGATCTCCGGTGTCGTGCACTACCGGCAGCTGCGGGTCGCCAACCGGCTGGCAGAGCGGTGGTGCCGGGCGCACCTGCACCGCCAGGTCCGCGACCCCGGGCTGCGCCGCGCGCTCACCCCGGACTACTCCTTCGGCTGCAAGCGGCCGACGTTCTCCAACGACTACTTCCGCACGTTCACGCGTCCCCACGTCCACCTGGAGACGTCGCCGATCACCGGCGTCGACTCGTCCGGCATCGTCACCGCCGCCGGGCGCACCGAGATCGACGTGCTCGTGCTCGCGACCGGCTTCAACCTGTGGGACGTCAACTTCCCCGCGTTCGAGGTGCTCGGGCGCGAAGGCAGGGACCTGGGCACGTGGTGGCGGGAGAACCGGTTCCAGGCCTACGAGGGCGTGACCGTGCCGGGGTTCCCGAACCTGGTGTCGCTCAACAGCCCCTACTCCTACAGCGGCCTGTCGTACTTCACGACGATCGAGAGCCAGATGAAGCACATGGCCCGGTTGTTCACGGCGATGCGGTCACGCGGGGCGGACGTCTTCGAGGTGACCCAGCGGGCCAACGACGAGTTCCTGCACCGGATGCGGACGCGGGTCGCGGAGAACTCCGTGTTCTCACTGGGACAGTGCGCCACCTCGCGCAGCTACTACTTCAACCAGCACGGCGAGGCGACGCTGCTGCGACCGACCTCGACGATCAACGCGCACCAGGCTGCGGGGCGCTTTCCCTTGGAGCACTACCGGTTCGCGCTGTCAGCCCGGCCACGGGCGTGAGGGGCACCAGCGGCGGCCGCTCCGCCGTGGTCGTCAGCTCGATCCGCCGCCCCTCCTCCCCCGCCCGGAGCACGGCCGTGATCGTCTCGAGCACGTGCAGCGCGAGCTCGTCGCCGGCGCGCGGCGCCCGCTGCCCGTCGGCTGCGACGAGGTCGAGCAGGCCGACTCCGCGCCCTGCTCCCGTGTAGCCCGCAGCGGCGGGAAGGGTCCGCCACCCGGTGCCATCGATCGGGAACAGGCGGGTCTCGCCGTCGAAGTGGTTCGGGTCGGGTACCGCGAGCGTGCCGGTCTCACCGTGCACCTCGATCGGCACGGCGGTGGTGGTCACCCCGTCGAAACTGGTCGTGATAGTCGAGAGCGCACCGCTGACGTGTTCGAGCACGCCGGAGACGTGGGTGTCGACCTCGACCGGGACCCGCTCACCGGTCCGCGGCCCGGACCCGATGACGCGCTCGCTGCGCAGGCGGCTGACCGCGCCGACCACCGCGCGCACCGGGCCGAGCAGGTGGATCAGCGCGGTGAGGTAGTACGGCCCCATGTCCGCCAGCGGACCGCCCCCCGCGGTGTAGTAGAAGTCGGGGTTGGGGTGCCAGCGCTCGTGCCCCGGCGTGACCATCACGGCCGACGCGGAGAGCGGGCGACCGATGAGCCCGCTGTCGATCGCGGCCCGCGCGGTCTGCGTGCCCGTGCCGAGAACGGTGTCCGGCGCGCACCCGACCCGGACACCGGCCGCGGCGGCCCGGTCGACGATCGCCCGGCCGTCCGCGAAGGTGACGGCGAGCGGTTTCTCGCCGAAGACGTTCTTGCCCGCGTCGATCGCCCGGAACGCGATCTCCGCGTGGGCCGCGGGCACGGTCAGGTTGAGGACCGTGTCGACGTCCGCCCTGCCGAGCAGGCCCTCGACGCTGACCGCCTCGGCACCCGGCAACTCGGCCGCAACCGCCGCCGCGCGGGTGGTGTCGAGATCGGCGACCGCGGTGACGCGCACCGCCGGGTGGCCGCGGAGCGTGTCCAGGTACTGCCCGGAGATGAACCCGAGCCCTACGATTCCGACGCGGTGCGGGTCGCCCACGACATCCCCCTCGTGATGACGGTGCGGACAGCGGGGTGCCGCAGGACGTCCAGACTGTGCCCCGGCGTCGTCACCACGATCCGCCCTGCACCCCACCGCCGCGTCCAGATTGCCGGGCAGGTGACCGGCCGGTGCCACGGGTGCCACGGCCGGACCGGGTGGGTGGTGGTGGCCAGCACGTCGACCAGGTCGTCGTGCAGCACCCAGTACTGCTCGGTGACCAGCTCGAAGTCCTCGACGCCCGCGGTGATCGGGTGCTCCCGGCCGAGCGCGGTGATGGTCACCTCGTGCGGCAGGAAGTTGTCCTCCGGCCCACCCTGGCGTTCGCACGGCTCCTTGCCCGGATGCGTGACGAACTGCCCACCCACCAGGTGCAGGTAGTCCGCCGACGCGCGGAACGAGTCCGCAATGCCGCCGTGCCATCCCGTGAACCCGGTGCCGGCCTCGACCGCCGAGCGCAACCCGCTCAGTTCCTCGTCGGTGATCTCCGACATCGTCATGCACTGCACGACGAGGTCGGTGCGCGCCATCTCGGCGGCGTCGGCGTACACCTCGGTCGACTCCTCGACCCGCACGGCGTAACCGCTGTCCTCCAGGAAGGGGATGAACAACTCGGTGGCCTCCACCGGTTGGTGGCCTTCCCAGCCACCGCGGACCACCAACGCACTCGGCCGTGCCACGCCACCCCCTGGTAACCGCTTTCCACACCTGGCTGAACAGTGCCTCGAACGGCACCGGTGGTCAAGAACTTCCCAGCCTCCGCACCGGTCGGCGCCGAGAACGGCTGCCGGGCAGCTCCCCTGCGCTGAACGGCGCCGCGTTTGAACCGGCCGCTCCCGTGGTATCGACCAGGACCATTTGTTTCCCGTATGGAGGGTGCTCATGCAGATCCAGGTCAACACCGACCACAACATCCACGGTGGCGAAGGACTGGCCGCCTATGTGACCACCGACCTGGAGAGCGGCCTGTCCCGGTTCAGCGAATGGCTGACCTGGGTGGAGGTGCACCTCAGCGAGGACGGGGGCACCACCCCGGAGGACAAGAAGTGCGTGATCGACGCGCGGCCGAAGGGCAAGCAGCCGGTCGCGGTCACCCACCACGCGACCACCGTGGACGACGCGTACGCCGGCGCGGCGCAGAAGCTGGTGAGGGCGTTGGACTCCCGCTACGCCCGCGCCCGCGACCACAAGGGCAGTGACAGCATCCGCCACATGCCCGCTCCCGAGGACCCGGAGCTGGTCGGCGTGATCGAGGACGAGCCCAAGGGCTGATCGGCGCATCTCCGGCCGCCCCTCCGGGCCGCTGCCTTTGCCGGCGTCTGCAAGTACCACCAACTCAACATCAACCTGATTCGACAGGTGGCGAACAGGTTGGTGGTAGTTGGCGGCGATTTGATCAAGTGTTGGTGGTACTTGCAGACGCCTGGGCAGCAACGAGGGGGCGGGAAAGGCTTCTGGCCGGGTGCTCAGACCGGCTTGCTGAAGTGGAACGCCGGGATCACGTACCCGGCGGAGAAGTAGCGGCTGTGGGCCTCGTGCCGGTGCGTGCCGGAGTCCAGGTGCACCTGACCGCAGCCGAGCCGGCGGGCCTCCTCGTCGACCCAGCGCAGCAGCGCTCCCCCGTGGCCCTGCCTGCGCACGGCGGGCAGGGTGCTCAGGTCGTCGATGTAGAGGTGGTAGCCCACGTAGAGGTTCGTCAGCGGACGGAACCCGGCCACCGCGACGACCTTCCCGTCCGCGTCGAACGAACCGACCAGCCGGTAGCCCTCCTTGCGCTGCACCCGCACCGCCGCCACGAACTCGTCCGCGGAGACGAGGTGTGCCCGCAGCTCCCGCATCGCCTCGAATGCCAGGGCGGTGTTCTCGTCGTCGAGCTCGGCAACGGTGTGCGTCGTCATGCCGACGATCATCACGGCAAGAAGTGGCCTCCCAGAAGGCCCAGTCCACAAGATTTCTGAGAGGCCACTTCCCCAACAGGTGACTACGGGGTCAGGTTGAGGCTCCACGTGTCGAGGGTGCCGGTGTCGGACGAGGCCAGGTCGCGCACGCGGAGCTTCCACGTGCCGTTCGCGGTCTCAGCGGACAGGTCGGCGGTGTAGCTGCGGTCGATGTTGTCCGCGCTGCCGCCGCTGCGGTTGTGCAGCACGTACGCCGTGCCGTCCGGTGCGATCAGGGACACCGTCAGGTCGCCGATGTAGGGGTGGACGATCCGCACGGCGACCGTCGCGGTGGCCGAGGGCGTGGCCGAGCAGCCGGAGATCACCAGGTCGCTGTCCACGGCCGCGCCCGCGTCGGGGATGGCGAGGTCGGTGCCGTTGGTGCCGTTGCAGCTCCCGCCGCCACCACCGGTGACCGTGAGGCCGTAGGTGGCGGTGCGCGACACCGAACCGGCCGCGGTGACCGTGACCGAGTAGGTGCCGGACGCGACCGACGCGGTGGTGTTGATCGTCAACGTCGAGCTGCCACCGGTGCTCACCGACGCCGGGCTGAACGACGCCGTCGCGCCCGAGGGCAGGCCGGAGGCCGACAGCTGCACGGTCTGCGCGTTGCCGCTCACCGTCTGGGTCGCGACGGTGGCCGAGACCGGCGAACCCGCCGCCACCGAGCCGGACGTCGGCGACACGGCGACGGAGAAGTCCGCGCCGGGGGTGCTGCTGCCGACCGCGGACTTCCACAGGGTGTAGGCGATGCCGTCGACCGCGCGGTTGAGGTGGGTGTCGCTGATGTTGGCCGTCGTGTCGCAGGAGGAGTGGTAGCACGGGTCGAACGCGCGGCCCGCGGTGCCGCCCCACTTCGTCGCCTGGGCCGAGGTCTTGGTGGCGCTGGCACCCATCGCGTACCCGGAGGCCGGGATGCCCGCGTTGGTGAACGACGCGTCGTCGGACCGGTTGCGGCCCTCGGTGTTCTCCTCGGGCTGCAGGCCCAGCGAGTCCCAGTAGGCCTTCATGTGCACGGACTGGGTGGAGTTGATGTTGTTGATGAAGTAGCCGCCGTTGACGGAACCGACCATGTCGAAGTTGTGGTAGGTCTTGATCTTCGAACGTTCGGTCGACGGCAGCTGCGAGACGTAGAAGCGCGAGCCGTTGAGGCCCTGCTCCTCGTCGGTCCACCAGGCGAACCGGACCTTGTTCAGCATCGCCGGGTTGCTGCGGGAGAGCACGAGCGCGGTCTCCAGCAGCGCCGCGGAGCCCGAGCCGTTGTCGTTGATGCCGGGACCGGCGGACACGCCGTCGAGGTGGGCGCCGAACATGTAGACGTTGCTCGCGTTGCCGCCGGGCCACTCGGCGATCACGTTCGGGCCGGCGCCGGTGGAGCAGCCGGAGGTGCAGGCCTGTTCGGACACCGTGAACCCGGCCGCGGTCAGCTTGTCCTTCACGTAGGCGACCGAGGCGCGGTAGCCGGCCGTGGTCGAACGGCGGTTGCCGCCGTTCTGGGAGGCGATGGTGGCGAACTGGGTCAGGTGCGCCTTGACCGCCGCGACGTCGACGTCGGGGATCTGCGGGCCGGTGCCGCCGGTGACCGTCAGGGTGTAGGTCGCGGTCTTGGTGGTGCCGCCCGCGGCCCGGACGGTGATCGGGTAGGTGCCCGACGCGGTCGAGGACGTGGTGCTGACCGACAGCGTGGAGCTCGCGCCCGTGGTGACCGAGGCCGGGCTGAACGACGCGGTGGCGCCGGAGGGCAGGCCGGTGGCGGTCAGCTGCACGGTCTGCGCCTGGCCGGCCGTCGTCTGGGTCGAGACGGTGGCCGAGGCCGACGAGCCCGCGGCGACCGAGCCGGACGTGGGCGACACGGCGACGGAGAAGTCGCCGGCCGGGGTGGAGCCGCCGAGGTTCAGCGACCAGGAGTCGATCCGGCCGACGTCGTTGGCCGCGTTGTCGTTGACCCGCAGCTTCCAGGTGCCGTTCGAGGTCTCGGCCGACAGGTCGACGGTGTAGGTCTGGTCGATGTTGTCCGCGGAGCCACCGCTGCGGTTGTGCAGGGGGTAGGTGGAGCCGTCCGGGGCGACCAGCGTCACCGCGAGGTCGCCGATGTAGGTGTGGACGATCTTCACCGGGACCGTGCTGGTGGCGGACGGTGCCGAGGGGCAGTCGGTGATGGTGAGCGGTGACTCGACGGTGGTGTTGTCACCGATCGCGACGTCACCGTCGTTGGTGCCCGAACAGCCGGCCTGGGCCGTGGCGGAGGCGGGCAGGGCGACCGCCGCGGCGACGATTGCCGCCAGTGCCGTGCCGAGCAGGGGTCTTCTTCGCACGGTGGAGCTCCTTCGCAGGGTCTGCAGGTTTGCAGGGTCTGGCGAAGGTAGCTCCGCGGAGCGCTGACGACATCCGGTCGTTCGGAGGGTTGTGGTGCGGGTTCAGCCCGGCAGCGCCGTGCCGGGGGTGCGGGCGACCAGCGCGGCGGCCGCGATCAGGTCCCAGCCGGGCGCGTACTCGTTGCCGGTCTCCAGGTGCGGTGCGTGCTTCTCGTAGCGGTCGAGCAGTTCTAGCACCGACTCGAAGACCGCGCGGTCGGGGTGCTCCGGCCGGACACCGCAGCAGTGCCGCGCCAGGTCGAGCATCTGGCCGGGCGACTCGCCGCGCTTGGTGGCCTCCACCCCGGCCGCGAGGTACACGTACAGGCGTTCCAGCAACGGGTCCAGCACCGGCACCCGGCCGGGCGCCGGACCGAGGTCGGGGGCGTCCCGCCGTTCCACCAGCCGCAGCGCGTTGCCGCCCAGCACGCCCGCGACCTGCTCGTCGTCCAGGCCGGCGTACCGGGCGCAGCGTGCGGCCGCGTGCGCACCCCACAGCGCCGTCGAGTACGGCACGTCGCTGCCGAACAACACCCGCCCGGGTGGCATCGTGGCGAGCGCGACGACCAGGTCGGTCGGGCTCCACCAGGACGTGTCGAGGTACAGGTTGTCCACCGGGTGCCCGGACAGCCACGCCAGGTCCGTGAGCGCGGCGTGCGCCAGCACGAACCGGGCACGGGGGTAGCGGCGCAGCACCGCGAGCAGCGTGTCGCCGAACGGGTCGATCTCGGGTCCGGCGTGCACCACGACGGGCAGCGTCAGCTCGTGCGCCAGGCCGAACACCCCGTGCAGCCGGTCGTCGTCGAGGGCGAACTCGTCGCTGGCCGGGTGGAGCTTGATCCCCCGCGCACCCGCCCGCACGCACCGCAGCGCCTCCGCCTCCGCGTCGTCACCGGGCGCCACCCGGCAGAACGCGACCACCGGTGACCGCGCGGCGGCGATCACCGCGTCGTTGGCACGGCGGTAGCCCTTCGGCTCGGTCAGCGGGAACACCGCCGCGGCCGCGTCCACTTCGGACAGGGCGTCCAGCAGCTGGTCGAAGGTGCAGGAGAACCCGCTCGGGTCGTTCGTGCCCACGTGCGTGTGGATGTCGAACAACGGCGCCGTCTCCCCGAGCGCCTCCCACCACGGCCGCACCAGGTCGTCTGCGTACACACCTCACCCCGTTCCTGTCCGTGCGCGAATGCCCGGTGGGGTCACGGGCAAACTCCGGTCGTTTTTCCCCGACCCGGCCGGGTAGCCGACGCACATGAGCGAACAACTCCCGATTTCCGGCTACGACCAGCTGACGCTCGGCGACCTCAAGCACCGCATCCGGTCGCTGGACGAGCAGGACCTGCGGCGGGTGCGCGAGCACGAGGAGGCGCACGGCAACCGCACACCGGTGCTGGAGGTCGTCGACGAACGGTTGCGGCAGCTCGCGGACGGCGCCGAACCGGCAGGCGGCGACCAGCGCAACACGCCACCGGCGGACGGCACGGCCGGCGGGGCGCCGGTGTCGCCCCAGCAGTCCCCGGACGGCAACACCCCGTTGCGGCACGGCGTGTACCAGCAGACACCGGCCCGTGGCCGCTGATGCCCGTGGGGGTGCGGTGACCGCACCCCCACGGGACCTGCTCACAGCTTGAAGACCGACCGCACGCAGCCGTCGTCCTTCTTCTTGAAGATGTCGTAGCCGTGTGCGCCCTCGCTCAACGGCATGACGTGGGTCGCCAGGTGGTTCGTGACGAGCTCGCCGGTGGCGATGCGGTCGAGCAGCGCCGGGATGTAGCGCTGGCCGTGCTGCTGTGCGCCGCGCACGGTCAGACCCTTGTTCATCATGGCGCCCAGCGGGAACTTGTCCACGAACCCGGTGAACACGCCCAGCACGAACACCGACCCGCCCTTGCGGCAGTTGTAGATCGCCTCGCGCACGGCGATCGGCCGGTCCGTTTCGAGCTTCAGCTTGCTCTTCACCTGGTCGTAGGCGTACTGCGGCCCCGTCGAGTGCGCCTCGCAGCCGACCGCCTCGATGCACACGTCCGGTCCGCGCCCGCCGGTGGCCTCCAGCAGCGCGTCACCGACGGAGGTGTTCTCGTAGTTGATGGTCTCGACGCCGAACAGCTGTTCCGCCTGGCGCAGCCGGTAGTCGAACCGGTCGATGACCAGGACCCGTTCCGCGCCGAGCAGTTGGGCCGCACGGGCAGCCATCTGCCCGACGGCGCCGCACCCCCACACAGCGACGACGTCACCGGGTTTCACACCGCCGAGGTCGGCGCCCATCCAGCCCGTCGCTGCCGAGTCCGACGTGAACAGCGCGCTCATGTCGTCGACCGCTTCGGGGATGGGGATGGCGGTGTGGTCGGCGAACGGCACGCGCACGTACTCGGCGTGGCTGCCGCGGAAGCCGCCCATCGCGTGCGAGTAGCCGAAGATGCCGCCGGGGTTGGCGCCCCAGAGGCCCTGGGTGATGGCCGGGTTGGTGTTGGTGTTGTCGCACAACGAGTACAGCTCGTTGCGGCAGTACCAGCAGCGGCCGCAGGCGATGAACGAGCACACGACGACGCGGTCGCCCGGCCGGTGCCGCGTGACACCGGGCCCGACCTCGACCACCTCACCCATGAACTCGTGCCCGATCACGTCACCGGCCTGCATGAACGGGATGTGGCCGGTGAGCAGGTGCAGGTCGGAGCCGCACACGGTGCTCAGCCGGACCTTGAGGATCATGTCCTGGTCGTTCAGCAGCCGCGGGTCCGGCACGTCCTGCACGCGGACGTCGTTGATCCCCTCCCAGCACAACGCCTTCACAGCCGGCCACCTCCCCTTCCGGTCACCAGCTGCAGCGCCTTGCCCAGGGGGCCGGGGTGCGTCGGCGCGGTGTCGGGTTCGACCACCTCGCCGGTCTCCAGCACCGACTTCGCCCTGCGCAGCGCCTCCCGCAGCTCGGCGCGGGACGCGTCGCCCAGTGGCTGCGCGACCAGTTCGGTGCCCTTGTCCCCTGCGGCCGCGCGGATGCTTATCTCGGCCTGGTCCCGCCACGGCCCGGTCAGGTCCGGTAACGCCGCCTGCACGTCGGTGGGAGCGCGGTCGACCGTGACGGTCAGCGGCCGCTCCCCCTTCCCCTGCGCCTGCCGCCGGCGCTG
The DNA here is from genome assembly GCF_055607425.1 of Lentzea sp. NPDC037011. Taxonomy (NCBI): domain Bacteria; kingdom Bacillati; phylum Actinomycetota; class Actinomycetes; order Pseudonocardiales; family Pseudonocardiaceae; genus Lentzea; species Lentzea sp. NPDC037011. The sequence goes on along the minus strand of NZ_JBVJRT010000004.1, from coordinate 95,993 downwards.
CGCCACCGCCGCCGCGGTCACCACGCCCGCGGCCAGCAGCGCTTTCCCTGCTGAGTTCATGGTTTCTGCCTCTCTCGGAGCGCGAGAGCCGTGAGTACCCGACGTTGCGCGGAACAACCGGGTTCGACCGGATCTGCGCGGGTATGACTCCGGTGCCGAACAAAACACTGGAGGTATCAATGGCAACGGGTGAAACCGGGTTCGACGACGTCACCTACGACCTGATCTCCGTGCAGTACCACGCGCTCAAGGCCGGTCACGACTACGGCCAGTACGTGCGGGACGCCGACAACGCGGGCCGTCAGGACATCGCGGACTTCTTCCGGCGCGTGATGGAGGAGGACTCCGCCCGCGCCCGGCAGTGCCACGAGTTCATCAAGGAGCTGTCGGGTTCGAGCGACTCCGGGCCCGCGGTCAGCTGACCGTGCCGCCCAGCTCCACCCCACCGGTGATGATCAGCAGCGCCACGTCGAGGACCGCCACCGCGAGCAGTGCGGTGAAGTTCGCCCGCGACCCCGGCCGTCGTCCGCGCAGCCTGCCGAGCACGAGGATCAGCACCGACAACGGCACCGCCACGAGCCCCGCCGCGGTGACGGGGCCGGGCGGGCCGACCGCGAGGACCACTCCGGTGATCACCGCCAGCGCGGCTGCAACGCACGCGCTGGCGGTTCCGCCGATGCGGTGCGGCAACCCGCGCACGCCGGTCGCCGCGTCGTCGTCGAGGTCCGGGATGACGTTGGCGAAGTGGGCGGCGCTGCCGAGCACGGCGGCCGCCGCCATGAGCCACAGCGGTGGCCACCGCCCGTCCGGACCGCCCAGCGTCACGAACGCGGGCAGCAACCCGAACGAAAGCGCGTACGGCACAACGGAGAACGCCGTGGCCTTGACCCCGAGGTCGTACGCCCACGCCGAACACAGCATCACGACGTGCAGCAGCGTTGCGTCCACACCGGACAGCAACGACAGTCCGACCGCGGCCACCGCGGCGACGACCGTCGCGACCGCCACCACCCGCCTCGACACCACGCCGGTGGCGACCGGTTTGTCCGCGCGGCCCACGCGCGCGTCCCGGCCGGCGTCGAGCAGGTCGTTGAGCCAGCCGACGGACAGCTGCCCGGCCAGCACCGCCGCCGCGACGGCCACCAGTCCGGCGGCCGACCGACCGACCGCCGCGGCCAGCACGGTGGCCACCACGGTGACCGCGACGGAGGGCAGCGGATGACAGGAACGCGCGAGAGCTTCGAGGCGACCCATGGGCCTCCAGTCTGCCAGCGGGCGGCCACCGCGCAGAACGATCTTGAACCGAACGACCCCGAGCTGTACGAACGACTGGCCGCCGAGTGGTGGCGGCCGAGCGGCGCGTTCGTGATGCTGCACTGGCTCGCCGCCGCACGGGCCGCCCTGGTTCCACCGGCCGTTCCCGGTGCGGTGCTGGTCGACCTGGGCTGCGGTGCGGGCCTGCTCGCGCCGCATGTGCGCGGCTACCGGCACATCGGGATCGACCTCTCCCACGAAGCACTGCGCCAGGCGGCCGAACGCGGCGTGCTGCCCGTCCGCGCGGACGTGCTCGCCGTGCCGCTGCCCGACGGGTGCGCCGACGTCGTCGTCGCCGGCGAGATCCTCGAACACGTCCCCGACCTGCCCGCGGCCGTCGCCGAGGCCTGCCGGGTGCTGCGCCCCGGTGGCCTGCTGGTGCTCGACACGCTGGCCGACACCGCGCTGTGCCGGCTGGTGGCCGTCGGGGTGGCGGAACGCGTGCTCGGCCTGGCGCCGCGCGGGGTGCACGACCCGGCGCTGTTCGTCGACCGGGCACTGCTGGTGCGCGAGTGCGCCCGGCACGGTGTGCGCCTGGTTCTGCGGGGTATCCGCCCCTCGTTGCCCGACCTGCTCACGTGGTTCGCGCGCCGCGGTCGGTCCGTCCGCATGGTGCCGACCGCGTCCACGGCCGTGCTCTTCCAGGGCGCCGGCCGCAAGAAGGGATGATCCGTGGACCTCCCCGCACTGGTTGACCGCATGTCCGGCCGCGCGTCGAAGTACGACGTGGCCGGGGAGTTCCCCGAGGAGGACTTCGCCGACCTGCGCTCCGCGGGCCTGCTCGGCCTGATGGTGCCGCAGCGGCTCGGTGGCACGGGTGCCTCGTTCGCCGACTACACCGACGTCGCCGTGCAGCTGGGCAGTGGCGCCGGGGCGACGGCGTTGATCTTCAACATGCACGCGTCGGTCACCGGTGCGCTCGCCCACACCCCCGACGAGCTGGTGCGCCAGTTCGGTGCGCCGGAGAGCTTCTTCGCCTCCCGCGACCGGGTGCTGGCCGCTGCCGCGGAAGGCGCCCTGTACGCGGTGGCGATGAGCGAACGCGGCGTCGGCTCGCGGCTGTCGCAGGTGCGGACCTCCTACGAGCGCACCGGTTCCGGTTTCCGGATCACCGGCGCGAAGACGTTCGTCTCCGGCGCGGGACACGCCGACGCCTACCTCGTGGCCGCGCGGGACAGCACGTCGGAGGAACCGAAGGTGTCGTACTTCCTCGTGCCGGCCGGTCCCGGCGTCGAGGTCAGGCCCACCTGGGACGCGCTCGGGATGCGCGCCACCACGAGCCACGACCTCGACCTCGACGTCGAGGTGGGCGAGGACGCGCTGGTCGGCGGGATCGAGGGGGCCGCGCTGCTGCTGGCCCAGGTGATGCCGCAGTGGCTGGTCGCCTCCTACGCCGCGGTCTACGTGGGTGTCGCGCAGTCCGTGCTGCGGCACGGCGTGGCGCACCTGCGGGAACGCGGGCTGCACACGTTGCCGATGGTGCGCGCCCGGCTCGGGCGGGCCGACGTGGCGGTCGCCGCGGCCGAGCTGGTCGTGCGCAGGGCGGCGCGGCAGGTCACCGACGACCCCGGCAGCCCGGAGACGAACCGCTGGGTGTGGCGCGCGAAGCTCACCGCTGGAGACACGGCGGCGCAGGTGGCGTTCTCCGTGCTGGAGGCGGCGGGGGCGTCGGCGACCCGGCGCGGGCACCCGCTGGAACGGCTCTACCGCGACGCCCGCTGCGGTGCGCTGCAACCGGCGACGTCCGACGTGTGCGCCGACTGGCTCGGCGCGAGCGCACTGGGCGACAACCCGGACGAGGTGGCGCGCTGGTGACCGCGCACATCGCCGCGATCGGCACCGCGTTCCCGCCGGTGATCGAGCAGGACGCCGTGTGGGAGCACCACTTCAGCCCGTTGCTGGACGGCAGCAGGGCGGCCGGGCGGATCTTCGCGGCGGCCGGCGTGCAGCGCAGGCATGCCGTCGTCAGCCCGCTGGAGCTCGACGTGTCGGCGTGGACGACCGGTGAGCGGATGCGCCTGTACGACGAGCACGCGCGGCCGCTGGGACACCGGGCCGTGACCACCGCGCTGCGGTCGGCCGGTCTCGACGCGTCCGACGTCGGTCAGCTCACCGTCGTGTCGTGCACCGGCTACACGGCACCGGGCCTGGACGTGCAGCTGGCCGCGTCGCTGGAACTCCCCCAAGACGCCCAGCGGCTGCTCGTCGGGCACATGGGCTGCTACGCCGCGCTCCCCGCGCTCAGCTCCGTGGCCGACTACGTGACCGTGCACCGCCGTCCTGCGGTGCTGCTGTGCCTGGAGCTCACGTCACTGCACGTCCAACCTTCCACGAAAGACCTCCAGCAGGTCGTCACGCACGCGCTGTTCGGCGACGCGGCCACCGCGCTGGTCGTGCTGCCCGGTCAGGGCGGACTGGAGGTGGTCGGGACCGGTGCCGTCACCGATCCGGCCACCGCGGACCACATGACGTGGACCGTGACCGACCACGGGTTCCGGATGACGCTGTCCCCGCAGGTGCCCGACGTGCTGGGCAAGCACGTGCGGGACGCCGTGGAACGGCTGCTCGCCGAACACGGCCTGACCGTGCCGCAGGTGCGCGGCTGGGCCGTGCACCCCGGTGGTCCGCGCATCCTCGACACCGTCGAGCACGAGCTCGGGCTGCCGCCGGACGCGCTGGAGCCGTCCCGGCGGGTGCTGCGCGAGCACGGCAACTGCTCGTCGCCGACCGTGCTGCTGGTGCTCGACGAGCTGGTGCGGGGCGCTGGGCTGCGACCGGGTGACCCGGTGGTGGCGATGGCGTTCGGCCCCGGTCTGACCCTGTACACCACTCTGCTGTCCGCGAGGTGACGCCGTGCGCTCCGTCGAAGGTCAGGTCGTGCTCATCACCGGCGGGTCGGCCGGCATCGGCCGCGTCACCGCGCGGCGGCTCGCCCGTCGCGGTGCCCGTGTGGCGATCTGCGGCCGTGACCAGGACCGGCTCACCGCCGCGGTGCAGGAGCTGCCCGGTGCCTGGGGCATGTGCTGCGACGTCACCGATCCGCGGGCGCGCGAGGAGCTGGTGCGCGGTGTCGTCGACCGGTTCGGCCGCATCGACGCGCTGGTGAACAACGCGGGGCAGGGCCGGGTCGCGAAGCTCGCCGAGCTGGACGCCGAGCAGGCGACCAGCCTCGTCGAGGTCAACTTCACGGCGGTGGTCGAGCTGACCCGGCTGGTGCTGCCGCACCTGGAGTCCCGCGGCGGGCACGTGGTGATGATGTCGTCGATCGGCGCGTGGGTGCCCGTGCCGCCGTTGTCGCTGTACTCGGCCACCAAGGCCGGTGTGCTGGGGCTGGCGGTCGGGTTGCGGCGCGAGGTGCCGCGAGGCGTGAAGGTGCACGCGGTCTGCCCCGGTCCGATCCGCACCGAGTGGCTCTCCCGCGACCTCAACGGCCGTCCGTCCGAGCAGGAGGCCCCGAACCGGCTGTCCGCGGGTTCGGCGCCGGAGGCCGTGGCCCGCGCGGTCGAGCGGTGCCTGACCGCGCGGACCTCCAGGACGGTGGCCGCGCCGCGCTGGTGGGCCGTCGCACGCCTGGGTGCTCTCGCGCCGGTGAGCCGGGTGCTGGACCTCGTGGTCGCACCCGCCTCCACCACGATCGTCCGAGCCGCCCGACGCTACGGCCGCCACCTGAGCCCCTAGCCCGCCCCTCCGTTGTCGCCCCACGCATCTGCAAGTACCACCAACTCATGATCAAACCGCCGCTGACCACTACCAACATGGTCGCCGCCCGCCGGACCGGATCGGCGTGCGCAGGTGGCGGGAAACGCTGTTGGTAGTAGGAAAGTGCCTGTTGATGTTGAGTTGGGGGTACTTGCAGATGCCAGAAAAGCCAAGGGGCGGTTAGCGCCGGGACGGGGCGGCACCGCTCAGGGAGCTGGGTGCGTCGGGGTGGGCGTTCTCCTCGACGCTGACGCCGAGGCGTTCGACCAGTTCCCCGCCCAGCCAGCCACCGAGGCCGCCGGCCAGGAAACCCAGCCAGGCCACGACGATCGCGGGCCAGGTGGGGTGCCAGTCCGGCTCGCCCAGGCGCAGCAACCAGCTGATCGCGAACGCCACCAGCACCACGCCGTTCGACAGGCCGTGCAGCAACCCGATCCGCCGCGCTCGGGTGCCGCGCGGGACGACCAGCGCCCAGTCGAGCCAGCCCGTGGCGGCGGTGACCACCCCCATCAGCACGCCCGCGGCGATGAGGTGGGCGGCGGTGAACTGGAAGCTCACCCGGTCGGTGAGCAGGTACAGCACGTCGAAGCCGACCGCGGTGGTCAGCAGGCCCAACGGGAACACGATGAGGATGGGGTGGACGGCGTGGCCCGCGGCGCGGACGCGACTGCGCATGAGGTGCTCCTTCCGGAAGCGACTGCTGCCAGCAGGCGTACCCGGCGGCGGAGCGGATACCCCTCTCTCATGAACAACTCTGGCGTGAACACCCCTGGCGTGCCGATCGAGGAACTGCGGCGGTTCGTGCTGGACCGGCTCGACGAGGACGAACGCCGCCTGGCCGACGAGGAGCTGCCGCGGCTCGACGACGCCGAGCGCCGCGGCCGGTTGCGGGTCGTGCGCTCCGACGACGGCGCCGGGCTGCTCCTGCTGCCCGGCCCGGTGCAGGCGGCGGAGGAACGGGCGACGGTGCCGTTCCCGGAGAAGGTCGGCCTGCTGCGCACCGAGGTGGAGCAGACCGAGGACGAGGCGGTGCTGCGGCTGGTCGCGTCCGCCTACAACGAGCACCACGACTGGCAGGAGGAGTGGCGATGACGAGCCGCGCGCCCGAGCCCGACCGGGTGACCGCCGAGAGCGAGCTGGAGGACGCCGACATCGGCGGCGAGCACACCCGGCCCACCTACGCCGACGAGAACCCCGGCGGCCCGCACCGCGGACCCGACGAGTCCGAGCCCGACGACGAGGGCGGCATGGACCCGTGAGTCACTCCTCGACCTGCTGGGTGACCGTGCCGCGCACGAAGTACCGCTGGGCCACCAGGAACAGCAGGATCATCGGCACGGTGGCGACGACGCTGGCCGCCATCACCAGCTCCCACTGCGCCTCGCCGCCCTGGCCGAACCGGTCCAGCACCGCCTTCAGCCCGCGCGGCAACGTGTACAGCTCCGGCTCGCGCAGGTAGATCAGCGGCCGGATGAGGTCCGTCCAGGCGGCCTTGAGCTCGAACACGAACACGACGATCAAGCCGGGCCGGGCCAGCGGCAGTGCGAGGGACCGGAACTGCCGCCACGGCCCGGCGCCGTCGACCCGTGCCGCGTCGAACACCTCCGCGGGCAGGCCGAGGAAGAACTGGCGCAGCAGGAACACGTAGAACGCCGACCCGAACAGGTTGCCCGCCCACAGCGGGACCTGCGTGGTCGCGAGGCCGACCGCGTGCCACTCCAGGTACACCGGCACCATCGTGACGGCGGCGGGCAGCATCATCGTGGCGAGCACGAGCCCGAACAGGACACCGCGGCCGCGGAACCGGAAGCGGGCGAAGCCGAACGCCACGACCGCGCTCGACACCGTCGCCGCCGCGGCGGCCGCGAACCCGACCGCCACGCTGTTGCCCACCCACGCGAGCAACGGCACGGCCCGCCAGACCTCGGCGTAGTTCTCCGGCCGGAGCACCTCGGGCAGCAGGGCGTTGTCGAAGACCTGCGAGCGGTCCTTCAGCGACGCGCTGACGAGCCACCAGAACGGGTACGCGAACAGCACCCCGACGGCGACCAGCGCCAGCACCACGGGCAACCTGCGGGTCATGACCGGTCCTCGTAGTGCACGTAGTCGCGCGAGAGCCGCACCTGCACGGCGGTGATCGCCGCGATCACCAGGAACAGCACCCACGCCAGCGCCGAGGCGTAGCCCATGCGCAGCGAGCCGAACGCCTCCTGGAACAGGTAGATCACGTAGAACAGCGCCGCGTCGCCCTCGGCCGGTGACGACGGGCGGGCGCCGAAGAACATCGTGTAGGCCTCGGTGAAGACCTGCAGCGACGCGATGGTGTTGACGATGACCGTGAAGTACACCGTGCCGCTGATGCCGGGCAGGGTGATGTGCCAGAACTGCCGCCACGGCGAGGCGCCGTCGAGCCTGGCTGCCTCGTAGCGCTCCCCCGGCACCCTGGTCAGCGCCGCCAGGTACAGCACGGCGGTGCTGCCGACGGTCCACAGGCTCATCAGCACCAGGCCCGGTTTGATCCAGTCCGGGTCGGTCGTCCACTGCGGACCGGTGAAACCGAACCAGCCCAGCACCGCGTTGACCGCGCCGTTCTGGCCGTTGAGCAGCAACAGGAACAACGCCGCCAGCGCGACCGGCGGGGTCATCGTGGGCAGGAACAGCACGGTGCGGAAGAACCCGGCGGACCGGCCGGCGCGGCGCAGCAGCGAGGCCAGCCCGAGAGCGAGCACGATCTGCAGCGGCACGTGCAGCAGCGTGAAGAAGACCGTGTTCCACAACGCGGTCGCCGCCCGGTCGTCGGTCAGGATCTCCCGGTAGTTCGACAGGCCGGTGAACCGCGCGGGCTTGAGCAGGTCGTAGTGGGTGAACGACAGGTACAGGCTGTAGAGCATCGGCCCGGCGGTGAGCAGCAGGAACCCGAGCACCCACGGCAACACGAACAACCAGCCCGCGCGGGCCTCCCGCGCGGTCGTCATCAGCGTCCTCCGACGCGGGTCAGCGCCCGGCCGGCCTCGCGTTGCGCCTGCGCCATCGACTCCTCGGGGCTCTGCTGACCGAGCAGCACCCTGGTGACCGCGGCCTCCCACGACCGCACGAGGTCGCTGGCAGCGGGGCTCGGTGGCAGCGCGAAGGCCTTGTCCTGCACGGACTGCAGCACTCGCACGCCCTGTTCGAGCACCCGGATGCCGCGCGGGTCGTAGACCTCGGCGAAGATCCTCTCGTCGGCGGCGCGGTTGGCGGTGAAGGTGCCGCTGTAAGGCTTCCCCTTCGCGGCCAGTGCGTCCCTGCGCGCCTTCGCGGCGGTGACCCACGTGTCGGTCGCGGTCATGGTGGTGATGAAGTCGCAGGCGAGGTCCGGGTGGCGGGCGCCCTTCGGGATCGCCCAGGCCTGCCCTCCTGCCTCGGTCAGCGGGGCACCGCGCCGGTCGGTCAACGGTGCGATCGTGACGTCGACGTCCGGCGAGTTGGCGGCGAGGGTGTTGACGTACCAGGAGTCCATCGCCATGGCGGCGACCTGGCCGGTGGCGATCTCGTTCTTCGCCCCGAAGGAGTCGAACGTGTCGCGGAACGCCTTGAACGCCGCCCAGCCACCCTGCTCGCGCACCAGCCCGGCGGTGTAGCGGACGGCCTCGACCACGCGCGGGTCGTCCAGGTGCGGTTCGTCGCCGAGCAGGTCGGCGCCGTTCGCCTTGGCCCACATGGCCACGAACTCCGGCATGCGCGGGTCGAACCCGATGCGCTGCACCCGGCCGTCCTGCACGCGGGCGAGCCGCGCGGTGACCTCGGCGAGAGCGTTCCAGTCCGTTGTGGACAGCCGGGCCGGGTCGACGCCGTTCTCGCGCAGCACCGGGTTGTTGAGGATCAGCACCCGGACGGTGAAGAAGTCCGGCACCCCGTACACGGTGCCCTCGTAGGTCACCTGCCGCACCGCCGCCTCGCGGTAACCGGCGAGGTCGACGCGGTGGCGGGCCAGGCACGGCCCGAGGTCCTGCACCGCTCCCCTGGCCGCGTACCCGCCGAGCTTGCGGCGGTCGGCGTAGACCAGGTCCGGCGGGTCGCCCGCGGCCACCGAGGAGAGGAACTGCTGCTCGTCGAACACGCCCTCGTTGACCCGCAGGTCGACCTCGGGCCGGTCGGCCTTGAAGACCGCCACGCGGGCGGTGGCGTGCTCGTCCGGCAGGCCGAAACCCATGGTGACGAGCGTGTTCGGCCGATCGGCCGCGCTGGGCCCGAGGCCTCCGCAGCCCGCGACGAACAGAACGGCCAGTGCTAAGGCCGGCCCCCTCATGCGCGGGCGGCGACCACGGCGCGACGGCCGCGGAGGTGGTTGCGCGCCGCCGTCAGCAGCGTCCGCGCCTCCATCAGCTCACCGTATTCCAGGTGGTCGTCAGCGGCGGCGACGTGGGCCAGCGCCTGCTGCGGCGCCGCAGGTGCGCTCAGCACCGCGCGCGCCAGGCACTTGCGGGCCTGTTCCGCCTGCAGCGCCAGGTCGGCGCCGCCGGTCGCGCGGAGGAGCACCAGGGCGTCGCAGATGGCCTGGTCGAGGGAGCGGTGCTGCACGGTGGCCACCTTCGGACAGTCGGGAACGGGAGCGCCGACTGCTTGACGCCGATCCCGGCTACCCGCGGTTCACGGGCGGCAAACGGGTTGTGCGCGGGAAAGTCGCGGTGTCCCCCGATCAGCCGCCGCGGTTGTCGACCGCGGAGCTCAGTGCCGCGGCGACCTCGGCGAGCGCTCGGTCCGAGACCGGCTCGCCACCGGCCCGGTCCAGCAGGTCGTCCCTGGACACCACGGGCAGGGCGCCGCGCAGGTCGGGCCGGTCGAGCTCGGTGCTGCCGGCCACCACGTACCGGCCCTCCACGTGCACCAGCATCGCGTTGTGGCGCGGCGAGTCGAGCAGCTTCCTCAGGTCTTCGACGGGAACGGGCACGTCGTTCTCCTCTCGTCGCGCCACAACGGCGATGTGCGGGCGGTCAGTGACCGGTGGCCTCGTTGCCCACGCGCTGACCGGACTCCTTGGCGTGGCCGCCGACGTCCTGCGCCGCCTCACGGGTGTGCTGGGCGGTGGTCTGCGCGGCGTCCGCTGCGACCTGCCTGACCTCACCGGCGGCGTCGGTCACCGAGGACGTCACGTCCTCCTTCAGGTGCTGAGCGGACTCGGTCAGCGCCTCCTTGGCCGGTTCGATCGCATCGCTGAAGGTGTCGGAGAGCTGCTGCACCGCCTGCTGTTCGGCGTCGGTGCGGGGCAGCACGGCCGCCAGCAGCAGTCCGGAGCCGAACGCGATCAGGCCGGCCGCGAGCGGACTGCCCTGCGTCTGGCGGGCGACCCGCTGCGGGGCCTCCTGCACCACCTGCGCGGCCTGCTGCGCGCGGTCCGCAACGGCCTGACCGGCCTGCTCGGCCCGTTCGGCCACGGCCTGCCCGGTGTTCTGCCCCTGTGCCCGCACGCTCTGGGCGGTGTCGCTCGCGGTTCCCATCACCCTGTCCTTCATCGCGGTCAGTCCCCGTCGCACGCCCTGCACCCGCCGTTCGGCGATGCGCTTCGGGCTGGTGTGGTCGACGAGCCGGTTCGCGTCGGCCCTCAGCTCGGCGCGGGTGACTTCGATGTCACGCCTTATTTGGTCGGGTGTTTCGCCCATTCCGCGTCCTCCTTCAGCGTTTCGACGGTGCGTTCGGGTTTCGGGTTGACGGTGCGCAGCTTGGCCCGCCCGCTGGTGTAGAGGACCGCGCCGGCGATGCCCCACAGCACGGCCACGATCAGCGCGGCCCAGCCCAGCGGCATGACCGCGCCGAGCGCGAACACGAGCGCGAAGCTCAGCAGCACCGTCGTGAGGTACCCGGCGAACCCGGCGGCGGCGAGCATGCCACCGGCCTTGCCGGCCTTGCTCGCCTCCTGCCGCAGCTCGGCCTTCGCCAGTTCGAGCTCCTGGCGCATCAGCTTCGACAGGTCACCGGTGAGCTCGCTGACCAGATCACCGAGCGACTCCTCGGTGCGGGCCTGCGGGTACTCAGGGCTCGACATGCGGCACCCCCGCCGCGGGCCGACCGGGCGCCGGGTTCGACGTGGCCGGGGCACCGTAGTCGGGCGTCGCGCCGTAGCCGGGGGTCTCACCGGTCACCTGCTGACCCGTGGTCCCGGCGTACCCGGAGCTCTCGGTGTAGCCCTGCGTCCCGGTGTAGCCCTGCGTCCCGGTGTAGCCCTGCGTCTCGGAGTAGCCCTGCGTCGAGCCGTAGCCCGGGGACTCCGCATAGCCCTGCGTCGAGCCGTAGCCCGGCGACTCCGCATAACCCTGCGTCGAGCCGTAGCCCGGCGTGGACGGGTATCCCGTGGGCTCGGTGTAGCCCGGTGCCAGGTCGGCGCGTTCCGACGTCACCGGCACGACGCCGCCGCCGGAGCGCTGCCCGCTCTGGCCGCCACCGGTCGCGCTCTTCGCGACACGGCCGATGAGGAACCCGGCCACCGCGGCGCCCAGCAGGAACGTGCCCGGCTTGCGCCGCGCGTAGTCCCGTGCGGAGTCGAGCAGCCCCTGCGCTCCTCGCTCGTCGAGGAACCGCGCGGCCTGGCGGCTCGTGTCGGCCGCGCTCTGGATCGCACCCGCCGACATCGAGTCGGACGACGCGCCGCCGGCCATCTCGCTCAGCTCGTCGGCGATGCGGCCGAGCTGCTTCGACACCCGCTGGGCCTGCTGCTCCGCCTCCGCCGCGACGCGGTCGCGCACGTCGTTGACGACGTGGCGGGTCTGCTGCTTCGCCTCCTGCGCCACGTGCGCGGCCTGGTCGCGCACTGTGCCGCCGACCTCGCCGGCTGCTTCCTTGGCGTGCTGCGCGACCTGGGAACCTTCGTCCCGGGCCGCGGTGCGCACTCCACCCATCTGGTTCTCGGTCACGGCTGACTCCTCAGCTCGTAGTCGTGTCCTGGCCTACGAGCTACCCGTCGAAATCCGTCGCAAACGACTCGGTTCTGATCATTTTCAAAAGCTGCTGAACCGAAAACGTGACCGCCGTCCGTGTTTGCCGACGCCCGTCCGGGCTAATTCCTCCGCACGCGCACGAACTGGAAGCGGAGACCACGGATGACCCCTGCTGGACAACTGCGTTCACTCGCACGTGAACACGTCGCCGTCGCCGCGCTGACCATCCCGCGGCTGCTGCGCCACCGGGTGTGGCGCGACGCGAACCCGCACGAGGGAGCCGGTCTCGGTGTCGTGCTGGTGCCGGGTTTCGGTGCGAGCGACCTGAGCCTCACCTTCACCACGACGTGGCTGCGCGACCGCGGTTACGTCCCGACCGGCGCGGGCACCGGGTTCACCGTGGGCTGCACGTCCGAGCTGGTCGACCGGGTCGAGCAGCGGCTGGTCGAGCACGCGGAGGCCACCGGCGGCCCGGTCGTGCTGCTCGGGCAGAGCCGCGGCGGCGGGCTCGCGAGGGTGGCCGCCACCCGCCGGCCCGACCTGGTGAGCGGTCTGGTGATGATGGGCAGCCCGGTGCTCGACCCGATGGGCGCGCACCCGCAGGTGCTGCTCGCGGCACGGGCGCTGGCGCAGCTGTCCCGCGTCGGCGTGCCGGGGCTGATGCACCCGGAGTGCCTCGCCGGTGACTGCTTCGAGGACAACGTCCAGGCCGCCGCCGCGCCGTTGCCGCCGGAACTGCCCGCCGTGTCGATCTACTCCAGGTCGGACGGCATCGTGCCGTGGCAGCTGTGCCAGGACCCGTCGGCCGAGTGCGTGGAGGTGCACAGCACCCACACCGGCATGGCGCTCGATCCGGACGTGTACCAGGTCCTGCGGCCGCGGCTGGCCGAGTGGGCGGCCCAGCGCTACGACCTGCGGGCGACCGGATGAGCTCGCACGACCGGCTGGTGCGCACGGCGGAGGACGTCTTCGGCTGGACCGAGCTGCGGCCCGAGCAGCTGTGCGCGATGCGGCACGTGCTGGACGGGCGCGACGCGCTGGTCGTGATGCCCACCGGCGCGGGCAAGTCCGCGATCTACCAGGTCCCCGCGATCCTGCTCGACGGCCCGACGGTGGTGGTCTCGCCGTTGGTGGCGCTGCAACGCGACCAGGTCGCGGCACTGCGCGCGGCGGGCGCTCCCCCGGCTGCGGCCGTGAACTCAACACGTTCGGCGGAGTCCAACGAGGACGCGTGGCGGGAGTTCGCGGAGGGGCGGACGGAGTACCTGTTCCTCTCTCCCGAACAGCTCGCGAACCCCGACGTGCTCGACCGACTCGACCGCCGTCGGCCGTCGTTGTTCGTGGTCGACGAGGCGCACTGCGTGTCGGCGTGGGGTCACGACTTCCGGCCCGACTACCTGCGGCTGCGCGAGGTCGTCGACCGCCTCGGCCACCCCGTCGTGCTCGCGCTGACCGCCACGGCGAGCGGCCCGGTCCGCGGCGACGTGGTGGAGCACCTGGGCCTGCGCGACCCCGCCGTGGTGGTCGCCGGGTTCGACCGGCCCAACCTGCACCTGTCCGTGCGCTTCAGCACCGACGAGGACGACCGCTCCCGGTCCGTTGTGGACCGGGTGGTCGAGCGGAAGGGCCCAGGCCTGCTCTACACGGCCACCCGCAAAGACGCCGAGCGCTACGCCGAGACCCTCGCCGCCAAGGGACTGCGGGCGGCCGCGTTCCACGCCGGCATGAAGGCAGCCGACCGCAAACGGGTCCAGGACGACTTCATGGCCGACCGCCTCGACGTCGTCGCGGCCACCTCCGCGTTCGGCATGGGCATCGACAAGCCCGACGTGCGCTTCGTGGTGCACGCGGCCACCCCCGGTTCGCTCGACGCCTACTACCAGGAGATCGGCCGCGCCGGCCGCGACGGCGAGCCCGCCGAGGTCGTCCTGTTCCACCGGCAGGAGGACGAGGGCCTGCAACGGTTCCTCAACACCCGCCGCGCCGACCTCGACTGCGCCCGCGAGGTGGCCGCGCTCGTGCGCGAGCAGCCCGGCATCACGCTCACCGCGCTGGCGGACCGGGTCGAGTGCTCGCGCCGGAAGGTCACCGGCACGGTGAACCTCTTGGAGAGCGCCGGAATCGTGGAGATCACGCGCGACGGCGTGCGGTACGCGGACGGTGCACCCACGCCGGCGAAGTCGGTCGCGGTCGTCGAGGAAGAAGCCGAACGGCAGCTGAAACGCGACCGGTCACGGGTCGAGGTCATGCGCGAGTACGCCGGCACCCGCGGCTGCCGCCGCCGGTTCCTGCTGGGGTACTTCGGGCAGGAGCTCGACGGGCCGTGCGGTCACTGCGACCGGTGCGACGAGGGGCTGCCCGAGGAAGCCGGCGCGGCCGGCGTGGCCGCTGAGCACCGGCCGGACTCCGAGGTGCGGCACGAGATGTGGGGGCGCGGCACGGTGGTGCAGCAGGACGGTGACCGGTTGATGGTGCTGTTCGACGAGGTCGGGTACAAGACGTTGTCGCTGGCGGCGGCGGAGGAGGCCGGGGTCTTGGACTACGTCTGAGGCCGGCTCAGCGCACGAGCGCGTACAGGTCGCCGTTCGTGCTGGACGTCTGCATGTCGCCGTACCCGAGGAAGACCGCCTTGTCCCCCAGCACCGGCCGTGCCGCCCAGTGCGCGGTGGTGGGCACCGCGGTCGTGACGTCCTTGGTCCACCGCACGGCGCCGCTGCGCACGTCGAGCACGGCGAGGCCGCGGCGGGTCCCGACGTACAGGGCGTCGCCGTCCCACGTCGTCCGGCTCTGCGCAGCGGCACCGACGTTCTGCTGCCACCGCACGGCGCCGCTCTCCACGTCGAGCGAGTGCACCGTGCCGCCGATGTCGGAGACGACGAGCTGGCCGCGCACGACCACCGGTGCCGCCTGCACGAGCGCGTCGAAGCTGTGCTGCCAGCCGAGCTCACCGGTGATCGCGTCGTACCTGACGGCCTGCCCGCTCGACGCCCCCTGCCGGGTGATGCCGACCGTCGCGTAGAGGTGGTTCGCGTCGGTGGCGAGCCCCTGGACGGCCCCGGCGGTGGTGCGGCTCCACGCCTGCTTCCCGTCGGCGTGCACCTGAACGCCGTCGACCGCCGTCGCCGAGTACACGAACCCCTGCTGTTCCACGACGTCGTTGACCTGCCTGGAGACCCGCACCTGCTCGACGACCTGACCGGAGCGTTCGTCGACGCGCAACACCCAGCCGGTGTTCGTGCCGACCAGGACCGTGCCGTCCCGCGCCTCCCGGTGGCAGGCCGGGAGGCCGTCCGTGTCCAGCGACCAGCGCACGGCGCCGCCGTCCTCGATCGCGGTCAGGCGTCCTCGGTTCTGCGTCATCGCCCGGCCGGCGAGCACCAGACCGCGAACGACGGAGCACGGCCCGGTCATCGCGCCGCCGAGGTCCACCCGCCAGCGCTGCGCGCCGTCGTCCTGGCCCAGCCCGACCACGCCGCCGTCCCGCAACGACAGCACCACGTCGGCACCGTTGACGACGGGGAAGCAGGCCGACTCGAACCCCCTGTGCCACAGTTCGCTGCCCGGCTCAGCGCGTGCGAACAACCGGGTCCCGAAGTAGGTGCCCGTCGCGGCCACCGCGACCCCGCCCAGGCCCAGTGCGAGCACCCGCCGCCGGCGCACCGGTGTGGCGGCGGCGAGCTTGCCGGCCAGCAGCCGGGTGAGCAGCTCGACGTCGGTCTCGCCGTCCTCCCGCACGTCGATCCAGGCGGTGCTCCTGGGCAGGCCGGGCAGCTCGGTGTCGTCGAGGCGCAGCGGCAGCACGGCGTCGTCCCTGCCCTGGAGCACCGTCTCCAGCGCCGAGCGCAGCTCCCACCTAGTCCACACGCTGTCGAGGTAGTGGCGGGACACGACCACCACGACGTACCGGGACCGCTTGCCGTAGACGTCCAGCAGCTTCTCGAAGAGGTTCGTGCCCCACAGCTCGGCCTGGTGGTACTCGTCGAAGAACACCCTGTGCCCGTCGGCCTTCAGCGCCTCGGCGAGACCGCGTGCGAACACCCGGTCGGGTCCGGCGAACGACAGCGCGAAGTCGTACTGCTCGTTGGGCTCCACCTGAGGAGTGTCGCGCTCCGCAGGCGCCGTGACACGACCCGGCGCTACTGCCCCTCCACCCGCAGCTCCAAGCCCGGCGCGGACAGCACCGGCGCGTCCGGTGCCTCGGCCAGCACGAGCGTCAGCTCCCCCGTCTCGAACCGCGATCCGCTCCCGGTCCAGCGCACGGGTTCCTCGCTCCTCAGCCGCACCTCACCGCCGGGCTGCGTCACCACGGCGGTGAGCCCGTCCCCGTCCTGCTCCAGCACGACGGTGCCGCCGTCCTCGGGCCCGCCCGCGTCGGGCAGGTCCGCGGACAGCCGCAGGACGGCCACCGCGCCGCCCTCGACGCGGCACTCTCCGACCAGGTCCAGGAGCACCGTCTTGGACCGCAGCGTCACCTCAGCCTGCGAGACCTGACAACGAACCGTGGTTGCTGAACTGTCGGCCATGCGCAGTGCCTACCCACCGCGCACCCGCCGAAAACAGGATCAGCCGTCCAGGGCGACGGGCCAGTCACCGACCAGCGGGCAGTGCCGGACCGCCTGGTCGAGCAGGTCGGCCCGGCGTTCGCTCGGGACGTTGGGCAGCGCGACCGAGAGCGACGCGTCGACGGTGTAGTCCTGGGCGGTGCCGTGGTTCAGCGCCACCCGTGCGCGCACGGCGCTGCCGGTCGTGTCGAGGTCGCCGGTGGAGGCCGCCAGCGCCACGGCCTGGTGCAGGCACGTGGCCAGCGCCGCGGCGTACAGCTTCTCGGGGTCCCAGGACCCGTCACCGACGGGGAGCGCGGACCCCGACACCTCGACCTCGTCGTTCCGGGAGACCGCCTCGACCTCTTCGACCTTCATCGCCACCTGCTTCGTCGACGGGTGTGAACCCTCCGCGCATACCCGTGGCCTGGCGGCTCAACCGCGATCGGGGTCAGCGGAACACGACCGTGCCGCTGCCGTCGAACGGCACCGCCAGGTACTCGGTGCACGCGTCGGCCAGCCACGCCGCCAGGTACCCGGCGAACGACGACCGCACCAGCAGCGCGACCCGGTCGGGCCCGGTCACCTGCAGGATGACCCCTGTGCGTGCGAGCAGCGTCTGCACGCAAGTGCCGACGGGAGCCGCAGCCGGGTGCAGGTCCACGGCACATCCGTGAGCCAGCACGTCGCGGACGTGCTGACCTTCCAGCTCCACGGTCGTGCGCTGAGCCGAAGTGTCCACAACGGACCCCCTTTCACCACCGAGCGCGCCACGCAGCACCTCCTCGACCACCGCCTGCAGATCGGGTCCGGCCACGACCAGGAACTCGTCAGGCCCCAGCCACAGCACCTCCACGGCACCGAACGGGCCGGTGTCCATGGTGAACGTGCACGCATCCGCCGGGAACACCACACCCAGCGCGCCGCCCATGGCCGCGATGGCGCCGGAGTTGGACACCCGCACCGTGAGCTGGGAGCGGAACGGCACCTCGCGCACGCCCAGCGCGGGTGCAAGCGCGGTCAGCCGGTCGGTCCAGGCCGCCAGCGGGCTCACCGGGTCAGCCGTCACGGCGGGTTCCTTCCTGGTCGTAGAGCACGGAGCCGGTCACGGTGACCGGGACGAGCGCGTCCCCGACCGGCACGTAGAGGGTCTCGCCGATGCGGTCGCGGCCGGAGCGCACGAGAGCGAGGGCGAAGGTGCGGCTCAGCGCGGCGCTCGGGTAGCTGGAGGTGACGTGGCCGAGCATCCGCACCGGCGGTTCGGGCAGCCGGTCGGTCTCGACGACCTGCGCGCCCTCCGGCAGCAGCACCCGCGGGTCCACGGGCAGCAGGCCGACGAGCTGCTTGCGGTCGGCGCGGTTGTTCTCCGCACGGGCGAAGGACCTCTTGCCGATGAAGTCGGCCTTCTTCTTCGACACCGCCCACGACATGCCGAGGTCCTGGGGTGTGACGGTGGCGTCGGTCTCCTGGCCGATGATCGGGTAGCCCTTCTCGGCGCGCAGGACGTGCATGGTCTCGGTGCCGTACGGCGTGATCCCGTGCTCCTCCCCCGCCGCCATCAGCGCCTCCCACACGGCGATGCCGTGCCAGGCGGTCACGTTGATCTCGTAGGCCAGCTCGCCGGAGAAGCTGATCCGGCACACCCGCGCGGGCACACCGGCGACCTCGGTGTCGTGCCAGGTCATGAACTCGAACGCCGCGTTCGAGACGTCGAGCGAGGGCGCCACCGCGGCGAGCACCGCACGGGACTTCGGCCCCACCAGCGGGATCGTGGCCCAGTGCTCGGTGACCGACGCGCAGTGCACGTCGAGGTGCGGCCACTCCGTCTGCAGCCACTCCTCCATCCAGTCGAGGATTTTGGCGGCATTGCCGGTCGTCGTGGTGACGAGGTAGCGCTCCTCGCCGACGCGGATCACGGTGCCGTCGTCGATCACCATGCCGTCCACGCCGCACATGACGCCGTAGCGGATCCGGCCGACCTTCAGCGTGCTCATCAGGTTGGTGTAGAGCAGGTCGAGGAACTCGCCGGCGTCCGCGCCCTGGACGTCGATCTTGCCCAGCGTGGAGCCGTCCATCAGCGCGACGCCCTCGCGTGCGGCCCGGCATTCGCGCAGCACGGCCGTGTGCAGGTCCTCACCCGGCCGCGGGTAGTACCAGGGCCGCTTCCACTGGCCGACGTTCTCGAACACCGCCCCGTGCGCGACGTGCCACGGGTGGATCGCCGTGACCCGCACCGGATCGTGCAGCTCGCCGCGGTTGCGCCCGGCCAGCGCGGCGAACGACACCGGGGTGTAGGGCGGTCGGAACGTCGTCGGCCGCTGCTCGGCTAGTTCGACGCCGAGAGCCTCCGCGACGATGCCGGCCGCGATCATGCCCGAGGTCTTGCCCTGGTCGTGCGCGGTGCCGATGGTCGTGTACCGCTTGATGTGCTCCAACGACCGCAACCCCGCGCCCGTCGCGCGCAGCACGTCCGCGACCGTCGAGTCCCGTTGCAGGTCGACGAAGCTCGTCTCGTCGGAGCCGGGCACCCGCCACAGCACCAGACCGGACCGGCCCGTGCACCGCGCGTCCGGCACCGGTCGCGGCACCGTCGTCCGGGGGGCGAACCCGGCGCCGAGCGACGCCTCGGCACCGCAGACGCTGCCGTCGCCCAGGCACCGGGCGAGGTCGAGGTTCCCGTTCGCCGCACCGGCGACCCGCACCGTCGGCTCGGCCGGTCCCGGCACGAACGCGCCGAGCCCGTCGTCGTGGAGCAGTGTGCCGCCGGCCTGGCTGAACAGGCTCACCACCGGGTTCCAGCCGCCCGACACCAGCAGGGTGTCGCACGCGACGACCTCGTCGCCGACGTGCACCGCCGTGATCCGTCCCTCGCCCTCCGTGCCGGTGACCACCCGCCCGGCGCGGACCTCGATCCCCCGCGCCGCGCACTCGGCCGCGAGCGCGGCGGGTACCTCCGGCCGGGCGTCGACCACCAGCGCGACGTCCACACCGGACTCCGCGAGGTCGATCGCCGCGCAGTACGCGCTGTCATGGGTGGTGAACACGACCGCGCGTGAACCGGGCAGCACGCCGTAGCGGCGCAGGAACGTGCGGGCCGAGGACGCCAGCATGATCCCGGGCCGGTCGTTGTCCGGGAACGCGACCGGGCGTTCGTGGGCACCGGTGGCGAGCACTGTCTGCTTGGTGCGGATCCGCCACACCCGCTGCCGGGCGACGCCGGCGGGTGCGGCGAACCCGAGGTGGTCGGTGCGCTTCTGCAGCGCGAGCACGAACCCGTCCTGGTACATGCCGAACGCGGTGGTGCGGTCCAGCACCAGCACACCGGGCGTGCCCTTGAGCTCCGCGACCACGTCGGCGACCCACGCGGCCGCCGGCCGGTCGTCCAGGTGCTCCTCGAAGACCGGCAGCGCACCGCCGGGCCGGTTCTGCTCGTCCACCAGCACCACGCGGGCACCGCTGCGGGCGGCGGTCAGCGCGGCCATCAGCCCCGCCGGTCCGGCGCCGACGACCAGCACGTCGCAGTGCACGTGCTTGGCGTCGTAGCGCGCCGGGTCGGGTTCGGCGGCGAGCCGTCCCTGCCCGGCCAGGCCGCGCGCCACCAGGCCGTCGTACAGCTCGACGGTCGTGGCGAGCAGCATCGGCTCGGGGAACGGCGCCTCGACCTGCACCAATGACGTCGGGTCCTCCGACCCGGCCGCGACGATCCCGCGCGGGCGGCCCAGCTTCACGCTGGTGCCGATCTCGTGGACACCGTTGGCCAGCAACGCGGAGGCGAGCGTGTCGCCGGGGTGGCCGGTGTAGTCCTGTCCGTTGAACGTGAAGCGCAGCAGCGTGGTCCGGTCGACCTCGCCGCCGGTCGGGGTCCGGAACGTCACGGGGCCACCTCCGGCATCGGCTCGCCGGACCGGTAGGTGGCGAGGAGCTCGTGGGTGCGAGTGTCGCGCACGGCGTTGAACCAGCGGCGGCACCCGGCGCTGTGGCTCCAGCGCTCGGCGAACGGGCCGCTGGGGTTGTCCCGGAAGAACACGTACTGCGCCCACTGCTCGTCGGTCAGCGCCGACGGGTCCTCGGGGTAGGCGACGTGGGCCTGGCCGCCGTAGTGGAACTCGGCTTCCTCGCGCGGTCCGCACCACGGGCACGGGATGAGTTGCATCGTCAGCTCCTGCCAGGGCCTGTGTCGAGGTCCCGTTCGATGAGAGTCGTGCCTGAGGTGGTTCCTGGCGGTGCGGGCGGACAGCCCGCATACCGCGGTGTTGTATGTGGGCTGTCCGCCCGTGCCCCCTGGGGCCGCCTCAGGCCCGGCTATCGCGAACACGGACCTCGACACAGGCCCTAATGCGCGACGGCGGCGGCGCCGTGCTCGTCGACGAGGGCGCCGGTGGTGAAGCGGTCGAGGGTGAACGGCTCGTTGTACGGGTGCGGTTCGTCGTGCGCGACCGTGTGCGCGAAGCAGTCGCCGACACCGGGCGTGGCCTTGAACCCGCCGGTCCCCCAGCCGCAGTTGAGGTACAGGCCGCCGACCGGGGTGAGGCCGACGATCGGCGAGGCGTCCGGCGAGACGTCGACGATGCCCGCCCACGTCCGCAGCAGGTGTGCCCGCGCGAACACCGGGAACAGCTCCAGCGCCGCGGCCATCTGCTCCTCGATGACGTGGAACGAACCCCGCTGGCCGTAGCCGTTGTAGCTGTCGATGCCCGCGCCCATCACCAGTTCGCCCTTGTGCGCCTGGGAGACGTAGACGTGCACCGCGTTGGACATCACGACGGTCGGGTGCACGGGTTCGAGCAGTTCGGACACCAGGGCCTGCAACGGGTGCGAGGCGAGCGGCAGCCGCAGGCCGACCATCTGCGCGAGCACGGAGCTGTGGCCGGCCGCGCACAACGCGACCTTGCCCGCGGCGATCCGGCCACGCGACGTCCGCACCGCGGTGATCCGGCCGTGAGCCGTTTCCAGGCCGGTGACCTCGCAGTTCTGGATCAGGTCGACGCCCATGGCGTGCGCGGCCCGCGCGTAGCCCCAGGCCACGTAGTCGTGCTTCGCGATGCCCGCACGCGGCTGGTAGGTCGCGCCCAGCACCGGGTAGCGCACGTCCGGCGAGGTGTTGACGATCGGGCAGAGTTCCTCGACGCCGTCGGGGTCCACCCACTCGGCGTCGATGCCGTTGAGGCGGTTGGCGTTGACCCGCCGGACGCTGTCGCGGACGTCCTGGAGGCTGTGCGCGAGGTTCAGCACGCCGCGCTGGTCGAACAGGACCGGGTAGCCGAGGTCGTCCTCCAGGCCCTCCCAGAGCTTGAGCGAGTGCTCGTAGATGCCGGAGCTCTCGTCCCACAGGTAGTTCGACCGGATGATCGTGGTGTTGCGGGCCATGTTGCCGCCCGCGAGCCAGCCCTTCTCCAGCACCGCCACGTTCGTGATGCCGTGGACCTTCGCGAGGTAGTAGGCGGTGGCCAGGCCGTGGCCCCCGCCGCCGACGACCACGACGTCGTAGGAGGCCTTCGGCTCCGGGTTCTCCCACAGGAAGTCCGGGTGCTCGGGCAGATGGGCTCCTGGCGGGCTGGTCATGCGACGCCTCCAGCGGGAATCACCTGGTCGACTTCTGGTATATCAGTCTGTGAGTTACCGTAGGTCACATGAACGCACGGGTCAACGACGAGCCGGCGGCCGTCTCGCTCACCGAACGGGCGTACGCCGTGCTGCGCGACCGGCTGGTGATGCTGGAGATCAGGCCGGGCGAGCCCATCAACGAGGACCGGTTGCGCGCGGAGCTCGGCGTCGGCCGCACACCGATCCGCGAGGCGCTCAAGCGCCTGGAGCAGGAACGGCTCGTCGTCGCCTTCCCCCGCCGCGGTACGTTCGCCACCGACGTGAACATCTCCGACCTCTCCCACGTCTCCGAGGTGCGCCGCACGCTCGAACCGCTGGCCGCCGCCGCCGCGGCCGAGCGCGCGACCGCAGCGGACGGGGCCGCCCTGACCGGGCTGCGGTCCCAGCTGGAGACCGCAGCCCGGCCGGGCGACAACACCGCGCTGCTGCGCGCCGACGTGGACGTGCACCGCGCGATCTACCGGTGCGTGCACAACCCGTTCCTGGAGGACACGCTCATCTCCTACGACAACCTCGCCACCCGCATCTGGTGCGTGTTCCTGCCGCGCCTGTCCGGGATGACCGGGCACGTCGACGAGCACGTGCCGTTGCTGACCGCGATCGTCGAGGGCGATGCCGAGAAGGCGGCCGAGCTGGCCTCCCAGCACGTCATCGGGTTCGAGCGGGCGATCCGGGCCCTGATCTGACCTTGGCGCCGGTCGCCGCGGCGGGCGGGGTCGGTCAGGCGGGGTGCCCCAGGCGGGCCGAGAGGTCGCGGGACGCGGCGCGCAGCTCCTCGACGACCTCGGGCACGCGCTTCTGCGAGAGCCGGTAGGCCGGTCCGGCGGCGCTGATCGCGGCCACCACGTCGCCGTGCGCGCCGAACACCGGGACGGCGACCGCGTGCAGGCCGGGTTCGAGCTCCTCGAAGCAGGTCGCGTAACCGTCCGTGGCGGTGCGCCGCAACTCCTCCCGCAGCCGCACCGGATCGGTGATCGTGCGCGGCGCGCAGGCCTCCAGGTCACCGCCGAGCACGCGTTCCCGGTCCGCACCGGACGCACCGGCGAGCAGGACCTTGCCGCTGGACGTGGCGTGCAGCGGCGTGCGCTGGCCGACCCAGTTCTGCGCCGCCACGGCGGAGCTGCCGCGGGCCTGGCTGACGTTGAGCGCGTTGTCGCCGTCGAGGACGGCGATGTTGACCGTCTCCCCCAGCTGGTCGGCGAGCGCCGAGCAGACCGGGCCACCCAGCCGGGCGTAGTCGAGCTGGCCGGTGACGGCGCACGCGAACCGGAGCATGCCCAGTCCGATCCGGAACGGTCCGCGCTCCCCGTTCTGCTCGACGAGGTCGCGGGCGCGCAGGGTGTAGACGAGTCTGGACGCGGAGGACTTGTGCACGCCGAGCTCGGCCGCGATCTCGGTGATGCCGGCCTCGCCGTTGCGCGCCAACAGCTCCAGAACGGCGATGGCCCGGTCGACGGACTGCACGAGCGCTCCGTCGCGCCCCTCCCCGTTGTTGCTCATGAAGCCAAGGTAACGCTTTCGACCGGCTTCCCCGGCGTCCGTCACCGGGCTGTTGCGTGAGGACGGTCGGTGGTGAGGCGTTCCGTGCTACCCCGGTAGCACGCCCGAACACCCGCTACCGCGGTAGCGCTCGCGGTGGGCGCCGGGGTACGACGACGCCACGGCGCCGTCCCCCTAGCGTTCCCGGTGTGCTCAGCTCCCGTTCCGCCCCGGTGCTCCTCGCCGGTTCGTTCGTCCTGTTCGGACTGGCCGGGTGGGCGCTGCGGCTGCCGCTGGGCCTCGACAGCGCGGTGTACCGCTCCGGCGCGCTGGCCGTGCTCCGCGGTGAGGCGTTGTACGACCACCTCACCGCCACACCGGAGTGGGCGGTCGACCTGCCGTTCACCTACCCGCCGGTCGCGGCCGTGCTGTTCACGCCGCTGGCGGTGCTGCCGACCCAGCTCACGTGGGCGGTGTTCGCCGCCGCCACCGCGTTCGGCGTGGGCGTGGTGCTGCGGTGGACCACCGGCCGGACGCCGTCACCGCTGCTGTTCGCGGCGGTGTTCGGTCTCGAACCGGTGTGGCGGACCGTCGGGTACGGTCAGGTCAACGTGCTGCTCATGGCCGTCGTCGTGGTCGACGTGCTGCGGCAGGGCCGGTTCTCCGGCGTGCTGGTCGGGATCGCCGCGGCGGTGAAGCTGACGCCGTTGGTGTTCGTGCTGCACCTGCTGGTCACCGGGCGGGTGCGGGACGCGGGGCGGGCGCTGGCGGTGTTCGGCGGTCTGCAGCTGCTCGGGTTCCTGCTGCTGCCCGGTGACTCGCTGCGGTACTGGGGGTCGGCGGTCCTCCGCGGCAACGACGCGACGGGCAACGGGCACCTCGCCAACCAGTCGATCTCCGGTGCGGTGCAGCGGCTGACCGGTGCGGCACCGTGGGCTCCCCTGCTGGTCGCGGCGCTCTGCCTGGGCTGCGTGGCCGCGGCGGCGGTGCTGGCCCGGCGGGCGCACCTGCGCGGTGAGCCCCTGGGGGCGCTGCTGGTCACAGCGTTCTGCGGGCTGCTGGTCAGCCCGATCTCGTGGTCGCACCACTGGGTGTGGGTCGTGCCGCTGGTGGCGTTCCTCCTGCGCGGGCCAGGTGCCGCGCAGGTGCCCGTCTGGGCGGTCTTCGTCCTGTGGCCGCTGCTGGTGCCGACGGGGAACGCCGTGCTGGACAACCTCTACGTGCTGGTCGCGGTCGTCGGTGGGGTGCTCGCGTGGCGCGGCCTCCTGTCCGGGGGCGGAGTAGGTTCGGCGCGAGTGGATGATCTTCCGGGGCGGTGGGGCGGATGAGGGGTGCCGTGGTGCGGCAGTTCCTCGCCGCCGGCGTGTTCACGTTGTTCTCGGCGAGCAGGCTGGTCAGGACGCCGGCGTCGGCGGGCTGGCGGCGCCTCCGGATCGTGCTCGTGCTCGGCGTCGCGTCCTGGGTGGTCTTCCTGAACGTGGTCGGCCCGGCCGAGCTGCGGTTCACCTACTCGTCGATCCCCGCGTGGTGGTTCACCGGTCTCGCCGTCGCCGCCGTGCTGCTGACGCAGGTCCACCCGCTGTGGGCGTGGCGGATGCTCGCGGTCGTGATGGTGTTCGAACCGGTGGTCCTGCACGACTTCCGCTCGGCGTGGGGCTGGCCGTGGACGCCCGGCACGGTCCTCGCAGCCGCGGCGGCACTGCTGACCACCGCCCAGGCCTACCGGCAGACCGTGCTCGTGTGGGTGTTCTTCTTCTCGATGGTCGTCGTGTGGGCGCACATGTGGGACTACCGGGACATCTTCCTGGTCGGTGCCATCGTGGGCGGTGTGCTCGTCGTGGGCAACGCGATGCGGTTGCGGCGCGTGGCCGAAGCCGACCGCAACGAGCAGTCCCGGCGCCGCGAGGTCGAGGAGGTCCGCGCCGCCACGCTGCAGGAACGCGCGGTCATCGCCCGCGAGCTGCACGACGTGGTGGCGCACCACATGTCCGTGCTGGCGCTGCGGGCCGGGAGCGCGCGGTACCGGTTCCCCGGCCTGTCGGCGGAGCTGGAGGGCGAGTTCGCCGAAATGCAGGAGACCGCGCGGGAGGGCCTGACCGAGATGCGGCGGCTGCTCGGCGTGCTGCGCAACGAGAACGGCGAGGCCGAGACCGCGCCCCAGCCGCGCGTGGAGCAGATCGCCGAGCTGGTCGACCGCCTGCGCAGCGCTGGAGTCGCGGTGACCGTGCGGTTCGACGGCGACGTGAGCGGCGTGCCCGGCGGTGTCGCGCTGTCGGCGTACCGGATCGCGCAGGAGGCGCTGAGCAACGCCGTCCGGCACGCCCCGGGGTCCACTGTGGACGTGCGTGTCACGGTGGGCGCCGACCTGCGGGTGGTGGTGCGCAACAGCGCCGCCGCCGAACCCGGGCCGCCGACGGACGACCGGGCCAAGCACGGCCTGCTCGGCATGCGGGAGCGGGTCGCGACCCTGCGCGGCACGATCGTCGCGGGTCCGGGTGAACGGGGTGGTTTCGTCGTGGCGGTCACGCTGCCCCTGACCGGGAACGAGGACCAGCCGTGAACACGACAGTGCTGATCGCCGACGACCAGACGATGGTCCGGCAGAGCTTCCGCGCCGTGCTCGCCGCACAGCCGGACATCACCGTGGTCGGCGAGGCGAGCAACGGCGCCGACGCCGTGCACGCGGCCGTCCGCGACCGACCCGACGTCGTGCTGATGGACGTGCGAATGCCGGTGATGGACGGCCTGGAGGCCACCCGGTTGATCCTCGGCGCCCCGGACCTCGGCACGCGCGTGCTGATGCTGACCACGTTCGACGTCGACGAGTACGTCTACGGCGCCCTGCGGGTCGGCGCCTCCGGCTTCCTGCTCAAGGACGCCCCGCTGGAGGACCTCGTCAACGCCGTGCGGGTGGTGGCGGCCGGCAACGCCCTGTTCGCGCCCGCCGTGACCCGTCGGCTGGTCGCGGAGTTCGCCGCCCGCCGCCCAGGCGCGGTGCGGCCCGAACGCGCCGACCGGCTGACCGCGCAGGAGCTGAAGGTGCTCCGGCTGGTCGCGCGCGGCCTCTCGAACACCGAGATCGCCGCCGCGCTGGTGATCGTCGAGCAGACGGCGAAGACGCACGTCAGCCGGGTGTTCGCGAAGCTCGGCGTGCGCGACCGGGCGCAGGCGATCGTGGCCGCCTACGAGATGGGCATCGTGGTCCCCGGTGAGTGAGCGGTAAATCGTTCGTCCGGCGCGTTCACCGGACCTACCCTGCCTGGATGGTGCAGGGGGAGATCGACCGCACAGCAGAGGAAGAGGACTTCTCCGGGGTCGCGTGGCTCGACCACGGCGGAGAGGTCGAGATCGCACGCGCCTACGGGCTCGCCGACCGCGCCCACCGGGTGCCCAACACCGTCGACACCAGGTTCGGCATCGCCAGCGGCAGCAAGGGTTTCACCGCGCTGGCCGTGCTCTCGCTGGTGCACGAGGGCAAGCTCTCCCTGGACACCGCGGCCCGTTCGCTGCTCGGCGACGACCTGCCGCTGATCGCGGACGACGTGACCGTCGAGCACCTGCTCACCCACACCTCCGGCATCGGCGACTACCTCGACGAGGAAGCCGGCCACGAGCTCACCGACTACGTCGTCGGCGCCGCGCACGAACTGACGACCACCGAGGCGTTCCTGCCGCTGCTCGACGGCCACCCGGCCAAGTTCCCCGCGGGCGAACGGTTCAGCTACTGCAACAGCGGCTTCGTCGTCCTCGCCCTGCTCGCCGAACGCGCGAGCGGCACCGGCTACCACGACCTGGTCCGCGAACGCGTCCTGCGGCCCGCCGGCATGACCAGGACCGACTTCCTGCGCTCCGACGAGCTGCCCGGCGACGCGGCCGTCGGCTACCTGCCGATCGACGGCGTGGACCGCTCCAACGTCTTCCACCTGCCGGTGCTGGCCACCGGCGACGGCGGCATCCACACCACCGCGGCGGACATGTCGGCGTTCTGGCGCGCCCTGTTCGCCGGGCGGATCGTGCCCGACGTCGAGGAGGTCGTGCGCCCGCGGTTCGACGTGCCCGAGGACGAACCGGTGCAGTACGCGCTGGGCTTCTGGCTGCGCGGCGGCACCGACACGGTGATGCTCGTCGGCAGCGACGCCGGGGTGTCGTTCAAGTCGACCCACGACCCGCACACCGGCACCACCTGCACGGTGCTGTCCAACACCTCCCCCGGCGCCTGGCCGATCGCCCGCGCCATGGCCGGCGGAAGATGGTGATCGAGTGGCCGACGTCGTCGGCCTTCGCGATGGCGTAGTCCGACACCACCGGCAGTCTGTTCCGAATGGACGGTGCGGCGAGGAGCACCGGAGCCGCTGCCGGCACGCTCCTCCCGGTGGCGAGCGCCGCACCGGCGCCGGCGCGGCGGACAGGCGGCCGATCCCCGAAGTACCAGCCGTCACAGCCCGCGCGCCGACTTCCGGCACCGGCGGGGCAGACCGGGCGCCGCCCAGGCGCCCGGCCCACCGCCTACTTGTCGTCCGGGTTGCCGCAGAGGCCGCTGTCGTTGTCCGACAGGACCGGCACGGCGATGACGTTGACGTCGATGAAACAGGCGTTGATGTCGCTGGCGATCTCGGTGTCGTCGAGGTCGACGAGGCCGACCTGGTGGGTGAGGTCCAGCTCGGGGGTGGCGGCCATGGCCTGCGAACCGAAACCGAGGAAAGCGCCCGCGATGGCGACGGCCGCTCCTGCCTTCTTCAGCACGAAATCTCCTAAGAATGGTTGTGTTCACTCGGGACTCGGCGAGCAACCGCTCAGCCGGAACCTCGCAGCACCGTAGCCAGACCGGTGCGGGACCCAGAAATCCATGATCACGCGATGGTGTGAATGTCGGCCGATCACCACACCATCGGGTTGTTTCGCGCAATTGATGTTTGCGCCGTGTCGTCCGTTTCAGGTGGTTCCCGCCCTCCCCGAGTTGTCCGCGTCACATCGGGTGGAAGTTGACACCGGTGTCAGCACCTAGCGTCGGGGCAGCGCGTTCCGAAGGCCGGAACGCCACCGGTGGAGGAGATCCGCGATGGGCACTGCGTTGGGCTACAAGGCTTTCGGCGGACCGGAGGTCCAGGAGTTCTTCGAGCGGCCCGATCCGGTGCCCGGTCCGGCGGAGGTCCTCGTCCGCGTCGAGGCCGCCGGGGTCAACCCGCTCGACCACCTGCTGCGCTCCGGGCACGTGACCGCGATGAACGGCGACGTGCCCTTTCCGCAGGTGCTCGGCATGGAGGCAGCGGGAACGGTCCTCGCTGTAGGCGCCGACGTGACCGGGCTGGCCGTCGGTGACCGGGTCACCGGGTTCGCGCTCACGTTCGCGGGCACCTACGCCGAGACAACGCTGTTGCTCGCCGAGTCCACGGCCCGCATCCCCGACGCGCTGCCGGCGACGTGGGCGGCGACCATCCCCGTCGCGGGCACCACGGCGCTGGACGTGGTCGACCAGCTCGACCTGCCCGCCGGTTCCTCGCTGCTGGTGAACGGGATCGGCGGCGGTGTCGGCATCGCGCTGGCGCAGGTCGCGCGTGACCGCGGCCTGGTCGTGACGGGCACGGCGAGCTCGGCCAAGCGGGAGCTCGTCGCGAAGACCGGTGCGACCTTCGTCGACTACACCGGGGGCGATGTCGTGCAGCGGTTGCGCGAGTTGGCGCCCGGCGGGTTCGACGCGGTGGTCGACACCGTCGGCGGCGAGTCGTTGCGCGCGGTGGCCGCACTCGCGGTGAAGCCGGAGGCGCTCGTCTCCGTCGGTGACCCGTCGGTGGCCGACCTGGGTGGCGCGGCGGTCCGGCGGCGGCTGGACCGGGCGGGGCTCGAACGCGTGGCGGAGCTGATGGTCGCCGGGCGGCTCGACCCGCACATCACCGGCACCTACCCGCTCGCGCGGGCGCAGGAGGCGCTGGCGCTCGTCGAGTCGCGGCACGCCACGGGCAAGCTCGTCGTCGACCTGAGCCGCTGACGGCGCTCAGCCGGTGGCCGTCCCCTGCCGGTAGCTGGTGTTGATCTCGATCAGCTCGTCGAGGACGGCCCTGGCCTCGACGAGCCTGGCGATGTCGGCGGTCAGCCGGTCCCGTTCGCCGGTCATCGTGGTGAAGGCGTCCTCGGCGACGGCCCTGCTGTCGCTGTCCACGCAGGGCAGCAGCCGCGCGATCACCTTGCTGCTCAGGCCCGCGTCGAACAGCCGCCGGATGATCTCGACGCGCACGGCCGTCGTCGGCGGGTAGTGCCGCTGCCCGCCGACGGACCGCGTGCTGTGCATCAGGCCCTGCTGCTCGTAGTAGCGCAGCGAGCGGGCGCTGACCCCGGTCAGCCGGGCCAGTTCTCCGATCCGCATGCCACCAGCCTAGGCGGGTGGCATGCGGATCTCGTAGCCGCGTCATTCGACTGCCCAACCCGTACGCATTGACAACAACGGCGGTCAGAATGACGACTGCGGTCCGCATCGGAGCCTGTAGCTTGGCTGAGCGACCTGCGACAGGTAGTTCCAGGCCGAACCGGCCACTCCCCCAGAAGAAGGCTCCTCATGGCACACACCGCTCTGCTGAAAGTCACGGCCAAGCCCGGCCGCGCGTCAGACGTCATCGATTTTTACCGGGTCACGCTGGCTGCCACGCGCTCCCGTCCGGGACTCATCGGGCTTCGCGTGGTGCGCGAGGCGAAAAACCCCGACAACTTCATGCTGATCGAGCAGTGGGATTCCAAGGAGGACCAGGCCGCTTACGCCGCCTGGCGCGCCACCACACCGGAAGTCAGCGCGGCTTTCAGCGAGATGATCGACTCGTTCTCGCTGGAGTGGTGGGATGAGATCAACGCCTGACACCGGAGAGTCATGACCGGCGAAGACATTTTTTCCGACGTGATGAGCACATTGCGTCTCAGTTGCGTCCTTGCCGGTCATCGGTCCGGTTCGGGCGATTGGTTGATCCAATCGCCACCGCCCGGCAGGGTCAAGGTCCTGGCGGTGACGCGAGGGCAGATCAAGTTCCGCCTCGGCAAGGAGCCGGAGTGGCTCGAAGTAGCAGCCGGTGAAGCGCTTGTCCTGGATGGCCGGTCTCCGTTTGTGTTCGGCACGAAGCTCGACATGGCACCCACGCAGGCCGTCCTCGGCGAGCAGGACATCTCGCCCTCGCCTGACGATGAGACCGTGTGCGTCACCGCGCACGTCGACCTGAGAGGCGGGGCTGATCTGTTCCTGCAACAAGCCGTGCCGGCCGTCACCCACGTTTCCGCTGATTCGAACGCCGGCCCGGCCATGGGATGGCTGCTGCGGCAGCTGGACGTTGAGATGAAGCACCGGCTGCCCGCATCTCACCGCGCCTCCGAACACGTTTTGGAGATCCTCTTCATACACGTCATGCGCGAGTGGCTGTCGGCCGGCTTGGCACTCCCCGCCGGCTGGATCCACCTCTTTGCAGACCCGGTGCTCAGCCCTGCCGTGAGACTGATCCACCACGAGCGCAAGTTCGCCCTGTCGGTCGGCGAGTTGGCGCGCGCCTGCGGGCTTTCGCGGACGGTCTTCATCGAAAAGTTCCGCGAAAGTGCCGGGATTCCTCCCGCCTCGTACGTGTTGCAGTGGAAGATGCAGCTGGCACTCAGCCTCTTGGAAACCACGGAGATGTCGGTCGACCAGATTGCGCGACATCTTGAATATTCGTCATCCAGCGCGTTCAACGTCGCGTTCAAGCGCTCGACGGGGAGATCGCCCGGAAGTCTCCGGAAAGCCAGGCGTTGAAGCGCGCTACGAGGAGTGCCAGGTGACGGCGCTGCCGACGTCCGCGCGGGAGGTGCGGAAGCCGTTCACCGGGTGCGCGAGGTCGGGGTGGCCGAACGAGACGCCGGCCACCACCCGCCTGGTCGCGGGGAGCTCGAAGTGGTCGCGCAGGAAGTCGCTGTACCCGGCGAGGGCGGCCTGGGGTGCGGCGCCCAGGCCGAGGCTCTGGGCGGCGAGCAGGAACGAGCCGAGGTAGAGGCCGCAGTCGACGGCGCCGTAGACGCCCAGGTCCGCCTCGGTCGTGATGATCGCGACGTGCGGTGCGTCGAACAGCTCGAAGTTGCGCAGCAGCTGCCGTGCGGCGCCCTCGTGGTCACCGCGTTCGACGCCGACGCTGGTGTAGAGCTGCTTGCCGCACTCCCGCCGGCGTTCCTGGTAGACCCCGGTGTACTGGACGGGGAACGGGAAGTCCGGCTGACCGGGGTGCTCCCGCAGGTGTCCGAGCAGCCGGGTGCGGAACCGCTCGGTGCCGGCGCCCTCGGTGACGACCACGTGCCACGGCTGGGTGTTGCACCACGACGGGGTGCGCTGCGCGAGCGCGAGCAGCTGCTCGATCGTGGACCTCGGGACCGGGTCGGGCAGGAACTGCCGGCAGGTCCACCTCTCGTCCAGCAGCCGCCGCAGCGCCTCGTGCAACCCGGTCGTCGTGCTCACTGCGACCTCCGCGGCGGTGTCGATCTCCCGGCCGGAGCCAGTGGTGCTGCCCAGATCGTTGACCCGGTAATTGATCTTCCGCGCTGACCGGCCAGGCTGGTCCCGCTTGTCGAGCGCGGAGGTCGGCTCGGGGGCTGAGCGCCCCGAGGAGTGGCCGGCCGGTCCGCCGAGGCGGGGCGATGGGTCGCCAGCGGGCGGGACCACCACCTCCGGGCGTCCTCAGTTCAGGACGCGGTCGTGGAACTGCGGGAGCGGGTGCGGGACCTTGCCCTCGGGCACCGGTGGGTGGCCCGACGGGTCCGACGGGAACGAGATGACCTCGATGAGGTAGCCGTCGGGGTCCGGGGCCAGCGTGATGGTGATGCCGCCGACCTTCAGCGGCGGGTCGCACGCGAGGGCGTAGCCCGCGTCCGCGATCTCGGCGGCGGCTGCCGCGGCGTCGTCGACGGTGAGGACGAACGGCGTCCACGCGGGCGCGCCGGACTGGACCGGCATGCTGTCGCCGCACATCAGCACCACCCTGCCCTGACCGCTCGCGTCGGCGAGCACCACCTCGGTGACGTCCGGTGCGGTGAACTCGACCCGTTGCAGCACTGACAATCCGATCGCTTTCGTGTAGAAGTCGATGGACCGTTCCAGATCGCTGACCACAATCTTGGCGTAGCTCAGGCGGACTTCCATGGCGTGCGCACCTCCGGGCGTTCGATGCGGTCGCGGGGGACGATCAAGCGCAACATAATGTGTTGTGCAAGATCTTGTCCACACTCGACGGAGGAGCACGGCCGTAAGCGCACCACTGGACGGGTCACCGTCCTCTCCTTGCGTCTCGATAGGCGCTGCCGAATGACTTTGCGGACTCGTTCGATCCGGTCTCACCGACGAAGGCTTCGAACAAGCGGCGAATGAGTGGCGCGAGAAACGCCTGTACCCCAGCACGCGACTACGAGCGCTCGGCATCGACATCGATCTTGCCAATGTCATGCCCGACGCCATCATCGGCGCAGATCCGGTTCACTTCTGGATCATTGAAGCCGTCGCGTCTGATGGTTTCGTATCATCGCCTCTGGAATCTGGACTTTGGTTCGCGGATGAGCCGGGCCTTTCAGCATGAATCGTGATGCACTCGTAGAGGTCCAGGACACGGTGCATCTCGGTGCAGGGTCTCCCGGCTGATCGCGGCGACGGTGCCGCGGTCGAGCAGGTGGAGCGCACAGCGTGCTCAGCGACCAGGTGGAGAACGCGGTGATGCCCCAGTCGGCGGGGGACGTCCGGGCGATCAGGCAGATCCGGTCACCGATCGTCTCCGGTCGCCCCCGCTCCATGCGGATGAACACGCCCGGACGACGAGCCATGGCCACCTCCGCACTCGACAAGCGGGACCAGCCTTGCCCGGTCAGCGCGGAAGACCAATTACCGGGTCAACGATCTGGGCAACACCACCAGCACGGCACTGCTAGCCTCCACGTCAATCCTCTGACCTGGCAGGACGGACCATGTTCGACGCTGCTGCGCTGCCCGCCTTCGCACCGCCGGACCTCGGCGAGCACGAGGACGGGGACGACGCGGAACGGCCGCCGTTGCGCGGCCGCACGACGCCTCCCCCCGGGTTGGCCGACGTGGACTGGGCGGCCCTGGAGGACGCCTACGGCACGGCCGCCGACACGCCGTTGTTCATCGAGGCGATCACGAGCGACGACGACGGCGACCGGAACTTCGGCGTGTACGGCCTCTACTCGGCCACCACGCACCAGGGGTCGGTCTACACGGCGTCCGAGGCCGCGATCCCGTTCCTGGCCGAGCTGCTGCACCAGGACAACGAGCTGGCACCGCTGTTCCTGGCCAGGATCGCGGTCGGCGAGACGCACTTCGTGGCCCGGCCGGACGACGTCGCCAAGGCCACGAGCGAGTACGCGGGGCTGGTCGCGGAGTTCGCCGCCGACGTCGAGGCGATGTGGACCCGCACCGGTGACGACGAGGCGCTGCGGCTGCTGGTGCTGCTGGGCCGGGAGCCGGAAAGCCTGCCCGCCCTGACACCCGACGCGTCTGCGGGACTCTGCCTGGCCCACGGTTTCCTCGCCGCGCGCGACAACGGCGTCACGCCCGGCTGCGCGCGACGCACCGACGCGAGGGTGGACCACGTTGCCGCGGCACGGGATCTGATGACGACCAGCCCGTCGTTGCACGTGCGCGGTGCCGCGGCCGCGTGCCTGGTCTACTCGGGTTTCGCCGACGACGGCACGCGGGCGTTGCTGCACCACCTCGCGCAGGGCGAGTACCCGGTGCACGACACGTGGACGGGTGACCTCGGCGAGCTGGCCGCGGCGGCGTGGACCTTCGGCACGGACGACGACGGACTGCTGACCGCGCCCGAGGGCAGCCGTCCGACGTTGCACGCCCGGCTGCTCGAACGGATGGCGCGCCAGTTCCGCGGCAGCGGGGACGGCTACCGCGCGCTGGCGCCGGAGGAGCTGACCGCGGCCCAGCGCACGACCCTGGAGACCGCGCTCCGCTCCTCACCGCAGACGATCACCGGTGCCGACGTCGACTACCTGTGGGTCGACGTCCCGGGAACGGTCGCCGCGGCGCAGCGGCTGCTCGGCACCGCGACCGGCGAGCTGACCCGGCGCACCTCCCTGGGTCCGCTGTGGTTCGTGCTGGAGGACACCCTGCTCGCCCGCGGCGACCGGGAGTCCGCCCTCACCGCCCTGGCCGAGGTCGACGCGTGGGCCGCGCTCGGCGAGGTGTTCGCCCAGCGCGGGCCGGACAGCACGAACGAGTCGATCAGCCTGACCGTGCGCCACTTCCGCGGCGACCGCCACGACTCCGCCGTCACACTCGCGCTGTCCTCGGTCTTCGCCGACGCACTCGCCGGCCACCGCCCACGGATGGAGGCGTTCCTGGACGGGTGGCTGCCGCGGGTGTCCGAACTGGACGGTCACGACCTGGCGTTCCAGGTCCCCGGTGAACGCATCGGCACGGCACTGGCCGCCCTGGCCCGGTCGGGCGGGTTGCCGGAGCGCTTCCGCCCGATGGTCAAGCCGTACCATCGGTTCCCGGAGTACTCCACGGTGCCGTTGCCATTGCTGGAGGAGCTCGGCTGGGCGGCGCCGGGCGACTGACGCACGCCCTCAGACGGCGGCGGGTGCGCCGGTGACGGTGGCGAGCTGGAGCTTGGTCTCGTCCGCGCTGCCGGGCACCGCCGTCATGACGACGATCTTGAGCTCGGTGTCGCCGTCGCCCAGGACGTCGCAGTCGACCTCGACCGGGCCCACCGACGGGTGGTGGATCGTCTTGTGGTCCTCGCGGTGCGCGGCGACCGCCCCGGTGGCCCACAGCCGCGCGAACGTCTCGTTGCCCGCGGTCAGCTCCCGGACGAGCGCGGCCAGGCGGCGGTCCCGCGGGAACCGGCCGGTCGCGCGGCGCAGGTCGGAGACGACGGCGGCGTCGGTGGCGGCGCGGTCCGCCTCGGTCACCGGCCACCGCGCGAGGTGGGCGGGGCCGCCGTCGGCGGCGAACCGGTCGCGGGCGAAGTTGCGCGACCGGGGCGGGGAGAGGGCCGGGTCGCCCAGCAGCGCCGCCCACCCGCGGTTCCACCACACCAGCTGCCAGTCCGCCGCGAAGACGGCGGCGGCCACGTCGCCGAGGCGGGCCAGCACCCGCTGCATCCCCGGCGGGACGTGGTCGGAGATGGTCCCCTCGGCCGGCGGCACGAGCAGGGCCAGCCGGTACAGGTGGTCCCGCTCGGCGGTGGAGAGTTGCAGAGCACGCGCCAGCGATGCCACCACCGACGCGGAGGGGGCCGTGGCCCGCCCCTGTTCCAACCGCACGACGTAGTCGACCGAGACGCCAGCCAGGTCGGCCAGCTCCTCGCGCCGCAGCCCCGCCGCACGCCGCCCGCGCGCCGTGCCGATCCCGGCGGCCGCCGGGGACAGCCGGTCCCGCCAGGTCCGGATCATCGCACCGAGTCCGGTGCCGGAGGTCGTCACGACGTCCATCCTGCTGCCCGCGGCGTCCGTTGTCCGGGTGGGAGGGTGGTACTGCCGTTCCTACCGCCGGGCCGGTCCTGGTCCACGGCCGCGCCGGCGCTCACGATCGGTCTCATGACGATCACCTTCATCACCGGGGCCAACAAGGGTCTCGGCCGCGAGACCGCCCGCCGCCTCGCCGGGCTCGGCCACACCGTCCTGGTCGGTGCCCGCGACCGGGAGCGGGGCGAGGAGGCCGCCGCGGCGCTCGGCGCGCGGTTCGTCCCGATCGACGTGACCGACGACGCGTCAGTGGCCGCTGCGGCCGCCGACGTCTGCGACCACGAGGGCCGCATCGACGTCCTGATCAACAACGCCGGCGTGCACGGCCCCCTCGGAGGGGAGCTGGGCGACCTGACCGCCGCCGACGCCCTCGCCGTCTTCGAGGTCAACGTGCTCGGCGTCGTGCGCACGACGCACGCGTTCCTGCCGCTGCTGCGCCGCTCCGACGACCCGGTCGTCGTCAACGTCAGTAGCGGCATGGGTTCCCTCGCCCTCACCCACGACCCCGGCCGCCCCGAGTCGGGCGTGGTCGCACCGTTCTACGCCGCCTCGAAGGCGGCGCTGACGATGTTGACCACGCAGTACGCCAAGGGCTTGCCGGGCATCCGCGTCAACGCGGCCGACCCCGGCTACACCGCGACGGACCTCAACGGGCACAGCGGCTTCCAGACGGTCACCGAGGGCACGGATGCGATCGTCGCGCTCGCCACCGAGGGCCGCGGGGCGGACACAGGCCGGTTCGTGTCCCGCGAGGGCGAGCTCGCCTGGTCCTGATCAGGGCGTGTGCATGCGGTCGACCTTCACCGTGAGGACGACGCGCTGCTGCTCGCCGCCGCCGAAGCCCGGGTAGGGCCGCCCGAGGTACTTCTGCGACAGCTCGTCGATGTGTTCGCGCGCGCCGTCGGCGGTGATGTCCACGACGCTGCCGCGCAGCGCCCAGTACCGGGAGGGCGCGGCCGGGTCGGCGATGCCGATCGCGATGCGCGGGTCGCGGCGGAGGTTGCGGGTCTTCTGGTGGGTGTCGACCGTGTTGATCAGCACGTGGTCGCCGTCGGTGCCCACCCAGGTCTGGGAGATCTGCGGTGAGCCGTCAGGCATGAGGGTGGTGACGAAGCAGATCGCCTTGGCGTCGAGCACGGCGATCAGGTCGGCGGGCAGTGCCGTCATGGTGAGGGCCTTCATCTCTTCTGGTCGTTGTAGAGGTGGCCGATGAGCGCCTCGTCCGGGGCGTCGCCGGAGAGGTCGGCGTGGCGCAGGCCGGCCAGGGCGATCCGCAGGGAACGGCGCCACAGGCCGGGTGCGCGGGTGCGGGTGGCGTCCATGACGCTGCCGACCATCACGTGCACCGCGGCGAAGTCGGCGGGCGTCGCACCGGCGGGGAGCTGACCCGCGCGGACGGCCCGGTCGACCAGGCCGGCCACCAGCGGGGTCATCCGGTCGTGCGCCCGCTGCACCAGCGCCGTGGCCTGGTCGCGGCCGCGCAGCAGCTCCCCCAGGCCGCGGCTCTGCGCCTCGACCTCCAGCTGCCGTTCGAGGAACCAGGCGAGCCCCGCCAGTGCGTCCTCGTGCTCGGCGGCCTCCTCCGCGAAGCCGACCACCGTGTCGACGTGGTCGCTGAAGAGGGCGTCCAGCAGGTCCTGGCGCTCGGGGAAGCGGCGGTACACCGTGCCCATCCCGGTGCCTGCGGCCCGCGCGATGTCCTCATAGGACACGTCAAGCCCTTGGGTGGCCATCAGCTCGTACGCCGTGCGCAGCAGCAGCTGGCGGTTGCGCTCGGCATCGCGCCGCAAGGGAGGAGGTCCGGTCACGCACCGAACCCTAGACAAGTGGAAGAGAAATTCCAAGTTGAATATTTCTTCCACTTCTAGGTTACGCTCGTGCCATGGAGCCGTTCCCGATCGCCGTCCCCGAAGCCGACCTGCTGGACCTGCGCGCCCGCCTGACCGCCACCCGGTGGCCCGACCGCGAGACCGTCACCGACGGCAGCCAGGGTCCGCAGCTCGACCGCATCCGCGCCCTGTGCGAGCACTGGGCCACCGGCTACGACTGGCGGCGGGCCGAGCAGGTCCTCAACGACCTCGGCTCGTCCCGCACCACCATCGACGGCGTCGACGTCCACTTCCTGCACGTCCGCTCGGCCGAGCCGGACGCGGTGCCGTTGCTGCTGTGCCACGGCTGGCCCGGTTCGGTCCTGGAGTTCCGGCACCTGGTCGGCCCGCTGACGGACCCGGTCGCCCACGGCGGCGACGCCCGCGACGCGTTCCACGTCGTGATCCCGTCGATGCCGGGCTTCGGGTTCTCCGGCAAACCGACCACGACCGGCTGGACCGCCGCCCGCGTCGCCGACGCGTGGACCACCCTCATGCTGCGGCTGGGTCACGACACCTGGTTCGCGCAGGGCGGCGACTGGGGTGCGGCCGTGGTCGAGCAGCTGACCCGCAGGGCACCCGAACGGTGCCGGGGCGTGCACTTCAACCTGCCGCTGGTGTTCCCCACCGCCGCCGAACTGGCCGAGGCGACCGAGGAGGAGCAGCGGATGGTGGCCCGCGCCCAGCGCTACCAGGACGAGCTCAGCGCGTACGCCCGCGAACAGGCCACCCGCCCGCAGACGATCGGCTACTCGCTCGCGGACTCACCGGCCGGCCTCGCGGCCTGGATCTACACGCTCTTCCAGGACGTCACCGACAGCGACGGCAACCCCGAGGACGTCATCGACCGCGACGAGATCCTCGACGACATCATGCTCTACTGGCTGCCCAACGCCGCCGCGTCGTCCGCGCGCCTCTACTGGGAGGAGGCCAGGACCGGCGGCGGTGCCCAGGAACCCAACCCCGTGCCCGCCGGGTTCAGCATCTTCCCCGGTGAGGCGGTGCAGGCGTCGCGGCGGTGGGTGGAGCGGCGGTACACGACGGTGCTGCACCACGCCCAGCTGGAGCGCGGCGGCCACTTCGCGGCCCTCGAACAGCCGCGCGTCCTCACCGAGGAGATCCGGACGACGTTCCGGTCGCTGCGCTGAGCACGCAGCTCGGCTCGGCAGCTCACCGGGGTTCCCGGTCGTCCACGGAGACCGAGGAGCTCTCGATGGCGTTGCCCGCTCCCCCGCGCCACAGGTTGACCCCGGCTTCGACCGCGACCGGGTACCACTCGTGCGAGATCGGCCGGTCCGCTCCTGGCGAACCCGCTTGACGGAGTGAGCACTCACTCCGCATGCTGGGCGCATGACACCGACATCCGAGGCCCGGCGGCGAGCGCCGGGCATGAGCGCGGAGGACCGCCGCGCCATGATCGTGCACGCCGTGCTGCCGCTGCTGGTCGAGCACGGCACGAACGTCACGAGCAGCCAGATCGCCCGCGCCGCCGGCATCGGCGAGGGCACCGTCTTCCGCGCGTTCAAGGACAAGGACGAGCTGTTCGACGCCTGCACGGCCGAGGCGCTCAAGCCCGACCACGTGCTCGACGCCATCGCCGAGATCCCCCTCGACCAGCCGCTGGAGGACCGCCTCGTCGAGGCGGCAGAAGCGCTCGGCGCGCACCTCGAGCGGATGGGCGCGCTCATGGGGGCGCTGCGCGCGTCCGGCCGTCCCAAGCACCGCGACCACCGCCGCGAGGAGCACGGCGGCAGGAGCCGGCGGCACGAGTCGATGATCGCGATCCGGGAGGCCGTGGTCGAGCTGTTCGTGCCCGACACCGACCGGTTGCGCCTGCCACCCGACCAGCTCGCCGCCCTGTTCCTGACCCTGCTGTTCGGCGGCCGCAGGCTGGCCTCCGACGTCGACGCGCCCACCACGCGCCAGGTGGTCGACTTCTTCCTGCACGGCGCCGTGGAGGCCGCATGATGCCGGGCGGCGTGGAGTTCCTGCTGGGCCGGCGTGGCCGCAGGCGCGCTCCCACGACCGTTCCGGACAGCGGGCTCACCGGACCGGTCGACATCCCCGAACCGACACCGGAGCCACAACCGAAGGACCTGCGCTCCCGCCTCAGGCGGGTCAGGACGTCCGTGGCGGGCACCGTCCGCGGCCTGCCGAAGGTCGCGAAGCTGACGTGGCAGGCCAGCCCGGTCCTGACGGTCGTGCTGACGCTGATCACGCTGCTGTCCGGGCTGCTGCCGACCGCGACCGCCTACATCGCGAAGCTGCTGCTGGACTCCGTCGTCGCGGCGATCCAGCACACCGGCACCACCGGGGACATCGCGAAGGTCGCGGCACTCCAGTTCGGCGTGCTCGCCGCGACCGCGGTCAGCAGCGCGCTGACGTCGATCGCGCAGTCGCTGCTGCAGGAACGCATGACGCTGACCATCCGCCACCGGGTCATGACCCACGCCAGCGACCTGCACCTCGCCTACTTCGAGGGCTCCGCGTCGTACGACATGCTGCGCCAGGCCGCGCAGGAGGCGCCCACCCGGCCGTTGTCGATGATGAACTCCGCGCTGGGGCTGCTGCGGACGCTGATCACGTTCGGCAGCATGATCGCGTTGCTCGTCTCGATCAGCCCCCTGCTGGCGCTGGTCGCGCTGCTGGCGCCGATCCCGGCGTTCATCTCGCAGTCGAGGTACGGCTCGCGCGCGTTCTGGCTGACCTTCATGATGTCGCCGATCAAGCGCCGGATGGACTACCTGTCCTCGCTGGTCACGACCGACACCTACGCCAAGGAGACGAAGCTGTTCGGGCTCGGCCCGTACTTCGTCGACCGGTTCCGCCGGCTCGGCACCGTCTCCTACGAGCGGCAGCGCAAGCTCACGGTCAACCGCAACGTCAGCTCGACGTCCTGGGGCCTGCTGAGCACCCTCGCGGGCTCGGCGATCACGCTGTACATCGCACTGGAAGCGGTCGGCGGCCGGCTCACCCTGGGCGACCTGGCGCTGTACACGGCCGCGGCGGCGTCGGTGCAGGCGTCGGTCTCGGGGCTGTTCACGGCGTTCTCGGGGATGTACGAGAACAACCTCTACCTCGACACGCTGTACCGGTTCCTCGACACCAAGCCGGAGATCACCGCCCCACCGGCTCCGCGGCCGATGCCGTCCACCGTGGAGGGGCACATCGAGTTCGACTCGGTGACCTTCAGCTACCCCGGCGCGGGGGAACCCGCGCTCGACGACGTGAGCTTCGAGATCCGCCCCGGCGAGACGGTGGCGGTGGTGGGCCGCAACGGCGCCGGCAAGTCGACGTTGTTCAAGCTGCTGTGCCGCCTCTACGACCCGACCGGCGGCCGCATCCTGCTCGACGGCGTCGACATCCGCGAGTACGACCCGGTCGAGCTGCGCACCCGCGTCAGCGCGATGTTCCAGGACTACGTGACCTACCAGGGCACCGCCGCGGAGAACATCGGTCTCGGCGACCTCGCCCGGCTCGAAGACCGGCCCCACATCGAGAACTCGGCCCGCCGCGCCGGTGCCGACGAGCGCATCGAACGGCTGCCGCAGGGCTACGACAGCCCCCTCGGCCGCTGGTTCGACCAGGGCGTCAGCCTGTCCGGCGGCGAGTGGCAGAAGATCGCGCTGGCCAGGGCGTTCCAGCGGGAGGCACCGATCCTGGTGCTGGACGAGCCGACCTCCGCACTGGACGCGCAGGCCGAGCACGACCTGTTCGCCCGCCTGCGGGAGCTCTCGGAAGGCCGCACGACCCTCTACATCTCGCACCGGTTCTCCACCGTGCGGCAGGCGGAGCGGATCCTGCTGCTGGAGCACGGGAAGGTCGCCGAGTACGGGACGCACGAGGAGCTGATGGCGGCCGGGGCCGGGTACGCCGAGCTGTTCACGTTGCAGGCCAAGGCGTACCTGGACGAGGTGCCGGGCGCACGCGTCGAATAGCGCGTCCTGTTCGATTCGAACAGGCGAAATCACGTCCTCCAGGCTAC
This sequence comes from Lentzea sp. NPDC037011, assembly GCF_055607425.1. Lineage (NCBI taxonomy): Bacteria > Bacillati > Actinomycetota > Actinomycetes > Pseudonocardiales > Pseudonocardiaceae > Lentzea > Lentzea sp. NPDC037011. The sequence continues at coordinate 54,112 of NZ_JBVJRT010000004.1, read as the reverse complement.
GGAAAATCGAATCGTTCATATTCATGAATCATCCGGACGACCCGCACGACTGGGGCTTTGAGTTCATGACCGTGAATTTTATTGCTCAGCACGCGTTGTTGCGCAATACTCGACAAAAGCGCCGCCAGCTACGCTGACTCCCACCGCCATAGCGATCAGCGTCATTTCGATGAATTCGTCCGATCTTCGAAGACGCAGGAGGACAAATGAAACGACCAGTCGCACGGCGGATCTCCGCTGTCGTGGCCGCGGTGGCCGTCGCGACCTCGACCGGCGCGGTGCTGGTGACGTCACCGGCGTCGGCGGCGGCCGGCACCGCGACCGGCTACGCCTCCCAGAACGGCGGGACCACCGGCGGACAGGGCGGGGCGACGGTCCGGGCCACCACGGGAACCCAGATCCACCAGGCCCTGTGCGGCCGCGCGAGCAGCAGCACGCCGATCGTCATCGAGGTGTCTGGCACGATCAACCACGGCAACACCGCCAAGGTCTCCGGCAGCAGCTGCGAGACCGCCGCCGGCGTGATCGAGCTCAAGCGGATCAGCAACGTCACGATCATCGGCGTCGGCAGCGGAGCCGTCTTCGACCAGCTGGGCATCCACATCCGCGAGTCCCGCAACATCATCATCCGGAACGTGACGGTCAGGAACGTCAAGAAGTCGGGCTCCCCCACCTCGAACGGCGGCGACGCCATCGGGATGGAGAGCAACGTCCGCAACGTCTGGGTCGACCACGTCGACCTCCTGGCCTCGGGTGGCGAGTCGGAGGGCTACGACGGCCTGTTCGACATGAAGAACAACACCCAGTACGTGACCCTGTCCTACAGCACCCTGCGCAACTCCGGTCGCGGCGGCCTGGTCGGGTCCAGCGAGAGCGACCGCTCGAACGGGTTCATCACCTACCACCACAACCTGTACCAGAACATCGACTCCCGGGCGCCTTTGCTGCGCGGCGGCATCGCCCACATGTACAACAACCACTACGTGAGCTTGAACGAGTCCGGCATCAACTCCCGGGCCGGCGCCAAGGCCAAGGTGGACAACAACTACTTCAAGAACTCCCGCGACGTCCTCGGCACCTTCTACACCACGGAGGCCGGTTACTGGCAGGTCAGCGGCAACGTCTTCGACACCGTGACGTGGTCCGCCCCGAGCAGCGACCACAGGCCCGCCGGGCCCGACGTCAAGTCCACCACGACCGTCTCCGTGCCCTACGCCTTCACCCTCGACCAGGCCACCTGCGTTCCGGGTGTCGTGAGCCGCACGGCGGGCTCGGGAACGGGTCTGGCGGAGTCGAACGGCAGCTGCCAGTAGAACTCCGCACGGACTGAGCGAGATCCTGTTCGACGAGGGGAGCCCGTGACCGCCGAGGCGGTCACGGGCTCCCCCATGTTCGCAAGACCTTCCCGGTGGGGAGATCAGCGAACGGTGAGGGTGTACTCCGCGGTTCCGGTCTTGCCCGCGCTGTCCGTCGCCGTGACGGTCACCCTGTAGGTGCCGCGCTGGTACGGGCCCATCAGCGTCATCCGGGTGGTGCCGCCCGGGTTGACGGTCTGCGGGGTGAACATCGGCGCGTTGGGCAGGCCGGCGCCGGTGAGCCGGATGGTGCCCGTGCCACCGGTGACGGTGACCGTCGCGGTGGCGTAGCCGCCTGGCGGGACGCTGCCGGAGTTCGGCGACACCGAGGGCGTGGGGCCGTTCACGGTGCCGCTGCCGACGGTGAGCGTGTACTCGGCGGTCCTGGACTCCGCGGTGCCCTTGGCCGTGACGGTGACCTTGTACGTGCCCGCCGGGGTGGTGGCCGAGGTCGCGAGGGTCAGCTTGGCCACCTCACCGGAGTTGACGGCCGCGGGCTGGAACGTGGCCGTCGTTCCTGCGGGCAGGGCGGACGCGCTCAGCTCCAGCTTCTCCGGGCCCTGGTCGCCGGCTGTGGTGGTGACGCTGGTGGAGACGTGCTTGCCGGGCTCGGCCTTGCCGGAGGACGGCGACAACGCCACCGCGAACCTGCCGGGCTGGGTACCGCCGCCGATCTCGCCCTTGGCCCAGTCGCCCATGGAGTTGGTCAGCCGCGCCATGATGCTGTAGCGGTTGCAGCCGCTGGCACCCCACGACGAGACGCCGACGATCACGCCGTCCACGATGAACGGACCGCCGCTGTCACCCGAGCAGTTGGCGGTGCGCCCGTCGTCGTAGCCGGTGCACACCATCAGGTCGCCGTTGACCCTGATGTCGAAGACCTGGCAGCCCGCGGGGTCGTTGACCGGCAGGGTGGTCTTGCGCAGCTCGCCGGACCCGCCGGCCGAGGAGGTCTTGCCGTAGCCCAGGGAGAAGCCGGACCCGCCGGGCCGGGTGAGGGCGCTGTCCCCCGAGCCGGCCACCGCGGCCCACTGGCTCTGCGGGACCGGCAGGTCGTCGGCCGTGGTGACGACGGCGACGTCGTAACCGGTGCGCCAGCCGCCGGAGCCGGTGTAGCCGGGGTGGGTCTTGAACGACTCGACGGCGGTGCGGAACGTCTCGTCGCCGGGGGTGTTCAGGTCGTCGTCGCCGTAGACGTAGCTCTTGGCGCCGGTGGCGTCGACCATGCAGTGCGCCGCGGTGAGGATCTTGCGCTTGCCGACCACCGAGGCGGTGCAGGACTGACCCTGCGGGCCGTTGCCACCGACGCGCATGCCGGCGATGACGAACGGGTGTTCCTTCACGGTGGTGCGTTCCCCGTTGACGATCAGGGCTCCGGCGCCACCGGGGCGCAGCTGGTCGGTCGGGGTCGCCGCGGTGCTGGTCCCGCCGGCGGGCGTGGCGCCCGCCGCGGTGACGACGGGCATGGTCACCGCGGCCAGTGCCAGGGTGAGTACCGCTGCGAAGCGTGGTGTTCTCATCGTGTTCCTTCGGTGCAGGGGTGTGATCGAGCCGGAGGACGTTGTCCGTCCACTTCGGTCAGAACGTGATGGACCAGCCGGTGAGCGTGCCGGTGTCGAACCGGTAGGTGTCGGTCACCAGGAGCCGCCAGGTGCCGTTGGCCTCCTCGCGCGAGGCGTCGACGGTGAAGCTGCGGTGCACGCCGCCGGACTCGCCGACACCGCCGGCGCGCTGGAGCGGGTAGGCCGTCCCGCTCGGTCCGACGAGACCGATGGCGAGGTCCCCGGTGTAGCCGTGGTCGATGTCGACCCGGACCGACAGCGCGGCAGAAGCCTTGCCGTCACAGGAGTCCTGGGTCACCGAGGTGCCGACCGCGGTACCCGCGTCGGGGATCGCCACGTCCTCGTCGTTGCTCCTGGCTCCGCACCGGGACGGGGTGCCGCCGCCGACGTCACCGACGAAGAGCAGCCTGTTGGGCGAGCCGGTCCCGGGATTGCTGACCAGGTCGGGGGTGGCGCTGCGCACCAGCGCATCGCCGACCTGCTGCGGGGTCGCGCCGGGGTGGGCCGACAGGTACAGCGCGGCGGCGCCCGCCACGTGCGGTGAGGCCATCGAGGTGCCGCTGGCGGTGCGGAAGGACCCGGCGTTGTCGCTGGAGTGGATGTTGCCACCCGGAGCGAACAGGTCGACGCAGCGACCGTAGTTCCCGCCGCGCGTGCGGTCCTTGTTGAACCAGCCGACCGTGAGCGCCTCGGGGACGCGGGCCGGGCTGACCCCGCACGCGTCCTCGCCGTTGTTGCCGGCGGAGACCACCACCACGAGCCCCTTGGCCACCATCGCCTTGACCTGCTCGTCACCGACGCCGAGGACGTCCATGCCCAGGCTCAGGTTCACCACGGCGGGCTTCACCGCGTTCTTGGCCACCCACTCCATGGCGCTGACGGTGACCGAGTCCGGGCCGGAGCCCCGGCAGTCGAGCGAGCGCACGGCCACGACCTTGGCCTTCTTCGCCACGCCCACGGTCTTGCCCGCGATCGTCCCGGCCACGTGCGAGCCGTGCCAGTAGCAGTCACTCGCGTCGGCGTCGTTGTCGAGCAGGTCGTAGCCGTGGCTCGCCCTGCCCTCGAACTCGGGGTGCTGGACGCTGATCCCGGAGTCGATGACGTAGGCGGTCACGCCCTCGCCCTCGTTGGGGTAGGCGTACTTCTTGTCCAGGGCGGTGGTGCGCTGGTCGACCTGGTCCAGCCCCCACGACGGCGGGTTCGGCTGCTCGCCGGTGGCCGTGCTGGTGCCGTCCTGGTGCACGGACCTGACCGACGGGTCGGCCGCCAGCCGCCGTGCCTGCTGCTCGGACAGGTCGCGGACCGCGAAACCGTTCAGGGTGACCGAGTACGTGTCGGTCACGCGGCCACCGTAGCGCCGGGTGAGCGCCTCGGCCTGGCCCCCGGCAGCCGCGCGGGCCTCGGCCTTGAGCACCACCACGTACTGCCCGGGGTGGTGCCGCTCGGCTTGGGCGACAGCGGCTTCCGGCTGCTGCGCCACGGCTTGGCCCGCCGTGGCCGCCACGGTGGCGGTGGCGACCACGACCGTGACCAGGCTTGCCGCCCACCGCTTTCTGCGCTCTTGCATCTGTTCCTCCATCGCGCGTTTCGAGCGGCCGCTGGCAGGGGCTCGAGACGTCGGGCCGCTCGGCAACCACCATTCGGCCTGGGCGACGGGGTGAACAAGTGTGGCTGGGACCCGTAGGGGTACGGGAAAAGACACGTGGTCGACGGCGTTCTATTTCGCGGGGTTTACCGTGCCCGCTCGACCGACCTAGCCTGGCGGGAGTTCCGCTGCGGGTGGGCCGTCGACAGGAGCGAGCAGGCATGGGACGTGGTGGGGTGCGCCCGCTCTCCGTCCGGTCCGGGTCGGTACCGCTGGTCGGCCGGGACGCGGAGCTGGCCGCCCTGCTCGACGCCGTGCGGCACGCGCCGGCCGCGGTCTTCGTGGAGGGCCAGGCCGGGGTGGGCAAGACGCGGCTGGTGGCCGAGTTCGCCGCGGTCTGGGACGGGGACGCGCGGGTGGTCGTGGGTGCGTGCCAGCCGCTGCCGGAGCCGTTCCCGTACGGGGTGCTCCTGGACTGCCTCAGCCGGTGCGGTGACCGGCTGGCCGATCCCGGTCCCGTCACCGGCGCGCTGCGCGACCACCTGCCCGAGCTCGCCGACCTGCTGCCGCCCGCGCCGCGTCCCCTGCCCGATCCCGCGGCTGAGCGGCACCGGGTCTTCCGCGCGGTGCGGGAGCTGCTCCGCTGCCTGGGGCCGACCGTCCTCGTGCTGGAGGACCTGCACTGGGCGGACGAGGAGACCCGCCGGGTGCTGCGGTTCGTGCTGGGCACCCCGCCGCCGGACCTGTCGGTGGTGGTCACCTACCGCCGCGAGGACCTGCCCACCGCGGCTCCGCTCGGCCAGGTCGTGCACGTCCCGCACGGGCTCGACCTGGTCCTGCGCCCCTTCGACGCGGTGGACGTGCGGACCATGGCCGATGCGCTCGTGGGGGCCGAGATCACCTCGGCGGCGTTCGCCGAGGCCGTCCTGCGCGAGACGGCCGGAATTCCGTTCGTGGTGGAGGAAACGGTTCGCGCGCTGCGCGACCCGGTGCGCGATGTGCGCGCGGAAGGCGATCTCGCGCAGGAGGTCGTGGCCGGACTCGACGTGCCGGTCCTCGTGGCGGATGCGGTTCGGGAGCGGCTGGGCGCCCTGTCCGGCGCCGCCCGATCGCTGGCCGAGGCCGCCGCGGTGCTGGGCGTGCCGGAGACCGCGGACGTCCTCTGCGCGGTGGCGGGCGAGACGGCGACGGAGCACCTCGTCGCGCTGGTGGAGTCCGGGGTGTTGGTGGAGGGAACCGCGAACAGGTTCGGCTTCCGGTGCAACACCGCCCGGCGCGCGGTGTGCGCTTCGCTGCCCGGTCCTCGCAGGCGGGAGCTGCACGAACGCGCGGTGGCGGTGCTCTCCGCACTGGACAACGCGCCGGCTGTCCGCCTGGCCGTGCACGCCAAGGCGGCGGGCATGAGGGACGAGTGGCTGCGCTTCGGCGACCTCGCCGCCGAGGAGGTCGAGGACGTGCCCACCGCGGTCGGCCTGCTCTCGGAGGTGCTGGCCGACCCGGGGACCAGCGCGCGGGACGCCAACCGGCTGGCCACCAGGATGTGCGGCTACGCCCTGACCGGACTGCCCGGCGGAGTGGTGACCGCGCGGGTCGAGGCCCTGCTGTCGGACCACCGGCTGGACCCGGACGTCCGGGGCGAGGTGCACCTGTGGTTCGGACTGCTGCTGCAGCGCGAGACCGGGAAGGTGGACCGGGGTGCCGAGGAGATCGCCCGCGCCCTCGACCTGCTCGGCGGGCAACCGGAACGCACCGTGCGCGGCATGGCGGCCGCGGCGGGCCCGTACCTGGGGACGGGGTCCATCACCGAGCACCGCGCCTCGCTCAGCCGGGTGGAGGGGGTCGTCGACCACCTGCCCACCCCGGCCCTGCGCATCGCCGTCCTGGCCACCACGCTCGGCGGGCGGCTCATCGCCGGTGACCCGAGCACCTGGGAGCGCATCGCCCAGCTGCCCTCCCCGGCGGAGGTGCACGATCCCGAAGAGGTTCACCAGTTGGCCAGGGCGCACTGCAACGTGGCGGACGCGTGCTCGTGGATCGGGTACTACTCGCGGGCACGGGAGTTCCTGCGCCACGGGTTCGACCTGGCCGAGCGGGCCGGTGCCTCCTACGTCGTCGGCACCGCCGAGGCCACCGAGTCCCGGCTCGACTGGCTCAGCGGGCGGTGGTCGGGGCTGGGACAGCGGATCGACCGCCTGCTCGGCACCTATGCGAACCTGCTGCTCGCCACCGACCTGAACCTCACGCGCGGCTGGCTGGCGACGGCCAGGGGTGAGTGGGTGCGGGCCGAGGAGGCCTTCCTGGCGGCGGGTTCGCACTCAGGCGCCCCGGTCTTCCCGGTGGGCATCTCGGCGGCGGGCGGCATGGCGGGGATGCTGCTCAGCCGGGGCCAGGCCGCCGCGGCGGAGGCGCACGTCGACCGCGGGGTGGAGATGCTGCGGAACAAGGACGCGTGGGTGTGGTCGGGCGACGTCCTGCCCCAGGCCGTGGACTGCCTGCTGGCCCTCGGCCGCGTCGACACCGCGCGGCTGCTCGTCGCGGAGACCACCGCCGGCCTGCGAGGTGCCGACGCTCCACTGGCCCAGGCGGCGCTGACCGCGTGCCAAGCGCGACTCGCCTCCGCGACCGGGGACCGCGCCGAGGCAGACCGCCTCTACCGCGAGGCGATCGACCTGCACCGGGAGCTGGGTCTGCCCTACCGGGTCACCCAGCTCGCCGAGCAGGCCGAGGGCGACACTCCCCCGGCCGGCGTGCTCGACGCCCTCGCCCGGTCCTACGAGTCGCTGGGGGCGACGGTCGACGCCGCGCGCTGCCGCCACCGCATCCGCAGCACCGGCGCGACCACCCCGTCCCACCGGGGGCGACGCGGCTACGGCGACGACCTCTCCCCGCGCGAGCAGGACGTGGCCCGCCTCCTGGCGGGCGGCCACACCAACCGGGAGATCGCCCAGGCCCTGTTCCTCTCCCGCCGCACGGTCGAGGAGTACGTCGTCAAGGTCCGCCGCAAGCTCAACGCCCGTTCCCGGCACGACGTCCGGCTCGGCTGAGCACGACGTCACCCGAGCCGGCCGTCGACCAGCCACCGCACGTGGTCGCGGTTGCGCAGGGCACGGCTCCCCGAACGACATCCGCACGTGCATCAATTTCATCGGACGTCAGGAACTCTCGATCGGTTCGGTGCCGGAGGACGACCATTCGGCGGTGGCATGATCCCGCGCATGCGGTTGCCGAAGGCTTTTCACCCGCTCCGGCATCGGCGATTTCGGCGGTTGTGGACCGGGCAGGTGTTCAGCGCACTGGGAAACGGGCTCACACCGGTCGCTTTGACGTTGCTGGTCCTGAGCGGTGACCGGCCGGCCAGCGCGCTGGGCTGGGTGCTCGGTGCGCAGAGCGCAGGGCTGATCCTGTTCGTGGTGGTCGGCGGGATGCTGGGCGACCGGGGCGACCGGGTGCTGCTGATGACGCTCGCCGACGTCGTCCGGCTCGTGGCCGTGTTGGTGCTGGCCACCGTCGGCTCCGGTGCGGCGGTCCCGACGCTGATGGTGATCACGTTCGTGCTCGGGGTCGGCGGCGCCATGTTCGAACCGGCGGCGCGAGCCCTGCTCCCCTCGCTGGTGCCCGACGACGACCTGCAGGCGGCGAACGGGCTCAACGGCGTGACCAACCGGGTGGCGCTGATCATCGGGCCCCCGGTGGGCGCGGCGCTGTTCACCGCCCTCGGCCCGTCGGTCGTGTTCGCGGTGGACGCCGCCACCTTCCTCATCTCGGTGGTCGCTCTGATCGGCCTGCGGACGACCGGCGCCGCGCCGCGCCGGGCCGAGTCCGGCCGGTCGCCCGTCTCGGAGGCGCTGGAGGGGGTTCGGGCGGTCGGGCGGCAGCCGTGGGTGGGTGCGGTCATCCTCCAGGGCGCGGTGCAGGTCCTGCTCGTGCACGCGCCGCTGGCGGTGCTCGCCCCGATCGTGCTGCGTTCCCGCGGGGAGCTGGGGTCCTACGGCTGGCTGCTGTCCCTGCAGGCGGCCGGAGCCGTGGGCGGCGCGCTGATGGCCGGGCGGTGGAAGCCGAAGGAACCCGGAACCGTCGCCCTGCTGGCGATGCTGGGTGCCGGTCCGGTGCTCGTCGGGTTGGCTGCTGGGTTCCCGGTACCGGTGCTCGCGCTGCTGATGGCGGTCTACGGGGCCGGCGGATCGCTGTTCGCGGTGCTGTGGGTCAGCGCCCTGCAACGGCGGGTGCCGGACACCGTGCTGGCGCGGGTGGTGTCGTTGGACTACCTGGGTCAGCTGGGGCTCGAACCGGTCGGGCTGGCACTCACCGCGCCGTTCGCGGCGGTCGCGGGCATCGCGGCGGCGATCTGGGTGAGCATCAGCGCGCTCGTCGTGACCACAGCGCTGCCGTTCGCCGTGCGCGGTGTGCGCACTTTCGGCGCCGACCGTGACGAGGAAGAACCCAGCCGTTGACGGCGAGGGCCGTGCCCCGGTGTCACGTGTAGGTGCCGTGTAGAACGCCTCATTACGTTCGTTCAACGTGCGGAAATCCGCGCTCCAGCTGAACGGACGAAGGATCACGACAATGCGCAAGACAATCATCGCGACGTTGAGCGCGGTCACCCTGATGGCCGCCGCGGCTCCCGGGATCGGCGTCGCCGGCACGAGCGACTACCCGGTCACGCCCTTCCGGATCGAGTACGGCGCGAGCGTCCTCTCCGGTTCCATCACGTGGTACAACCGCAGCGTCTCCATCCCGGGTGAGCTGAGGGCTCGCTCCTCCGAGAAGCAGGGCCGGTTCCGCGGTACGTCCGCGAACTGCGTGACACCTCTCGAGACGCGAACGGCACAACCCGGCGAGAACAGGGGGTTCAACGTCGGGCTCAACTGCGACTACCCGGGTGGACTCACCAACGTCTACGTGGCCCTGTGGGAAGGCGACACCTACCGCGGTGGCGTGGTCTGCACCAGGCAGGGCTGCGTGGAGGACTGAGCCCGTCGGGCACAGGGCGACGCTCGGGGGAGGTCCGGCCCGCACCTCCGAGGTGCGGGCCGGACCTCCCTCATCTCAGCACCGCGGGAACGTCACGCCGGTGAGCCGCTCCGACGCCTCCCACAACCGCCGCGCCAGCACCGGGTCGCTGGCCGCCGCCGACCGCCCGACCAGCGCGGGGTGGCCGTGCAGCTCGAACCTCCCGTCGGGACCCACGTAGCTGGCGCCCGGCAGGTCCTGAGTCGCCGCGTACAACGACGGCAGCGCCCCCTGCTCCTCGCTCTGCGCGAGGTACCGCCCGGCCAGGTGCACGACCTTGACGAGGTGCCGGTTGCGGCCCTTCGTCCCCAGGTTGCTCGCCGTGTAACCGGGGTGAGCGGCCAACGCCCTGACGGCCGACCCCGCCTCCCGGCACCGCCGGTCCAGCTCCAGCGTGAACAGCAGGTTCGCGAGCTTCGACCGGCCGTAGGCCTTCACCGGGTTGTAGCCGGACCGGGCGAGGTCGAGGTCGTCCAGGTCGAGCACCCCCGCCCTGTGCGCGCCGGACGCCACCGTGACGACGCGGTCGGTGATCGAGGGCAGCAGCAGGTTCGTCAACGCGAAGTGCCCGAGGTGGTTGGTGCCGAACTGCAGCTCGAACCCGTCCGCCGTGCGGCCTTGCGGGGTCATCGCCACCCCGGCGTTGTTGACGAGGACGTCGATCCCGCCCTGCCACCCCTGCGCGAACGCCCGCACCGACGCCAGGTCGGCCAGGTCCAGCTGACGCACCTCGGTCGTGCCGCGCATGGCCGCCGCCGCCCGCTCCCCCGCGGCGACGTCCCGCACGGCGAGCACGGTGCGCGCCCCCGCCGCCGCGAAGGCGGTGGCCGTGCCGCGCCCCACCCCGCTGGCCGCGCCGGTCACCACGACGGTGCGCCCGGTCTGGTCGGGGAGGTCTGCGACGGCCCACCGCTGCTTCGTCATGATCGCCAGTCTAGGCACCGGCTGGGTCGAGCACCGGTGCGAGCGCGGGGGTGCGGCGCCGGGAATCCGGCACCGCACCCCTCCACGGCCCAGCGTCCTACTTCTCCCTCAGCAGGTACACGTTGCCGTTGCCGTCCGCGTCGCTGTTGAAGATCAGGTCCGTGTCGTTGATGAACGCGGCGTGCGGGTGCACCGACTCCTCGTTCGAGGAGCTCCCGTGCTTGAACATCTTCACGGTGTCGACCTTGTTCGTGCCGGCTTTGATGTAATAGAAGTAGATGTAGGCCGTCGAGTCCTTGTGGCCGTCGCCCTGGATGATCGTCCGCGCGGGGTTCATGGCGTAGTGGTTGCTGCTCTCCCGGGTGTCGTAGCTGAAGAACTCCTGCTTGCGGATGTTGTAGGTCACCACCTGGTCCGGCGTTTCGCCCTGCTTCCGCTGTGCGAAGGCGGCGTCCCGGCCGTTGGACGCCCAGAACGGGTGCGCACCGTGGTCATTCGAATCGGTCAGCATCGTCTTCTTCTTCGTGCCGATGTCCACCAGACCGATCTGGGAGTCGTAGCGCAGGTGGAACAGCAGCGTGTCCCCGTGCACCGGGTTGATCAACACGTGGTCGACCTCCCCGTCGATCTTCTTGACCGTTTGCAGCTCCCCCGATCTCACGTCGACCAGGACGAGCGAGGAGGTTTTCTCCTCTTCGTCGTACAGCGACGCGGCGACCGTCTTGCCGTCCGACGTGAGCGAGGGGATTCCCTTGAAGTCGTACCTGCTCGAGAAGGTGCGGATCTTCTTCTCGCGGTACGGGGCGCGCAGGCTGACGCTGGTCAGCGTCCGGTCGTCGAGGTAGAAGGCCTCCTCGGTCTGCGGCGAGACGTTGGCGTGGTCGCCGTCGATGTCGTCGGAGTCCGTGACCTGCACGAACCTCCCGTTGTCGAGCGACATGAGGTAGAGGTTCTCGTCGCCGTCGCGTTCCGACATGAAGAGGACGGAGTTGAGCGACGGGACGTAGGGGTCCACGTCGAGGTACATCTTGTTGTCGAGCTCTTTGTCCCTGGTGAGCTGAACCACCTCGTAGTCGGGGTCCAGGGCCGGGCGGATCTTCCACTCCGACTCGAATCGCGCGCCCTTTCCGAAATCGACCGCGGAACCTTCAGCGAGAGCGGCGCAGGAGAAACCCAGCATGCTCACGGAAACGAGAAAAGCCACAGTTGCTTTCACGAGGGGAGACCTTCCAGGCTAGAACGCGAAAGACCGGCCGTTCTCGACTATAGGAATGTGAATCACACTCCACAACGGATTCAATCTCACTCTTTCGAGTGGAGAGAGTGGGATTTTCCCACAGTCGATTTCCCCAATGATCACCGCAACTGCCGCTATTCCTGGCGACTGGAAAAACTACGAGGAACGTCCGGGAGGATCGCCCGGTCCCGCAGCGGCCATGATGTGCCGGGTGCGGTCGCGCAGCAGCTGGTGGGTGCGGTCGTGGTGGTTGCGCGGGTGCCAGGCCATGCCGACCGTCACGGGCGGCAGGTCCACCGGGATCGCGAACGTGCGGAGCCCGAGCTTGTCGAGCATCCGGCGGGCCAGCCGGGCGGGCGCGATGCAGACGACGTCGGTCTCCGAGGCGAGGAACAACGCGCTCGCGAACGTCGGCACCACGGCCACCACGCGGCGGCTCAGCCCCCGCTCGGTCAGCTCCTCGTCGACCGGGCCGCGTGCCCGGCCGCGCCGCGACACGACGACGTGGTCGGCGGCGGCGAACCGTTGCGGTGTCACCACTTCCACCTCGGCGAGGGGGTGACCCGGTCGCACGACGCCGATCAGCGCCTCGGTGACGAGCGCTTCGGAGTGGACCTCCGCGTCGCCGGGCCGGATGCTGCCGATCTCCAGGTCGACCAGGCCTTCCCGCAGCGCCGGGGTGTCCTCCAGGTTCTCCGGCCGCAGCCGCAGCGAGATGCCGGGGGCCTGGTCCCGCAGGTCGTCGATGAGCGACGGGATGAACGTCGTGGACAGCATGTCGGTGACCTGCAGGTCGAACGTGCGCACCGCGCTCCGCGGGTCGGCCGTGGCGGACGGGGCGAACAGCGCCCGTGCCCTGGAGGCGATCGCGTGCACCTCACCGCGCAGCTCCACTGCCCGTGGTGTCGGCACGAGGTCACGTCCGGCCCGGACGAGCAGCGGGTCGTCGAAGACGCGGCGCAGGCGGGCCAGGGTGCGGCTCATCGCCGGCGCCGAGGTGTGCAGCCGGGCGGCGGCCTTGGTCACGCTGTTCTCGGCGAGCAGCGCGTCCAGCGCCTCGATCAGTTTCAGGTCGATGTCGCGCACAGCCGATTATCACATTCGAAATGGTTGCTTGCCAGAGTTGCACTGGTGTTAACCCCCGGTCGCTCCTACGGTCGAAGAACGGGAGAGAAACCGTTGGAGGGCAACAACATGACCGGGAAAGCGCCCGTGCTGCGGGCTGTGGTGATCGGCGCCGGGATCGTCGGGTTGACGACGGGCGTCGCCCTGCGCCGGGCCGGGGTCGACGTGGTGGTCTGCGAGCGGGCACCGGAGATCCGCGCCGCCGGTGCCGGACTGGGGCTCTGGGCCAACGCACTGGCGGTGTTCGACGGGCTCGGCATCGGCGAGCACGTGCGGGCCATCGGCAAGCCCAGCGAGATGCGCTTCCACGACCCCTCGGGGAGGCTGCTCGACACCCCGGGGTTCGATGCCGAAGACCACCGGTACCTGCTCGTGCACCGCGCGAAGCTGACCGGCCTGCTCGCCGACGCAGTGGGACGCGAGAACATCCGCCTCGGCGCCGGGTTCAGCGCGTTCGAGGAACACAGCGGAGGCGTCACCGTCCGGTTGACCGACGGCAGCACGGAGGAAGCCGAGGTGCTCGTCGGAGCGGACGGGGCGTACTCGGCGGTCCGCGCGCAGCTGGTGCCGGGCACCCCCGCGCAGGAACACCGCGGCCACCACGCCTGGCGCGCGGTCGTCCCGGCCGGCGGCGTCGCGGTCGCGGAGAACCGGCTCGTCCTGGGCACCAACGGGTGCAGGGGCGGATACGTCCGCACCCACGACGGCAGCGTGTACTGGCTGGTGAACCAGTTCCAGTCGCCACCGCTCACCGGCACCCCGAGGCACCAGGCGCTGGAACGGGCCCGCCACCTGGAGGACGGCCGCGACGGGGTGCTGACGCGGCTGATCCGCGCGACACCCGAGGAGCTGGTCCTGCACAACCAGGTCGTGCTCGTACCGCCGTTGCCGCACTGGGTCTCGGCACGGGTCGCCCTGGCCGGTGACGCGGCCCACGCGATGTCACCGCACATCACAGCCGGTGCGACGCTGGGCGTCGAGGACGCCGCGCTGCTCGGCGAACTGGTCGGCGCGGCCGACGACGTGCCCTCCGCCCTGGCGGCCTACCAGGCCGACCGCATCCCGCGGTACGCCCGCGTCGCGGAACTGTCCGCCGCCGTCGAGCACTCCGCCACACCACAGGAGTTCGCGCGGCACCACACCGCGTTCAGCCACTGGATGATCACGCCCCCTGGCCACCGGGAGCAGCCGGGTGCGGCCGCCTGCCTCGCAGGTGCGCACGTGGTGAAGCAGTCGTTGCGCCACCTCTGATCCGTGCGCAACGGCCGTCAGCCCTTCCGCAGGAGTCAGCTGTCCGCGAGGAGCTGTGCCGTGCGCTCGATGCAGCGCATCCGGGCGGCTGAGAAGTCGTACGGCATCTTGGTGAGCGCTTCGCCGGCGCTCATCTGCGTTTCCTGCTCGCCCAGGTCGAGGGCGAAGAGCTCCTCCTCGGCGACGTCCAGCCCGGCCGCTTCGACGGCCCGTTCCACGGCCTCGTAATAGGCGAACCGCTGCCGGGCGAGCTCCTCGACCCGCGGGTCTCCGGGATCGACGCCGTCGTCGAGTGCGGCCTCGGCCGCCTCCAGGCGGTCGTCCTCCTCCCGCAGGTCGGGGCGGGTGGCCAGCACGATGACCGTGCTGGCCTGCACCGCGGCGGCCAGCGGGCCGAAGATCCGTTCGGTGACCAGCAGGGCCTCCAGGTCGGAGGGGCGCACCGCACCGGCGGGCAGGTGGCGGAGCCGGTCCGTCACCAGGTCCGACAACAACCCCAGCGGGCTGCCCACGACCCGCAGCCGCTGAACCGCCTCGCGCTGGCGGCGGATCTCCGCCTCCTGCGCGGCCAGGGTCTCCTCCAGGCGCCCCAGGTTCTCCGCGACGTCCCAGGTCCCGTCGAACGCGGCCCGCACGTCGTCGAGCGCGATGCCGGCCTCGGCCATCCTGCGGATCCACAGCAGCCGGATCATGTCGTCGTAGCCGTAGCGGCGGCGGTCGTCCGCACCCCGCTCGGGCTCGGGGAGCAGACCGATCTGGTGATAGTGGCGGATCGCGCGCGGGGTCGTCCCGGCGAACGCGGCGGCGTCACCGATCTTCACCTGGCGGGGAGGCGTGAAGTGCATCGCAGGCGGAACCTTTCCAGCTGTGGTGACCCGAAGGACATCACATGCCGCTGCGGCAGGTGCAACACGCCGGTCCCGTCGTTCACCCCTGGGAACGCGACTTCCTCCGATTCGGGTTGAACCACCGCGAAAGGGGTATCTGGCGATGACCGTGCGGACGAGGTGACGCACGGGGGCGTTCTTCTCCTGATCTGCGCCAGTCGAGCTTCCAGCGGCCCACCCGCGCGCCCTCCCAGGCGAACGCCGCGGGAGCACCTGAACCCGCACCGTCCGGAGTAGACGAATGTCGTCAGCGCCCGACGTACTGACCGAACCGGCCGACCGCCCGCGCGGCAGCGACTTCGCCCGCCTCACCAAGGAACTCAGGGCAGCCGGGTTGCTGGACCGGCGGCGCGGCTACTACCTGGTGCGGATGGCGGTGAACGCGGTCCTGCTCGGCGGGATCGCCGTGGCCTTCGTGCTGCTGGGCGACTCGTGGTGGCAGGTGCTCACGGCTGTCGCCCTGGCCGCGGCGTCCACGCAGCTCGCGTTCATCGGGCACGACGCGGGACACCGGCAGATCTTCCGCAGCCACCGGCACAACGACGTCGTGGGGCACCTGCACGGCAGCCTCACCGGCATCAGCTACCAGTGGTGGGTCGCGAAGCACAACCGCCACCACGCCAACCCCAACCACGAGGACCACGACCCCGACATCGAGATCCACGCCCTCGCCTTCAGCCGCGCCCAGGCCAAGGACAAACGCGGCCTGAACGCCTGGATCACCAAACGGCAGGCCTTCCTGTTCTTCCCGCTGCTGCTCGCCGAAGCGGTCGTGCTGCGGATCTCCGGCATCGTCGCCCTGTGCCGCAACGAGCTGCGCAACCCGTGGCGCGAGGCCGCGCTCCAGATCGTGCCGCTGGCGGCGTACCTGCTGGCGGTCTTCGCCGTCCTCTCACCGTTGAAGGGGGTCGTGTTCATCGCCGTGCACCAGGGCCTGATGGGCGTGTACCTCGGGTGCTCGTTCGCGCCCAACCACAAGGGGATGCCGATCATCACCGGCGAACAACGCCTCGACCACCTGCACAAGCAGGTGCTCACCTCCCGCAACGTCACCGGTGGCCGGTGGGTCGACGCGCTGCTCGGCGGGCTCAACCACCAGGTCGAGCACCACCTCTACCCGCACATGCCCCGCCCCAACCTGCGCCACGCGCAACCCGTCGTCGAGGACTTCTGCGGACGCCACGGAATCCCGTACAGCCAGACCACGCTGCGCCGCTCCTACGCCGAGGTGCTCCGGCACCTGCACGACGCGGGCGCACCTCTGCGCAACACGGCCTGACGAACGAAGACCGGATCGGCGGCGGAGGGTGTACGGTTGGCAGAGAGGTGGCCGCGTTCCGCGCCCAGGACTTCTCCTGTCAAGACCTCTGTCATCAAACGGAAAGAACCACGTGACCCTGCCTTCGGCGAACGACCTGTTCAGCCATCCCGAAAACCACGAGACCCACACCCAGCCCGGCCCGGCCGAGTCCGACCGGCCGTCCTGGACGAACCTGTTCCAGGAACCGGTGCCCGCACAGCGCGTCCCGTCGGAGCACTGAAGCAGCTCAACGGCCCGAGAGCGCGTCCTCCACGCTGGAGCGCACCGTGAACAGCGCGCCCAGACCGACGACGTCGAGCACCCGGAGGACCTGTCGCGGCACAGCGACCAGGACGACGTCGGCCTGAGCGCCGACGGCGAGGTTCCTGGCGGCGATGAACGCCGAGATGCCGCTGGAGTCGCAGAAGCGCAGCCCGGACAGGTCCACGACGAGCAGCTGCCCGCGGGACAGGGAGAGCTCACCCGTGCGGGCGAGAACACCGGGCGAGGTGTGCGCGTCGAGGTCGCCCCGGATGGTGAGGACCACACCGGCCGCCACCGTGCGGACGGTCACCGAGAAGTCGTTCACGCGCGACCACCCTCCCGTGCGGGAACGCTCAACGCCAACAGGGCCGTGTCGTCCTCGACACCGTCGCCCAGGGCGTCCAGCAGCCGGTTCACCGCGGCGATCACGTCCGGCGCGGTCGCCGGTGCCAGGCCGGCGAGGTCGTCCAGCAGGTCCTCCTCGCTGTACCAGCTGTCAGCGCCGGTCCGCGCCTCGGTGAGGCCGTCGGTGTAGAGCAGGATGGCGTCACCCGGCTCCAGGCGGAGCTCCGCGACCACGAAACGGGCCTCGGGCAGCGCGCCGACCAGCTGTCCGCCGCGCAGGTGCAGCAACGACGACGTCCCGTCCGCCCGGAACACCACGGCCGGCGTGTGCCCGCCACCGGCCACCGTCATCACCGCAGCGTCGCCGTCGCGGCGGATGCTGCCGCACACGACCGTGCAGAACCGCGGGTACATGCCCTGGGAAGCCTGGTAGAGCACGGTGTTGAGGTGGTCGAGCACGCTCACGGGGTCCGGGTCGTAGACCGCCGCCCCGCGCAGCGTGTACCGGATCAGCGACGTCACCACGGCCGCGTCCTCGCCCTTGCCGGACACGTCGCCGAGGAAGAACCCCCACGTGTCGCCGGGCAACGGGAACAGGTCGTAGAAGTCGCCGCCGACCTGGTCCAGCGACGCGGGGTGGTAGTAGGCGGCGGCCTGCACACCGGGCACCACCGGCAGGGCCGGGGGCAGCAGGGTCTGCTGCAGGGTCCGCGCGAGCCGCTGCACCCGGTCGCGTTCACGTTCGGCGAGGTCGCGGCCCCTGAGCAGCTCCTCCTCGTACGCGCGCCGGTCCCGCGCGTCGAACACCGTGGTCCGGATGAACCGCGCCCTGCCGCCGGCGTCGGACTTGACGGTCGAGGTCAGCAGCACGGGCAGCCGCGTGCCCCCGGCCGCCCTCAGCTCCAGCGCGACACCACCGAGCTCGCCCCGCAGCTGCAACAACGGCGCGAAGTGCGTCTCGTAGTAGATCCGGCCACCGACGGTGAGCAGGTCGCTGAAGCTGACGCGCCCCACCACCGCGTCCCGCTCACGGCCGAGCCACCGCAGCAGCGTCGCGTTGATCTTCACGATGGTGCCGTCGGGCAACGTGGACACGTACCCGCACGGTGCGTTGTCGTAGAGGTCTTCGAGGCTGTCCTCGTACTCGGTCATCACCGGCCTCCGACGTGAGCCGCGATCGCCGCGGCGGGCACCACCAGCCCGCTGCCGGTCACGACCACGTTGCACCCGCTGACGACGTTCACCCGACGATCCTGCCACTTGCACCGGCGGCGCGCGGGCCTGCTCGCGGGCGTGCCGTGCGACAGTGACGTGATCGTCGTTTGTGATTGGGCGGCGCGGCGCCGGGGTAGCCGAGGTGGGCAACAGAATCGACTTCAGGAGGCTGACGTGATCGGGTTCATCGTCGCCGGACTGATCATCGGCGCGCTCGCCCGACTGATCAAGCCCGGCAAGCAGAACCTCGGAATCGTGGCGACGCTGCTGCTGGGCCTGGTCGGCTCCGTCATCGGCGGCACCATCGCGAACCTGCTCGGCACCGGCGACATCTTCGAGCTCAACGTGCTGGGCTTCATCGTCGCGGTGATCGCCTCGGTGCTGCTCATCGGTGTCGCGGAGGCCATCTCGGGCCGCAGCCGCAGCAGCGTGCGCTGATAGCCGCAACCTCGAACGGCCCCGGCCACCCACGCGGTGACCGGGGCCGTTCGCCGTGCCCGCCAAGTGCTGCCACCTGAGTCAGGGGCGGGCCCTCGTGCGGTCGGCGCGCCTGGTCCGCTTCGGTCGTGTCGCCGCCGTGCAGCGCGGGCACATCGCCATCGCGGGAGTGCCTTCCCCGCCGGTGTCGTTGATCCACACCGCGTCGGCCCACAGCACGTGCGAGAACCGGTCGAGCCGCGCGCGGTGCAACGGCACACCGCACAGCGTCTGGTTCTGCCCCGGCCACCAGGCGTGCACGTCACCCGACGGCAACCGGGTGCCGTCCTCGTCGCGCCAGTTGCTCGACGCGGCCACCGCGGGCATGGCGGTCATCAGCAGCCTCCCTCGACGTCGTCCTGCGAACCGCATACCCGGCGCCGCCGCCTTCAACCTGCCGCGGATAGGTCGCCCCTCGCCGGGTACTCGACGCGGCATGATGAAACGCGCGTTGTGGGAGGGCCTGGTCGCGGGCACCGCCGGAGTGCTGGTGATGACGGTGGGCGAGAAGGTGGAACAGCGCCTGACCGGCCGCCCGGACTCCCACGTGCCGGCGCGGGTCCTGCAACGCCTCACGGGCATGCGGGAACGACCCGGCGGCAGGCAGCCGGTGCCGGTCAACCTGGCGATGCACTTCGGCCAGGGCGTGCTGCTGGGCGTCCTGCGCTCGGTCATGGCACACGCTGGCCTGCGCGGACCGTGGTCCTCGGCGAAGTTCACGGTCGTCCGGCTGACCAACGACCAGATCCTCGAGAACGCAACGGGTGTCGGCGCTCCCCCGCCCACCTGGCCCCGCGGCGAACTGGCGGTCGACCTGCTGCACAAGGCCGTCTACGCCTTCGTCACCGGTGTCGTCGCCGACGCGCTGGCCGCCCGTTCCGGCCCAGGCCCCGGACAGCGCCACGCCTCGTTGCGCCCAGGCCGCCACGCCGACGTCGGCCCACTCCCCCGCGGCACCCGGTGACGTTCGTGAGCCGGTCCACCAGGTGTGCCAAGGCTTCCGGGTCACCGACCAGCCGGCGGGACGTGCCCGTCACACCTGGCAGACGGGACACCACCACGTTTCCCGCCCATGGTCGGTGAGCTCGGCCGGGCGGAACGCGACTGGTGTGCCGCAACGCAGGCACGGACGGCGAGCCCTGCCGTAGACCCAATGCCGGGGCCGCGGCCTACCGGTCGTGTTCTGCGTGGGGTTCTCGCGCACCGCATGCCGCAACCGCCGCCGGGCATCGGTGAGCAACACCTCCAGGCCGTCCACCGAATCGGCCGCCCGCCACGGATCGACGCCGTGCAGGAACAGCAGCTCCTGCGCCCACATGTTGCCCAGCCCCGCCACCCGGCGCTGGTCGAGCAGCGCCGCGACGATCGCCGCTCCCCCGGCCGCCGCGACCCGCTCCGCACCGGCGGAGAGGCTGTCGGTGCCCAGCAAATCCGGACCCAGGTGCCCCACCACCGCGTGCTCGTCGGACGTCCTCAGCACGGTCAGAACCGGCAGCGCGACTCCCACGAGCGTGCGGCCGTCGTCGAGGCGCAACGCGATCCGCAGATCGGGCATCACCCGCGCGGGCAGCCGTTTGCCCGGCCGCAGCACCGACCAGGAGCCGGTCATCCGCAGGTGCGAGTGGACGGTCAGCCCACCGTCGGTGCGGCACAACAGGTGCTTGCCCCGCGCACGCCAGTCGAGAATGCGTTGCCCGGCCAGGTCGACGGTGGCGAAACGGGGATGCCGGACATCACTGTGGACGATCAACATCCCGGCCGTGGCGGTGTCGAGCCGTGCCGCGATCCGCGCCACACTGTCGCCTTCTGCCACCACTCCATCATCACCCACCCCCGCTGAACACGCCCGGCAGGCCGAACGGTGCGATCCTGGTGCGATGGCCGAGCCGGAGCACACGCCAGACGGGCACTTCGTCATCATCAACGGGCGGCGCTGGCGGGCCACCGACCCCGACATCCCACCCGAGCCCGCGGCCCGCCTGCGCAGCCTGCTCATGAAGGCCCGCCGTGACATCAGCGCCGCCCACCGCACCGACGACCCCGAGGCGGAGCACGACGCCCGCGCACGGGTCCAGCTCGCCAAGGTAGCCCTCGGCGAGCGCGGCACCCCGTGGTGGGAGCAGACCGCCCTGCAACGCGAGCAGCGCTGGCAGGACGGCCTGGAGGAACTGGAACGCCGCGACGCCTGAGCACAGCCGGCCCTCCGGTCCGCGGTGAAGTCGTTCGACACCGGGGCCACGCGGTGGGCACACTGCCGAGGTGATCCGCTTCCACTTCCAGCTCACGCCACTGTCCGATGTGGAGCCGTGGGGTGAGCGCCGCCTGCACTGGTTCGCGTTGACCGACGGCCGTTACTGGATCGAGGTGGACGGGCACAAGCTGTTCCACCACCGGTCCTCGCCGGTCGACTACTACGTCGTCCGGCTGTGGGAGGACATCCAGGAAGTACTGCCCTCCGCACTGGAACCGGTGCCCGCGGACCTCGTCGGGCACCTGACCGGCGACGCCTGGCCCGGGGCGGACGAGGAAGCGGCTGTCGACTGGTACAGCGGCCACTTCATGAACACCAGCTACCTGCGTGCCGGGCCCAGCATCCTCTGGTGGCGATCGGTGGCCGACCAGGACACGATCACCGTCGACTGGAGACATCCCGTCGACAGCGGGGTCGACTGCACCGTGCCGAGGCGGGGACGGGTGAGCGTGCCCACCGAGTCGTTCCTGCAGGCGGTGGAGACGTTCGATCGGGAGCTGATGGTCGCGATGGAGCGGCGCATCGCGGAGGTCGAGGCCGGTGAGGTGGCCGCGGACGTCCAGCTCGACCTGGAGCAGCTCCGCCGGGAACACCAGCAGCGTTCGGGAGCGATGGCCGCTGCCCTGCGGCGGACACCCGGCACGGACTGGGCGGCGGTTCGCGAAGGTGTCGCGCGCATCTTTTCGACGGAGTAGCCGGTGTTCGGGAAGGGCGCGGTGAACGTGATGTCCCGCTTCGAAGGAAGCGTGTGGGTGGCCCACGGATGCTTCCTCTTCGAGGCCGAAGAGCTGCCCTGAACCGGTCGAGCCGAGGAGATCGAGAACTTCATCGACGATCGCGGCGATGGGCAGGTGCACCTGCTCGCCGGGCGTGAACACGGTGAGGTCCAGGTCGTCGTGGAGGTGCTCGACAGCCGCCCGCCGGGCGACGTGGATGGCTGGACCGCAACGGCCGAGCTGCAGTTCGACTGGAACACACCACACGTGTACGTGACCGAAGTGGAGCTCGGCCGAACGGAACGCTGGGAGATCCCGCTGCCCTGGAGACGGTTCCACCTCGGGATCAAGTTCCGGGAAGGGGCCGACGAGCAGTGGCACCTCCAGCTGTTCCCAGTCGACCGACCTGGGTGATCAGGACCATCTCGTCGCGGACGCCAAGAACACTGATCGCCGCGCCTGGAGCAGCGTCGCCGCGTCGACCCCCGCGGGTCCTCTCCCCCACATCTCCCGGTCCAGCAGCCCGAACTCGGGCTGCATCAGGTTGCTCCAGTGCAAGTCGCCATGCACCGTCTCCCACGCCGAGACCTCCGTGGAGATGCCGTCGCCGAACCGGTGCCGAATCCTCGTGGTGACGAGGTCTTGGCCGACGCCGACCCGGTCCGTCGGCGTTGCCGCGACCACGTCGATCGTTCGCCGGAGCTCTGCCCACCACGCGTCGGGCAGGTCGACGCAGTCGCGCAACGCGTCAGTACGAGAGCACGGAGAACCAGGAAGAAGCGTCAACACCTCAGCGCGCTGACGCCGCACCTCTTCCCACTCGTACACGTCGAGGACACGTGGCTTCGCCAGACCGGTCAACACGTTCGAGTCGACGTTCCCCGTCCAGAACGCACCACCGGCCCACCGCGCGTCCTCGGACACCACACGCAGCCAGTACGTCTGCTCATCTCGGCGGGCGGGTGCTCCGACTGAGCGGTCGACCCACCCACGCCGGGGCTCGCCGACGACGATGAGCCCGAGGTGGTCCGCGGCACGCTGGAGGTTGTCGAGCATCCACTCCCGGTATCGGGCGTCCGCCTCGCTCAGGCCGGTGTCCATCGACCGCGTCAGCTCTCGGTGACGTGCCGCAGATATGCCTCCGGCGTGGTCATGTACCGGCGCCAGTGGTCGACCAGAGCGAGGTCTTCCCACTTGGTGCGGTGGAACCCGTGGTCGCCGACTTCGATGATGTCAGCGTCCGGCGTGGATGCCAGGATCGGTGAGTGGGTGGCGCAGATGATCTGCGCGCCGGACTTGCCGAGCTGGTGCATCAGCGACACCAGTCGCAGACAGGACTGGAACGACAGGGCGGCTTCGGGCTCGTCCATCAGGTAGAAGCCCGGCTCGCGGAACATCGCGGAGAACACGGTGAGGAACCCTTCGCCGTGGCTCATCTCGCTGGTGTCCTCGTCCCAGTAGCCACGCATGCCGGAGACCGCCTCCATGAACCCGAAGGCGGTCTCCGCGCGCAGGAAGTAGCCCTTGCGCTTCGTGCGGGTCCCGGAACGGTGCCGGACGCCGGCCGCGGTGGTCTCGAAGCGCACCATCTCGCCGAGCTCGGTCTTCGGGCGGTCGTTGCCGTACTTGCGCCCGGCTCGCCCGCCGCGCGCGTCCAAGCCCCAGGCTTCGGCGAACGCCTCGACGAGGGTGGACTTGCCGGAGCCGTTCTCGCCGACGAGGAAGGTCACCGGCTTCTCGAAGGACATGCCCTCCTCAGCCAACTGGGCGACGCATGGTACGTCGAGCGGCCATGCCCGCCGAGAGCCCGTGGGCAGGAGTTCCTCGGGGATGTAGGCGCGACGGGCGAGCATGAAATCGGGTTCCTCCGATCAGTGGTAGTCCGGTGCGCAGGCTCCCGTAGGCGTGCAGTTGCCCGCAGGCCGACACGCCGGGCTGCAGCTCGGCCCGCATTCGATGAATTGCACCATCTGCACGCCGCCGCCGGTACATGCGTATTGCCTGTAGGTCCTCCAATGCGGACATCGCGCAGATTTACTTCGATCGAGCTACAAGCAGCGCTTGACGCGAGCCGACGCTGACCCGAGTTCAGGCCTCCGAACCGGATCGCTCCCCACCCATCCCCAGGATCAACGCCACCGCCTCCTCCGAACACACCCCCGGCGTCAAAACCTCCTGCAGCAACAACCCCCGAATCGCAGCGACGACAACGGTGGCCCTGGTCAACGCCTCCGCAGCACCGGCCCCCTCCCGCTCCGCCAACGACGCCAACGCCCCGGTGAGGTCCCCCAGCGACGAGATGAACTCGCCGTACTCATCCGGCCGGTACGCCGCCAGCCCCACGACGTGGAAGAACCCGCGCGCACGCGACAGCTGCTCCGGACACATGTACGTCCGCCAGATGGCCCGCACGAGGTCGTCGAACGTCCCCTGCGCCGCGTCCCGGAACAACGCCTCGTTGTCACGGGCCCGCTGCGCCCCGAGCACCGCCGCCAGCACACCCGTGAGCGACCCGAAGTGGTACCGCAGCAACGCATGACTGGTCTCGGTCCGGGCCGCGATCTCGCGCAGCGACGTCTCCGGTGGCGGAAGACCGTCGTCGAACACGTCGAGGAGGCGCGCCAGGAGGCGCTCGCGGGCATCGCCGGTGCTTGACAGGACCACGCCGCTAGTTTATCCATTGGAAAAGAGATTTATCCAGTGGAAAAGAGGGCGGATGGGACGTTTCCAGCTGATGGGCGCCACGGTCGTGGACGGATCAGGCCGCGATCCGACCCAGGGCGCCGTCACCGTCGAGAACGGCCGGATCATCGGCGCCGCCGACGGAGACCGGATCGACGGCGACCGGATCGACGGCGACGGGCTCACGATGACGCCCGGCCTCATCGACGCGCACGTCCACCTGGGGCTGTCGAGCCCGATCCAGCCGCAGTTCTCGTTCCAGATCAGCGCCGCCGAGATCGCCGCGGACATCTTCGCCGCGGCCGGCAAGGCGCTCGACGCCGGCTTCACGACCGTCCGCGACACCGGCGGGATCGACGGCGGGGTTGTCGCCGCGATCGCGAAGGGCAAGGTCAGGGGGCCGCGTGTGCTGTCGTGCGGGCCGGTGCAGTGTCAGACCGGCGGGCACGGCTACTACGGCGCTGAGTGGGAGCCCACCGAGCTGTGGAGCAGCCACCACGTGCCCGGCTTGTGCGCGCTGTCCATGATGGCCGGCAACGCCGACGAGCTGCGGCGCAACGTGCGTGAGGCGTTCCGGCACGGGGCGTCGTTCCTCAAGCTCTGCGTGACCGGCGGGGTCGTGGGCGGCAACGACCGGCTCACCGACACCCAGTTCACCGTCGAGGAGATCGCCGTCGCGGTGCAGGAAGCCGCGGCACGCGGCACCTACGTGACCGTGCACGCCCACAACAACGACGGCATCCGCAACGCGGTCGAGGCAGGAGCGCGCTGCGTCGAGCACGGCACGGATCTCGACCAACAGACGGCGGAGCTGATGGCCGCCCACGGGGTTGCGCTCGTGCCCACGTTCACCGTCGTCGAACGGCTGCTGCACGACCCCACCGCCGCCGGCCTGGGCGAAGCGGTCCGCGAGCGCGTGGCGGGAGCGCGGGAACGGATGGCCAGGGCGCTCGCCGTCGCCAAGGAGGCCGGGGTGCGGGTCGGGCTGGGGTCCGACCTCATCGGCCCGGACCAGGACCGCCGCGGCGAGGAGCTCAGCCTGCGCGCACAGTTCGAGACACCGATGGACGCCCTCGTGGCGGCCACGAAGACCAACGCCGAGATCATCGGCCTGCCCGACGTCGGCGTCATCGCCCCCGGCAAGCAGGCGGACCTCGTGCTGTGGAACGGAAACCCGCTCGAAGACCCGGCCGTCTTCGCCGACCCCGCCAACGCCGTACTCGTCGTCCACAATGGACGTGTTGTGAAGGATCTCCGATGAGCACCATGTGGAACGGCTGCCTCGCCGACACCGACTACTTCGAGCTGCGTTCCAGCAGTGGCCACGACTACGGCGTGTGGGTCACCACGCCGCCGAACCACGACCCCGCCACGGCGCAGCTGCCCGTCGTGTACGTGCTCGACGGCAACTGGGCGGTGGGCCTGACGGCGCCGCTCATCGTCACGCAGCAGGACCCCATGCAGCCGATCAAGCCGTACATCCAGGTCAGCATCGGCTACGCGGGCGAGGACGCGCAGCACTGGGCGCGGCTGCGCAACAGGGACCTCGTGCCGCCCGGCGAGCCCGTCGCCCGGGAGTTCCTCGACGCCGTGGAGATGGGGGTCCAGGCGGGTGCGATGACCCGCGAGCAGGCCGACGCCTACGTCGACGAGCTGCGCGACACGAGAGGTGATGCGTTCCTCGGCTTCATCACCGACGAACTGCACCCGCGCGTCGAACGCGACTACGGCACGGCCACGAGCGGTCACGGCCTCTTCGGCTACTCCTACGGCGGACTCTTCAGCCTCTACGCCTGGCTGACCGGCACCACGCTCTTCCAGAGCATCGGGGCCGGCAGCCCCGGCGTCGCCGGTGAGGACAGCCGGATCTTCGCCCGCATTCGGGAACTGGGCGAAGACCTGCCCACGGCCGAGCTGCACCTGACGTTCAACGACCGCGAGATCCTCGGCACCGTGCCGATCTACCAGAACCTCACGAAGAACGCGGCCACCGTCCTGCACCACCTCACCGCCCGCGGCGCGGCCGTGACCAGCGAGGTGCTGCGCGAAACGCACGTGACCGGCCTGCAGTCGTCGTTCCTCAGCTACCTCAGGACCTGCCGAGCCGGTGAGCTCAGCAGGTGACCTTGACGACCGCGTTCGGCTGGAACGACACGTGCACGTGGTCCATGTGGTTGGCCGTGGGGCTGCCCCGGTCCTCCATCATCGACCAGCCGCTGCCGTCGTTGTAGCGCTGCCGCCAGATCACGTAGGTGACGCCGAACGCCTTCCGGTTGGCCAGCACGTACTCGGCCAGGGCGTTGCCGGTCGCGTTGTCGACCATGAAGTCCAGCGCCAGGCCGGTGGGGTGGTCGCCGGAGCCACCGCGGCCGACGGCGCCACCGATGTTGTCGACGCCGAACTTGCCCCCGACGTGGTGGCCCACCTGCGCCACGTGCGGCTTCACGCCGTTCAACGTGGTCGGGCAGGGCGGCGGGGGTGGTGGAGGCGGCGGAGGTGGCGGTGTGGTGGTCAACGGGACCGTCGTGGTCACCGGGGGCACCGTGGTGGTGGTCGGAGCTTCCGAGGACGTCGGCGCGGTGGTCGACGTCGTCGGGGACGTCGAGCTCTGGCCGGCGGAGGTCGCCGGGGCGCCCAACTGGGCGGCCGCTCCGGTCGGGTCGACCGGCTGGTCGGAACCGCGGACCGTCCAGAAGGTCACGACCAGGCCTGCGGTGAGGGTGGCGGCGACCGCGATGGGCAGCTTCTTGCTGGGTGTCGGCTGAGTTCTATGTCGGCCCGGCATTCGGGAACACCTTGCGTCGGGGACAGGGCATGCTCACACGGGCGGCCACATTACGAAATGAACACGGGAACGTCACAGACGAGTGTTGATCCTCACACTCCCCCTGGTGAACGCCTTGCTACTGAAAGTGAGCCGTGCAGTTGGCAGCCTCGCTCTTCCGTGATGGATTGCTGCCCGATTGGAACGTTCCAGCCTCGCCTGCCCCGGTAGCGCCAGAACGGATGATCACTTCCTGCAGTCCTCACCGGATGTCGCGGGCAGGCGGGTCACACCGGGGAATGCCGCTCGGTGATCAGTCGAGCCCGAGCCCGGGCAGCTTCACCGCGGCGGTCTGCGCACCCACCGGCTCGTGCCACGCGCGGTACCGGAGGTCGTCCGGACTCGTGATCCCGTAAGACTTGTTCAGCGCCACCACGCACCGCCGCGCCAGCTGCGCGAACTCGGCCGTGAGCGCGGGCCGCCGCAGCGACGACGTCCAGTTGGGCTGTGCGACCCCGGGCTCGACCCACCCGGACCTGCGCAGCAGGAACTCGAGGGCGTCCTCGACGACGTCCGCGCCCGGCGCCTCCGCGTCGAGGCGGTCGGGCCCGGCCGCGAACTGCACGTACCGCTTCGGGTCGTCCGCCGCGTGGATGACGAGGAACACGCGGTCCGTCACGTCGCGCAGCGCGTCGGTGAGCCGTTCGGCGAACAGATCCCAGGCGTGCGCGATCTGCCACGGCGCCCGAACCGGCGTGAGCTCGGTGGTGAACCGCAGCTCCGGGTCGTCGAACGCGACGAGCTTCTCCAGCGGCCCGCGGTGGTCGGCCCTCGCGAAGCCCTCGGCGCCCGCCCGCTGGTCGAGCGTGGTCACCACGTACGCCTGAGGTGTGGTCGTGAGGACCTCGACGGCCAGGCCGCGGTAGGTGCCGGGACGGGCGAGGTCGTAGCAGTCCAGCACGTCGTCCGGCCCGAGGTGCTTCACGAAGTAGCGGCGGCCCGTCCTGGTGAACGACTCGTCGACGGCGTGGTCCGACGCGATCCACCACTTGTCGGGCGAGTGCAGCAGCCGGTAGGCGACGTCGCGGTACCGGACGAACCGTCCGGGTGCGGGAAGGCGGTCGTTCACCGGTGTCCGGCCCTCCGGTCGAGCGCGACGCCCTGCGGCGTCTCGGACATCGCGCGCAGCCCCCTCAGGTCGAGCCTGAACGACATGCTCCCGCCGGACGGGGTGGTCCAGGTGGCGGACGACGTGCCTTTGAAGTCGCACATCGCCGGTGCGCCCCAGCGGGTTTCCCCCTCGCGCACCATCAGGGCGTAGGCGTCACCGAGGAACCGCCTCGACGCGGGGGTGACCTCGCGGATCGTGTCCGCGACGTCGAGCTGGAGGTAGGACAGGTCGCCCCTGGAGCCGATGGGTCGACACGTCCGGGGTGGTGAACCCGGAGACCGTGTTCATGAGGTAGGGGACGCCGCCGTCGACCTCGATCGTCCACCCGAACCACTCCTGCACCTGGTCACGCGTGAGCGGCCAGGGTGCGGCCTCCCAGAAGTCCATGAGGTCGCACGCCTCGACGGGCGTCATCGCCTTCCAGCTCACCTTCCGATCTTCGCACGGTCCTCATCGGACGCGACGACCTCACGGTGGATGATGCCCGCCATGACAGCTGTCGACCCCTTCAGCGCGAGCCGCGAGCGGTACCTCGGCCCGCTCCGCGGCGACGGAGGCCTCTGCGTCGGCAACGCCGACGAGTGCGATCACTACACCGAGGACGGCGCCGTCCGGATTCCGTGGCGGGGCCGGCCACGGCCCGAGAACATGGCACGGGTGCACAGCCTGGCCCTGTGCCCGACGGAGGCCCAGCTGCGCAAGGCGGTGCTGCCCGCCTACCTGCCGGACCTGGTGAACCTGGAGTCGCTGACGCTGCCCGCGCCGCTCGTGACGCACCTGACGTCCCCCACGCTGACGTCACTGGTGATCGGCAACGCCGACGGCCAAGCCCCTCCGGTCCCCCTCGCCGCCGACACCGCCCTGCCGGCGCTGCGCGCGCTGATGTGGGTCAGCTCCTACACCACGCCGCGGCTGCCCCAGGTGGTCGACCCGTTGCCGCCACTCGAGTTCCTCCGCACCAACGTGTCCGGTGACCCCGCTGTGCTGCGTCAGCTCGCGGCGCTGCCGTCGCTGCGGCACCTGGAGCTGGTGCACCTGAAGAACACCGACGTCGTCGACCACCTCGTGGCCCCGCTGCGCGCGCTGGAGATCGGCGGCACCGGACGCGATTTCCCGGTGGGCCGGCTCGCCGAGATCAGCACGCTGGAGTCGTTGCGCCTCAACGGTGTCCGTGCCGAGATCGACTGCACGGTGTTCCCGGCGCTGCCGAACCTGGTCCAGCTGACCGTCCTGAACTCGAAGCGGATCGTGAACGTCGAGGCGCTGCTGGACTGCCCGACCCTGGCGAGCGTCACGTTCGTCGACTGCGGCAACCCGTTCAAGAAGGACGACAAGGCGCTTCTCCGTTCCAGGGGCTTCGCGGAACTGGACATCGACTACTCGTGATCAAAGCCAGCTAAGGTGGCCCGCATGGGCGTTTCCCTCTACTACACGGCTCGCCGCGCGACCCCGCTGACCGACGCCGAAGTCACGGCGGTCGGCCAGGCCGTCGACACCCACAACGCGAACGCGCCGTTCTCCGCGGAAGAAGAGGGGCTGTTCCTCTACGACCAGCTGGAGTCCGGAACGGTCCTCAACGGGTCGACCAAGATGCCCGGCGCGGACGACCGGGCGGTCCCGTCGCTCGTGCACTGGCTGGCCGCGGTCACCGCGCTGCGCCACGCCGTGCCGGACGCGGACTGGACGTTCACCCTCGACGACTACGAGATCGAGTGGGACGACCAGGCCGGCTACCACCTGCCCGGTCTCACCGACTGATCCTGGAGCTGAACGGCCCAGAACAGGCGCGTGCGGCGAAGGTGAGCACCGCGGCATCAGGGCCCGCCGGTCGCGGGCCCGTGATCGACGGGTCGGGGTGTCAGGCCGGCGGGATGGTGAAGATCAGGCCCTGGCTCATGGTCGAGCGGATGCCCTGCACGTCCGTGGTGACGACCTTCGCCCGGTGCTGCCTGTCGGGGGTCAGCCCGGTCAGGGTGACCTGCTTCTCGGTGACCAAGCCGGTGTGCCCTCCGTCCAGGTACACCTCGTAGCCCAAGGTCGGGTTCCACCAGGAGGAAGCTTCCCAGGCCAGTGTCACGGACGTCGGAGTCGTCGAGACCACCCGCAACCCGCTCGGGCGCGGCGGCCGCTCGAAGACGGCGGGCTGCGACCACACGGTGCCCAGCAGGTCGTTCTGCGCCGGGTCGTGCGAGCAGGACGCGGTGACCGTGCCGACAGGAGTGCCGTCGGCACGCTCGGGGCGCAGTGTCAGTGCCAGGTCGTCCACGTGCAGGTCGTAGTAGCCCGGTGTGGTCAGGAACTGCACCGGGAAGGAGCCCGCGGCCCGCACCGCGGCCCCCTGGGTGGTCGTCAGCCACGTGGGCGCGACGGTGAACGAGGCCCGGGTGGTCCGCGTCCCGTCCGGGCCGGTGATGTGCGCGTCCAGCGTCGCTGTGCTGTCGGCGTCCAGGCGCACCCCGCCGGCCATCGTCAGGACCGGGCGCAGCTCGCGCAGGTCCAGGTCCACGTCGATGTAGGCGGGTTCGTGCCTGGCGATGGTGTTCGGGCCCGCGCCGTCGTCCGGCAGACCGCCGACGACCCACGCGGTCATCCGGGCACTCGCCCCGGAGGAGGTCGTGCAGGTGTAGTCCATCCGCACCGCGGTCGTCTGGGCCGACGCCGGGGTTGCGGCTCCCGTCAGCACCCCGACGGCCGCCAGGGCAGATGCCAGCGACAAAGCGGTGATGCGGAGTGGCTTCCCTCTTTTGCGCACCTCTACATCCTCTCCGTGTTCACTCGACCGCGGACAGTGTCCCGCACATCAACGTCGGAACGTGTCGACCATTCAGCCGCAGCAAGGCGGAGGTGATGTTCGAGCAATGCCGAAATGCAGCACGGAGTGGAAGCAGATCGGAAGCAACTCTTGCATTGGACGTGCTTCAACTGTCCTCAATGGACTTGATCCCGCAGAGATCACGGTACGGGTTGACCGCCCAGTGCTCCTCAAAGCTTGATCACCGCAGTCGTGCCGTCGGCGACGAGGACGTCCTCGTCGCCGACGACCGCGTTTCGGCGGCCTGCGGAGCCGTCCTACCCGTTCGGCACGGAAGGCCGGCTCGGGCTGGTCACAGCGTCAGCGCCTCGTCGAGGTCCTCCTGCGTGCACCAGCCGATGGCGTCGTCCGGGTCGAGCTGCGCGACCTCGCAGAGGACGGCGGGAGGGTCCATCCGCCGCCACGTGCGGCCTCCGCTGTAGCGGGGGTAGATGACGAGGTACCTGCCGTAGTCCTGGAAGCCCCTCACACCGATGACCGCCCACACGCCGTCGGGCGCCGTCGGGTTCTTCTTGAGGTGCTGCTCGGTGACGCCGTACACCGGCTCACGGCACGTGCCCGCCGCCTCGTTGTCGGTGCGGTGGCACACGTAGTCCGCGTTGTTGTCCAGCAACCGCTTGACCTCGTGCGGCAGCAGGTGCTTGGCGTTGACGCGGCGCCGTCCGCCGCCAGGACCCGCCGGGGTGGTCGGGGCCGGCGTGGCCGGGGTCGCGAGCCAGCTCGACAACCAGGCGCTGACGCCTTCGGCGAACACCATCGGCCTGCTGGCGTCGACCCATGACCGGAACTCGTCGAACGCGTACGGGGGCAACACCGGGAACTGCTGGCGGATCAGCACGATCGGCTGGTACCGGCGCGCCGTGAGCCACACGCTGTCGAACACGGTCCGGCGCACCGCGAGGCGGCTCGCGGCCGGGATGAGGGCGGTCATGCCTCGCTCCAACCGGGCTTGGCCATCGCGGCGAAGGCCTCGTCGACGTCGGCGGCGACCCACGCCGCCAGGTCTTCCTTGCTGACGCCCTTCAGGTCGGGGTCAGCGGCGAGCGCGGCCTTGAGGTCCTTCTCCAGGTTGGCGAGCACCGCCTTGGTGAACTCCGCCTTCGACGGCAGCGCGGCCCGGAACGCCTCGCGCTCCTTGGTCTCCGCGGCAGTCGGCTGTTTGACTGCACTTGCCTTGGTGGCCTCGACCTTCGCGGTCGTGGCCACCGGTTCCTTCAGCTCCATCGGGCATCCCTCGATCGGCGGACGGAGTGTCAACCGGCAGTCGTCCCGGTAGTCGACGTCGTTACCCGACTGAGGGAATCCCACCCGTTCAGCTCAGGTGGTGCGCGAATGGCGCCGCGGTTCAACGGGCTGAAACCCGCGGGGACGCTGCTGGAGGTGGCCGGCGTGCTCGATCCCACCTCCGCCGGTTGCCGGGTGACGGCCGCCGAACAGTGGATTTGCCTTGGCTGCATCCCGTGTTGGATTCACCCAGAACCGGGAAGGTGACGGCGTGGCGGTTTCGCGGCGGGAAGTGTTGCGCTGGACGGGAGCGGCGGCTGCGGCGGTCCTCGGCGATGGGGCAGTCGCGAACGCACGCCCCCCGCGCTGGGCTCGGCTGCGCGCTCACCTGGACGGTGAGCTGCTGCTGCCCGGTGACGACGGTTACGACACCGCGCGGCTGCCGTTCAACTCGCTGTTCGACCACCACCGGCCGGCCGCGATCGCCCGGTGCGTGCGGCCGCAGGACGTGCAGCACTGCCTGGAGGAAGCACGCCGATCCGGTGTCCGGGTGGCCGCCCGCGGCGGTGGGCACAGCTATGCCGCCTACTCCACCCCGCACAACGGCCTGGTGGTCGACCTCGCGCCGATGGCAGGGGTCGAGGTGCGGCCCGACGGCACCGCGGTGGTGGGCGCGGGAGCACGCCTCGGCCAGGTCTACTCGGCGCTCACGGCCGCCGGCCGGTGCCTGCCACTGGGCAACTGCCAGTCCGTCGGCATCGCGGGGTTCACCCTCGGCGGTGGCCTCGGCTGGACGCAGCGCACCTACGGCCTCGTGTGCGACAGACTGCGTGCCGCCACGACGGTCACGGTGGACAGCCGGGTGGTCACCGCGTCGGAGGACCGCGAATCCGACCTGTTCTGGGCGTTGCGCGGCGGTGGCGGCGGCAACTTCGGGGTCGTCACCTCGTTCGAGTTCGCCACCGCGCCGATGCCGGAGGTGCTGACCGTGTTCCGCGTCCGGTTCCCTGCCGGGTCGGCGGCGGACGTGCTCGGCGGCTGGCAGCCGTGGAGCGTGGTGCTGCCCGAGGAGGTCTCCACCTCTTGCGTGGTCATGCCGAACGGCGCGGTGGACGTGTCCGGCTGCGGGATCGGGCGCGAGGGTGTGGTGCTCGCGGAACTCGCCCGTCTGCTCGACGCGGTCGGCGTCAACGCGCCGGTCGAGCACGGCGAGGTCGACTACCCGACCGCGACGGCGATCATGACCGGTGGTCAGCCGGCCCGCAACGCGTTCCGTGCGTCGTCGCGGATCGTGGACAGGTGGCACGCCCCTTCGGCGGTGGCGGACGCGGTGCGCGGCATGGACAGCGCGCTGCTCGTCCTGGGTGCGCTCGGCGGGGCGATCGACCGGCGGACGCCGACGGACACGGCTTATCCGCACCGCGGCGCACCGACGTCCGTCGAAGCCTTCGGCTCCGTCGGCAGCCTGCCGCCCGACCAGGTCACGCGTGAGGTGGACCAAGCGCAGAAGGCGTTGGCTGACCTGATCGGCACCGGCACGTACATCAACTACCTCGACCCGTTGCAGGAGGACTGGGCGCAGACGTCGTACCGGCACAACCTGCGCCGGCTGCGCGCCGTGGCCCGCCGCTACGACCCGGACCACGTGCTGCGATTCCCCCAGTCGGTGCGCTGAACCCAGGTCAGCTTCGACACCGGCGAACTGCTCCCGGTCATGTGGTCTGCCTACAGCGAGTAGCTGTTCTCGATGCTGCGTTCACCGGATCGTGTTCTGGTGTGCGGCGCGTACTAGGAGTGAGGTAGTGATCACTCAGCAGTGAAGGAGTCCTGTGATGGACACAGCCGCGTTCGAGGCCCTGAAGTTCCAGGGTGACCCCTTGGCCGATGCGGTGATCGCCGACCTGGTCGCCACGAACCGCGTCGGCGTGGTCAACGAGGTGCTGGAGCACTTCCGCGCCAACGACCAGCCCATCCCCGAGCAGCTGCCCGAGCAGGTGCGGGAGTTCCTCATCGCGACGGACAACCCGCCGGAGTGGGTGGAGGCCGACCGGGTGGCGCGGGCCTATGACTTCTTCGTCGACGACGGCGTGCACGTCGCCTCCGTGCTGACGTTCGGCGCGATGGTCAACTGCTACGCCCACGCCCGCGCGTCCCGGGCGCTCACCCTGACCCACGGCCTGAACCAGCCCCACCGGCGGCTGTCGGAGACCTCCCAGTTCGTCATGGACATGATGGGCCGTGACGCGTTCGGCTCTGGCGGGTCGTTCGTGCCCACCATCCAGAAGACGCGTCTCATCCACGCCGCCGTGCGCCACTTCCTCACCGCTTCCGGCCGCTGGGACGTCGCCGCCGACGGCGTTCCGGTGTGCCAGCAGGACATGGTCGGCGCCTTGCTCATCTTCTCCGTCCAGGTGATCGAGGGCATGCGCCGCATGGGCATTTCCGTCACCGAGCAGGAGGCGCAGGACTACTACTACGTGTGGCGTGCCGCGGGCGCCATGCTCGGGATTCCCGCCGAGGCCATGCCGGAGTCCATCGAGGACGCCCGCGAGCTGAGCGCCACACTGGTCGAGTCCGTCTACGGGCCGTCGCCGGAGGGCGTGGTGCTCACCCGGCACCTGCTCGACCTCTACGAGAAGCTGTTCCCCGGAAAGATCTTCGACGGCATCGTCGCCGCCATGATCCGCCAGGTCGTCAACCCCGAGGTCGCCGACTGGATGGAGGTGCCGAAGTCCCGCGGCTGGGCCGGCGTCGTGCGCGCGGGTACCCGCCTGGTGCGGGCGCTGGAGCGCGCCGAGGACAACAGCGCCCTGGCCACCACCATCCTCGACCGCGCCGGCGCCATCCTCCTCGGAGGTAGCGTCCGCAACCTCACCAACGGCCAGTCCACCACCCTCACCATCCCCGCGGACCTGCGTGAGCGGTGGGAAGCCGATGGCCGGTCGCCTGTGCCCACCGCGGCGGACCGGGCATGACAAGGCGCTGACCGGTAGACCCGCCACGTCGTGCGAGGGTTCGGTCGGTACAGGCTCTGGCACTCCGGCAGGTCGGGCCGCACTCTCGCCGCCGGCTCATCGTGGAGGATTGCGGTCATGGCTCATCCGGACGAGTTGGCGGCGCTGGACCTGTACTCGGTCTGGTCAACGGCGCGGGACTTGGAGGGGGTGTTCGACCCGTTCTCCTTCGAGCAGCGGATGGCCGCCTACCGGATGATGATCGACAACACCAACGCGGGCGGCCGGTTCGGCGCCGACAACCGGCACAACCCGTTGTGGGGGTTGATGTTCCAGCACCAATGGCAGTTCCGCACGGATCGGCTCGGCGCCGGCACCCGGCAGAACGGGCGGATCGACCCGGACTCGCCGTGGGGCTACGGCAACTACACGCTCAGCGTCATCCCGTGGCTGGGCGCCGCAGCCGCCGAAGTGGTGCCGGCCCTGCCGGTCGCCGACCCGCCGGCCCACTCCCGCTTCCGATACGTCACAGGCCGAACCGTCCCGGAAGAGCTCGCCCCGGCGGTGCAGGACTGGCACGCCTACTTCTCCCTCGTGAGCCGGGGTGACCTGACCGACCCCGAACCGGCACGCCTCGCCCTGTGGAAGGCGCACAAGACATCCCTGGACGTGGTGGTCGACGTGCTCGCCGGCGTCGACACCGCTCCCTGGCCCGACCTGGAGATCAGCTTCCTGCGCGGCTGGTGCCGGATGGTCGACTACCTGTGGGCAGCAGCCTGGCCCACCGACTTCACCTTCATGACCGCCCACGGCCTCGACGTGCTGCCCGAATCCCTGCTCGCCACACCCGAGGACGTGGATGCGTTGCCGCCCAAGACGCGCGGCAACGTCGTGAACATCCTCAGTCTCGCGACCACCTCGAAGTGGCGCTACAACCTCAACCTGCTGTTGTGGAAGCGAGTCATGCGCACCCGCGAAGCCCGTGACCGGGTGCTGCCCCTGCTCGACGCGGTGTTCAACCCCAAGCCGGACAACGTCGCCGAGCGCCGCGCGATGCTCGGTTACCTGCTGCGCCCCTGACCGCAGCACCAGCACGCCGGAGTCGGCGGGTGTCGGCCGTCGAAGCGCGGGTACAGGCGGGACTGGGCCCTCGCCGGATCGGATGTCGACCTGTGCCGCTCGACAAGTCGTCACGGCAGCACGCCAGCGCATCTCCCCCTCAGGCTGCCGCCAAGCTTGACGATCAAGCCAATGGCATAGGTGGTCAACCGGTGCGTGACCGCAGTGGTGGGCAGGTCGGCCGCGGCCCTCGAGAACGGGTGTCCTCAAGGGCCGCGGTTCCTGGAGGGAAGAGATCAGCCGAAGTCGACGTCACTGCACAGGAAGTACTTCTGGTCCATGTGCGAGGCCTTCCAGATCGTGACGACGACGTGGCGCCCGGTGTAGCCGGAGGTGTTCACCTCGGTCCTGTAGTCGAGCTGGCCCGGATACCTGCCGGTCTGCTTGACGAAGTCGAGGTTGTTCCAGCTGATCGTCGACGTGGCCGGGTCGAAACCCTGCTTGGTGACGTAGATCTTCAGGTAGTCGGCGCCGTGCCGGGCCACGTCCTGGACGTGGACGGTGAACGTGCTGTCGACCTTGGTCATCCGCCACGGTCCCGGGTTGTCCATCGGGCCGTACCGGCCCATCTCCGCGCGACCGGCGCTGCAGATCTGGCCGTTGGGAACGACGCGCTCGAGGTCCTCGCCCAGGTTGTTGGCGTACAGGGCGTTCCAGTTGTACATCGCGTCCGGGCTCTGGTGCCACGCGATGTGGCACATGGGGTCTTGCTCCTGCATGCCCGGAGCGTCGGGGCCGGACCAGCGGGTGGCGCAGCCGTAGTTGCGGGTCGGCGGGTCGATGACCGTGCCGTGTGCCGAGGCGCGGGTCGGCTGGAAGGTCATGAGCGAGGCGACGACGGACAGCAGCACGGCGATGTGCAGGGCTGTCCGGCGTCGGGGCGCCGAAAGGGTGACGTGCATGGGTCAGTCCTCCGTGTAGTCGATGTGTGCTGTTCCCACCGGGGCGTGTGCTGTGGCGATCACCTCCCTTGGCGTGTGCCGGTCTGCGGGCGGGCGAGCAGCTCGGACAGCGCCCACCGGCCGGGGCCCAGAACCGCGAGGAGCAGGAACGCCCAGCTGAACAGCGCGGCCGGCTCGCCGCCGTTCTCGATCGGGAACAGGCCGTGGGGCTGGTGCGCGGTGAAGTAGGCGTAGGCCATGGAGCCGGAGCACACGACCGCGGCGGCGCGGGTGACCAGCCCGAGCAGCACCAGTGCGCCGCCCACGAGCTGGATGACCGCGGCCCACCAGCTCGGCCAGTGCGCGAAGCCGGGTGTCCGGCCTCCGTGCGGTCCACCCAGCACGCCGAAGAGAGTGGCCGCGCCGTGGCAGGCGAAGAGCAGCCCCACGACGAACCTGAACAGACTCAGTGCCAGCTGCCGGTGGTCGGCCGTCAGTTCCACGGTGGTTCCCTTCTGCGGTGAGCGCCGTCGCGGGAAGGTGCGAACGGCTGGTGAGCAGGCGGCAGGGCCGCCCACGGTGGCGTCGTGCACGGTTGTCCGTGACGACGCCACCGCTCTTGCGGAGCGGGGTCGCAGGCCGCCACCGACGGCCCCGCTCACCCCTGCGCGGTTCGGGCCCGGCAGGGTGTCCTCGTTGCTTCAGGCAGGTGTGCCGGACTGCAACCACGAGCTGGCTCGCGTGCGATCACCACGAACCGGTAGGCCCTCACGCCAGCGGGTCGCACGTGCCACCTCGTCGT
Organism: Lentzea sp. NPDC037011; assembly: GCF_055607425.1. NCBI lineage: Bacteria > Bacillati > Actinomycetota > Actinomycetes > Pseudonocardiales > Pseudonocardiaceae > Lentzea > Lentzea sp. NPDC037011. The sequence continues at coordinate 16,199 of NZ_JBVJRT010000004.1, read as the reverse complement.
GGTCTATTTCCGTGCGCCGATCAAAGGTTCGGACGGTTGTGGTTGAGCCGCGGACATGAGCACCAGGCACGCGGTGATCAAGACGAGGTTCTTGACCACGAACTCGCCTTCGGTGGTGAGCAGCAACGGGTTGCCCGCCTGGAACGCCGCCTGCGGCTGGACGACCAGCACCAGGAACGTGCCGAGCAGGTGGGCCAACGCCACTCCCGCCACCCACCGCAGCCGGCGGCCGAGCCACAGGGCCGCGCCGAGCACGATCTCCGCCGATCCCAGTGAGAACAGCAGCAGGTCGCGGTCCAGCCAGGGCACGGTGCGGGCGACCAGGTCGGCGACTGGTGTCACGTCGGCGACCTTGAGCGCGCCGAACCACACGAACACCAGGCCGAGCGAGCCGCGCAGCAGCGTCACCGCGCGGGTGATCACGGCGCACCGCAGGTGCTGGTGTCGGCGGGGTCGACGCGCCATTGCCCCTCGCGGGAGCGCAGCCAGTGCTCGCCGGTGCGCTGGCCGCGCCGCCAGGAGACCCGGACGACGTCGGGCCCGTCGGCCACGACACCGAGCACCTCGTGGGGAACTCCGAGCTCGCAGTGCGCGAGCCGGTCGACGAACACGTCACGGGGATCGCGCTGTTGTGCTTCGGCGGTCCACATGTCCCAGGCCTTGGCCGGCTCGCCGCCCGAGAGCAAGCCGAGGTAGGTGGTGGCGACCCCGCGCAGCAGCGCGACGTCCTGCGCCGTCATCGCGTGGTGCTGGTGGTGGTGTGAGTGGTCGGGTCCGCCGGGCGCGCATCCGGCAGCGGCCGCGACGGTCAGGGCAAGGCAGACAAGGGTTCTCATGTGGATCCTCCCGGGGTGGCCGGGCAGCGGCCCCGCACCGTTGCGGGACCGCTCCCCCGCCTGGCGTCAGTTGCCCAGGCGCTTGGTGCCGTACTGGGAGATCCAGTCGTTGCCGCCGACGTTCATGTCCGCCAGCACCTCGACGGAGTCACGCGTCGCCTCCAGGCTCATGGAGCCCTGGTCGGAGCCGGCCAGCTCGTAGGTCCACGTCTGCCCGACCGGGATGGTGCGGTCGGCCAGCGGCACGTCGTGGAAGCCGAATCGGATGATGTAGTGCGACTCGCCGTTGCCGCGGGAAACCTCGACGTAGTCCTGCTGCGGGTGTCCGTACTGGATGGACGCCCGGTAGTGGTGGTCGACGGAGCCCGAGGGAGCGCGGAACTTTAACACCAGGCAGTCGGTGTGCACGGGCGCGTTGCCGGTGTTGGTGAAGATCAGCTTGCGGCTGCCGTAGGAGGTGCCGCCTTCGAGCTGCACCTTGACCGACAGGCCGACGTTGCTCTTGAAGGCGGTGTTGAGCGGCTCGTCCAGGACCGGGTTGCGGCTCGGTACGGCGTAGTCCGTGCCACGGCGGCACCGCTCCAGGGGTGAGCCGTCCACCGAGGAGGGACCATCCGGGTACTGCTGACCGTGGGCCACCGGTCCCGCGCTCACAGGCGAGGTGACGGCGACGACGTTCGCGCTCGCGGACAGCGAGGACACGACGAACGCCGCGGACAACGCGAGGCCGGCGGCCCCGGTTGCGGATAACGCCGTCTTGGCCGACTTCTTCATGGGTGTGCCTCCGTCAGAATCGGAAGGAAACACCCGGGGGAAATGTGTCCCGCCGGGGCCGAAACACCGTGGCGGCGGCTTCTTCAGGTTAGTTAAACGATCTTTTTGCTGTCAACATCGAATATGAAACTGCCCGATCAGTCCACTATCGATGTTCTTTTCTGAGCTTTACGAGGGAAGCGTTGTTCCAGGCACGCTCACTCGACGATCCTCCAATCAGGGACGGATCGCTTGTCGAGTGTGCGGAACAGGGCGGTGGCCACCGGACTGGTGTGCCGGCGACCACCGTGCGGATCGTCAGGTGGTGAGAGTCCATTTCTGGCTGTTCCAGGTGCCGCAGTCCCAGAGGTGCAGGCGGGCGCCGTTGGCCGTGCTCTGGCCCTCGACGTCGAGGCAGCGACCGGACTTGAGGTTCTTCAGCGTGCCGCCTGACTGGAAGGCCCACTTCTGGCTGTCCCAGGTGCCGCAGTCCCACAGGTGGGCCTTGGTGCCGTTGGCGGTGGCGCCGCCTTCGACGTCCAGGCACTTGCCGCCGGACTTCAGCTGCTGCCCCTCGACCACCCAGGCCATGGTGAGCGTGTCAGCGCAGGTCCACTGCTGGATGGCGGTGCCGTTCGCGGTGCCTCCGCCCGCGCGGTCGATGCACTGGGCGGTCGCTCCGTTGACGATCCTGCCGCCGGTGACCGGATCCGGGCCCGGGTTGTTGCCGCCGGGGCCCCAGGCGTTCCAGTTGTCCCAGGTCTCGGCGTCGAAGCCGATCCGGCCGAGCTTGTCCGCGGCCCAGTTGGAGCCGGCCTTGTCGATGACGGTGCCGCCGACGGTGTAGTTCTCCAGCTTCAGGCCGCGGCTGTCGCGCGCCTCGTTGCCCAGGGTGACCTTCTGCCCGCTGCTGTTGCTGTACCGCTTGAGCAGGCTGACCTGGGAGGAGGGGTCCAGCTGGCTCCAGGCGCCGATCTTGAGGTTCTTGATGTGGATGTTCTCGGTGCTCGACAGGGCGAAGACGCGGATCGCGCAGTTGGTCATGCCTTCGACGGTGATGTTCTCGAAGGTCATGTTCTTCACCGACGTGCCGGGGTCAGCCGTGGTGGTCGAGCCCATGTTCTCCCAGTGCGAGGACGAGTTGAGGATGCAGGTGTTGTACTTGACGTCCTTCCAGTACATCCGGTTGTGGATGACGTGGGTGTTGCTGACCCGGACGTTGTCGATGTTGCGCGGAGTCCATCCCCACTGGATGACGGGGCCGTTCTCGTTCTTCCAGATGACGGTGTTATCGATGGTGACGTCGCTGTGGTACATCTTCAGCACGTCGTCGTTGGCGTTGAAGAACGTGTTCTTCATGGTGCTGCCGCGGTAGAGCTCGATGCCGTCGGTCTGCCAGTACCAGGAGCCGACCTGCTTGTAGTTCTCGACCCGCATGCTGAAGGTCTGCTCGTCCCCGTACACGACGAACGAGTGGTACGGGGGCTCGTTGATGGTCACGCCCTGCAGGTCCAGGTGTTGCTGCCGCCCCTGCGCCGAGGCGAACTGCAGCATTTTCACGCAGGTGGAGTGGCAGTTGGACGCACCCGAGAGGTGGTCGTAGTTGTTGGCGGTGTCGGCCTCGTAGACGTACTGCTCACCGGAGAGCACGCCGTAGCCGGTCACCTTGTACAGGCCCTGGCTGTCGTCGGGGAAGCGGATGGCGCCCTTCACGTAGGCCCCCGGCGCCAGGTAGACCCACTTGACCTGCTTGGGCAGCAGCGCGTGGTACTTCGAGGTCATGTAGTAGGTGCCGGGCCGGAAGTACACGATCTCCTCGCTGATCGTGTTCAGGTTCGTGACCTGCCCCTGCGGCGGGTAGTAGGTGCTCCCCGAGGCCGCGGTGGGGATCAGCCGGTCCCGCTCCGCCCCGGCGGGTGCCGGCTCGGCGAAGATCATCATGGAGTTGCGGGGCTCGGTGTGGATGGCGCGGTTGCCGCTACCGGACTCGGTGGTGAGCTTGCCGGCGTCGGTGGCCGGCCCCGACATGTCGTTGTACGCGGTGTACAGCTGCGGATCGAACTCGACGGAGAAGCGGTGACCCGCCGTGCTGTAGGGGACCTTGATGCGCACGGTGTCGCTGTCGACGAGCTGCTTGGCGAAGTCCAGGCTGCTCGGCTTGATCTTGACCTGGTCGGCTGAGGAGATGGTCTGGCCCGTACGCAGGGAGACGTCGACCCACACGTCGGTGGCGTACTGGAAGGACGACCAGCTCATCGTCAGGTTCGCCGCCGAGGAGAACTCGGCGCCGTCTTCCTTGGTGTAGCCGATCTTGCCCTTCCCGCTGCGCGCGATGCTCATGTACGGGAACGAGTCGTACTTGGTCGCGGGCGCCACGGCGGTGGCGACCTGGACGTCGTAGAACGACGAGCGCCTGACCTTGTCACCGGCCACCGGGCTGCTGGTGTTGAACTCGTGGTTGTCGTGCCACCACGTCTTGAGCTGCTCGCTGTCGGCGGTGGAGACGGCGGCGGCCTGGGCCGGGGGCGTCCCCGTGCTCGCCCCGGTCGGCGCGACGACGCCGATCAGGGCGAGCACCAGACCGGCGGCAAATGCCACCGGTCGGCTCATTCTTGCTGCGGGCATGGCGAATTCCTCTTCTCATCGTTGGGAAGGGGCACGTCATTCCGGATTCACCGGTGACGCAGAAGCGCAGACGTCACAGAACAAGAAGTCCGGAGGTTTCAGGCGCAGTGCGCGCGAAGCGCTTCCTTTTCAGGCTAGTGGTCCCGCGTTTTCCTTGTCAATAAAAGAATTCACGCCGGACATGACTCGTCGTCCTTCAGGGAATGAGCGCAGGAAAACGTGCGCGGACCACGGCTCCATGGCGACCCGGCCATTGATGACGGATGGTTCTGCGATGTTGGACAGCACCAGGTCGGCGGCGGACCATTCGTCGTTCAGGGTGGCGGTTTGCGGTGTGCCGCTGAGGTTGGCCACGACGAGCAGGCGGTCGTCGTGGAGGGAACGTTCATAGGCGTAGAGGTGGGGCTCGTCGGCCAGGAGCATCCGGAAGTCGCCCAGGGCCACGACCGGGAGCGAGTGGCGCAGCTCGATGAGCCGGCGGTAGTGGTGGAAGACGGAGTCCGGGTCGTCGTACTGGGCTCGGGCGTTGAGCCAGGTGTGGTTGGGGTTGACCGTGATCCACGGTTCACCGGTGGTGAACCCGGCCTGGGCAGTCGGGTCCCACTGCATGGGGGTGCGGGCGTTGTCGCGCCCCATCGCGCGCAGGCCGCGCAACACCGATTCCGGTTCGCCGCCCGCGGCGACGGTCTCGGCGTAGTGGTTGAGCGACTCGACATCGCGCATCTCGTGCACGCCGGCGAACGGCGCGTTGGTCATGCCCAGCTCTTCGCCCTGGTAGATGAACGGCGTGCCGCGGTGCAGGTGCAGCACGGTCGCGAGCGCGGTGGCCGATTCGCGCCAGTACCTGTCGTCGTCGCCGAAGCGGGACACCACGCGGGGCTGGTCGTGGTTGTTCCAGTACAGGCTGTTCCAGCCGACCTCGCCCAGCGCGGTCTGCCAGCGGCCCAGCGAGGCTTTGAGGTCGCGCAGGTCCAGCGGCTTGGGGTCGAACTTCCCACCGGGGCCGTGGTCGAGGGAGACGTGCTCGAACTGGAACACCATGTCGAGCTCGCGCCGTCGCTGGTCGGTGAACAGCCGGGCGTCCTTCCAGGTGACGCCGGGCATCTCCCCCACGGTCAGCAGCTGGTTCGTCCGGCCCTCGAAGACCTCGCGGTGCATCTCCTGGAGGAACTCGTGGATGCGCGGTCCCGTGCCGTAGTGGGGGAATCCGTCCCCGCGTCCGCTGGTGCCGGTGGTGGCACCGTCGGGCAGGGCGGGGTCCTTGGAGATCAGGTTGATGACGTCCATGCGGAAGCCGTCCACGCCCCGGTCCAGCCACCAGCGCATCATCTCGTACACGGCCTGGCGGACCTCGGGGTTCTCCCAGTTGAGGTCGGGCTGCTTGGGGGCGAACAGGTGCAGGTAGTACTCGCCGGTGGTCTCGTCGAGGGTCCACGTGGGCCCGGAGAAGAACGACTCCCAGTTGGTGGGTTCGGCTCCGGGTTGCCCGGCTTCGAAACCCTCACGCGGCGGACGCCACCAGTACCAGTCACGTTTCGGGTTGTCCTGGGAAGAGCGGGACTCCACGAACCAGGGATGCTCGTCGGAGGTGTGGTTGACCACCAGGTCCATCACCAGCTTCATGTCCCGCGCGTGCACTTCGGCGAGCAGGCGGTCGAAGTCCTCCAGCGTGCCGAACGCCGGGTCGATCGCCTGGTAGTCGGAGATGTCGTAGCCGTTGTCGGCGTGCGGCGAGGCGTACACCGGGGACAGCCAGACCACGTCGACGCCGAGCCGGTGCAGGTGGTCGAGCCGGGTGATCAGGCCGGGCAGATCGCCGATGCCGTCGCCGTTGGAGTCGGCGAAGCTGCGCGGGTAGACCTGGTAGACCACGGCCGAGGTCCACCACGGTGCGGTGGCCAGGGTGGGGGTGACCGTCTGGTCGAGAGTCATGGACGTCCTTCGTGGGGTGTTCATTTGACCGCGCCGAGGTTCACTCCGCGCATGAGCGTGCGTTGGAAGAGCAGGAAGAACACCAGCGCGGGCAGGATGCCCGCCAGTGACGCGGCGGCCAGGGCGGTGGGGTCGCTGGTGTACTGGCCGCTGAGCGCGCCGAGCGCGACCGACACGGTCTGGTTGTCCGCGGAGGGCAGCAGCACCAGGGGCAGGAAGAAGTCGTTCCAGGTCCAGATGAAGAAGAACGTCATCAGCACCGCCATCGTCGGCCTGGTCAGCGGCAGCACCACGAGCCGGAGCACCTGCAGGCGGGTGGCGCCGTCGAGCCGGGCTGCTTCGAGCACCTCGGGCGGGAAGGTGCCCAGCACCGAGGACAGCATGTAGGTGCCGAACGCGCTCTGCAGCACGGCCAGGATGATGACGACGCCGGCCATCGTGTCGTAGAGCCCGAGGTCGCGGGTGAGCACGAACAGCGGGTAGACCAGGGCTTCCTGCGGGATGGTGAACGCGAGCATGAACAGCGCGAGGATCCACACCCGGCCGCGGATGCGGCCGATGCCGATGGCGAACGCGGACAGCAGGCTCAGCGTCACCGCGATCAGGGCCACGCTGCCGCTGATCACGACGCTGTTGAGCAGCTTGCGGTTGAAGTCCACACCGCCCCAGAAGTCGACCAGGGCGGAGAAGTCCAGTTCGGTGGGCAGCGAGACCGGCCCGTTGGCGATGTAGTCGGGTGCGGGTTTGAACGCGTTGATGATCGCGATCCAGAACGGGAACAGCATCAGCAGGCCGATCCCGGCGACCAGGGCGAGCACCACCCAGCCGCTGACGCCGCGCTTGCGGCGCTTGACCCGGCGGCGCACCGGTGGCGCGGGCGGGATCGTCATGGTCACGGCGGCCGGCTTTTCCAGGCTATCGACGGCCATCTTCGAACCCTTCGGAGTTGCGGGTCTGGTAGCGCAACAGCGCGACCGCGACGACCGAGATCATCAGCGCCAGCACGGATGCCACCGCGGCGCCGTAGCCGACCTTGGTGGTGGTGAAGAAGTTGGAGAACGAGAAGTAGGCGGGCACGATCGTGCTGGTGCCGGGTCCACCGCGGGTGAGCACGTAGATCGGCGCGAACACCTTGAGCGCCGCCACCGAGGTGGTGATCAGCACGACCGCGATCTCCGGGCGCAGCTGGTTGAGCGTGATGGTGCGGAACTGCTGCAGCCAGGTCGCGCCGTCGAGCTCGGCGGCCTCGTACAGCGCGGGGTCGACGCGGGAGAGCCCGGCCATGAACACCACGACCGTGTAGCCGACCTGCAACCAGACCAGCACGTTCATCACGGCGTAGAGGGCGAGGCCGGAGTCGCCGAGCCAGTTGTGCGCCAGGCCGCCGAGGCCGAGGTCGCGCAGGGTGGTGTTGATGATCCCGTACTGCGGTTGGTACATCCACTTCCACAGCACGCCCGCGACCGCGATCGGCAGGATCTGCGGCAGGTAGTAGGTGGCGCGCAGGAAGCTCGCCACCTTCGTCCCGAACTTCGGTGAGATGTAGTTGAACAGCACCGCCGCGACCAGCACGCCGATGGCGGTCGGGAGGATCGCCATGGCCACGATGAACGCCACGCTGTGCCGGAAAGACGCCCAGAACAGCGGGTCGCCCAGCAGCCGCTGGTAGTTCTCGAACCCGATGAACACCGGGTCGCCGACGCCTCGGAAGGAGGTGAGGCTGTACCAGAGGTTCATCCCGAACGGCACGGCGACGACGGCCAGGAACCCGGCCGCGCCCGGCAGGACGTACCACCAGTAGCCGCCCCGGCGTTCGGACGTTGCCTTGCGTGCCCGGCGGGGTGCGCTGATGTGCGTGGACATGGCGATCCTTTCGGCCCGGCCGGTTTCTAGGCGGCCGGCTTGCCGGCGTCGTAGGCGGCCTTGATCGCCTGGACCACCTGCTGCGGACTGGCGTCACCGCCGACGAGGTTGGTGGTGTTGGCGACCAGGACGTCGTTGAGCCCGGCCACGGGGAAGTCCGGGTACAGGGCCAGCCCGCCGTCGTCGCCGGAGAGCAGCTCGGTGAACCGGTCGCCGACCAGCAGACCCATCGCCGAGCTCGCCGCCCCCGGCTCGGCGGCGACCGGCACGCCACCCTTGTCGGCCAGCAGGTTCTGCACCTCGGGCCGCTGCGTGATCTGCAGGAAGTCGTAAGCGAGGTCCTTGTTCTTCGCCTTCGCGGGCACGACCCACAGGTTCCCCCCGGAGCCGGGGTGCAGCTTGTTGCCCGGGAACAGGAACTGGCCGGTCTTGAACTTGGGCTGCTCGGCGATCTGCCCGGCCCACCAGGTGCCGGAGACGAACATGGGGTACTGGCCGGCGATGAACGCGTTGCCCGCGTCCTGCGCGGGGATGCCGGTGGAGTCGGTGCTGATGTACTTCTTGTCCACCCACTGGCGCATGGTGGTGGCGGCCTTCTCCCAGGCCGACCAGTCGACCTCACCCTTGAACCGCTGGTAGGCAGCCAGGGACTGCTCGTTCATGTGCGAGAGCGCGAGCGAGTACAGCAGGTGCGGGCCGGGGTAGTCGGCCGAGCCGAGCGCGAGCGGCGTGACGCCCTTGTCGGCGAAGGTCTTCAGCGCCTTCTCGAACTCGGCCATGTTCGTCGGCACCTGCACGTCGTGCTGGGCGAACAGGTCCTGGTTGTACCAGACGCCGACGTACTCGCCGTAGTTCGTGATGCCGTAGCGCTTGCCCGAGCCCATCAACCCGTTGTCGTCGTAGAGGCCGACGTCCTGGGCGGAGTTGTCCAGCTTCCAGCCCCGGGTCTGGGAGACCTCGGTCAGGTCGGTGAGCAGGCCTGCCTTGGCCACAACACCGGCGGTGGCGTTGCCCTTGAGGTACTCCAGCACGTCGGGGGTGTCGTTCGAGTCGAGGATGAGCTGCCCGGACTGCTGCATCTGCTCGTAGGTCTTGAGCTCCTGCTTGACGGTGACGCCGGGGTGCTCCCTCTCGAAGATCGAGACGGCCTGCTTCCAGGCCATCGACAGCGCGCTGTCGTCGGTCTCCCACCACCACACCTTGAGCGTGCTCGGGTCACCGGAGTCACCCCCGCTCGAACACCCGGTCATCACCAGCGCCAAGGCGGTGGCCACTGCGGTGACCAGCCTCAAGGGGTGCTTGCGCATCTCGATCCTCCAGAGTCGCGACGGCGGCGTCGCCTACCGGGGTTTTCTTTGTCGCAACATTAAGGGCGACCTGACTGTAACCCGTCAACCCGCAGCTAGTCACGTTTTTGTCACGCAGGAGGTCTTGTCAGAGAGTTTTGCGGCGATACTATTGCGGCTCGGTTACCCCCGACCCCCGACGAGGAGCGCACGGTGCTCGACGCCGCATCGCCCTGGGCACCCCTGTTGCCCTCCGCCCGCCGCGTGACGCTGGAGGTGCTGCTCCACGGCCCACTGGCCCGCTCGGAGCTGGCGGACCGGCTGGGCCTGTCGACGGCGAGCCTGACGCGGCTGACCAAGCCGTTGATGGACGTCGGCCTGCTGCGCGAGGTGGAGACACCGAACCTGCGCGGCGGCGGACGACCGCTGCAACCCCTCGACGTCGACCCGGACGTGCAGCGGTTCATCGGCATCAAGCTCGCGGGCTTCCGCGCCTACGGCGTGCTGACGAACCTGCGCGCGGACATCCTCGACAGCGCCGCCGTCGAGATCACCGACCACAGCCCGGAAGCGGTCGTGGCCAAGATCGCCGAGCTGGTCGCCGCACTGGACAACCCGGCACGCCCGGTCACCGCGATCGGCATCGGCATCGGTGCCGTCGTCCGCGACTTCACCCACGTGCAGCGGGCGGTGTTCCTGCACTGGGGTGAGGTCGACCTCGGCGCGGCGGTCGCCGCGGCCACCGGCAGGCCGACCGTGGTGTCCAACGACCTGGACGCCCTGCTGGAGGCCGAACACTGGTTCGGCGACGGCAAGGACGTGCGGAGCTTCGCCGTGCTCACCATCGGCGCCGGTGTCGGTGGCGGGCTCGTGATCCACGACCACCTCGTCAGCGGCCCGGACTCCGGGCTGGGCCTGCTCGGGCACTTCCCCGTCGACCCGCTCGGCCCGTCCTGCCCGGAAGGGCACCGCGGCTGCGTGAAGGCCCTGCTCACCACGGACGCCATCCGGTCGCAGGCCGCCCTGACCCTGGGCCGGCCCGTCACCTACGACGAGGTCCTCGACCTCGCCGAAGCCGGCAACCCGGTCGCCGACCAGATCGTCGGCCGAGCCGCGCACGCCTTCGGCACGCTGATCGCGGCCGTCGCCAACATCGCCCAGCCCGAGCGGGTCATCCTCACCGGCGAGGGCATCCGCCTCGCCCAGGTCGCCGAGTCGCGCGTGCGCGCGGGCATCGCCCAAGCCCGCCACGCCGAAGCCTCACCGATCGACCTGCGGTTCATCAACGACGACCCGACGCTCTGGGCCCGCGGCGCCGCCGCCGTGGCCATCCAGCGCACCGTGCTCGCCACCCCGTCCCAGCGAACCCCCTGACCGCGGCAGCGGCAGCCGCGGCGGTCGTTTCCAAGGCTTGGTGGCCCCTCACATCATCCCACCGGCGTGCGATGCGCTCTGGCAGGTGAACCGGTCCGAAGCCGGCTTACCGCCCGTGGCGGCGCCGGTGTCTCCAGAAGGATTCCGGGACACGAAGGCATGGCCGGTCCGATGCCGTATTGGATTCGACGGTGGCGGTTGCTTGCATCAGATCGAGGTCCGATTCGGATGGAGGCGTGTTCGACGATGGTGAACGCGAAGCAGGACAACGCACATGATCGGCAGCACAACAGGAAGTTGTTGGTCAGCGTGTTCGATCCGCAGGAGGCGCGGGAGGCGGTGCTGGGTGGTGCGCGGATCGTGGACAGCGAGGATCCGCGCAGCGCGCTGGGCAACATCAAGCCGCAGGCCATCATGGACATCTCCGACGCGGTGCTGAACTACACGCGTGATCAGGAGGTGCAGCTGAGCACCAACATCGGCGAGGACCAGCTGCTGTTCCGGCGCACCGACAGCGGGCACGCGGTGGAGAAGTCGCCGTACGAGATCGCGGGCAAGGCGTCCCAGGCGGCGCTGGGGGTGGCGGTGTCGATGGGCACCAGGGTGCACCCGTGCAACATCATCAAGGTGGGCCTGGACGGGATGCACCTGCCGGTCCTCAAGGACGTGCTGACCGAGGTGGTGCGCACGCTCAACCGCACCGAGCAGTTCAGCCACAGCCAGGTGATGTCGGTGCTGTTCGCACAGGACCTGGTGCTGTGGCGGGAACGTCGGGACAACCCGCTGGTGGTGCGCGAACTGGTGGCACTGCGGGAGTTCTCCCCCGTCACGGCGGACTCACCGGTCGAGGGCACGATCGACCTGCTGGACTACCACCAGTACCTGACCGGTCCCGACGGCGGGCCGCTGTTCCCGCAGCGGCCCGACCTGGAGCAGCTGATCGAGGCCGGTGTGCTGCCGGAGTGGTCGGACACCACCAGGGTGAAGATCAACGAGCCGTTCCCGCACTCGGAGTTCGGCATCACCCCGGCCGAGCGGACCGACCGGGAAGCGATCAAGAACATGGTCGACGCGACCGCGGACGCCGGGGCCGACGGCATCATGCTCGACACCAGCATCCTGTTCAAGGTGGCCAGGGTCGGCCTGGTCGACACCACCGAGCCCACCGGGGCAGACGTTTCCTCCATTGTGGACTTCAACCGGTACGACGTCACCGGCACCGGGCCGGAGGCCTTGGTGCGCAAGGGCATCCTGCCGTTGGAGGACATCAGGTTCTTCGTCGACTACTGCCACTACCGCGGGGTCGAGGCCAACCTGGCCGGGTCGTTGCAGAGCCACCAGGCTCAGCAGCTGTGGCGACTGGTGCCCGAGATCGACCAGGTGTCCACGCGCGGCGGCGGGTCGGCGATCCTGCTCGACCCCTCCCAGCCGCCCGCCGAGGACGATCCGGTGGCCTCGCGACGCGACCAGGTGATGATGCGCCAACTCGTGCGCGGTCTGGTTCCCCCCGAGCAGGGCGGCTACGTGTGCCTGCCGGAGAAGATGCGGTCGGTCGACGGTGTGGACGAGGCCGTGGCCCGGCTGCGGCAGAACTTCCCCGACATCACGTCGGTGTTCTGGGCCGACCCCTACGGCCGGTTGACGCCGGTGCAGCCGCGGATCCCCGGAAGCGGCACCCTGACCGCGGTGCTGCGCCAGGCCGACCTCGGTGACGGCGAGCGTCCTGTCGAGGAGGTGGCGGCGCCGTGACCGGCACCACGACCCCCGCGTCGCTGCTGCGTGCCCAGGACGGCACCGCGGAGCCCGAGACCGAGACCGGGTATCCGGTGCCGGAGCGGCCGATCATGAAGTTCACCTGGCACACCGGCGCGTGGTTCGACGTGTTCGAGCTGCACACCGCGTTGATCAAGTCCGACCTGGCGCGCGCCCAGGCCGAGGGCCGCGTGGTGGTCTACCTCAGCTGCCCGATCAGCTCCCGCGGCGGCGGGTACTTCGCCACCAACGTCGACATCGCCAACCACACCGCCCGCAGGCTCACCGAGCAGTGGGGCGAACGGTTCTTCTTCCTCAACCCGGCCGCCTACCAGCTGGAGTCCCGCCAGGGCACAGGTCTGATCACCCGCCACATCGCGGCCCTGCAGGACAAGTACCCCGGCCTGACCCTGGAACAACTGCTGGCCCAGACCCATCCGACGGGCGGGGACTACATGCGCATGTGGTCCCGTGTGCTGATCGAGGACGACTACCTGGCCGACTCGGCCCGCAGGGACCTCAAGCTCGGCGGCGCGTTCGACGCCTACTACTTCCTCGGTCCCACCGACGCGCGGGAGTTCTTCTCGTTGCGCAGCGGCGGTGAATCGCTCACTGACCGGATGGAGGGCTACTTCGCCCGCCGCTACGCCACCGATCCGCAGTTCTACCTCGACTTCGCCACCGTCGACGACGGCACAGGCGGGCGCCGCCCGCTGGATCCGAGCGAGCCCCAGGACGCGATGGTCTACGAGGCGCGGCGCCGGAGGTTCCTGGTCTACTACGGCACTCGGGTGAGCACCGCGTTCAGCCTGGGCGCCCACGACGAGTGGAACATCCACCACCGCCTCAACCAGGCCCGCCGCGGTGACCCCGCCTACGGTGTCGGTGAGGAGATGGCCGGGTTCTTCGACGGCCGCCCGTTCAGCCTCGCCGAGACCGAACAGCAGACCCTGCCCGGTTACGAGGTCCTCGACGCCACCGCGCGGGCGCGGGCGATGCTGGACGGCGCGACTGCGCCCGTGCGGGCGCGCGCAGAGGTGGCGTGGCCGTACGGCACGCTGCCGGAGTTGGTGCTGCCGCGCGAGCCGCTCGAGTCCACCGCTCAGGCGACACGGTGAGAACGCCGGCGCTCGTTCTCGGCGCGGTTGTGGTGCTGCTGTGCCCGGCCCCGGCCTCGGCCTTCGTCGGGGCTTCGGCAGGTCCGCTGCGGGCACCGGTGGTGGACGTGCACGACGTGCAGGGCGGCGGGCACCGGTCGCCGCTGACAGGACAGCGGGTGACCGTCAGGCGGGGCGTGGTCGTGGCCGGCGACGCCCGACGCGGGCTGTTCTGGCTGCACTCGCTCACCCCCGACGCCGATCCGGCCACCTCCGAGGCGGTCCAGGTCGCCGTCGACACACCCGTCCCGCGTGCCGGTGACCTGGTGCGGGTCTCCGGCGTCGTGCAGGAGCACCGCGACGGCGGCGACATCCCCGCCAACGCGAACCTGTCGGTGACTCGCATCGGCGGTCCGGCAGCGGTGGTCGTGGTGGGCCGTCACCCGGTGCCCGCACCCGTCCTGCTGGGCGGGTCCGGCCGGGTTCCCCCGCGGGAGGTGGTCAAGGACGACGTGGTCGGCGACGTCGAGCACAGCGCCGCGTTCGACCCCGACACCCAGGGCTTGGACTTCTACGAGTCGCTGGAGGGCATGCCCGTGCGGGTGGACGAGCCGGTCGCGGTGTCCCCGGCACTGGAGTTCTCCGGTGGCAGGCGGGTCACCGTCGTGGCCGACGACGGCGTGGACGCCTCGGTCCTGGCCGATCGAGGCGCGCTGCCCGTGCGGGAGCACGACCCCAACCCGGAACGGCTCGGCCTGGTCTCCGGGCCCGTGTCCGACGCCATCCCCGCGGGCATCGACGTCGGCGACCGGCTCTCCCGGGCCTGCGGTGTCCTGGACTACCGTTACGGCGCCTACGAGATCGTGGCCACGTGCTCTTCGACCCGCCACCCAGCGGGCCTGGCCCGGGAGACCGCGCGGCCCGCGGCGGCCGACGAGCTGACGATCGCGACGTTCAACGTCGAGAACCTTTCGGTGGTGTCGCCGCCCGAGAAGTTCGCCGAGCTCGCGCGCACCATCACGACCCACCTCGCCTCGCCCGCGGTGGTCGTCGTCGAGGAGGTCCAGGACGACGACGGGCCGGCCGACACCGGCGTCACCACCGCCGGGCGCACCTGGCAAAACCTCGTGGACGCGATCACCGCCGCCGGCGGCCCGCGCTACGCCTTCCGGCAGATCGACCCGCTCGACCACGCCGACGGCGGCGTGCCGGGTGGCAACATCCGGGTCGGGTTCCTCTTCCGCACCGACATCGGGCTGTCCTTCGTCGACCGCCCCGGCGGCACCGCGACCACACCGGTCCAGGTCGCGCCGGACGGCACGCTCACCGTCAGCCCCGGCCGCATCCAGCCCGAGCACCCCGCCTTCACCGACACCCGCAAGTCGCTGGCCGGGGAGTTCACCTTCCGCGGCACCCGCTTGGTCATCGTGGCCAACCACCTGAGCTCCCAGCGCGGCGACGACCCCACCTTCGGCCGCTTCCAGCCGCCCCGCACACCCAGCCGCGTCCCACGCGGCGAGCAGACCGCACTGCTGGGCGAGTTCGCCCGCCGGCTGCTGGACGGCAACCCGAACGCACGACTGGTGCTCGCGGGCGACTTCAACGACACCGAGTTCTCGCCACCGCTACGGGCGCTGCAGGACCTCGGTCTGACCGACCTGCCCGCCACCCTGCGCGAAGCGGAGCGCTACACCTACATCCACCAGGGCAACGCCCAGGTCCTCGACCACGTCCTGCTCAGCCCGAGCCTGGTCGCGGGCGGCTACGACTACGACATCGTCCACGTCAACGCCGAGTTCGCCGACCAGGTCAGCGACCACGACCCCCAGTTGGTCCGGCTCACGTTCCCGTGACCACGAGTCCCCACCGGTTGCGCCCGAGAGACGCCAGCGTCCCAAAACTTCGGAGGACTGAACCGATGGCCGACGAACTCGTCCTGCCCACCACCGGCACCCGCGTGCCGCCACTGCCCCGCGCCGGCATGAACGCCGAGGTGGAAGCGGCCTACGAGCTGAGCATCGCCACCTGGGGCATCCCCAGCAACCTGTTCCGCACCATGGCCCACCACCCCGCGCTGGCCATCACCGAGGTCCCGTACGCCAACTCGGTCATCTTCGACGCCGGCGTGCTCACCGAGATCCCCAACCCCGACACCGCACAGGGCGGCACCGTCCGCTACCCGACCTCGGGCTTCCTCGACCGGGTCACCAAGGAACTGGTCATCAACGTCGTCAGCCTGCTCAACCGCAGCCGCTACTCCATGACCCACCACACCGTCATCGGCTACAACACCCTGTCCGAACTTCTCCCCCACCCCGACCCCGACACCCGCGCCGAGCAGGCCGAGGCAATGCTGCTGCACCTGGTCGACGACCACGGCAACCCCACCTTCGACCGCCCCGGCGCTCCGCCCTACACCGACCTGCACCTGGCCTGCCTGCGACTGGCCGCCGCCACCCGGGCCGACCCCCACGCCATCACCGACGACCAGGTCCGCGACACCCACCGCGTCCTGCTCGACCACGCCCCCGCCGCCATCACCACCCACGGCCTCGACCAGTACCCCGGCACCGGTACCCCCGCCTACCACAACGCCTACGCCACCGGCATGCTCGTCGAGCTGACCTGGCTCACCGTTCACTTCAGCGGCCTGCTCAACGTCTGGTTCACCGTCCTGCACA